>JAZQQB010000099.1:0-10254 GCA_045628865.1 Lachnospiraceae bacterium | reverse complement strand
TAACAAATTTAATCAGTTAGAAGACGATATTACTAAAATGAAAGCGATGATCCAGGAACATGTAAATGACCTTAAGGATATGGCAACTATATACCGTCAGGCAGAATCTGCAAACCAGGAAGCTGCTACAGCATTAGCTGGTGACGTTTTATACTAAGGAATAAAACCTATTTGGAGTATTTTAAGACGTGTGTATAATCACACGTCTTTTTTATTGAATAGGAAATTCATCGAATTTCCTATTCAATAAAAGCTCCGCAAAGGATGCGCATTTCGCGGAAAGGAAGGTAATGCTACGCATTCCGCCCGGGCGCGAAAGAGTGCGGAGCACTCTTTTTTATGTTATAATAACGGAAAATGTTTTGGGAGGTTTTTATGGGTAATTCGTGGGATCAAAAAACTACAGATGCTTCAGCGGGTTCCTGGGGACCGAAGAATACTGGTTGGGGTCATAATTCGTGGGATAGCAGTTCGAGTTCGAACAAACGTATCGATTATTATGCCGGTGAGAGTTCTATAGGACGGCAGATGCAAAATATCGGATGGGAATATATTCGCTTTCGGAATGAGAACATTCCAGATGCATTAAGGGGAGCTGATCTGGCGCTTAAGTGTACACAAAGTTACTATGAGGGCGAAGAAAAGGCAATTGGCAGGCGTAAAATGCTTGGTGTAGATGAACAGCTACATATCAAGAGTGATTATAATGGAAACAAAAAACCAGTTTCTAATGAGATCGTGACCAGGAATGAATTGATGATTTCTGGCGAATGGGCGCAATCTATGAAGATTGAACGAGTTTTTAAAACCCAGAGTGGTGTCCATAAAAAGTTTAAGGATCATCGTATGTTTCGTTTGCTTTTTCATCAGCCTGCTACCAGAAATCAGGAGGTAAGCTGCCCGAATTGTGGCTCTTTTGCAAAGATTGAAACCTATGTGGATGGTTGTGATTACTGTGGCTCGAAATTTGAAATATCGGATTTTGCCTGTAAAATTGCAGGATGTAGTACCTATTTTAATCTAAGCAATCAAAACCGTATTCCATTTTTTATAGTGACAATTTTGATGGCATTATCCATGTCCTTAGCAAAGGATGTGGATGCATTAAAGGCTTTTCCGATTGAGCATGTGATTGGGATTGTAACCTGGGTTGCTGCTTGTGCTATTTCCTGGGGAATGTATGCATATGCTAGAAGAAGGAGTGTTTTTTTCAAAAATTCGGATATTGTGGAGAATATTGCTGGCTTTAAAAATCTTGTTCCTTTTGGACAAACCATTGAGCAAAGAATCAAATGCATGATGATGTCAGATCAAGTGCAGGAGGCAGTTGGGTTTACTAATTGCGATATGAGAGATTTTCTTGCTGCACATAGAAATGTGGTTGATGTGGAAGTGGAACAGATTGAGTTTCTTAAGGTAAGATTTTCACCAGACCAGCGATTTATCAGTATTGATCTTCATGCCAAAACCATTAATTATTATTTAGAGAATCAGACCGTAAAGCGGAAGAAGGAAAGCCTTCTAATGACGGTGACAGAGCCGGCTTTGTATCTGATTAAGGAGCCAACTTCCATCAAAATGCATAAATGCCCGGGCTGTGGAAATTCCATTAATATTTTTCATGGTGGAATCTGTGATTATTGTAATCAGCCAGTGGATAAGTATGCATTGGGATGGATCGTGGAAAGACTTTCCTTTGAGGATCGATCAGATGCAAAATATACCTTTATGAATGTGATGTGCTACATACTTTGTATAGGGTTAATGTTTGGATTTTTGATCAGAGAAACAATTTTGAGAAGATGAGGATGAAAAAATTAAGGCGAAAACGCCGGTGAGGGAGTGTATATTGAACTTTGAACAGGCAAAAGCATGTATCAATGCTTCTACAGGTAGTGGATTTACTCCATTAGAGCTTGCCAAAAAGAATGAACGGGAGAGCAGCTGTAAGCTTTTGGTGGCGGCAGGTGCTGTTGAAAAATAAACTTAAACCCTGGTCGTATTGCGGTGATACGACCGGGGTTATTTACGTGCACTTTGCGGCGCACGTCACCAATGGATTTTAAATTTTTAAAAAGAATTCTTTCTTTATATTTATTCTACGCTCATAGAAATAGAATCGCCGATTGTTCCTTCGCCCTGAATACCGAAATCAACACTCTGACCGGAAGGGATTGTTGAATTCCATGAAACAGGAGTGATCACGTAGTAATCACCGCTTTCTTCGATGTTTACATTCCAGCTTGTTGAAATCTTTACATCCTTTTTGCTTATTTTTAAGGTCCAACCATCGACAGCAGTGGTTTTGCTGTTGGTGATCTTAATGTTTACCTGATAACCACATCCCCAGGAATTAATTGTATAATCAGCCTTTAGGGAAACATCTGTGTTTCCGGAATTTCCAGTATTTCCAGTATTTCCGCTATCACTTTCAGCGCCTTCGTTGTTTCCAGGAGTAGTAGTTTCATTGCTTTCAGGAACGTTGCTATTATTGTTTTCTGGAGTATTAGACAGTACCGGTTCAAAAATAAACTGTTGATTTGTACCATTGTTTAAGGTCCACTGCATGATATTTGTACCGTTGGCTGTACCTTTTGCGTAAGCATCAAGTACTTTTGTACCGTTACTTACCTTTGTAGCAATAGTGCAAACATTAGCTGTGTTTGTAGAATATGCAACGAATTTCTGCGCATCTCCTGAATAACCGTGATAAATGATTGCATTGGCATTGTCTTCAGGAGAACCGTTAGTGATATCAAGCATGAAGTTGCCTAAAGAAGATGTCAATGTCATGTATCCGTCACCAGTATTTTTAACAGTCCATTTCTGACCATCATTTCCTGTGAAAGCAGAAATTTCAACGTTTGTGCCTGCAGCAGCCTTGTTTTCGGCTACTGTTAAGTATTTCTGCGCATTTACGTTTTTGATGTAGTAGGTTCCGTCTGGGATCACTACTTTGTCAGCGTTGATTGTAGGTTGTGTTGGCAAAGATGGCTGAGATGGCTGGCTTGCAGTGCCGTCCTTAGGGAATGCATATTTTAATAAATAGTACATTGCTGGAGCCCATACGCCTGAGTCATGGTTTCCCCCTTCTACAGATAACCAGTAGTGAGGAATGTTGTACTGTACGCAGTAGTTGTGAGTCGCAAGGTTAGCTGGGTAGAATCCACACCAGTCTTTTGTACCACAAGATAGTACTAATGTTTTTAACTTAGAAGTAACCTCTTTAGAACCTTTTTTGAACATGGCATCATCAGATGGATGGTTTATTGGAAGTGCAGAGGTTGGTGATAAATGATGGAATGTATCCAGATTTCCCATAACTTCTGCAAAAGCATAACCACCACCCATAGAGTAACCATAAACTGCTCTATGGTCAGCATCCTTGATAACCGGGAATGTTTTTTCAACATATGGTAAAACGTTATACATTAATTCATTGTGACAGTTAACGTTGTTGTTGTCCCATGCAACGATGATGACTGGCTCAATCTGACCAGAACCGATCAGGTTATCAGCAATGAGATTTGCATCAGCACCCCAACTTCTGAAAATAGATTCAGGAGTGTTGTCGATACCGTGGATTGCGTATACAACTGGATATTTTTTAGAGGTGTCAAAACCTGGTGGCGTATAAACAACAAGTTTTCTGTTAGATTTTGTTTCATTAGAATAATAGTAGTAATTAGATACTTTACCTGCAGGATATCTTCCAGAATCCTTGTAACCTGCTGGTGGAAGTCCGATGTCCTGAGCTTTGGCTGTAATGTCTGGTGCAAGAATGCACAAGAGCACAAGCATGCACAAACTAACTACTTTGATCAGATTTTTCTTCATTTCCTTTTTTCCTTTCGTTTCTTCGAGAAATTTATACATAGATATCCTGTACGAGTAACCGCAATATCGCACACGACCATATTATTATTCCATACATTCACAAAAAAATAAAGAAATTTTCTGGAGTGAATTGTTCGAATTTTTAAAAAAAAACGTCAAACTCTCTTTTCTTTTTGCAACAAATATTTTATAATGTTATGGAAACTGAAGGACAGGAATGCACGAAAGACATGGATGTTATGCGAAATATAGAGAACGAGTGCGATGAATTATTAAAAAAAATAATAGAGTTTCGTTTTACAGATCCTGAAAAGGTTTTAGCGATGTGCCTTACGCTTTATGAAATCAGCATGGAGCGGGAGGATTACTATCATGCGGCCATCGCGAAGTTCTATGAAGGGGATGCTTATCTTACTTTGGATAATCTGCCAAAGGCATCCGAAATTCTTTTACAATCCATAAAGATGCTTAAAAAATATGGCTTCAACGATTACCTGGGAAAGAGCTATAATGTTATCGCTGCAGTTTTTTATTCACAGGGAGATTATGTTCTTGCGATGAAATATTTCATAAATGCGTTGGAAATTGCAACGGAAGAAAAGGACTATCAGACACAGGCGTTTATTAATAATAATATCGCGGCTGTGTTTTTGTTGTATAATTATTCCAAACAGGCTCACAGTTTTTTTGAAAAGGCATGGGCTGCCAGGGAACATTGTGAGAAAAGTACAAAGGAGAATCATTATAGTCTGACCAGAATGCATTTAAATCTTGGTATCTGTTTAAATGAAGAAGGCAAATATGCGGAAGCTAAGAAGAATCTGGAGGAAGTGCTTTTTGAAGTGACCAATGAAGAATTTGAAAGCATCAGTCTCTATGTGTGGGAATTTGCTGCGTCTTTATCAGAAAATATGGGAGAGGAAGATAAAGCTATTGGCTTTGCAAGAAAATATGCAGAGGATGCGAAGATCAGATATAATTCCTCCGACTTGAATACATGCTGGGAGAGCTTGCGTGTTCTGATCAAACATCGATTTTTTGATGAAGCCAGGGAGCTTTTAGAGCTGATTACTGATTCTGCAAGAAAGAATGAATCAGAGATCAACGAGCTTTCTATTTTAAGAGGGTGGATTGATTATTATGATAAATTGGGGGATACAGAGTCCTTAAATAGAACATATAAAAAATATTATGATAATGTTAGAAAAAATCAGGACCAGGATTATAAGGACCAGGTGGAGGCCTTAGAAAACAGAAGTCTTTTGACATCTATGATCGATGAAAAGGAAACGTTGTTGAAGGGTATTGATCAGTTTGAAAAGATTTCAACGATTGACCCGTTGACTCAGCTTTTAAACCGAAATGGTATGAAGCACTTTACAGAAAGTATCCTTACTGATAATAAAAAGAATGAGGAAATGATCAATATCGCAATCATTGATCTGGACCATTTCAAGGAGTGTAATGATGTCTATGGTCATTTGACAGGAGATCATTGTCTGCAGGCAGTTGCAGAGGCAATCAAAGAGTATGAAACAGATAAGATCAAGGGCGTTCGATTTGGTGGAGATGAATTTTTCTTGGTAGGTGATGGAATCAAAAAGGCTGATTGGGAAGCACTGATTGAGAAACTGTTAAAGGGTATTCGTGAAACTGTTTTGTTGTCCGAGGAACAGGAAATAGTGAAATTAACAGCTAGTATTGGTGTTTTTTCTGCGATTCCAAAGGATTCAACCGTATTTTTGGATTATATACATTTCGCAGATCAGGCATTGTATAAGGTGAAGCAGAGTGGAAGAAACGGATATTTTGTATCCAAGGAAGAATGAGTGTACAAAGCGATTATAAACAGGTGAGGCATTTATGGATTTAAATATGCAGATGGACGAGATCTTGCGGATCAGACGATCTGATCCTACAAAAGAGCTTCGTCTAGTTAGAGAATTTCGTAAAAATTTAAAATTGAGTAAGCATCAGGATCCAGAAAAGTTTCAGTACATGCATGCTTTTTCGGATACTTATCTGTGTGAATCCTATTTACTTTTAGGTGATGTCAAGAAGGCAGCAGATGTGGGATTGAAAGCTTTGAAGTTTCAACAGAAGGCTGGAATTGAGGATTTATTTTTGATATCTGTCAATTTGATGGGGTTTGTTTATGGCTGTATGGAAAATTATGTAGGGGCTGCTACACTTTTTTGTACGGGTATTGAGATCGCTACAAAGAGGCAGGATTACGCAATGCTTCGTGTGCTTTACGCTAATTTTGGCGTATCATATTGCAGACTTAGACAATATGATCGAGCAAAGGATATGTTTGATAAAAGTTTTTCTCTATGTGAATTGATTGGTTATCCGGAAGATAAAATGAAAATCGCCCGCATGGAATATGAAGAGGAAATGGCGGAGTATTATTATGGCGTTGGTGAATATGAAAAAGCACTTTTGCTGATAGACGAGACCACCCCAGCCTATGAGCTGATGAAGGCGAAGATTGCCGTGAAGCAGTCTGATGTGAAGGAAGCCGAGCTTGCTATTGGACGTTATCTGGATTTGAAGTGCCGTCCGGTGAATGCTTTGGAACAGTTTGATACCTATAGAATTTTGGCAGATGTCGCAATTAAGATCAAACATCAGTATTATACAACTGTTTGTTTAGACAGAATGTTGGAAAGTGCCACAAAATGTGACATCGCTAACTATTGGTCAAGCTATTATGACTATTTGATCAGGGCTACAGAACTGTTTGGGTGGGAAGCGAAGGAGAATCTTTATGAGCGCTTTTTCACTTATCAGGAGCAGGTAGCTTCCTTGGTTGAGGCTAATCAGGGAGCTTGTATTGCCAATGAACTTGAAATATATAAGAATCGTAAGAAACAAAAGGCACTTCAAAAAAAGAATGAACGGATGCGTCAGTTATCTATACAGGATGAACTGACGAAGGCGTACAATCGTGCAGGGCTGCAGACATATATAGATGATATGTTGGATATGGCCAAAAATAGAAAGGTGCCATTTGGTATCTGTATGGTGGATCTGGATTATTTCAAGGTTATCAATGATAGTTTTGGTCATTTGTTTGGGGATGAATGCTTAAAGACTGTTGCGAAGGTATTGAAACTTTGCTTTGGCAAAGAAGCAGTGGTATGCCGTTATGGAGGCGATGAATTTGTGGTGATAACGGTTGGGATGACTGGAGTACCCTTTGAGTCTTGTTTGAAAAAGCTAATTACGCATAAACAGTTCACCAACGTAGTTGAGAAGGAAAGAAAAAAAGGAAATGAAAAAGAAAATCCGGGCGTCATTCACGCTATAACATTATCTGTGGGAGCAGTTAATTGTGTACCGAATTCAGATACAACATCTACGGATTATTTATATACTGCGGATAAGCTGTTGTATCAGGTGAAGAGTGAAAATAAGAATGAGTATAGAATGACAACGGAATTGTTATAAACTGTTGTTTGGCATAAAAACAGGAGCTGCTTAATCTGCAGCTCCTGTTTTTGTGTATAAAGATGGAATTTAAGAAAAATGCATATCTCCATAGTTTCCCATATTTCCAACTGTTGACTGGAATTTACGCTCCTTATCAACAGATACTTCACTGGTAAGATCCATATACTTGATGAAAACATCTTCTACAGACATATTTTTTTCTTTTGCAATTTCTTCCATAACTGGTTTTAATTTTTCTAACTGTTCACCTACACGTACCTTTGTTGGATCAATGTAGTTATTTACCTTGTCTGCATAGTTATTGATTTTTGTTAATATTTCTTTATCTTCTGGTGTCATAGTGAACCTCGATTCTATTTGTATTTGTAACAGACAATCTGTTGCAAGCAGTATTGTAGCACAAATTTTATGATTATACAATTCATGCTTGCAAGTGGTAGGCGGATTTTGATATATTAGAAGTAAGTATGTGACGAAATATCGCACATCTGAGGGAGGCAATGAGAAATATGGCAGTAATAAAAGCTTTTCGGGCTGTAAGACCGAGAAAGGGTATGGAAGATCAGATCGCAGCACTTCCATATGATGTTTACAACAGAGAAGAAGCAAAAAAGGAAGTGGCTGATAAGCCTTATTCTTTTTTGAATATCGATAGAGCGGAAACAGGTCTTTCTGATTCCGTTGATACTTATGCGGATGAGGTGTATGAAAGAGCAGCATCTCTTTTGAAGGAATGGATTCTGAATGGAAGCTTTGTGAGAGAGGAAAAACCTTGTTTTTACCTGTACGAACTTACCATGAATGGAAGAACACAGACTGGTCTGGTTGCATGTGCATCCATTGATGATTATTTAAATAACGTGATCAAAAAACATGAGAACACCAGGGCGGATAAGGAAATTGACCGTATTCGCCATGTGGATATCTGTAATGCGCAGACGGGGCCTATTTTTTTGGCATATCGTAAAAATGATGTGATAAATGACATTGTTTTGGAAACCAAGAAAAAGGATGCGGTATATGATTTTACATCCAATGATGGTATCAGACACCGCGTATTTATCATTGATGAGGCTTCAAAGGTAGCTTCTATTTCTGAAACTTTTGCAGGTATCAATGAAATCTATATTGCAGATGGTCATCACAGATGTGCGTCAGCGGTAAAGGTTGGCTTAAAGAGAAGAGAAGCAAATCCTGCATATACAGGCGAGGAAGAGTTTAACAGCTTTTTATCCGTTCTTTTTCCTGATGAGGAATTATACATCATGGACTACAACCGTGTTGTGAAGGATCTGAATGGAAATTCCAGTGAGGAATTTTTAGATAAGGTTTTGGAATATTTTGAATTGGGTAACATATATAAGGAAGCAAAAGCTCCTTCGAAAAAGGGTACGGTGATGATGTATCTTGAAAAGAAGTGGTATGAGCTTACAGTGAAGAGCCAGTTTGCTTCTGAAGATCCAGTAGATGGACTGGATGTTGCGATTTTACAAAATACCGTACTGAGTAAGGTACTTGGAATAGATGATCCAAAAACAGATAAAAGAATCGATTTTGTTGGTGGAATCCGCGGTTTAGGGGAATTGGAGGATAGATGCCGCAAGGATTGCAAAGTGGCTTTTGCTATGTATCCAACATCAATTCAGGAGCTTTTTATGGTAGCAGATGCAGGCAGACTGATGCCACCAAAATCAACATGGTTTGAACCAAAGCTTCGCAGTGGATTGTTTATTCATGAATTAGACAATTAAATATAGGGGTATTACTAGAATTTTAGGGGGTTATTGTGTATGAAGGACGCATTATACAAATTAATGAATTGGCCTCGTATTGAGGCAGTGATTTATGCTGAGGAGAATCAGCCAAAGGAAATTTTAGGAGCCAAGGCAGTTGGGTCAAAAACCTTGATCCAGTGTTTTTATCCAGGGGCAGAGTCTGTCAAGGTAAAGCTTCTGGATGACTTTGCGGGAAAAGAATTTGAAATGGAAATGGCAGATGAGGAAGGATTTTTTGCATCGCTTATTCCTCATAAATTGCCTATTTCCTATGTGTATCTTGTAAAATATCCAGAAAAGAAGGTGCAGATCTTTGAGGATCCGTATCGCTTTGGAAGTTTGATCACAGATGAGGATGTGAAACGATTCCAGGCAGGTATCCACTATGAGATCTATCATCTTTTAGGAGCCCATCCAATGGAAATTGATGGGGTGAAGGGTACGTATTTTGCTGTTTGGGCACCATCTGCTGAGAGAGTCAGCGTAGTTGGTGATTTCAATAACTGGGATGGAAGAATGCATCCTATGTCTAAGCATGTCATGTCTGGGATCTATGAGCTTTTTATCCCAGGAGAGCATGAGGGCTTAAACTACAAATATGAGCTTCGCGTGAAGGGGGGCTTGGTGTATTTAAAATCCGATCCATATGCCTTTGGTATGCAGCTAAGACCAGATACTGCTTCTGTAGTCAGAAGTATCGTTGATTTTGAGTGGACAGATGAGGCATGGATGAGAAAGCGCGAGAAAGCCAATCTTCATAAGGAGCCTATGAATATTTTGGAAATCCATTTAGGGTCTTTTGCAAAAACAGAGGATGGAGGCTTTTTGAACTATAAAGAACTTGCCAGAAAGGTGATCGATTATGTCCTTGATATGCATTATTCCCATGTGGAACTGATGCCCGTCATGGAACATCCGCTGGATGCATCCTGGGGCTACCAGGTGATTGGTTATTATGCACCAACTGCCAGATTTGGTACACCTGAGGATTTCCAGTATTTTTGTAATGAACTTCATAAAGCAGGCATTGGTATTATTTTGGATTGGGTTCCTGCCCATTTCCCAAGAGATACACATGGTTTGTCCAATTTTGATGGAACCTGTTTGTATGAACATGAGGATCCAAGACGTGGTGCACACCCGGACTGGGGTACCTTGATCTTTAACTATGGCAAAAATGAGGTGA
>JAZQQB010000098.1:0-3672 GCA_045628865.1 Lachnospiraceae bacterium | reverse complement strand
TTTTAGACCTATCGCAAACGCAAAGTACACAAAAGGGTAGCGAAGCGAAGGGGAAAGGTCATTTCCCCTTATGACTATCGAAGATAGGCATCCTGCTCCATGCAATGGTCTCCGAAGGACGCACATACTACCTCTGGTAGTATATCTGTGCGCACCGAGAAAATCTCGGTGAAGAAGCCTACTCATTCTCGCCCTCGCCATCTTCCTTAATTTCAGCATCAGTTTTCTTCTCTGTAGCCGGTCTTTTAGCAATGAAGCTCTGAGCAAGATTTATGGTATCTCTCATTTTCATTCCACAAGCAACAACTCTTGTAATTTCCTCTTCTGATAAATCCATAAAATCCATCTTCATATCCTCACGAAGATACTTTGCAACAAGTCCACCCATCATGTACTTTCGCCTATTTTCCTCTGCCCTTCTTTCTTTTTGAGCATCCCTCTTAGCATCTGCAAGTTTCTTCTTTGCTCGATTAACTTCCTGCTCTGCTTTTGCAATTTTTTCATCAGTTGTCATTTTAATTTCCTCACTTTCCTTGATTTGATTTATGCAAATAAAAAAGGTAGTGAGTTTTCTGTTAAGATCACTCGCTACCTTTTGGCGCACGTTATTAAGTTATATTATTATTTCATCAACTTAGCATACTCATACAATCTTTTGAGCATTCTGTCATGATCAGTTTCTTCGATAACTGATGTTGCTTTATTTGTAAATCCACTATATGTACTAAACCCAAGAAGATATATAGCCATTGCCATTGCTAAATTCTCATCAGATTCACCCATTTTTTCAGCTATATTTTTTAACTCTTTTAATACTGAATCATGTGGCACTTTAACATCATCACCACCATCAGAAACAACCTTTTCAATAGTCTTTGGCAATACCATGCACATTTGATATAGTGCATCTTCTTGACCAGTAACTAACGCATAGAATTGGTCTAAACTGACTCTTCTAATTTTCTTATGAGATACATTTTTTCCATCGACTGTTGTTGACCATTTTATGTTCTGTGATTTTTTTGCAATAGCTTCAACCAAGAAACATGCACAATCATCATCAGCTAACAATTGGCTTTGCATCTTAATATATGTTTTTCCTGCAGCTGATGAATTCATTGTATTGTGTTTGTTTTTCATTTCAACATATACAGTATGGACAACATCACCATCCGGCAATTCTATTCCAGCATCTTTATGAAAGATAACATCCCATCCACCTTCTTTGCCATTATCTGGCACACGGCAATCGGCAATATACTGAAATATTCTCTGATGAAAATAACCTATATCATTATTATTTGATTTATCTCTCTGTCTGAATATTTCATTACTCACTATTTCATCCCATGATGATTGATAAACGGTTTTATCAAATATCATTTTAATTGGATCCACAATATTTTTATTAAATCTAACAATATCAAACGACTCCAACTTTTCGCCATATTTATCTATTGTAGCCTTTACATGATTTGTAAAATCTTCTTCTGATATAAACGATAATTTCCAATCCATGTTTATCCCTCCAATGCTTCTTTTATTTTTATAGCTACCTCATATGCAAGATTAACCGGAACAGCATTTCCAACTTGCTTATATTGTGACATTACTGTTCCACAAAACTCCCATTCATCTGGAAAACTTTGACATCTTGCATTTTCCCTAACATTGAAAGGTCTTGCTTCTAACGGATGACATCTTTCTGTCTGTTTCTGAGAAGGTGAAGTCAACACAGTTAGTGAAGGTTCATCCATACTCATTCTTCGCAAAATACCAGTTCTTCCACCTTCCATTTCCCAACAACTTTTCATGTATTCCTTTGCAAGCTTTGGATCAATATCTCTCCAATATCCACCCGGTGGAACAAGTTCAAATAATTTCCTTTTACTTTCACCATACGGAACACCCACACTCTCTGGAACATCTTTAAGAACATCCCTAAGTAGAGGCTTATATTCATGTTCTTTAGGAAATTCATATTTTATTTTATCAGTTAAATCATTACGGATTCCAATTGTGATAAGTCGTTCTCTCTTTTGGGCAACTCCATAATCCCATGCATTAAGAACCTTTTTCTCAATTGTATATCCTGCATTGGTAAATATCTCTAATATCGTTTTATATGTCTTGCCACCATCATGTGTTAGCAAGCCTCTCACATTCTCAAACAGAAACATCTTAGGCTGCAATTTTTCAAGAAAAACAGCATAATGATAAAACAGTGTTCCTCTAGCATCTTCAAGCCCCAATCTCTTCCCTGCATACGAAAAAGCCTGACAAGGCGCTCCACCAGAAAGTAAGTCTAATTCGCCTTTTTTAATTCCAAAGTATTCCTCTAAATCAAGCTTTGATATATTGGCAATATCATCACATATAACTCGCCAATTAGGACGATTTTTTTCCAAAGTATCACAAGCACTTCTATCAAATTCAATAAGACCTATTGTATTAAACCCTGCTCGTTCAACACCTAATGCTAAGCCACCATCTCCTGCAAAAAGTTCAATAGTATTTAGCATATATATTCAACCTACCTTTTAAGTTTTATAGTAATATTCTCGCAGAAATATTGTCCTAAAAAGTGGACTCATTATCATTTGTATCTGATTTTGGTCCTCTTTTTTGAGTGCATGGCTTTTTTGTATCTCGTGGAATAAACCAAGTACGACCAATCAACTCTGCACCTTCAACTCTTCCCTCGTTGCATAGAGTAGTAATTCGTCTTGATGATATTCCCCATTTTTTTGAAGCATCTGTTGTTGTAATAAAATCCATATCACTTACCTCGCTTTACTCATTATATTCTTTCGTCGGAATAAAATCAATTAGAATCGTTTATCACCATAGAATCCATACTACTGATTCAACAAATTCATTCTTCTTCTAGCAGCCTCTCTCTGCTCGGCACTCAGCCTTCTAGGTTTACGATAAGTAACGGATGATTTAGGCATCTCATAGGTCTTGCTGATATCATTTACCTTAATGCACTTGAAGGTGTCTGGATATTCGATAACTAATGAGTCAAGATTTCTCATAACGGCAGGATCTGCGGTGTAAACTGTTGCCATCTTCTCACCGGCATTGAAATTGATAACCGTCTCCTGCTCATAGCGCAACAGCTTACTCATTGGTATCACCCTTCTTAGGGAATGGTACTCCAAGACGTTCAGCACCCTCTTCAAGCCTTCTGTTAATCTCTTCTGTGAGGGATTCTGTAGTGATTTCTGGATAATCAAATGCATCAATCATCAATGTTGAACCCTTGATATCAATCAATCCATCAAGAGAATCTGTCATAAGTCTGTTGTAGCCATACTCTGATACGGCAAATCTAAGCTGATCTCCTTTATCTCCAAGAAGGAATTTATCAGAGAGCACTTCTACATCAACTGCATAGCGAAGCTCCTTGTCATATCTGCATAAATCAACATAATCTACTGTTTTCTTCATAAAATCGTCCTTTCTGTTCTCATTTTCGACCACTAAATAATAGATTCCCCCAGAGGGGGAATCGAAAGAAGGATGGGATAGGATAAGATAGATAGAATAAGAGGTATATCTTTCTTTTATCTTTTTTATTTTTTCTTTGCTTCTTTCTTTTTGTTTTTTTCTCTTTTCTTTCTAAGGGGAAAAGGGAAGGAAGAGAAGGCAGGGAAGGAAGGAAACATT
>JAZQQB010000097.1:0-22793 GCA_045628865.1 Lachnospiraceae bacterium | reverse complement strand
GGTGGAACAAATAGACTGCTCCTGATTTCACGATGTGAAATGGAGTTGGAATGCGCAGCATTATCTTCCTTTCCGCGTGGTGCGATCCATCGCGGAGCTTTTTATTTGATAGGTAAGTTCGGAGAACTTTCCTATCAAATAAAAAAGAAACCAGAAGATTTCTCTTCTGGTTTCCATACAATACCATTTCTTACTGTTCAATTGAATAGTTTGGTGCTTCCTTGGTAATATGAATATCATGAGGATGAGATTCTTTCAAAGAAGCTGCAGAGATTTTAACAAATCTTCCCTTTTCCTGTAAATCCTGAACTGTTGGGCATCCACAATATCCCATACCAGAGCGAAGACCACCCATCAACTGGAATACTGTATCTTCTACAGTTCCTTTGTATGCTACTCGTCCTTCTACACCTTCTGGAACAAGCTTCTTAGCATCTGACTGGAAATAACGATCCTTAGATCCATTCTCCATTGCTGCGATAGAACCCATACCACGATATACTTTGTATTTTCTACCCTGGAATAATTCAAATGTACCTGGTGCTTCATCACATCCAGCAAACATACTACCCATCATACAAACGCTTCCGCCTGCTGCGATAGCTTTTGTAATATCACCTGAATATTTAATACCACCATCAGCGATGATTGGAACACCATATTCTTTTGCAACTGCGTAACAATCCATAACTGCTGTGATCTGAGGTACACCAATTCCTGCAACAACTCGTGTTGTACAAATAGAACCTGGTCCAATACCAACCTTAACTGCATCTGCACCAGCTTCGATCAACGCTTTTGTTGCTTCACCTGTTGCAACGTTACCAGCAATAACCTGAAGATCTGGATATGCTTCTTTGATCATTCTTACACACTTTAATACGTTTTCTGAATGACCATGAGCAGAGTCAAGAACGACAACATCAACATGTGCATCAACCAATGCTTTTACTCTGTCTAAGCAGTTTGCTGTAATACCAACACCAGCACCACAAAGGAGTCTTCCCTGTGCATCTTTAGCAGCCAATGGATACTTGATTGTTTTCTCAATATCTTTGATTGTGATCAATCCCTTTAAGTTGAAATCATCATCAACGATTGGTAATTTCTCTTTTCTTGCCTTACCAAGGATTGTCTTAGCTTCTTCTAATGTAATGCCTTCTTTTGCAGTAACAAGACCTTCTGAAGTCATACAATCTTTAATCTTCTGTGTGAAATCTGTTTCAAATTTCAGATCACGGTTTGTGATGATACCAACCAACTTTCTTCCTTCTGTAATTGGCACACCTGAAATTCTAAATTTAGCCATTAAAGCATCTGCATCTGCTAATGTATGTTCTGGAGATAATGAGAAAGGATCTGTAATAACACCGTTTTCTGAACGTTTTACTTTATCTACTTCCTCTGCTTGTGCTTCGATAGACATATTCTTGTGGATAATACCAATACCACCCTGTCTAGCCATAGCAATTGCCATTCTATGTTCTGTGACAGTATCCATACCGGCACTCATCATTGGAATATTTAACTGAATTTTTTTTGTCAGGTATGTGTTTAACTTAACCTGATTTGGGATAACCTGTGAATAGCTTGGAACTAATAACACGTCGTCAAAGGTAATGCCTTCGCCAATAATCTGACCCATTTCTTCATCCTCCGTCTTAAAAATTAATCGTTAAAAACTTTTCTTGGTGCAATTGTCTTGATTGCCTTAACCATAGCCTCGTTAGGCTCCAAAACAATCAACCTAGTACCACCCTCATCACTGTAAACCATCATATAGCGGCGATCTGGTTTTTCCTCGATCATTGAACTATAATCAGTCTTTTTCAGATCACGATTTTTATAGGAATCTAACTGGTGTGAATTGATTGGTGCAAGAATTTCCATCTTATCAACACTTAACTTTTCAACTCTTTTTCTCTTGGCTTTTCCCATGATCTTGTCAACTGTGATTTCTCTGTCTAAATACAAATATTCAAATTCAACATCAGATCTAATGGAAACAATATAAGCCAAAACACCAAAGACAATCGCAAAAATGAAACAAATCAGTGCTATCAAAGGTAACACAAACATCGCCAAAAATGAAATACCTGTTAAAAAAATCAACAAATATTTCATAATTGTTCCTCCAGCAGTGTTTCTTCTCTTTACAAGCCATTCTACATATGTCTCATTCATTGCCATTACAAAATACCTTCCTTTTTGTTCCTATTGAAAAATCTTTCTTCTCATAATATCTCATAAATTCAATTCTTGCAAGGCGGTTTCTGAAAAATTTAGATTTCTTTTGCATTTCCTTTATTGACGAACACATCATTAATGATTATTATGATACTGTTTAGAAAAAAACAACTAGAGAGGAGCATGAATTTTATTATGCCAGTTTCAAATGATATCAAAGAACAACGTGCCAAGTTAAAGGGCGCTCCATTCAAGGATAAGTGGCAGTATTTTCTTGATTACTATAAATGGCCTACCATTGGCATTATTGCCGCCATAATAGCAATCATCTTTTTTACAAGAGATGTAATTCTGTCCAATAAACCAGTTTATATAGAAGTATTAATGTTAAATTCCTATTCTACTATGGATGGGAAAGATATTTCGAAAGATTTTGCTCTCTCCAGGGAAATTAATCTTAAAAAATATCAGGTCCATATTGACACCACTTCTACCATTGTTCCGAACGGAACAGATGAAACAAGTTATTTAAATCAGCAGCGTGTCTTTGCATCTATTATGGCAGCTGATTTAGACTGTATGCTTGCGGACGAGGCAATGTTTCATTATTTTTCTGTGCAAGAAGCTTTTGATGATTTAAGAAATAATCTTTCTCCTGAACAATTAGAAGAATATCAGGATTTAATATTATACGAGACCTATGAAGGAGTTGAAGAACCCGTTCCAATTGGAATCGAGATTTCTCATATTCCATTCTTAAGCGTTACAGGCTCCTATATTCCATATGAATATAGTGAGAATCCTGACGATGATCAGGTTTATTTTGGAATCATCACAAATAGTTCCGATAAACAGCATGCTTTGGAATTTCTTGATTACATTCTTTCTTTTCAATTAGAGGATATTAACGCCGAAGCTTCTATATCAGAAACGGAAACATGTGAATAACTTCTATGATAAATGTCAATAAAAGCCATCAGATATAATGTCTGACGGCTTTCTTAGTATCTTTATTTATTCAATAATTCCAAAATGATCTTATTGGTCAAAGCCGGATCAGCTTTTCCCTTCATTGCTCTCATGGTCTGTCCCATTAAGAATACAACAGCCTTCTCTTTACCCGCTTTGTAATCTACAACAGACTGTGGATTCTTCTGAATTATTTCTTCAATCATCACCCGAAGAATATCTTCATCCTGTACCATACCAAGTCCATGTTCCTTTACATATACCTCTGGATCCACATCTTCCTCAAACATTTTTGCAAAAACATCCTTGGCAACTGAACTGTTGATGGTATTCTTTTCCGTCATTTCCACTAACTTTGCAAGATTTTTTGGCGAAAAACGAATTGCATCTGCTTCCATCTCATTCTCTTTTAAAAGTCTCAATGTTTCACCCATCAACCAGTTGGATACCTTTTTCGGTTTACCACATAAATCAGTTGTTTTTTCAAATAATTCAGCCATATACTTAGATTCTGTAATAAGCTTGGCATCATATTCAGGAATATCATACTCTTTCTTATAACGCTCTAACTTCTGTGCACGAAGTTCTGGCTGTTTTTTCTTGATATCTGCGATCCATTCATCAGAGATCACGATAGGCACAAGATCTGGTTCTGGGAAATAACGATAATCCTGTGCATCTTCTTTGGAACGCATAGCATGAGAAGCTTCTTTATTATCATCCCATCGTCTTGTTTCCTGAACAACCTTTTTTCCACTTTCCAAAAGTTCGATCTGACGTTCTCTCTCTCCCTCAATAGCATGCGCAATAGCTTTAAAGGAGTTTAAGTTCTTCATCTCAGTTCTGGTACCAAACTTTTTAGAACCCACTTCTCTTACAGAAAGGTTCACATCGGCTCTCATAGAACCTTCGTTTAACTTACAATCCGAAGCTCCAAGATACTGGATTGTCTGACGCAGAGTTTCTAAGTACGCAATTACTTCATCTGCTGATCTCATATCAGGCTCTGAAACAATTTCGATCAAAGGAACACCCGAACGGTTATAATCAACGATAGACACGTCTTCCCATTCATCGTGAACCAGTTTACCAGCATCTTCTTCCATATGGATTTCATGGATTCGAACGTTTTTCTTACCACTGGCTGTTTCAATCTCTACGGAACCATTTCTACAGATTGGAAGATACAACTGTGAAATCTGGTAGTTCTGTGGGTTATCCGGATAAAAATAATTCTTTCTATCAAATTTACAATACTGTGTAATCGAACAGTTTGTTGCAAGCCCTACTGCTACTGCAAATTCAACTACCTGTTTGTTAAGCACTGGAAGTGAACCAGGCTGTCCGGTACAAACTGGACATGTATGTGTGTTAGGTGCTCCACCAAATGCTGTTGAGCAGGAGCAGAAAATTTTAGTTTTTGTTGCTAATTCTACATGGACCTCAAGACCAATCACTGTCTCATAATTTTTCATTTTTTCTTCTCCCCTCTATCTTAAACTCGCACTTTTATCTGCTTTTTCAGAATATGGACTATGAGCATATTCTCTAGTCTGTTCGAAGCTGTATGCAGCGCGAATGATCTTATTTTCTTCAAAACAATTTCCGATCAGCTGTAGGCCAATTGGAAGTCCTTTGGAGTCTGTTCCACAAGGTAAGGAAATACCAGGAAGACCCGCAAGGTTTACTGAGATGGTATAAATATCTCCTAAATACATTTCAATAGGATTTTTTAAGCTCTCACCTAATTTAGGTGCTGTAGTTGGTGCTGCTGGTCCTAAGATCACATCATATTTTTCAAAGGCTTCATCAAATGCTTTTTTGATCAGTGCCTTTACACGAAGGGCTTTTAAATAGTAAGCATCGTAATATCCTGAACTTAACACAAAGCTTCCCAACATGATTCTTCTTTTTACTTCTGCACCAAAGCCCTCTGATCTGGATTTTTTATACATATTATGAAGATCTTCATATTCTTTGGTTCTATAACCATACTTAACGCCATCAAATCTTGCAAGGTTAGAGCTTGCTTCTGCACATGCGATTACATAATATGCAGGAATGGCATATTCTACCAAACCAAGATCAAATTCCTCTACGATAGCACCCTTTTCTTCTAATTTCTTTGCTGCTGTCAAAACTGCTTCTTTAACTTCCTGATCCAATCCTTCTCCAAGGTAATCTCTAGGAATACCGATTCTCATGCCCTTCACATCATCTACCAACGCTGATGTGAAATCATAACTGTCTCTTTTAACGGAAGTAGAATCCTTTTCATCATATGATGCAATCGCTTCCAAAATAGTAGCACAGTCTGTGACATCCTTTGCCACTGGTCCGATCTGATCTAAGGATGAACCGTATGCAATAAGACCATATCTGGATACTGTTCCATAGGTTGGTTTGATACCGGTTACTCCGCAAAAACTACTTGGCTGACGAATAGAACCACCTGTATCTGATCCCAATGCATAGGATACTTCTTCTGCCGCTACAACTGCACAGGATCCACCTGAAGAACCACCTGGTACATGGGCAGTATTCCATGGATTTTTTGTTTCACCAAATGCTGAAGTTTCTGTTGTACTTCCCATAGCGAATTCATCCATGTTTGTTTTTCCAATGATTACAGCGCCTGCTGCCTCTAAATTTTTCACAGCCTCTGCTGAATAGGTTGGTTTAAAGTTATAAAGAATCTTTGAAGAACAGGTTGTGAGCATACCCTCTGTACACATATTGTCCTTAATGGCAACTGGAACGCCTGCTAAAGGTCCTGTTAATTCACCTGCATCAATAAGTGCCTGAACCTCTTTAGCTCTTTTTAGTGCCCCTTCTTCATCAACGGTTACAAAACCATTGATTTCTTTTTCTTTTGCTTTCACTGCTTCAAGTGCTTCTTTGGTCACTTCTAAGACAGTGACTTCTTTTGCTTTTATCTTTTTGCCTAATTCCACGGCAGTTAAACTCATGAAACTCATTTTCTATCTCCTCCTGGTCGTCCAATTCTATTTCCAATTACTCTCCGATGGTTTTTGGTACTTTAAATCCGCCATCCTTTTTCTCTGGTGCATTCAACAATGTGTTCTCACTGCCGTCGCCATTTGTAACAACATCCTGACGGAACACATTATTGATTGGAAATACATGTGACATTGGCTCAATTCCAGTTGTATCCAATTCATTTAACTGATCAATGTAATCTAACATATCTGCCATATCTTTCTTTGCAGCCTCTGCTTCTTCCCTGGTCAATTCAAGTTTTGCTAAAATTCCAACATATTCCATGGTTTCATCTGAAATATAGTTGTGTAATACACCATTTTCATCAGCAATTTTAGTAGCAACTGCTACCTGCTCAATTACTTCTTCTTCCTCTTCTTCCAATACTTCTTGTTCTAAACGGATCTTTGAATAAATTGCGGCATCACAAATACCCTGATTATTACGATCTGCTCTTCGAAGTGTTCCTTCATATTCCATGCCTGCTGTCTGCATAACTTTTCCAGAAGCTGCATTATTCACATCATGTCTTGCGCACACACGGCCTGCCAAAACTTCATCCATGAAAAATCTGATAACTTCCTTTAATGCCTCCGTGGTATATCCTTTATTCCAAAACTCTTTTCCAATACAATATCCCACTTCAATGCTTTCTGTATCATCTTCCACCTTTACAGCTGAGATTGTTCCAATTGGCTGTTCCAGGTCATTTAATTCAATCGCCCACTGGTAAAAATCTTTTTGTTCATATCGCTCTACCCAGTCTTCAACGATTTTCTCTGTCACTTCTACGTTCTCATGTGCTGGCCATGTCAAATATTTGGTTACCTCACGATCATTAGCCCAGTTAAAAAACATATTTTCTGCATCTTCTATTTCAAATCTTCTAAGAGTCAGGCGTTCTGTCGCAAGCTCTCTAGTTCCTAAATGATTCACTTTTGTTTTCTCCCTTCTATTTCCACCTTTTCTATGGCTCTAATCTACTCAAATCTCTTGGGAATAGTGTTGCTTCTCGAACATTGTCCTCACCGATCAACTGCATAGTCAATCGCTCTAAACCAATACCAAGTCCGCCATGTGGTGGCATACCATGTTTAAATGCTGACAGATAATGTTCCATACCCTCTATCTCCATTTTACGTTTCGCGATCTTAGCCATAAGTTCATCGTAATCATGCAATCTCTGTCCACCTGTTGTAATCTCCAAGCCTCTAAATAAAAGGTCAAAGCTTAAGGTATATACTGGATCCTTAGGATCATCCATGGCATAAAATGGTCGTTTCTTAGATGGATAATGTGTTACAAAAACAAAATCACTATTATATTCCTCTTTGAAATACTGACCAATCAACACTTCTTCTTCCGGCTCTAAATCGAATGGATTTCTAAACTGTCTATTATATTTTTTGGCAACCAATTCCTTTGCTTCTGCAAATTTAACAGCTGGAATATTGGAAACATCTGGAAGTTCAAGTTTTAAGATTTCAAGTTCCTTTGCGTAAGATGTTTTCAAAAGATTCATGGTGTACTGTAAAAATCCTGTTTCCATTGCCATGATATCTTCAAAGCCATCAATATATCCCATCTCAAAATCCAAAGAGGTATATTCATTCAAATGTCTTTTGGTATTGTGCTTTTCTGCTCTAAATACAGGAGCGGTTTCAAATACCCTGTCAAAAACACCTACCATCATCTGCTTGTAAAACTGAGGACTTTGCTGTAAAATCGCTGGTCTGTGGAAATAGTCCAGTTTAAATAAGTTTGCACCACCCTCTGCACTTTTTGCACCAAGTTTTGGAGTATGAACCTCTGTAAAGCCCTGCTCATATAAGAAATCTCTAAATCCTCTGGTAATTGCTTCCTGAATTCGAAATACGGCTCTTTCTCTTGGGTTTCTTAAAGATACTGCTCTGTTATTTAATTTTGCTTCTAAGGAAGTATTTACTTTCCATTTATTGATCTGAATTGGTAAGCTCTCCGCAGGTGTTGAAAGAATACGAACTGTCTTCATTCTTACTTCAATACCATTTGGTGCTTTCTCATTCTTCATCAGTATTCCTGTCACTTCCACTGTACAGGCTTCTTTTAAAGACTTCTGATCAAACTCTGATATGCCTTCCTCATACACACACTGTAATAATCCATCTCTTTTTCTTAGTACAATAAATGCTACAGTCCCCATATCTCTGATTGTATGGATTGCACCATTTACTTTCACTTCCTGCCCCTCAATTGCAGGGTCTAGTAACGTATCAATGTTTTTTGTTTCCTTTACGGAAACACCTTTCATAAACTCCATTTTCTCCACTCCTCATATTGAAATAAAAAAAGTCCCGGAATACTTAACGTATTCCGGGACGGATCATCAAAATATCCGCGGTACCACCCGCATTAGCAGCAATCTTTAGGCCATCACCTGTACTCACTACTCTCTCTTTACACTTAACGCGTGCTACGTACTGCCCTACTAAACCATTTCAGACAATCTGCTCCAGAGTGTTCCCACTACCAGCTTTCACGTAAGATGCTCTCAGTCGGTGGCATCTACTTCCTGTCGCTTCCCTTGATAGGAGTCTCCTTCATTGCATTTCCAATTATGATTTTAGATAATAACACACCATTTTTCTTATCGCAAGCACTTTTTTTGTTTAAAGTAATAAAGATTCCGGTTTTATTCAAATCCGGAATCTTTCTCATTTCATACATAAATTTCTATTATGCCAAAACAACAACACAGGATAAGTTATCTCCTGCACCATTTCTAAATACCTCTTCAATCAAAGCCTGCATTGCTTCAACCTGTTTATCAGGATCAACACACTGCCTCATACAATTAGCAATGGAATCCAAAGAACTATACTGATACATACCATCACTTACAAGCATAAACACCTTTTTTTCATCTAACTGAAATGCCTTGGTATGTACCAATACGTTAGGTGTTGCACCCATTGCCTGAGTCAGCTTTCCATGATTTTTATGAGCAGCTCTCTCTTCTTCTGTAAATTCAACAATTACATTCGGCAAATTATCCCACACATCATCATCTGTCAACTGGCAAAATGAATTTTGATCCATCTGATAAATTCTGCTGTCTCCAACAGACAACACTGCATATTGTTCCTGATATAAAAAGAGTAAGACTACTGTTGAACCACAAATACTCTCTTGATTATAGTTCATATTGATATATGCACTAGCATTCTGAAGCACTGTCTGAATCTGCTCTGTCACTTCTGAAAAGTTTCCTTGAAATCCAGCTTCTGACCATGTCTTCCAAAAATCTGCAACAGCTCTGACAATGTGAGCACTGGCAACTTCACCATAGGTATGGCCACCCATTCCATCTGCCACAACAAAAATGCCCTTTTCACCATCTGTATACATCCCGAAAGAATCCTGGTTTACACCACTTCTTCCACCTACATCTGTAATTCCATTACAATAAATCTTCATTTATCCTTCACCCTACATATATTGAAATTGATATTTACGACGCCCCATAACCAGCTCATCTCCACTAACAATTTCTGTTTTTCCTTTTATTTTTGTTTGATTTACATAGGTTCCATTGGATGAACCAATATCCTCAATAAAAAATCTACCATTCTCATGAGTAATTTTACAATGCTTTCCAGATACAGCCTTATCACCTTTCAAAACCAAATCACTCATATTAGAATTTCGTCCGACAATTACCTGATCAGCAATTGGAACCTGTATTTTATCCTGTGAATTCTTCTCAATCAACATAATTTCCTGTGGTTCGTTGTTATTCTTTGGAAAAGAATTCAGTACGACAGTATCCTGATTAGAATCTTCAACCGGCTTATCAAACGCATCTGCAAATTGTGGTGCAAAACCACTTACAGGTCCTCCCATTTGAGGGCCTGGCTGATTCATCATTCCACCATTTATAGATTGATCAAAACCTCTTCTCTGTTCTTTTTTTCGCTCAATTTTCTCTGAAATAGTGCTGGTATCTTCATCCACCATTCTCTGCGAACTACCCTTTCGTAACTGAGCAATGATAATAATAATAATAATCAGCGCTGCTGCTGCAAGTCCAAAAATTGTGATCATCTTGATCATCTCTCTTGCAGAATCTCCTGGATCTCCAGCACTTGCATATACTGGTAATTTGAAAAATAGTAAAGACATCGTAGACAGCCCCCATGCTAAAATCTTACAATCTTTCTTTCTCATCTACTCCTAAACCTCTCTGTTTAAATATAGTACACAACTAATGCCGTGATATTATCACGTTCCCCTCGTTCCTTGACTGTGTTGACACATTCAATCAATTTCTGCTGCATGTTTGCAGTCCCTTTGTAATTCGCTAATGCTAAATTCTGTGCAATTTCATCTTCTGATATTACATGACGAAAGCCGTCTGAACAAAGCAAAAATGCATCTGTTTCAGAAACCGTACCTCTAAAATAATCTGGAATCACCACCTTAGAAGCACCTACGCATTGAAGCAACACGTTTCGTCGTTTATCATTCTCCGCTTCTTCTTTGGTGATCAGACCTTTTTCAACGTCCAGACCGACAACCGTATGGTCCTTGGTCATCTGTTCTGCCCTTTCCTTTATCCGGTACGCTCTACAGTCTCCCACATTTACAATCAAATATTCTTTCCCGATAATCAAGAATGCCAATAGCGTTGTACCCAAATTGATGCCATTAGTAGAACCATACTTGCCTATCCTTTGATTGAGTTCCTGTATCATCTCTTCCCAGTTTCTCTGAACCAAAGTAAAGCAGCCAGGCTGATTGATCAATTGCTTTATATTGTGATCAAACCAATCCATAAAAGCTCTTACACAGGTGGTACTCGCTAATTCGCCCTCTGATAATCCGCCCATGCCATCACACAAAATACCCATGAAGCACTGGCCTTTCTCAGTTTCTATTACTTTTGCGCTGATACTGTCTTGATTTACTTTCTTTATGGTACCAGCATCTGAATGAGCAATCACTTCTATCATGGATTTATCTCCTTACAAAAAGGTATCTTTTCATACCTTTATACATAGATTCTTATCCCTTCATTTATAATTATCCTCATTATATTTTATTTTACCATATTTCTATGAAAAATGAATGTTATTTTAGATATTTTTTTGATATTTGTTCCTATTTTTCGTAGTAAAGGGCATCCGAACGTTTTATATTGTTCAGATGCCCCTTGTCAATTCTATTCCGATATACTATTTTGAACTACTTTTTTCAAAAGTCTTCTACGACGTCTAAATCCAAATCCCGATACACCACCTGCAAAAACTGTAGATGCTGCGACACCAGTTCCTGCAACCAATGTCTTATTATGAGTAAATCTAACCCAGCCATTTGTTGTTACAAGAATCTTTTCAATCGTTGGATTTTCGTTCATGTTACCAGCCTTATCAACGCAAGTTACAGTAACGGTTTGTTCCTTAACGCTTTCTGGAATAACAAAGCAGAAATCTTCATTGTTTGTCTGCATTTCACGAATCTCTTCTTCTGTCCATGCTGCGATTTCTTCTCCATTTAACAATACTACTACACTTTCAAGTGCCATATTATCTTTTGCACTAAAGGTTACTTCCTTGTTATCTGTATTATATGTTGTATGAGCAGATAAATCTGATACGATATAAATTGGAGCTGTTTTATCAATTACAAATGTCATTTCAATTGCTTCTGATAAATCTGTATCTGCTTTATTTCCTGCTGCATCCACTGTAAATAATGCGATATGATATACACCATCTTCCATGAAATTATTACGATCGATTGTGTATGTGTACTGGCTCCATCCTCCATTTACTTCATTACGTGTAACTGAATAACCTTCGCCTTCTTTTAAAACTTCACCAGTTAAATCCGATAAATCTGTTAATGTTGTCTGGTTGTTATCTTTTGTGATAACGATCTGAATATCTGTTAATATATTTACGTTTGTTTCTGTTATTACGATTTCAGTCTCTTCATTTGCATATACTTTGTTGATCAACTCCTGTGTAGCCTGTCCTAATGTATATACAGAACCATTTCTGTTTACAGAGAACTGAATGCTTCCGTTATATGTTTCACCATCTTCTGAAATGTAAGCATCTGTCATATTACCAGCAAGGTCACTAACCTGTACTGTCATCGTGTATAAACCATCAGCTTCAATGTTGGCAAATTCATACCTGTGTGCATATCCCAAATCTGCAGATGAGGTTGGTTTCAATGTTACTGTATTGCCCTCTACTGCACCTGTCAATGTAATCACAACACCGTTTACATCATAGTTTTCATCAGAAACTGTGATAACAGGAGCAATCTCTGGAGCATTGTATGCTGTATTGTTTGCTACACCACTGACATTTACTACTGGTAATTCCTGATCCAATACAAATCTTTCTGGATCTACTACTTCTGACTTATTTGTTGCCAAGTCTTCAAAGGATACTTCAATTGTATACTCTGCATCATTTGTAAAACTTACGGTTGCTGTATGAACATCACCTGAATTTGTCCATCCGCTAAGTGCTGGAGCACTACCGCCAGTTACATTCGAAACGGTAACACCATTTGATGCCGAAGCAGCATCAAAGTTTTTCTCAATAACTGTAATTGTTGCCACTCGTGCATCCTTATAATAATTTCCGTTTGATGCATTGTTATTGTTATAAGTAATGGTAACCTTAGGACTTGTAAGGTCAACAGTAAACTTCTCTGGAGCTGCACCAACAAATGTTGTATCATCTGATTCATTTGTTGCTAAGTCAGTACAAGTTACTGCAATTGTATGCTCACCGTCCTGGTCAAACACAACAGTAGCTGTATGGATATCCCCAGCTGTTGTAAATGTTCCAACAACACCTGTTGTATCAAATTTCACCTTAGAAGCATCAAAGTTGTGCTCCTTGATCACTACAGTTGCTACTCGTTTATTATGGAAATAAATATCATTGCTTACATCATTGTTATCATATGATACTTCAATTTCTGGATTAGTAATATCAATTGCAAAAGCTTCAGACTTAAATTCATCTTCATTTCCTGCCTGATCCATTACCTTGATTACTACATAAATAGCATCTCCCTCATTGTCCTTTGAAGGCACTTTGATCTTTCCGGAATAAGAATCCTCTGATAATCCTTCGATTACACCTGTAGAAGTAACCTTACCATCACAGTAAATTTCATATGCAATCTGTTTTAATCCAGAATTCATTCCTTTTTCATTTGTTTCTTTTGCTACGATTGCTACTTCAACATCATCGTTGTAGATAACATCTGTCTTTACATCAAGCTCAGCTGTTGGAGCAGTTGAATCAATTTGTACCTGAACAGAAGAGACACTACTGCAGTTTCCTGCTGTATCATATGTCCAGAAATGATAATAACCATTGAACTCATTTTTTTCATTTAATGATAAAGTAAATGATTTTGAATGAGCTGCTTCTTCATTGGCACCAACATAGTTAGGGTGCTCATAACCTGCTGACTTTGCGGCCGCTTCTGTTGCAGGTGCTGTAAAGTTTTCACTGGTTGTTCTTGTATAATATACTTCTGTTACTTCACCCCATTTTTTATCACTTGCAGTACCTGAAATGGTAAGCCCGGTTTTTGTCCATCCATTTTCAACGTCCTTAGATGTTTCGATTACTGGTGCAGTTGTATCATAATAAAATGAAACTACAGAATCAGTATAGCCAGCCTCATTGTTTCCTTCTGGTCTTATTTTACCATCAAATTCACATGTGTTTGAGGATGGATCTTCAACATGCATACGGAATGTATATAATCCGTCATTTTTCAAGGAAATAGTATCATCAGAATCTTTCATATTCAAAGAATCTGAAGTTGTTAAACTTGCATTCCAAGTAAGAAGAATATCATCTCCTTCACCTTCTGGTTCCCCTTTTTTATTTTCAATTTCAACCTCAACGTTATTTCTATCATATGGTTTTGTTGGATTTTGTGGATCAAATGCTGTTTCATCCATATCCACACGGTAAGATACAGTAAATTTGTAAGTTACATCTCCTTCAACACCATCATCACTTAATTCAACTGTTTCATATAAATATTTGTCTTTCACCAAATAGTTTAAGCAAATATTACCTGCTAAAATATAAGTATTCTCATCCAATTTATTGGCATTAGAAATCAGACTTCCTTCTTTTGTAATGGTAGTTGAACCTGTTGGATTCACGCCATCCATAACAATAATAGAACCATTTTCCCAAATATATTTATGATAATTTCCTGCATGATCATATGCAATCAAATCAATTGCTTTAGGATCTAACTGTAAATCAGATGCATTTAATGAAATAGTTACTGTAACATTTTTTCCATTCTTTTTCACAGTATATAACTGGTCACTTGAATTATCTAATTTATCTGATTTATCATTATTTAAATCAATAACATATAGTTTATTCTTATTCTCTGGTAATGCAAATCCAGATACTGTTAAATGATCAAGTAAAGAAGTCTCATCTTTCATTTCAATTGTTAAAATGATCTTATTCTTTTTAGGAACACTTGTAACAGGGCGCCAGATATCAATTATAAATCTACCCATATTACCATTTAGTGAAGCATTTCCTGCATTTTTATTCAGTATATCATTTGAACTATTATCAATGGATGCTGAGCTAATAATTGGTGCTGTGACATCACACTTTACAGTGTAAGTTTTTTCATAATATGTTCCAGCGCGGTCGTTCACCATGATCTTAATCGTATGTACACCATCTGAAGGCAATGCAATATCAAAATATCCATCTTCCTCACTATAATCTACTGTATTCGTTTTATTATCCAGTTCATATTTTACACAAGTAATCTGTGAATTTGTCTGCTCACTACGAAACAACTTTACTCTTACTTTGTTTGTGCTATACCAAGTTTCCCCATTGATCACTTCTGATTCTGACGAACCACCTGGTAAATACATTTTTGAACTAGCAGGTTCTGTAGCAATATTAGATACTGATACTGCCTCTACTTTTGATACATTCCCAACCTTATCATATGCAACTACTTCACATGTTCCCTCTTCACCAACAGTAAATGAGAACTGACATGCTTTTCCATCTACTGGCTGTGCTGTAATATCTTTTACTTCTCCATTTTTATTTTTTAATTTCACGCTTACTGAACCTACACCACTTTCATTATCTGGTTCAGATACTGTTACAATATATGTTCTTTCTGCAAGCCAAAGTTCAGTATTATCTGGATCTTTCACTTCTGTTATATTCTCAATTTTTGGAGCTCCCATATCAAAGTTTAATGTACCACAGGCTACTGTCACATATTGGGTTTTATACCATGGCTTAAATGTAACATCAACATTTACAATGCTTAATCTCTGATCTTGTGTCATTCCAGAAATTATAGCTTTTCTATTGTTATTTTCATATTGAATTGTTAAGTTATTTTCAGTCTGTTCTGTAACTTTTACTGTACAAGTTGGCTGATTTGCTTCAATAACAAATGTTCCATCCTGTGATGTATAAAAGTTACAATGTTCCTCTATTCCCTGGACTGTATATGGTCTCCAATTTAATGTTCCTTCCCAGATATAGGTGGTTTCTTCGTTACATACTGTTTCATTTGTAACATTTTTCCATCCACATTTACTTGCATCATACCAAGTTGTATTTATTTTGCTATTTCCATGGTCATCAACTAAATCTGCTCTTTTTAATACTTCACTAAATATAACATTATCCTGCTTTTTTACTACAACGTTCTTAATACCTGTCTGATTATTATAATTGATATTCTGAACAATCAATGTAATTGTAATGTATTGTGAATAATAAACAGTTACAACATTTCCACTATCTTTCACTGTAATAGAATCGCTTTTCACAAATCCATATTTTTTATCACCATTTTCACCTGATACATCAATATCATTTTTATCTGTAACGGTATATTCCGAACCATATGCAGCATAAACTGTTTCTGTCTTAAGTACTACTATATTTTCTGGATCATCATTACATACGTAATTTACTGTAACTTGATACATAATCGGTTCATAAGAAAGAATTGCAATACACTTTTTATAATCTTTACCATCGATTTTTTCCTTTTCATTGTACTGTGTTACAGCATATTCTACCGTATATCCATTCTTAGAAAATTCTTGACCAATTGCACTTTTTTCAGCAGCAACTAAAGTCTCTACCTCACTATAATCCTTATCTGTAAGTTTCTCCGTTTTTGCAGGTGAAACATCCTCATTGATTTTATCCATTGATTCAACATTATAGAAATAAATTACATAATTGCTTTTTGAATTAGAATATACTGCTGGTACTTCTCCATTCCACTCTTCTTCAATATCTTCATCTCCTATTTCGTTTACTACAACTGGTGTATCCTCGACAACCGGTGCATCCTCTACTACCGGTGTATCCTCTACTACTGGCTTTTCCTCCACAACCGGTGTTTCTTCTGGATTTTCTCCGTCCTCTGCTAATAACATTACACCTTCTGACTCTAAACCAAGTGCCTCTTCTGATGAAGCTACGTTTCTTGTCATTGAAAATGTACTTCTTCTTACATGTTCAAACTGATTCTCACCAGCAAAAGATACCGATCCCATCTGGCTAATCATCAATGCTGCAACTAAGCTACTTGCAAGTAATCTTTTCACGATCTTTGTGTTCTTCATTTTTGTTCCCTCTTTCCACAAACTACATTACTACGTTTCATAATCCTTCCGCATGGATTACATTTGTCCAATTACTTTATCTGTTCCAGTACTTTCAAATGCAAATACAAGTTTCATCTCTTCCTTTGATGCTGGACTACATAAGTTAGATGATTGTTCCTCTGTAATTCCAAGCAATCCTGTTTCTTTGTAATCATTCCCCTTTGATTCTTCTTCAAACAATAAGCTTGTAAAAACATCTTCTTTTTCAGCAACAATGCTTTTCTCTGAAACACTCATCTGGTTAGCTTCTTCGTAATCTTTCAATAAAACTGTTTTTTGATATTTCTTCTGACTACTTGAAACCGGTTTGTTCTCTACCGTTGTATGTATTGAAGCATTCATTTCCTCTTTGCATTCTTTTTCATACTGTTCCAACGGTATTGTTACGTTTGATGCACTATTTTCTTTTGGCTTATTTGCAATTTTTGCTACCAGGTTTTCACCAAATATTTTTCCTGATAATTCTTTACTCTTTGCAGTTTTTCCTGTTTTACCGGTCTTTCCAGTTTTTAATTCCTGTGAACTGGTTTTTCCTTTTGTCTGATAAATTCGCTTTACACCAGCTCTATAATTTTCAGAGGCTACTGATTCAATACCTCTTTCTTTGATCTCTGCAATTCGTTTTTTCTCGCTTCTTCCTGTTAAATCTCCAAAAATCTTTGGAATCTTCCACTTGTAAAATAATACAACAGCTAAAATAAGGAAGATACCTGTTAGAATAAAGCTAGCTATAGACAGGTATTTATAAATCATTGTTAAATTCATATCTGATACCTCACTTTACTCTGCATAATATCTGTTAAACTTATCGTAAATTCCGCCTGATGACTGTTTATCAAGTGATGCGGCTAATTCCTCCTGAATACTCATAGTAACCTCATCTGTTGCTGGCATTTCATTTACATCTTTTTCAATAGCTTCTATAAACATTTTCATTTCCTCTTCTGTAACACCTGATGCCTTAAATTTGGTCATATAATTTGATAACGAACTAACCAATACCCTATATCCTTGCCAGATTGTATATTCCTCTTCATCAGGATTCTCTTCCATGAAGTTAAGCAGATTATTTAACATCTGCCAATACTCACCAGCTTTTTCATTGGTTTGTGCTTCTTGGGCATAAATTGTATAGTCCCTATTAAAAATTCCAATTTCCTGATATATTTTTGAGATATTATAATTTGGAAACTCAATATTCTTTGAATCCGCATAATTAATTACATCTGAAAACCATGTGATAGAAGCAACTGTTCTTGTCAATGTATTATCTGATGTATTCCCATAATCATAGTAAAACCAATATAGCTTTCCTATATCATAGCTTAACTGTACATATCTCTCAGGTTTTGCCAAAATAGCATTCTTGTTTTTATTTACCAATCCAATCAGTATTTCTTCTTCTTTGACAGTGAACTTTCCATCATCTGTTTTAAAGGTACTGATCAACCCTTCATAAGATTCAATTCGTCCTGCATCATACTCAATTGCATCAATGTATCCTTGAATTCGATCCTCATACGTATTCGTCTTGCTCGCTGCTTCAACAGTTGCTTCATAATTCGCACTGTTTTCTTTCACAGATAAATGATTGAAAGAAAAACCTGAAATAAAAAATGCAACCGTTAATGTAGCGCATGTTACAAAAGTTGAAAAACGTCTTCTCTGTTTTCTTCTGTATCCTTCATCTATTTCTTCATAATGTTCCAACGCATACATCAACTCTTCACAGCTTTGATATCTATCTTCTGGATTTAGCATGGTACATTTCTGAATGATTTTTTCAAGTCCTGATGAAAATGATGGATTCCAATATCTAATCGGATATATCTCATACGGTGGTTCTGCCGGGCTCTTTCCTGTGATCATGTGATACAATGTTACGCCCAGACAATAAATATCTGTTCTTGCATCTGTCTGACCTCGTCCACCAAACTGTTCTGGAGCAGCGTATCCTTTTGTTCCAAGACTTACTGTATCTGCAATATTTTGTTCTTTATATTCTCGTGCAATTCCAAAGTCAATCAGTTTTAATCCACCATCTGGCTTTAACATGATATTTGCTGGCTTCATATCTCGATATATGATAGCAGGTTTTCTTGAATGTAGATAACCTAGAGCATCACATAATTCCTTTGCCCATTCAATTACCATGTCCTGTGGTTGTGCACCATTCTCATCAATGATCTTATCTAGTGATTTACCTTCTATGTAATCCATTACTACATAAATAGTATGACCTTCATCAATGATGTCTACAATTCTAGGTAAGGTTGGATGATCAAGCCTTTTCATTAAATTTGCTTCTGTGATCAAACTTTGGATAATTATTTCATTATCTCTATTATTTACTGTTGTTTTGATTTCTTTAATTGCCCACTGTTTGTTCAGGCGTCGATCCATTGCAAGATATACAACTGACATTCCGCCTCGACCAATCTCAGTAAGAATTTCATATTTGTGATCAATAATACTTCCTATAGCAGCCATAATTCCCCCTTGAAGAAACGTTCCCGCTTTCACTCGTTTCTTTCAATACTATTAGTCGCTAGGTCTTTAGTAACATTTTTCTTTCATTTTAATTATTATAATAGTACTTTATTCCTATTATTTTTCCCATACAATTATAAAGAGACAATAACATTCAAAAAAGGTTCATTATTCTAAAAAAAAATATAAAAAATTAAAAAGTAAAAAATAAAAAGTCCACTTGTCCTTTTTTCATCAATGACAAGTGAACTTTTTCTTCACATAAAAACCTGTTAAAAACATCATATAAACATGACATTCTTAACAGGTTAATAGCTCTCTATTTGATTCTGTTTATCTCAAACTAATTACTGTATAATCTCCATCTTTATCTCTCTTCAAATCAAAAGAATATGTTCCATTCTCTTCTACAGTCATTTCATCTGAAATAGTTATGGTAATTGTATCACCACTGGATATCAATGTGCTGTTTGACTCCTGAATTGAAATAGTCACCTGATTTCCATCAACAGTATTTACTACACCAGTCACATTTACAAATCCAACTGACATTTCCTTATTACCTGCCGCAAATTTATCAACATCTACTGTTACACCTGGTGTAACAACGCTTGACTGTGAACCATATGCATTAGCCTGCGAATCCTTCTGCATCTGCTCTCTATTTGTTACATACACAGGAACTAGAATTGCTACACACAAGCAAGCAGCAATAATTCCTGAGTATTTATGCCATTTTCTTTTTGTTGGCATCTGTACAATTTTTTCCTCTGTTTTTTCTTTTGTAGGAAAACTAACAACCTCAGCAAGTTCTTTATCTTCTTCTGTAATCTGACTTCTTTCTGGCAACTGCCCCGCAATCTTATTCCATAAGTCAGGTTTAATCTCTTCAATGTATGCCTTATATTCAAGTTCAAAATTTTTACTCATAACCACACCTCCGTAATTTTTTCAAAGCGTTCTGGTAACGCCACGTGACAGTACCCATCGGAATGCCAAGAGCATTAGAAATTTCCTGGAAAGTCATATCACCAACAATCTTCATGGTAACAATCTGTCTTTCATTCTCATTGAGAATCGCAAGTGCCTTCTCAACGGTCATATCTCCAATTACTTCATCTTCAACTGATTCCTCATTGGTTCCTTCAAAAAACTCGTCTGTTAAGGTTTCACGCTTATATTTTCGTAAATAATCAATCGCCATATTTCTTGCAATTGTAGACATCCATGTTTTATGTCCTGACCCCGGACGATATTTGTCCGCAATCTTCCATATTTTAATGAAAAATTCACTTGTCAAGTCCTCAGCATTCTCTCTATTCTGCAACACACTATAGATTGCTGCATAAATATAAGATAAATATGCTTCATAAATGTCCTTTAAGCCATCCTGATCCCCTTGTAAAATGCGATTGATACTTTTTTCAAATTGTTCTTCAGTCACGCCTTTTATCAACCAGAACCGTTTTTTATATCAAATCTGTACTTTTTTTATTTCCTTTGATATATTTACGGATCTGCTCCTTTCTTTTGTTGGTTATTTTTAAAATTTTTTTCAATTTTTTTTAAAAACTCGTAGAAAATCGTTAATATCTTTTATTTCAAGCCTTCTCAGCTTTTATCAAAATACAAAAACCCAATTTGATATCATCGATTTTCAATACTAACGCTATCGTAACATATAACACTTCTATTTTATCTTGCCTAGGGATTTCTATCAAGCATTTTTTCGTTTTTTCTGTAATAAAAAGGCAGTATCTTTCTAGGATACTGCCTTTTTCTACATTTTACATATATAAATATGAATATTTCTTCTCGCATCCGCATTTTCTTCGAAAATGCTTATGTGGCTTATCGCCACATAGCTCCTTGTAAAGAAATCACAACTCATGCAAGCATGATTGTTCTTTCTTTACATTTCTCTGCATTGCTCGTTATTTATGCAAATGGATTCTCTGTTGGATATCTTACGCCTGCTGGCTGGTTGTAGCCGATTTCATCCACTTCAACACCGATATATTTGAATACTTCGTATAATGCTTTTCCATGGTGACCAAATGCAACTGCTCCATGATGTGGATAGTTCTTCTCGATCAATACGTGACGGTAGAATCTTCCCATTTCTTTGATTGCAAATACACCGATTGCACCAAATGATTTTGTTGCTACTGGTAATACTTCACCGATTGCAATGTATCCACGAAGTTTAGCATCTGCTGTAGACTGAAGTCTGAAGAATGTGATATCGCCTGGGATGATATCTCCTTCAAGAGTTCCGTTTGTAACTTCGATTGGAAGTGATCTAGCCATGATCTTCTGGTATTTCATTTCATGAGCAACTAATTTTGTTGAGCATGTGTTACCACAGTGGAATCCCATGAATGTATCTTTGTGTGTGTAATCAAATTTACCTTCGATTGACTCTTTGTACATATCTGCTGGTACTGAGTTGTTGATATCAAGTAATGTAACTGCATCTTCAGATACACATGTTCCGATGAACTCTGATAAACATCCATAGATATCTACTTCACATGATACTGGAATTCCTCTTCCTGTTAAACGGCTGTTTACGTAGCATGGTACAAATCCAAACTGTGTCTGGAATGCTGGCCAGCATTTTCCTGCGATTGCTACATATTCACGGTAACCTCTGTGTTCTTCTACCCAGTCAAGTAATGTTAATTCGTACTGAGCTAATTTTGCAAGTACCTCTGGTTTCTTATTTCCTGTTCCAAGTTCTTTTTCCATATCTGCTACTACTTCTGGAATTCTTGAATCATTAGCATGTTTGTTGAAAGCTTCGAATAAGTCTAATTCTGAGTTTTCTTCAATTTCTACTCCTAAGTTGTAAAGCTGTTTGATTGGTGCGTTACAAGCAAGGAAGTTTAATGGTCTTGGTCCAAAGCTGATGATCTTTAAGCTATGTAATCCGATAATAGCACGAGCGATTGGTACGAATTCGTTGATCATCTGAGCACATTCTTCAGCTGTTCCTACTGGATACTCTGGAATGTATGCTCTTATGTTACGAAGCTTTAAGTTGTAGCTTGCGTTTAACATACCACAGTATGCATCACCACGTCCGTCCTGAAGGTCAGCCTGTGATTCTTCAGCTGCTGCACAGAACATAACTGGTCCGTCAAAGTGTTTTGCAAGTAATGTCTCAGAAATTTCTGGACCAAAGTTTCCTAAATATACACATAATGCGTTACATCCGGCTTTTTTGATATCTTCTAAAGCCTGTACCATGTGAATTTCTGATTCAACGATACATACTGGACATTCATAAACATCTACATCACCAAACTGTTTCTGGTAAGCAGCGATTAACGCTTTTCTTCTGTTTACTGATAATGATTCTGGGAAGCAGTCTCTTGATACTGCTACAACACCAATTTTAACTTTTGGCATATTCTGCATAATG
>JAZQQB010000096.1:0-15110 GCA_045628865.1 Lachnospiraceae bacterium | reverse complement strand
TTTAATCTTGAAATCAGCAGGTTTCCGTACTACCAATTTGCAATAACTTATTTTCTCTGTAGGCTTCAAACGGCTATTGGCATTTACTGTTTTACATATTTTCACCTGGGCACTTCGCCTTACTGCTCCAAAGGTGATTTTTAAAATTTAATATTTATTGTATTCACCTGACTCCACCTCCACGTTATTCCAGAGGTGATTTTCAGAATATAATATTTTTAATTTTCACCTTCCCACGTATTTTGAATAATTCATAGGTGATTATTTTAATGATCAAACTTTCTTTTTTCACCCTGCTTTATAAAATTACTCATCTCCAGGTGAATTCCTTATTTAAAATGGGGTCCACATCATTTTTTCTTTCACCTTCTTAGATTTTTTCTTTGTTGTTGAGGTGATTTTTCTTTTTTTAGTTCTTCCTAATTCACCTTTGCTCTTGAGTGTTTTATTACATAGGTGATTTTTATCAAATTCCTTCTTTTTGTTTCACCCAGACTTTCTTATTTTTGCATCACAGGTGAACCAATACTTATTTTCTGCCGTCTATGTCATTTATGTCGCGTTTAGTCCTGAATATTTTAAATGTGCATTGCTCATCAGGGTAAAAAAAATGCAAGCCACCGGGGTATCAGTGGCTTGCGATGAGGGGAGTATAAAATAAATAATATATAAGGGTTTGCAAATAGGAAAATGAAGGGTGTTTCCTATCTGTTGAAGTTATTATATGATACTTTAGTACTAAATGCAATAATAAAATAGAACCTAAGTACTAGAACTATATTGATTATACTTGTGATAAGATTGGCAATAAAATGTTATTTAGAATAAGTTGCTGGGAATATTTGGTTAATTTTTGGTAAAATACCTTAAAATGTTGAACGAAATGAAATAATGGATTAAAATAGATAGATAATAATAGAAAATTGAGGAGAGGGATAAATGGTAGAGGAAAAGGAAACTTCGGAAAAACCAAGGATTAGAAAGAATACTACTATATTGCTGATTTTAATTGTAGTTACAATTTTATGTAATATTTTGGCAAGAATATGGAAGGGCTATGCCAATTGGCATATTTCATACATACAGCCCTTGTGGGTGAATACCTATGGCAGGTTTACAAGCCTGTTGCCATTTTCATTAGGAGAGTGGATGATCGTTTTAGGGGTTATTTTAACTGCTGTGTTTACTATTTCCATAATATGTCTGATCTTTCAAAAAATCAGAGTGTATAGCAAGAAGTATATCCGGATATATTTAAATATAGTAGTGATCGTTGCATTTGTTATGACGAATACTTGCTTCATTGCTTATCAGGGTTCTACCTTTGCTGAAAAATATGGAATAGATCAAAGCTGTGTAACAAAAGAAAATTTGATCATCATGCGAAATTATCTGGTGAAAAAAGTAAATGAAATGTCTGCAACCTTTGAAAGAGATGAGAATGGAGACATTCTTTATGAGGGGGATTTCATCAAACAATCCAAAGAAGAAATGAAAAGACTTGGAAATACATATCCACAGCTAAAGGGATACTATGTAACACCGAAATACATTTATCATTCTGCATTTTTAAGCCAGCAGTATATACTAGGATACTATTTTCCTTTTTCCATGGAAGCCAATTTAAATGCATACCAGTATCCTTGCAATCTTCCGGTAACAATCTGCCATGAACTTGCACATACGAAGGGCTTTTTGCTAGAGGATGAAGCAAATTACATTGGCTTTTTAGCTTGTGTGGATTCCAAGGATCCATATTTTGAATATGCAGCATATTTAAGCGTTCTTTACTATGTTGATGAGGCGTTTAAGCAAACCATTCATTATGATATGGAAGCGTATGCAGACAGTGAAGCGGTTTTAGACCGGGTTTGGATGGATTCTATATTTTTGACACCAGAGGCATGGGAAGAGGTCAATAAAAAGAGCTTTTTCTCTACCGATACTGTTGAGAAGGCAACAGACGTATTTTTAAATACCAATCTGAAGGTAAATGGTGTAGAGGATGGCGTTGTAAGCTACAGTCGTGTGGTTCAGCTATTACTTACCTATTATGATGGTAAATTGTGGGGATGATTTAAGGGTGAACTGAAAGAGAGGAATTGCTTATGAAGAATCATTTGGTGGATTATGTATTGGAATATCAGAAAATTTCTTTTTCAAAATGTCCTTTGTCTGAGGTTGATTTTCTGGTATTATGTCAGTTGGCCTATATCAAATTTGATGGAATAATTCCTTCTATTGATGAGGAATTTGACAGAGGTATGACTTTGTGGGAAATCAATAAACGAGCAGATCGAGAAAGGTTGTTTGTTGATCAGAAATACAGACCGGAAAATGAAGCGTTGTATGATGCAATGCTCTTAAGTAAGCGTTATGAGGGCTTGAAGTATTATTACTATGAAGATAGAGTGGATGATGCATTGCAAATGCAATTTTCCGCCCTTACGGTGGAGGTCGATCCAAAGACATATATTGTAGTTTATCGTGGGACAGATGAATATTTTGTTAGTTGGAAGGAAGATTTTAACCTATCCTTTTGGGAAAAGGTTCCAGGCCAGGTGAGAGCGTTGGAATATTTACAGGCAGTGGGGCAGAAAAAGCCTGGAAAACTGTATGTTTGCGGTCATTCCAAAGGAGGTAATTTCGCAACCTATGCCTCTATGTGTGTGGAGAAAGAGATTCAGGATCGCATTGATAGTATCTATAACTTTGATGGCCCAGGCTTTCGCAAGGAAGTGCTAGAGGAAAAGGAATATGATAAAATCGCTTCCCGTGTGCATAAGGTGATTCCAAAATCATCCATGGTAGGTATGCTTCTTGGAGAAAAAGAGGAATGTAAAGTCGTGGATAGCAGTGCATTAGGGATTATGCAACACAACCTAAATAGCTGGATCATTAAAAATGGAAAATTCAAAACCATGGATAAGATTTTTGAAAGTACCAGATATATGGATGAGCGTATCAATGCTTGGATTAGCGGACTTTCCGTCGAAGAAAGAAAGATTTTTACCAATACCATTTTTGATGTGGCAGCTGCAAGTGAAACCAATAATCTTAGGGACCTTACCTTTGATAAAGAAGGAATTAAAAAGGCTTCTCAGGTTATGAATGCTGCAAAAAAATTGGATCCGCAGACAAAATCAAAGATGCAGGAGATTATGAAGGAATTGATTCGAGTAACGATGGAACCAGTGTTTCATACCATAGAAATGCCATCATTTACGTCTGGTTTTAAGAAGACAAAGACAATATGAATACAAAGGAATTGAATGAAATAAAAAATGGATACAATCTATAAGGAACTGGACAGCTGTGAACTGTGTCCAAGAAAATGTAAAGTAAATAGAAATAAGGGAGAAAAAGGATTTTGTGGTCAGTCCAACAAGATTAAAATAGCCCGGGCAGCACTTCATTTCTGGGAGGAACCGTGTATATCAGGAGAAGAGGGCTCCGGAGCTGTTTTTTTCTCTGGATGTAATGTAGGATGTGTTTTTTGCCAGAACAGAGAAATTGCAAAAGAGGGATTTGGAGAAGAAATCACAGTCAAAGAGCTGGCAGAAATTTTTCTTGATCTTGAAAAACAGGGTGCTAATAATATCAATCTTGTAACACCAACCCACTACATTTTGCAGATTCGTGATGGTATTTTGCTTGCACGAGAAAAGGGGCTTTCTATTCCTTTTGTTTATAATACAAGCGGATATGAACTTGTAGAGAGTTTAAGGATGTTATCAGGCTTGATTGATGTATATTTGCCGGACTGTAAATACATATCTTCTGAATTGTCGCAAAAATACTCCAAGGCACGGGATTATTTTTCCTATGCGTCCCTTGCGATTGAGGAAATGGTAGCACAAACAGGACCGGTGGAATTTAATGAACGAGAGCTGGTCAAAAAAGGGGTGATTGTAAGGCATCTGCTGTTACCAGGACATGTAAAAGAGGCAAAAGCGGTGATTTCTTACTTGTATGATACCTTCGGTGATCAGATTTTTATATCTATGATGAATCAATACACACCATTTTCTTATGTTCATGAAAACTATCCTGAAATTGCAAGGAAAGTGACAAAACGTGAGTATGAGAAATGGCTTAATTATGCGTTTGAAATAGGAATCAGCAATGGTTTTATGCAGGAGGGGGAAACGGCAAAGGAAAGCTTTGTACCACAGTTTAATTTAGAAGGAGTTCGACATGGAAGAAAAGAAGAGGATGAAAACGAGTAAAAAGGTCTTTCTATGGTTTTGCAGTATTCTAGTGGTTCTAGTGGCAGCTTTTGGCGTGTATGTTAGTATTTATTACAAGGCACAGGATACAGCGAAAGAATTATTGCATGGAAATGATCTTGTTCAGGTAAAGAATACCAAGATGGGAATCTGGCTGGATGGACCTGGAGAATCAGATGCAGTGATTTTTTATCCGGGAGCTAAGGTGGAACATACAGCATATATGCCAGTTTGGTTTCAGGTTGCGGAAGGTGGCGTAGATGTGTTTATTGTTGAAATGCCATTTCGATTAGCTATGTTTGGGTACAATCGTGCCATTTCCTATAGAGAGGTTTATGATTATCAAAATTGGTATATGGCAGGTCATTCTCTTGGCGGAGCAATGGCTGCCAATTATGTGTCAAAACACTTGGATGACTATAAAGGATTGATTCTTCTGGCTGCATATCCGACAAAAAATTTAAAGTCAGATCATTTTAGCGTGTTGTCCATTTATGGTAGTGAGGATCATGTATTAAGCATGGAACATTATGAAGCAGGGAAGAAATATATGCCATCAGATTATACAGAATTCTGTATTGAGGGTGGCAATCATGGTCAATTTGCTGATTATGGATTCCAAAATGGAGATGGAAAAGCGGTTGTTACAAAAGAAGAACAGTGGGGGATTACGAGTAACGAAATTTTGAAATATATCCGTAAATAAAAAGTAACAACTGTCTGTATTTTGATGAATGAAATACGGATTTTTATACTACAACTTGTGCAAAATGCGCCATTTTCAGAATGTTAGCGTTTTTTTATTGCACTGCATTATGAAATATCGTATAATAATTCTGCAATAAATTTGTAGTATTTGGGAACTGGGTTGAAGTTTTGTGTAAATTTACAAAGGGAATGTAAAATTGAATAACAACAACTTTTTGATTGGTCGAATTGTAAAATGTTTGTTGTTACATGAACACGCGAGGGATATAAATGCAGAAAAGAAAAGCAATTTTTGGTTTATGCATGTTGGTGACAGGAGTATCATTGCTAGAAATTTCAGCGACTTCCAGATTTCAATTGAATGATTATTGTGAAAAGTTTTTTGAATGTAAAGATATGAGCTACGAATGTTTGGTTGAAACAGAATCGTGGATGCATCCTGTGTATTTGACGGAATCTGTGGATGAATTAGGAACTGTGAAAAGACAGATGCTGGAACGTGATTTGATTACCGAGGATACTTTGTTATATGACGATGTCAGATCAAATCAAGACTATTATAATGATTGGATTGAAGGCATGCTTCAGGAAGAGGAAGAGATTGAAGATGCTGAAGAAATCCATGAAGCAGAAGAGACAGAAGTACTAGAGACTGAACAGGAAATCGTGGAGGAACAGAAACAACCAGTTGTTTCTCCTGTTAGTAATTCTGTAATAGATGATATTTTAGCAAAAACCAATGCTGAGAGAGCCGCATGTGGATTATCAGCACTTTCTTTGGATGGAAATTTATGTAAAGTTGCCCAGTTTAGAGCTTCAGAATGCGCTTCTATCACCAGTATTAGCCATACCAGACCAGATGGAAGTGCATGGTATACAGCAATGGATCTTTATGGGGTAAATTATTCATTTTGTGCTGAAAATCTTGCATGGAGTTCTGTCTCTTCAGAGGATGTGGTTGCGTTGTGGATGGGCAGTGAGGGACATCGTGCTAATATATTAAGTTCAAATGTGACCAAAATCGGTATTGGGTATGCGCAAGGGGCTGATGGATTTTATTTTGTACAATCCTTCTCAAACTAGCGAAAATACTAGGGTTTCGAAACAAATGCGGGTAACATAATTGTGAACATAACGTGAACTCGCTCGTTTTTTTCTTTACTTGTTATCGAATTCGTGATATTATCCTTTGGGTTGGAAACTAAAAGGGTGAAAAAAGTTTATCATGGAGGACGATATATGGATAACAACAAGAAAAAACCGGTGGGTATGCTAATAGGTGGCATTATTACAGGTGTGATTACTGTATGCTTAGTGGTTTTTCGAACTCTTTGTGTGTCAGAGCTTAGTAGAATTAAGAGTGGATCTGGACAATTAATGAAGATTGGATTTAAAGATCCTTCATCACCGGATTACATGGTTTATTTGGAGAATCTTGTTAGCAAATCGATGTTGACAATCGTGAGCTTTGCTCTTTTGACAGTAGTATTAGTTGCTCTTTTTGTCATTCATTCAAAGGGGATTTCTGAAAAAACAGAAGCAAAGACTGTTTCTTCAGACGGTGTGAATGAGATGAAAGAGACTAAGGCTAACGGAGTCAAGGACGCTGAGAGTGGAAAAGCGACAATCGACGATGTTGATTCTGCAAATGAAGTTTCAGCTGCTTCTTAGATGAAAGCTGAATGAGAATTGTACTACGGTACATAATTGACTTGAAAATGAATATTATTGATAGAATGAATAGGACAGGTTTTCCAAGGGGACCTGTCCTATTCATTTCAGTAGGGAACCCCATGCCGTTGCTAAAAGAGGAGGCGTTCTTAGATTTGAGCAAATAAGTGGAAATGTAGTATTGTATGAAACACTAGATCAAAACAGTACAGTTGGAGGCTTATACACATGCTATATTTGTGGAAATAATCATCTTCATAGTTACTGGGGTGAAGATATCCCAGAAAGTGAAATGGAAGAAAACACTCCTTATGAATTAGTGGGATCTTCTTTAGTTCAAGTTGAGTGTCCAGCAGGTCGTTTTGATATTGGTACTGAGTTTACTTTTAATATTCCAGAAAATAGCGACGCTATTTTCGTTAAATGTAAGTAAAATTATATATAAAATCAGGTGTCACCTTATAAAATTCTGTCAAAATGGAACTTGTGACATCAGAAAAAAATGAGTATACTAAATCGCAGGTCGCGTGAGATGAGTGTGACTTTTTGAAAAATATAAGGTACTTGTTAATTGCTTTTTGGGAAGAAAGCACAGTGTGATCAAAAATGACTTACATATTTTTTTTGATCATGAAAGGAGAAATGAATGAAAAAGAAAGTATTGGTAACAATGATGACAGTAGCTATGATGATAGCTTTTGCTGCATGTGGAACGTCTGAAAAAGAATCTGTTTCACAGCCATCAGTGTCAGTAGTAGAAACAACAGCAAGTGTTGAAGTACAGGAAGCTAGCCAGGCAGTGGTTGAAGTTTCTGAGGATGAGGTTCTTGTAGCAGATACAGTAGAAGAGTCATTGGATTTATCTACATACGAAGATGATTTATATATCGCTGAATTAGATAGAGTTCATGTTGGCGGTAATGGATTAGGTGCGTTAACATTTTATGTTGAAAATCACAGTACAGACGAATACAGCTTTGGTTTTGATGGAGTTCTTTCAATCCAGAATGAAAATGGAGAGTGGGAACAGCTTGATAATGTAACTACTACAGGTGCTACAGTTGCTTCAGGCGAAGGAATGGATGTGGAAGTTTCTATTGCAAGTGATGAAGTGATCGGAAATGGTTACTACATGATCAAAGTGAATGGTATGGAATATGATTTTGTAGTGGATTCTTACGAGGAATAAGCATTGCTTTAGAAACTTGTATGTAGAAGTAACAAATGAGATATTGACTTTGTATTTGACTAGAGAAAAAGAATATGAAATTAAGAAAAATGTTAGTAGTATGCGGTTTGACAATTGCAACCGTTTTAAGTGGCTGTAGTTTAACACCAGCTTCAAAAGAGGAAGCTGATAAAACAACAAATGTAGTAGAATCAGGTACACAGGATACAGCAAATGAAGTTGTACCAGAAGGAACGGTTGATGTGGTAGATACAAATGCTGCAGATACAGAAAATGTAGAAGATGGTGGAGAAGGGCTTTCAGAGAGCTCTGATTTTAATGCATTATTGGCTTATCGAGATGTATTAGAGGCTGCTCCAGCTCTTACAGGAGATCGTCCAGAAGTAGAGGATTTAACGTTAACACCTGAAGAGAGCAAAGCATTGTTTGGAGAGCATGTTGATTATTATACACTTACAGATTTAGATCGGAATGGTATTCCAGAGTTGATCACATTATCTGTTGTTAATGTAGCCTGGGTTACAACTTCCATCTATACTTATGTAGATGGAAATGTAGCTTTGGTAGAAGCGTATGAGCAGACCAGTACTGCAGAAGGTACTTATACAAGTTTTATTTGTAATGATGGTCATTTCCATAGTTATTGGAGAGGAAATACACCAGAAGGTGATATGGAAGAAAATATTGCTTATGTATTAGAAGGATCTTCTATGGTACAGGTAGATTGTGCAATGGGTCTGGACGATACTGGGGCTGAATTTATCGCAAATTATCCAGAAAATCTTGATCTTGTATTGCAGTATTAGGAATGCGATTGCTTACATAGAGTGAAATGATAAAAAGACGTGGTTTATGACCACGTTTTTTTGTTTGATAGGAAATTCCTCGAATTTCCTATCAAACAAAAGCTCCGCGATGGATCGATCGCACCTCGCGGAATGGAAAAAATGGTTATTCCAACACGGTATCAGTATTTGAGGTGCCAGATGGTTATACGGATAAACAGATCCTTGATACAATGCTTGATCAGTATCATATCATGCTGGCGGTTTGCTATTGATCCGCCGGCAATGATTGAGGAAGTTGTCGCAAGCGATGCCAAAGTTATGCTGGTATCGCTTGTGCTGTTTTTCGGATCTATTGCAGGATCGTACTGCAAAATGCCTTGATCTCATCCTTTCTTGGTAGGACATCTTCTTTATATTCAATGGAACATAGCCCTAATTTGCCACAGGATTCGATTTCTAAATGTCCATGGAAGTGTTCGATACTGCTGATGATTCGTTCGCATTCAGGCATGCTTGGGCCGGTTCTTAGGGCAATGGTGTAGCCTTTTTTGCCACTGGATAGTCTGGCATGTGGTTCGTGGGTATTACACCAAGGGGTGCATCGATCGATGAACACTTTAAATTGTCCTGGAATATCTGCCCAATAGGATGGGGAAACCGACACGATCCGATCTGCCCATTCATATTGCTCCATTAAAGCGGTTACATCATCATCCTGAAAGCATTTGGCAGTGGTATGACAGCTTCTACAGCCTTTACAGAGCATGATCTTGTAATCATCGATACAGATGCTTCTTACTTCATTACTGGAACTTACAAATTCTTTTACGATATTCACGATTTCGGCTGTTGCACCATTTCTTACGGGACTGCAATTGATTAAAAGTATTTTCATAGCGACCTCCATTAATCAGATTTTTCATCATAGTGAAAACGGATGATTTGTTTGTTTGCATCTACGGTTGCAAAAATACCAAACGGAACAATGCACCTTGGTGTGGCATGTCCTACATTGATATTTGCAACGATTGGAAGTGCCGGATCATCGATGATGCGAATAAGGATTTTTTTATATTCTTCAAAATATAGTTCATCCATTGGCTTTCCAAATAATACACCGGATATTACCTTAAAAATACCTGTATTTTTAAGGGTCAGCAACATTTTTTCAAATGTTTGTGGAGTTGGCTGTTCCTCGCTGGTTTCAAGGAGAAGTATTTTTCCCATCCAATCATTTAAGTCAGGAAAAAGCCTGTATTTTTCGCAAAGTGTAGTGGTGTCTTCATATCGTGAATTGTCAAAAATATCATAAATAGATTCCAAACATCCACCTAGGATTTTACCTGAAAAAACAGGGCTTCCTTGCAGAAGTTCAAAACCGTGGTTCTTATGTTTGATCCTTTGCGTGTTAACTGCATTTTCAGAGAAATCTGTCCGCTCTTCATACCAGCAATCACTAGGTCTGATTTCGCTGATCTTTCCTGTCTGGATCAGTTCTTCAAAATACTTTGCGGTATACGGCAACATCTTAGGCTCGAATTCACATAGATCAGGTAAAAATGCCTGCCCATAAAACGTACAAAGTCCAAGTTTGTGTAGCATCAAGTGGTTTATGGTGGTGTCAGAAAAACCAAGGAACACCTTTGTCTTAAGGGCATTTTTTAAGGCGTCATCCTCAAAAAGGTAGGGAAGTAAACGGTAAGTATCATCCCCACCGATGGCAGTCATGATCATATCGATGGAATCATCTGAAAATGCATCCAGTAAGTCATTTGCTCTTTCTTTGGGATGATTTTTCACATATTCTATATCGCATTGTGCGTGAGGCATAAGCTTTACACAAAGATTGTATTCGTTTAAACGCTTGAGTCCGATATCAACTTCGTGTTTTACAGATTCTTCTCCTAAGATACCAGATGACAAACTTACAATTGCTATTTTTTTGATCATAGTGGATGTCCTTTCTTAACGAGATTTCATATTATTGAACGCGATTTTTTAAAAAAGCTTGTCAGGGACTTTTTCTCTAACAAGCGTGGATCAAGCAATAAGCTTACTATCAATGTAACGCTAACATGCTTATATATTGGTGTCAAGTAGCTGTTTTTATAATTCGCATGGCTCTGAATAGATACTATGCATTTTTAACACAAATTAGCAAGAATTCTCCCTCCTCTATAGGTGGCGAGATGAATTGCCAGGCTACAAAGAATTACTGAAAAATAAAAAAACAAACACTTGTTCTGCCAACGAAAATGTGGTATAATATAATCAGTCGATGATGTGAGGAGGACTGATTATATGCGCGATATGGATAATAATGCTCATTCGGTATATCTGTTATATTACCATCTTGTAATGGTTGTAAAATATAGAAGAAAAGTGATCAATGATGATATCTCAGAACGGGCCAAAGAGATTTTTGAGTATATTGCACCTAATTATGGCATTACGCTGGAGGAGTGGAATCATGATATAGATCATGTACATGTGATGTTCAGAGCCCAGCCAAAGACTGAGATATCGAAATTTATCAATGCATATAAGAGCGCAAGCAGCAGACTGCTCAAGAAAGAATATCCTAAGATCAGAGAAAAGCTTTGGAAAGAGGCTTTCTGGAGTCAGAGTTTTTGCCTGATGACTGCGGGAGGAGCACCAATTGAAGTGATCCGGAAATATATCGAGAGTCAAGGGGAAAAACATGTATAGGGCGTTCAGATTCAGAATTTATCCATCAAAGGAGCAGGAAATTCTTCTGGCAAAAACGTTTGGGTGCTGCAGATTCCTCTATAATATCATGCTTGCTGACAAGATCAGTGAATATAAAGCAAGTGGGAAAATGCTAAAGAACACTCCCGCAATGTATAAAAAGGAATATCCGTTTTTAAAGGAAGTGGATTCACTTGCTCTGGCTAACGTCCAGCTTCATCTGGAAACGGCTTATAAGAACTTTTTCAGAACTCCGACTGTAGGATTTCCTAAGTTCAAGTCAAAGCATAGGAACCATAATAGTTACACAACAAACGTAGTAAATGGTAACATATCTATCCTGGCAGGAAAGCTAAAGTTGCCGAAGCTGAAAGAAGTCAGAGTAAAACAGCATAGAGAGATACCGGATAACTATGTCTTAAAATCTGTCATAGTGAGTCGTGAACCATCCGGCAAGTATTATGCAAGTCTTTTATATGAGATTGAATCGAGTGAAAACCAAGCAAAGTTCATCTCATATCAGGATGCAAGGATACTTGGGATTGATTATGCGATGCATGGGATGACTGTTTTTTCAGATAATTTAGAAGCTGTATACGAAGGTAGTGTGAAAAATAAGTATTTTTCACACCGTGCTAATTGTTTCACCCCCCTTTATGGGGGTGCACAATTAGCACGCCCCGGATTTCGCAAGCGAAATGGGGGGAACATGAGAAAAGCAGGAGAAAAGTTAGCGAGGGAACAAAGAAGGCTTTCACATTGTCAGCGAGGAAGCAACAATTATCAAAAGCAGAAAAGAAGAGTAGCCCAGTGTCATGAGAAGGTAAAGAACCAAAGAAAAGACTACATCCACAAACTTACAAGAAGGATCGCAGAGGAATATGATGCGGTTGGAGTAGAGGATATCGACATGAAAGCAATGAGTCGGTGCCTGAATTTTGGAAAAAGTGTGATGGATAACAGTTATGGGATGTTCCGGGATATACTGGATTACAAACTGAAGGAGAAGAATAAGGAGTTTGTAAAGATAGACCGTTTCTTTCCATCAAGTAAAAAGTGCTGTAAATGTGGTGAGGTCAAAAAAGAACTGAAGCTATCAGAGAGAGTATACAGATGCAGCTGCGGAAATGTGATGGATAGGGATAAGAACGCAGCAGTCAATATTCGGGAGGAAGCAAGAAGAATGCTGACGGAATAAAAAAATATCCGTATCCGGATGGAATAGTAGAAAATGCCCGTATCCGGGCTTAGAATAAATCGCGGGGCACGCGAGGATAGCCTATAGAAACTTGGCTCAAAAGAGCCATTGAGTAGGAAGCCCCCACTTCAAAATCTCTGATTTAAGTGGTGGGAGCATGTCACAATAGTTTCTTCACAAGTGGTATTTTCCGAAGACCAAAGGTTACTGCAAAAGAGATTGCCGCGATAATAACTGCAAACAGCAACATGGTTAAGTAAGGGTAAGAGGAGATGATCTTAATCTTTAAGACCTTAAGGGATACATTGATAAACAATGGATGAATCAAATAGACACCCCAGGTGCACGCGGATAAGGTTCTTAAAAATGCGGTTTCCTTTGGCTTTATTTTTGTAAAACATAAAAAGATGCCAATCGCCATGAAACATACTGCCACATGATTATATTCAAAGGCTTCTTTTTGAAAGCGACAGAGGATCCAAATAAAAGCAAGTATTCCTAAGACAATCCCTACATAAGTAAAAACAGGTTTGATCGCCTTTTTTACGGCAAGCAGGCAACCAAAGCATACATAGAATAAATATCCGCCAAATGGGATGGAAAAGCCTATTGCGATCCATTTTTGGCAAAATGGCAGGAGAATGGAAAACAGAAATAAAAGTACTGTCAGATACAGCATCCCCTGCTCGTTTTTTTTCAAAAAGGCATGTATAACAGGCATGACCAAATATATACCAATGATGGAATAGACAAACCACATATGATCCCACAGATTTCCGGAGATCACATCCAAAAAGGAAGAACTGATAACCTTGGCATTCATGGTTCGTGCAACAAAAAAACGTTCCATAAGAGCAAAAAACAAGCCGATGGTAAATAGTACGCAAAGATACCGTGTGACATGTTTTAAGCAATAGCTGATAGAACATTCATCCTTCAAAGCTAAACAGTAGCCCGAGATCATGAAAAAAACAGGAACTGCCCAGTTCATCAGATAATGGATCAGTTTTGTGGTATTTATGATTTTGTTATCAACGGTAGTAGAAGAGTGGGTCACTGAAGCTGAAACAATGTGAATGATGATAATGGCTAAGCAACTGATAATTCTTAACAGGTCAATATTTGTTTTTCTAGGCATTTTCATTTCTCCGAAAAATTATTTTTTTGGCAACCTATAATACCATATATACTACTATAAAACAATATTTTCTCGAATATCTGTTCTGTTTTGTAGAAATGCGGGTAGATCATTTTCTTCTGTATATCGACCATGGATATGGGAAAAGTCCCATCCGAGAATGTGTGCGATTTTTTCTTCCTGCTTTCAGATATTCTTTAATTTATTTGTATTTATGATTAGGGTGTCAAAAGCCACCCAAACGGATTCAACGGATTGTTTCGTGCTTCGCACTCCCACAATCCCAACAAATATTCGCATATCGTGTGGCTTACGCCCCACTTTTAGGCTCATATTTGTTCGTGTCCCAAGGTCTTTCCTCCACTTTTTTGCAAGCAAAAGTGGAGTTAGACCTTTTGACACTTGAATCTATTTATAAAACTGCACCGAGTAGTTAATTTGTTTAGTCATCATTTAAAACCTCGTATTATGATGTTATTTCGTCTATAAAAGTATCGTAATTATTCAGTACACTCATAATTACGAAGCAAAAATGCATATAAAATTGCTTTGCAATGGCATTTTGCTATTGAATCATATTCTTACGCTATAAACAGCAGGTGTTTATGGCTACTTCTGAACAAATACAAAGTATCATATATGGAGTATGTTGTCAAAGGAGATGAAGATGTGAATGGAGGGGGAACATGAAGTTTTGTTACTGTACACACTCTGTGTGCACAGTAACTGATTTTGGCCAGCGACCCATTCCAAATGGTCAAAATCCATAGCTTAAAGTTTTTCACGACGTGAAATGGAGTTGGTATGCGCAGCATTATCTACCTTTCCGCGATGGATCGCACCTCGCGGAGAGGTAGATAATGCTACGCATTCCGCGAGGGCGCGAAAGAGTGCTTCGCACTCTTTGTTCTTATCAAAAAATAAAAAACTCGTAAAACCTTTTAACAAGGTATTACGAGTTTCTATATATCGTGCAGAAAAAGGGACTTGAACCCTCATGACATTGCTGTCACACGGACCTGAACCGTGCGCGTCTGCCAATTCCGCCATTTCTGCGAATCGAATTAAGTATAACGAAATACCACATTTTTGTCAACAATATTTCTGTTTTTTGCCCTCAAAAAAATAACATAAAAATTTTTTTATTTTTTTTACATTTTAGGGTTGACTTTTGTTTTTATATTTGATAAGATACCACTTGTCGCGAGGCAAACGCCTAGCGAGTTCACAATAGTGAATGCGGAAGTGTCGGAACTGGCAGACGAGCAAGACTAAGGATCTTGTGGCTATTGCAGTCGTGTGGGTTCAAGTCCCATCTTCCGCATTGGGTGAAGTCCTAGAAACATCGAGAAATCGGTGCTTCTGGGATTTTTTTTGTTGGAAAATTGATGACTTTGAGGGGTTCCCTGGGGTCCCCAACATCCAGTGGACTTTTCGTGTTATGTCACAGGAACCCGTATTGAACTTATGTTTAGTGAGA
>JAZQQB010000095.1:0-11366 GCA_045628865.1 Lachnospiraceae bacterium | reverse complement strand
ATATCTGTTTCCAGTATTTGCCACTTTATGTGCCGCCCAGCTTGGTATTCCCAGATTTCTGACACCGCCATCAGGCTTTGGTATCTCCACTCTTCGTACTGGTTGAGGTTTATATTTTCTTGTCCTCAACTGTTCCTTGATAGTTTCGCCGTTCTTTGCAAGGTGTTCTTTGAGTTCTGTGTACTTCATTCCGTCCACTCCTTCTGCACCTCTGTTTCGTACGACTTGCAGATATGCTCTGTTGAGATTATCGCTAGATAAAATCTGCTCCATTAGACTACTTGTGTCCATGCGTTCTTTCCTTTCCGTCTCGCTTGATTTGACCATCCTTTACCCGATTGGTTACGGCAGATTGTTCGCCCCTTTGCTCCATCTCCATTACAGAGACTTCTTCACTACTATGGGCTCGGCTGACTTCTCACAGTTCGTTGTTACTAGGCAGTGTTGCCTCTGTGAGACCTCCACGCTTAAGGTGCACGCTCTTTCTCTCCATATATCCGCCACATTTACTCGATTCCTACTAATGATAACTTTACGGCTTCGTCTCTTGTTGCAGACTCATAAAACAGAATCTAGCCTTATATGTGATTTCTGTCCGTCGGACCAGAGATTTGCTTACAGCTTCCTTCAGATTCCACCTCACGATGGACACCTTTGTGGTTCAGCTATGTACTTCCTCGTTATCTAGGCGTACAAAGGACTCTCATCCATTAGAGCGCGCCCATGGCGCGCAAACAACAAAGCCCATAGGGAATATTTCAATCCTATGGGCTTTTGATCAATGAATCTTCATCATCCTCTTTATATAAACTTTTACACGACTTTGCTTTACAAAATGTCTGATTTTATCTTCCAATTCTTTTTCACTATACTTTTTAGTAACTGCATGAATCATATCATCTTCCTGCATCTGTTTCTTCCAATAGAGCTTCTGCTCATAATTCCAGCCCTTCTGATACATACGCATCTGTCCAAGCTGACGAACATAAAAGACAATCCAGTAATATTCAATATCCTTCTTATATGTCTCATATAGACCTGTATATTTCATAAGCTCCACATAGTGCGCATAAATTTTACGTCTATTTGCAAGTTCCTTCTCACAGTCACTCAATCTAGGATTGGTCTGTTTTGAAAGGCTCCTCTTTTCCAATCGACTATACACATAAAGCTTGTTAGAAATAACAGAAATGGAATCTATCTGTTTCCAATAATCCATATTGAAGATAAAATCTTCCCCTAAGCAAACATCCTCGCAAAAACAAATATTATGATCTTTAATAATGGAATGACGATACAGTTTATTCCATACAACGCCATAATAATGATGACCTGCATCTTGAATGGTACGCTTTAAATATTCATTCTTTTCATAAATTCCTGGTCTATCCTGAAATGAATTGGAAACGATCAACATTGGCTTTAGCTTCTTCAGATAGTTGCACACCACCATGTCAACTTGACTTTCATTCATTTCTTTTACCAGTATTTCAACCATCTGTGGTTTAACTTCATCATCTCCATCTACAAATAACACATATTCACCAGTGGCCTTTGATAAACCATAATTTCTAACTGCTGAAACATTGTGTTTTTCCAAATGAAAAACCTGGATCCTGGAATCCTTTTTCTGGAAATCATCACACAATTCTGCGGAACCATCTGTAGATGCATCGTCCAGAATAAGAATCTCTAACTCTTTGTATGATTGTTTCAGTATAGAAATGATACACTTCTTGATATATGGTATGCAATTGTAGACAGGGATAATGATTGACACTAAATCTTTTTTCACAATTATCCTCTACCTATTCTATACTCGTGGTTCTCACCACTTCTTTACTTGTTTTGAGCGTGTTTCTCGTCGATCAAATCCATTAATCGATCCGAAGTTCCCGTTTTCACTTTTCGACAAAACATTTCATCCAACCCACAAAGTAATTCATAATGACTCTCATCCAACACCGTAACTGCCTTTGGAAACTCAAAGTAATGTAAATTCCTCCAATTAACCAGCCAGCGTTTTGGTTCCTCATCATGTTTAAAACAACGATCCTTAAATCGCGAGTTATGAACTACTGTATGAAAATATTCCTCATCCGGAAATTTAATATGACGCATTCTTTGATTAAATTTCGGATGGCTTCGTTCAAAAGTATCCAGATATTCTGCACATTCTCTTGTGACTGCCCATTGCGCACATCCATAGTACAATGAAAGAGACTCCCCATTCTCCTTATGCACTCCATTAAAAAACAGAAGCGGTACACTACGAACTGCATGCATGCCATCCCACATCAGCTTTACAAGCTTGTTATGATCCTTGGAATAAAAATCTGTATCCCTGTAATTATAGATCTTGTACTTCGCTGAATAGTGTTTATCCTTTGTCTTTCCTATCGGACAACCCCTAATAAATTCTTTTCCATTGTTGTCCTCAAAGAAAGATACGATTTCTTCATTTGATTTTATTGGGTAATCTAAATTTTGTAAAGTAACAAAATAATCATAGTGACGATCACTGGAAAGTGCTGCACGAAGTAACTTATAGGTAGCTTCTATGGCATTATAGCCTCCCCAGTAAACCTTCTCTCGATCTGTTAAAAAGATTACCTGATCATTATCCTTTAATTTTTCCTGAAATGGCGCCATGTCCTGTTTGGCATCCACATGAATATACATATCAAAATCCGGATGTGCTGTTAATTTATTAGCAACTCTTGCCACTACATCAGGATCTGTATGACACAAATTTAAAAAAGCAACTCTCATAACATTCCTCATCTATAGAACAAATGTAACTATGATCTACTAAACTGATATCCTATCAAGTGAAGCATTCCACATGCAAAAAATAGCAAACGATACCATTTTTTCTTTAAGAAGATAAAAGGAATCTTTTTCACCTGAAGTTTACACTGGATATCATATTCCTTCACGCATTTCTCCACCTCGGGAAGCTTCGCATAAGATAAGTATAACTGATAACGTTCCTTCTTACTCTTATCAGGAATCTTATGTGATAACAAAAATGCCATTTCAACGGAAGACATTACAATAGTCCCCTTCCAGGTGTTACTGATATCTTTCTGTCTTCTTTCTGCCACATCCTTGGTTAATTCCATACGAGCTTCCAACTGTTTAATCTTCTGATCCAATTTTTTCAAAGGTGCTTTCTCATACACGTAAATAGCAGAGGTTTCTCTGGTCACAAGATAATAATAGCATTTCTGAACAACTGATACCTTTTTCGCATGTGTTAAGTATTCAGAAATAAATAAAGTATCTTCTCCAACAGATAACTCAGGTCTAAACTGTAAATGATTTTCTTTGATCACCTTGGTGCTTGTCATGGATCTCCACAAAGCAGGGTTTTCAACCTTTAAAGCTCCCTCCTTATGATTCAGCCAGTCATTGATGCGATCATTGGATAAACCGATAAATCTTGGCATTACCTCTTCAATCACCTCATCACCCTCATACCAGTCCCTGGTAAAATTAGGAAGACAGGTTTCCTTCACTGCACCATTCTCATAACGATAATATCCATAAATAACAGTATCTGCGCCTGTTCTTGTCGCATTCTCATACAACTCCTCTAAAGTATATGGCTCCATAAAGTCATCCCCATCAAAAAACAGGAAATACTCACCTCGAGCCAACTCAATACCAATGTTTCTGGCCTTAGATACACCACCGTTTTCTTTGTGTACAACAAGGATTCTGGAATCCTTCCTTGCGTATTCATTTAACACCTGATCAGTTCCATCCGTAGAACCATCATTGATCACAATGATCTCATAGTCAGTGAAAGTCTGTGCAAGTACACTATCCAGACACTTTCCAATATAATCCTTTATATTATACGCAGGTATTACGATACTTAGTTTCATACTCTTTCCTATTCTCCTCTTCAAGCAATTCAGAAACCTCTTCAGCTGTCATAACGTGGGAACCAATCATTGCTTCTTTTACTTCTCTGGCAGAAAGCACTGTTGCATTTCGATAAACATATGCACCTATAAAGAGCAATGGAAAACATAAAACTGCATTAGTTGCATAGTTCTCCATAACTGCAAAGTATGTATATGCAAAAACGAAGATACGTTCAACATTATTAAATGGTCCTTTCTTTCTCATGATCACCATCAGTGCAATAGCAATCACCAACATATAGAACCATCCATAATATTCCAGCAGCATCAGATAGCAGTTATCAATAACGATGGTATCTATCCAATGTCCATACCAATAAGCCTTACCATTCAAATAAACAATCTGACCAAGTGGTGTTGGACCAAATACATCGTACAAATACGCACCAAACAAAAGTCGTCCAGTAAAAAAGCTATCCAAATTATCAAAAAATTCTAGCATCCCACCACTAAACTGAGTATATCCAGCTGAAAGGAATGTAAAAAAGATTGCAAGTAAAGTATAGGTAAATCTCGACAAAGCTGTAATCGGACCTCGAAGAGCCTTCGGATTGGCTTTATCAATAGTCATCAACACACAACAAAGTGTGGTTACAATGAGGGATGTATTGGAATCTGTAAACTGATAAAAAATAAAATACACAACCCATACAAACCATATATGCCTATATGTAACCTTCTCATACTTCGCATAAAGTTTTTCCATCATTGCCCATACCAAATATGCAGAGAACGTGTTGGCATGCCCAATATAAAAATAGTGTCTAGCCGATCCACCTGTACGGAAAGAAAAGCTCAGTGTTTGTGGCGCAACAATATAAACAACTATATAAACCACCACATGAATGGCAATAAAAATAAGCTTCGTATTGGCTACCGCATTGATGGTCCGTTTAAAATCCACATGTTGCATTCCAATGATCAATGTAAAGGTAAACAAGATCGTAAAATAAGAGATCGTAAAACACGTAAGCACACAAGGTACACCAACAATGATCATTCCCACGATCATCTTCCAATTATAATCCTGCATAAATAGCTTCAAAAAGATCAAACCAAAATAAGTACACAACAGTAAAGTATCCACAATTTCTGGTCTTCTCCATAGCTGTGAAGAGTCCAAAAAAGATTTTAGAGTAAGAACCACAAAAGCAAGTGTGTATAGCTGCTGCTGCAATGGAATATTCTTATAAAGTTCTTTATTCATGTACACACCTCCTGTTCATCCTTTATGATACTCTGTTACATCTTTTTCTTTAATCCAAAATATTTGGTTAATAACCAAACATGATGCCGTTTCAATAGATCATATTCTATTTTCTTAAAAAATGGTGACAATTCTCTTCTAGTAACATTTTTGAAAATTTCATCCAACACTTCATGATGCAATGCATCCTGATAAAGTTCCTTCAATTCCTTTTCCTCTTTTTCTTTCGCAAATACCAGGAAAAGATTGGTGACAACACGAAGATAATAATTGTAAAAATCCTTCTTTAACTGTACATCCTGCAATTCTTCAACCTTAGATAAGTTATAGCGATACAGGATTTCCATAAATCCAATCCGTTGCGCCATAGAGTAGCTTCTCATTGCACTACCAGGTCTTTGCAGGTAGTAAAGAATTGGATCATTGGTAATATAAGAAGTCTTACAATACTGAAAATACTCTGCTACAAATAAATAGTCTTCTCCAATTGGAAGATCCACCTGAAACTTAATCTTATTATTTCGAATGATATCATAATCAAAGATCTTACCCCAACAGGTATTCATCTGAGAAGATGCATACACCAGCTTCTTTGCTGCTTCAAAGTCTGTTGTTTTCTCTCCTTCAATCTGATATCTCTCTAATTCAGTTCTGCCATCTTCATAATAAGAATAATAAGCAAATGCAGTATAATCTGCCATTTCCTGATTCAGTGTTGCATCAATAAGAGCCCATGCATCTTCTGTCAGAAAATCATCTGCATCAAGAAACATTACATACTTTCCTCTGGTATGACCAAGACCACTGTTTCTTGCTGCTGATACACCAGCATTCTCTTTCTGCAGATAAACAAATCTGCGGTCCGCATCCGCATATGCTTTACAGATTACCTCTGAAGAATCTGTACTTCCATCATTTACCATAATGCATTCCATGTCAGTGATTGGAGACTTTGCAACCGAATCAAGGCATTTTTTTAAATATTTCGATGCATTGTAAATTGGAATAACAATACTTAACTTCATTTATGAATCCTTCCTTTTTCTTTCAGTACTTGTAAATACTAGCTTTCTTTCTTCACATGTCTGCTTTTCATTCTAAAATACGTCGGCAACATTACGCCATACATGCGATAAGTAAACCCATTCATAGTCTTTGCGAACTTCATCTTCTTAGATGTGCTTTTCTTTAAATATGGATTCTTTTTCCATTCTGGGAAGTTTGTAATAAGCATCTCCCAATTCTTTGTTAATGCAAGTTTTCTATCCTTTTTATCTGGAATTCTACACATTCTAGAAAATGAACTACATAGCAAAATTCTTGTATAAAAGAATTCCAAAGCATCCTTATATTCCTCATAAAAACCCCGTTCCTGATAGAAAGAGGTGATTTCCTTTAAAATATCAAGGATATCAAGGGTCTTTAAGGTCTGTTTATTATTAATGGAAGAACCTCTCTGCACATAATGTACACAAGCTTCCTCAATGTATGCAATCTTGTTGATATATGGAACGAGCTTTAAGAAAAATTCCACGTCCTCATATATCTTTCCTTTATGAAATGCCACACCTGTAGAGTACAACCATTCACGCTTATAGATTTTATTCCATACAACGCTTCTACCATTCATCAGCATTTCCTTCTGATCGGTAATATGTACTCCTATTTCCGTATCCTCATAAGTATCAAAGGTGTGATGTAAATTACATTCTACAACCTCAGCTCCCGTTTCAACTGCTTTCTGATACAAAAGCTCATACATATTCAGATCCACAAAATCATCTGAATCAATAAATCCAATGTATTCTCCTGAAGCAAGTGGTAACCCATAATTTCTTGCATCAGATAGTCCACCGTTCTCTTTCACATAACCGATTACATTCGGATACTTCTCACAAAAAGAGTCAATAATGGTCTGAGAATGATCTTTCGACCCATCATTGACTACTATAATCTCTATATCTGACAAGGTCTGATGAACCAGACTGTCCAGACACTTTTCCAAATAAGGTTCCACATTATAAACAGGAACAATAACACTAACTTTAGCCATAGAACCCCCCTTTTACTCTCCCAAAAAGTCTTTGATCAATGACACAATCTTCTCTCTGTGTGATACATACTCTTCGAATTGGAAATTTCTGCATTCTTTAATCTTTTCATAAAGATTATCCTCTTCGTAACAGCAAAGAACATATTTCTTGGTTTCAAAAGCTTTCGCAATATCAAGCTGATGATCATCTACATGTTCCTTATACTTTGCAAGTCTTGGAAACACGATCACTGGCTTTTTCGAATTAATAGCTGTCATGATCGTACCAACACCACTATGTGCGATAACAATGTCTGCCTTCTGGATTGTTGAATCGAATTCTTCCTTATCCATGAACTGTTTATACTCATAATGCTGTGGCACATAAGAAGAGTGACCAATCTGCGCAACCACCTCTTCCTTAATGAATCCAGCATAAACATATTCATCCAAAAGCTTTAAAAGTCTATTCAATTGAAATTTCTGTGTTCCCAACACAACAAATATCATTCTGTCATCCTCCGGACTAGTCATTTCGACTCATTTTCTTAGTCATCATATCACAACTTTTCTCTGTACGAAACGCACTGAGAGTACAATTTTTATGTCAATAACTTCTACTTTTTTATTAATTTTTATATTTTATTTCGTTATATTTTTAGAAGCATCTTCTTGCTAGAAAACACCTCCAGTATAAACTGCATCAGGGAAAAACTGAAGCATCTCTTCCCACTGTACTATAAATAAATCCGCATAGCGATACATAAGTTTACCAGTTAAGGATGGTTCATCCACTCTGGCAAATGATTCCACATACACAACCTTCTTCTTCATGAACTTCCCAAGCACACAAATCGGAAACGTGGCAAGTGCACCGGTTGAAACAATGTAATCTGGTCTCTCTTTCAACAAGATACGCAAAGAACTGATCCAAAGACAGAAAAACTTAACTGGAAAAAGTAGTTCTTTACGATTGATCTGTGTCACATGAATCACCCTGTCACACAAATTGATTTCCTGGAAGCCTCCTCGTTCAGTTACGAGAAAACAGTCACATCCAACTGCAACATCCTTTAGTCTTGCAATCTCTTCCAGATGTCCCCCACTGGATGCTGCAAAACATACCTTATTTAATTTTTTCACCCTTTTACTCCCCTATTATAAAACTTATTTCTTATCATTGGTGTCATACATTGGTATCACACCTAACAATTCGTCCCCTTCTGGACCAGAACACTGTTCGATGGTCTTCACTTTTGTAGAGAAAATCTCCAAGCACACAAAATAAACACAACTTAATACAAAACCAGCCGCAGCTAACACCATGATCTTCTTAAGCAAGGATGTATAGCCATCTGCTGAAATATACGCTGTCTGAGATGCATCCAAAATCTGGATCGCATCAGATCCCGTAATACCCTGAATTTCAATAACGAATGCTTCTGCAACTGCATTGGCTACTAGTACGCAGGTTTTTGGATCGCTTGAGTATGCATAAACAGACATGATTGTAGAAGATCCATTGATGCTGGAATCAATCATAGACATAATATAGTCAGCAGAAATCTTGCTGTCACCGATTAACGCCTCTGCTCGTTCACATACCTTTCTACTGGTTAAGACACCGGCATAATTCTCCATAGCATTGGATACGGTTACGGAATCCTGGTATGATCCATAGATTGCACTGGTAATGGTTGCTTTCGCATAATATGTATTGGTAACTGACTGAACAGAAGCATATAAGATACCTACTAATAAAAACAAAATTGTAGCAGCACCAATGACTAATTTATTTCTCCAGATTGAGATAACACTTAATCTGATCAAATCCTGTAAACGAATTTCGTCCTTCATAATACCCTCCTTAGATTTTACTTATTACGGTTGCTGCGGATCAAGATTGCAACAACGATTCCTAAGATTACGATGGCACCAAGGATAATCAGCTGAATCATGGAACTAAGACCCAATGTGTCATCAACGATATTAATGTCATCTCCATTTCCAGTAGAACCCTCTACATTAACGATGAAATTCTGAGAAACAGTATTATGGATTTCTCCATCAGAGTCGGTATACTGGAATGACATATAAAGGTTCTGTGTTCCTTCACTGATAAAGTCCAAATAAATTTCCGCTATATTACTTTCACCAGATCCCAAATCACCTAATGTTGTTGAATAATCACGACTAAGTCCATCACCAGTGATCATAATCTGGATATTAGACAATTCTTCCATACCGGAATTAACATAGGTAGCACTGACTCTGGCCTTAGAACCAACTTTTGTATGTTCTGGAACAGAATAGGTAAATACCAGTGTAGATTTCAACTTCAGTGGAACCTGAATGGTAGTAACATTCGTTGCTTTGGTAACACTAAATCCATCATAACTGCTTATAGAAATATTCGCTTCCAAATACTCTACATCTATTTTCGAATCTACGACCAACTCAAAAGTAGCTGTTGCACTCCCGCCAGCCTCAATAGAATCAATATATACCTGATTAGATGAACCATACACAGGAAGAATGGATCTTGATGGAGTATCAAAAGAAACTAATATGTTATTCGCTGTGTATGTATTACTTGTATTCTTCAAAACAACAGATAACTCAAATTCTTCTCCCGGAGTGGCAGCATCTTCTGTTACTGCAAAGGAATCAACAACAATTCTTGCCTCTCCCTCAGCTGCCAAAACAGTATCCAAGTCTGTCCCCATCATCTGAAAACAGATTACAAATAATGCAAGGAAGGAAAGGACCTTTCCTACAAAAAGACTTTTTTTATTTTTCATCTTGTGCCTCATTTCTTCTTACTTTTCTTCTTCATTCCTGCCTTGAAACGATTACTCATCTTCTGCTCTCTAAAATAATCATAGTCCTTGATAAAGTGACGATACTGCGCAGGATCAACTTTATTGGCGATCACACCCATATATTTCTCAGGAAGGATCTTCTGCTTTGCATCTGCCAGCTGCTTCTTTCCTGTTTCATTCAAGGCCGTGATCAACATGATACCATCCACGATCGGCATCATAATCTCTGCATCTGGCACAACATTGATAGATGGAAAATCATAAATGATATAATCATATGCCATCTCCAACTGTTCAACCAACTGCTCCATAGCCTGTGAACAGAATAAACGAACCGGACTTTCCGAAAATGATCCGCATGGCATATAATCCAGATTCGGATAATTGGTATGATAAATACAATCACCATCTGTTCCATTTAAGAAATCAGATAAACCAATCTTTGCTTCTGCATTCAATCTTTTATAGCGCATTCCCTTACGGATATCGCAATCGATCAGAATCGTTCTCCATCCTGAATTCGCAAGTGCAACGGCCAGGTTAATGGCATTTGTTGTTGTACCACATCCTGTACTACATCCTGTTAATAAAAAGCTCTGTGCTTTTTCTTCTCTTTTTTTCTTATAAACCTCTACCACAACTCTGTCGATGGCATCGTTAATCACCTGGCTTTGATTGCGGTAAATTTCGATAATCCCTTTGTTATCCATAAAAAACCTCTTATTTTAATTAGTTTGTGAATACTCAAACCTCTATATATAACCGTTCATTATTATATCATCTGAAGTATTCTTTTTACAGTGACAGAATCCACAATGTATCAAAATGCAGATTCTTAGTTTTTTATTAAATTTCACTAACATAGCGAAAAATAGCGGTTGCAACAAATATCTGCACCGGCTATAATAGACTAAGCCAGTTTCGATACAATAATATACAGCATTTTGTATATGAATGCAAAAATCTAACAGAATTGTTAGATTATTCCATACAACAAGAAGAAAGGACAAAACATGGAATCAAAAATAACACCTTTTCAGCGTATTTTAGCTCTGTTCACTATTATCCTTTTGATAGCGATGATCATTGCAACATTATTGGTAGCAATCTTTTTACCAGGAAGTCGACTGTTCGCAGCATTTCTGTTAGCTGATATCGCTATTCCGATCATTGGCTTTATCTGGATTCAGACCTACAAATGGTATAAAGATGCGAAACAGAATGCAAAAGTAAATAAAGAAGAATAGGGTGCATATGCCGCAGGGCATATCAATTAACAGGTACAGGTCCAAACCCTATGATTTCATACGCGTTCCTGTCTACTCCATATTATAACATTAAGTCTTTGCTAAAAATATCTCTTGTAAAAA
>JAZQQB010000094.1:0-2474 GCA_045628865.1 Lachnospiraceae bacterium | reverse complement strand
CGGCTTCACATGGATTCCCATGATCACTCCCATTGCGCAAAGACAGAATTTCACAACCGCAAAATCCTTCCAATCACTATTCGCGGCATATCTGTCGCCCAGTTCTAAAAACCATTTCATAATCTGATTCTCCTGATATCTTCTCGATTCTCTACTGTCACAGGTTTATTCTATCATATCCTAATCGCTTATGGATTTACAGGTTTTTACTTTAAAAAGCATTCCTGTAATTCATAAGTAGTGTCAATTGAAAAAAGAAGAACCTCACGTTAAGATTGAGATGCATCTTGGCGGATGTAAACAACTCAAACCAACGGAGGTCTTCACATGAATTATACGCAGAATGATAAGATTGAGCAAGTAAAAGAAACTACTTTAGTACTCGGAGTTGATATTGGAAGCTCAGAGCACTTTGTCAGAGCGTTTGACTGGAGAGGAAAAGAATTAACCAGGAAAGCGTTTCGAGTAACTGTAAACCAGAACGGATTTACATTCTTTGCCGAATGGGTGAAGCAGATCTGTTCTAAGCATGGAAAAACAGAAGTTCTTGTAGGATGCGAGCCTACCGGACATTATTGGTATACGTTTGAACAGTATGTCAAAAAGAATGGGATGAAGCTGGTATTCGTAAATCCAGCCAGTGTCAAAAAAGTAAAAGAACTCGATGATAACAGTCCAAACAAAACTGATCAAAAAGATCCTAAGACCATTGGAAAGCTGATCATTGATGGAAGATACTGCTATCCGTATGTACCGGAAGACATTTATGCAGACTTAAGAGAAGCTGTCTATGGCCGCGACAGGATTCAGAAGGAACTGAATGGTACCGTAAACAGAATCCAGAGATGGCTTAAGATATACTTTCCGGAGTACACAGAAATCTATAAGGTTTTTGAATCAAAATCCGGAATGATGATCCTTGCGGAGGCACCGCTTCCAGAGGATATCGTAAGACTGGGGACAGATGGCATCATTAAAATCTGGAAACAATACAAAGTGCGTGGAAAAGGCGCAAGCCGTAATAGGGCAGAGACCCTGGTAGAAGCTGCGCATAACAGTATCGGAAAAAGAGGCGGTGTCGGAACCAGAACAGATTTCCAGTTACTGCTGGAAGACTATTATTACAAAAAGAATCAATTAGACAAAATGACATCTGTCGTGGAAGAACTTACCATGCAGGTGCCGAATGCAGAGAAACTGCTTTCGATAAAGGGAGTAGGAATGATCACTGTAGCCGGGTTCTTTTCTGAAGTAGGAGATATCAGTCGCTTTAATGATCCGAAACAGATACAGAAGTATGCGGGACTGGAACTGGTAGAAAACAGTTCGGGAAAGCATAAAGGCAGAAGCAAAATCAGCAGAAGAGGCAGAAAAAGGTTGCGTAAGATCCTGTTTCAGGTAATCTTGCCGCTGATAAGAAGCAACCATGAGTTCCGGGAAATCTATAACTATTATACGAAACGATTACGGAACCCACTAAAAGGTCGTCAGGCGATGATAGCCGTTAGCTGTAAACTGATCAGAGTATTCTTTGCAATGCTTAAAAATGGTGCAACATACAATCCAGAAAAGATGCTATCAGATATCCATCGTCAGGAATCGTTTATTGCAGCATAAGTAACGAATTAACCACAACCTGTCATCAGGAAAGCGTCCGCCGTCAATTGGTGCTGAGAAACAGGAATGCAACTATTATTGAAAAACGTATAGCCAGTGAAGTCGCGGGAGATTCTCTCCTTAGGGCAATGACCCTGTTAGAAAGCATGAGCGACACCCAACTATAGATAGACAGGACGAAGGAATTTAGGACTCTGACCGTAGCAGGTGGATGATCCTGGCAGACATGAGAGGTTTGTTGCTGTAGGTGAATTGGGGAACGGGAAGGCAACCATAGAAGACAAAGACGCCTTCTTTTGTGTACCCTTTTTCATCAGAAATCGTACTTATTGATACAGATTTCCTATCCGAATGGCTTTATGTTTGGAGAACAAACATGGAAGTGATAATCAAGAATGGCTTAAAATAAGGCTATTTTGTACATCTTCCATAAAAATATACAGAGAGAATTCCTGTTGGATATTGATTGTTTAAATCCATTGTACGAATGGACAAGAAAATTCAATATGTTTGATATATTAAAAATTACAAAAACTGAAATACGTCATAGTAATGTTCTTGGATGGCTACTTGATCCGCATGAAACACATGGAATAGGTACAGGTATAATTAAAGGATTCGTCCAATATGTTGTAAACTCTTTTTCTAATGATCAAGATGTGTTTGAATTGTTACTATTGGATTTAAATGACATAACTATTCACAGAGAAAAAAGACATATAGATATACTTGCAGTTTCAGATGAGGAACAATTTGTTCTTTGTATAGAGAACAAAATTGATTCAAAGGAACATAGTAATCAGCTTAATCGTTACAGAAAAATAGTTGAAGATGCATATCCAAATCATAAAAAAATA
>JAZQQB010000093.1:0-5932 GCA_045628865.1 Lachnospiraceae bacterium | reverse complement strand
GCGATGAACACCCTTGTGGTTCAGCTATGTACTTCCTCGTTATCTAGGCGTACAAGGGACTTTCACCCATTAGAGCGCGCCCATGGCGCGCAAACAACAAAAAAGGGCTGTTGATTTCTCAACGGCCCTCAAGATAACATCTAATCTCTTATTTTTCAAGGTATTCCATAATACCCTTTGCAGCGGCTTTACCAGCACCCATAGCAAGGATAACTGTAGCTGCACCAGTAACGGCGTCGCCACCAGCGAATACGCCTTCTTTTGTGGTCTGACCTTTTTCTTCATCAGCAATGATACATTTCCATTTGTTTACTTCCAAACCTTCTGTTGTAGAAGAGATCAATGGGTTTGGTGAAGTACCAAGTGACATGATAACAGTATCAACATCGATTACAAATTCTGAACCTGCAACTTCTACTGGACGACGTCTTCCAGAAGCATCTGGCTCGCCAAGTTCCATCTTGATACATTTAATTCCAGTTACATAGTAGTTGTCATCATGGAGAATCTCTACTGGATTTGTCAAAAGATCAAAGATGATTCCTTCTTCTTTTGCATGATGTACTTCTTCTACTCTGGCTGGTAATTCTTCTTCACTACGACGGTATACGATATGAACCTCTGCACCAAGTCTTAAAGCTGTTCTTGCTGCGTCCATAGCAACGTTACCACCACCAACAACTGCTACTTTCTTACCATGGAAAATAGGAGTATTGGAACTATCTTTAAATGCCTTCATTAAGTTACTTCTTGTTAAGTATTCGTTCGCTGAGAATACACCATTTGCATTTTCTCCTGGAATACCCATGAACTTAGGAAGACCAGCACCTGAACCGATGAATACAGCTGAGAAGCCTTCTTTTTCCATTAATTCATCAATTGTAGTAGCCTTACCAATTACTACGTTTGTTTCGATCTTAACGCCAAGTGATTTTACGTTTTCGATTTCTTTTGCAACAACGGCTTCTTTTGGTAAACGGAATTCTGGAATACCATAAACAAGTACACCGCCTGCCTCATGTAAAGCTTCAAAAATAGTTACATCGTAACCAGCCTTAGCAAGGTCACCGGCACATGTTAAACCTGCAGGGCCTGAACCGATTACAGCAACTTTTTTGCCTTTTTTCTCTTTTGCAGCTTCAGGTTTGATACCCATTTCTCTAGCTGTATCAGCTACGAATCTCTCTAACTTACCAATAGAGATTGGCTCACCCTTGATACCACGGATACATTTACCTTCACACTGGCTTTCCTGTGGGCATACACGACCACAAACAGCTGGTAATGCAGAAGACTCAGAGATTACCTTATAAGCAGCTTCAATGTTGCCTTCTTTTACTTCGCTGATGAAACCAGGAATGTTGATAGAAACAGGACAACCCTTCACACACTGAGCGTTCTTACAGTTGATACATCTGCTTGCTTCTTCCTTAGCTTCTTCTAAATTATATCCCAAACAAACTTCGTCAAAATTCTTATTTCTAACATCTGGTGCCTGTTCACGAACAGGAACTTTCTTTAATACGTCCATTTTTAACCCTCATTTCTTTCTAGTCTTACAGGCCCATTGTAATATAGCCTGTATGAGAACTGGTAGCAATTAGTGGCAATGTCCACATCCACCGTGATGTGTATCGCCTTCTTGTAATGCAAGCATGTCACGACCCTCTTTTGTCTTATAGATTGCCTGACGTTTCATAGATTCGTCAAAGTCTACAAGATGTCCGTCGAATTCTGGTCCGTCTACGCAGGCAAACTTGATCTCGCCACCTACTGTTAAACGACAAGCACCACACATACCTGTACCATCTACCATGATTGGGTTCATGGAAACGATTGTCTTAATGCCTAATTTCTTTGTTGTTAAGCAAACGAATTTCATCATGATCATTGGTCCGATTGCTACACAGTGATCATATGTCTTTCCTTCTGCATACAGATCTTCGATTACCTTTGTAACCATACCGCTTCTTCCATAAGAACCGTCATCTGTTGTAATATAAAGATTTCCGGCTACTGCCTTCATCTCTTCTTCTAAAATGATAAGATCTTTTGTTTTGGCACCAACGATAACATCAGCTTCAACGCCATGCTCGTGTAACCATTTTACCTGTGGATAAACTGGAGCAGTTCCAAGACCACCGGCAACAAAAAGAATCTTTTTCTTCTTTAATTCTTCAATATCTTCATAAATCAAATCTGTTGGCTGTCCTAAAGGTCCAACAAAGTCATGTAAATAGTCACCTGTCTTTAATTCAGACATCATCTTTGTACCTGCACCGATGATCTGAACAACGATAGTAACAGTTCCCTTCTCTCTGTTGTAATCTGAAATAGTAAGTGGAATACGCTCGCCAGCCTCATCCGTTCTTACAATTACAAACTGACCTGGCTGACAGTTTGCAGCTACTCTTGGCGCTTCAACTTCCATCAAAAAGATAATTGGATTCAAGTTACGCGCTTCAACAATTTTGTACATTCTACTAATCCTTCCTCTCATAAATACATCTGCATAAAATTTTTTCACTAATTGCCATTATAAACAATAGGTTCCACTATATAGGTACCATCCTCCTGCAGATAAGCATGGTAAAACCTTGTATCGTTAGCATCAAAAGCATATAGATTTCCTGTACTTGTTGCAGTACCAAGCGTATCCACATACTTCTCAACGATCAAATAAAATGGTGTTTCATTATAGATAAAAGCCGTATTGCAGGTATAATCATTGTACCCTGCTTTACCCTCCACATGACCATACACATCCGTGGTAAATCCATAATTACAAATAAACTGCTTACTCATTTCCACCGCTTTTTCAGAGGAATAGAGTGTATTCATATCTAATGTATAATAACAGGTGGTTACTTCACCTGGAACATCATCCATACTATAGGTAATATACTGATAAACATGGGTTCCTAACTGTAAATAAAAAGGACCCATATACTGAATAGATGTCTCATTCGGAACATCCCCATCGATGGTATAAAAAACTCTACAGTTTTTTGGCACATCAATGGTGATCATCTGCGGCAGATCATAAATACCACTTGGAAGTGATACCATAGTAGCATCTGGCTGCACAAGATCGATGATGTAATTTTTGGAAACAACTTCACTACTTACATCAAATTCATTTATAAAAACAGCACTGATGGTATATGCACCTGTTTCATCCAGTACAATTGGTGCTGTATAGACCATACTGGTCTTATCTGGAACACTACCATCCATTGTATAATAAATAATTCCATTGGAATTTTCACTCAGATTTAAGATCTGAACATCATTATAAACGCCCTCTTCTAAGCTAAACTCTGGCGCAGAAGAGACATAGTTGGAAAAACTTAATAATACATTCTCATCACTGCAGCTTTCTAACAGTGCATTGATCTTATCATATTCACCATTCTGTTCATAAATGGCAACCAGCTTCGTATATACCTCCACATTAGAAGGATCTGATGCAATCAGCTCACGAAGAATCATGGTGGCTGCATCATAATTCTCGCTCTTGATAAAGCAATTTGCCAAAAGCATCTTATCTTCATCCTTGGAATCATCATAAAGCAATGCATTTTCCAAATACTTAATGGCATCACCATAGTTTCCATTGGAAATTGCATCTTTGGCATGTGAAATCTGGTAATCGTAAGAATTCACATGATAATAATGAATGACATTAAACAAGATCACGCCCAAAAGGACAAATGCAACAGCTGCAATGGAGATCACCGCTATTTTTTTACCTTTTAAACGAGTCACAACAGTCTCGATCAGATTCGGATCCTCTTCCAAAAAGAATTCCTCTTCAAAATCATCCTCATATTCTTCACTATTATACTCGTCAGTCTGATGATCATCACCCTCACTGATCACCAAAACGGATTCATTCATTGCTTCATTCAAATCATCTTCCATCTCCACATCATAGTCAGGTACGATCTGAAATTCTTTCCCGCAGGATTCACAATAGATATGTTCATCTGAATTCTCATTTCCACAATAAGGACATATCATACTTAAAACCCCCATCTAACTTTTATACATGATGCACACAATTGTACATTAACATAGCAATAGTCATAGGTCCAACACCGCCAGGAACTGGAGTCATAGCACCTGCCACAGTAGAAACATCATCATAGTCAACGTCTCCGCAAAGCTTGCCGTTTTCCATTCGATGGATACCTACATCGATTACAGTAGCGCCTTCCTTTACATATTCCTTAGTGATCATCTTAGGTTTTCCAATTGCAACAACCAAAATGTCAGCTCTCTTACATACTTCTTTTAAATCTTTTGTTTTAGAATGACATACAGTTACAGTACCATTTTCACGTAACAAAAGCAGTGACATTGGCTTTCCTACAATATTGCTTCTACCAATTACCACACATTCCTTTCCAGCAATTTCGATATCACTTCTTTTTAAGAGCTGAATGATACCGGCTGGTGTACAGGATACGTAACCTGGCTGACCAATACAAAGTGCACCAACACTCTGTGGATGAAATCCATCAACATCCTTTTTAGGCGAAATGGTTTCAATTACTTTATTCTCATCAATATGTGCTGGAAGTGGCAACTGAACAAGAATTCCCTGAATATGATCTGCATCATTTAATCTTCTTACCAAAGTAAGTAATTCTTCTTCTGTTGTTTCTTCAGGAAGCTCATAGCTTTCTGATTCAATACCAATATATGCACAAGCCTTCTTTTTGTTGTTTACATACACAGAGCTTGCTGGATCATTTCCAACCTGGATAACAGCAAGTGTAATAGTCACTCCATCAGCCTTTAGTCTGGAAACCTCATCCTTTAGTTCATCCTTTATCTGTGTTGAAATTACTTTACCATCAATAATCTTCAATGTTTTTCCCTCCAGCTATCACTGGCTTCTCCCTCATAAAGCCCAGTTATTAAAAAAACCGTTTCCAATACGTTTAGTACGGGTTCAGCAGTAAATGCTTCACCCTGTCCTGAACAATTACAAAAATCCTATTTAGTAAAGACCTGTGATCACACTGTCATCTGTTACATCAATACGATATGCAGCAGGTGTCTTAGAAAGACCAGGCATTACCATAATATTTCCTGTTAATGCAACTACAAAGCCAGCACCAGCAGAAACATAAACATCCTTTACTGAAATACGGAAGTTCGAAGGTCTACCAAGTAAGCTTGGGTTATCAGAGAAAGAGAACTGTGTCTTAGCCATACAAACAGGTAAATTACCAAAGCCAAGGCTTTCGATCTCTGCAAGCTGTTTTTTAGCGTTTGCATCAAAATCAACACCATCAGCACCATAGATTTCTTTTGCGATGGTTTCCATCTTCTCAGCAAGTGGCATATCATCTGGATATAATGGTTTGTAATTAGATTCTTTATTCTCTAATGTATATAATACTTTGTTTGCAAGGTTGATACCACCTTCGCCGCCTTCGCCCCATACATTAGCCATAGCGAATTCGCAACCTCTTTCTTCACAGAAATTCTTTACAAATTCTTTTTCAGCAGCTGTATCAGACACAAATTCATTTAAGGTAACAACGACTGGTACACCAAATTTATGTAAGTTTTCAATATGCTTTTCAAGGTTTACGATACCCTTTTTCAAAGCATCCAAGTTCTCACCGTTTAAGTCTTCTTTCTTAACGCCACCATTGTATTTGAGCGCTCTGATTGTAGCAACCAAAACAATACAATCAGGGTGAAGACCAGCTTTTCTACATTTAATATCTAAGAATTTCTCAGCACCAAGATCAGCACCAAAACCTGCCTCTGTGTTACAGTAATCAGCTGCTCTTAAAGCTGCTTTTGTAGCACGTACAGAGTTACATCCGTGAGCAATATTGGCAAATGGTCCACCATGAACAAATGCTACAGAATGATCAAGTGTCTGGATCATGTTAGGCTTGATAGCATC
>JAZQQB010000092.1:0-16867 GCA_045628865.1 Lachnospiraceae bacterium | reverse complement strand
ATGACCAGTGTAATGTGGTCATTGGCATGGTCTGTAGTTTTAATGGTGATTTTTACAACAGAGTATTTACAGCAGTGGGTGAAGATAATACTTATTATTTTGATTTGCCTGATTACGTTTCCATCGGATTGGTCAACGATTGCAGCTATGTGTCCAGTGTTTTTGTACTTGCATAGGGGGGATTTTAAGAAACAGTCATTAACAATGCTTATATGGACTGCTATGTATGCAGTCGTATATTTTATTTTTATGGATAAGCCATATGGAATTCTTCAGATGTGTACATTATTATCACTTCCAATTTTGAGACAGTATAATGGTGAGCGAGGTAAATGGAAAGGTATGAAGTGGTTTTTCTACATATATTATCCAGCACATTTATTTGTAATAGGAATTATTAGAGTGATGATTGGGAATGGAGGTATTTTTCCATAGAGCAATGATTTGAAAATTTTATCTAAATATTGCCTTGTTGAATTATTGCGGAGATGGTTCTTGTTACACTTTTGTTACACTTATGAATGATGTGCTGAAAAGTCCCCTTTCTATCAGTATTTTTCAGTACTATTAATTATTCAAGTCCCATCTTCCGCATTGAATAAAGAAAGAGATAAGTGTGTGCTTATCTCTTTTTTTATTCAAATGACAAGGAGCTTCTGAGCCCAAAACTTTGGCAAAAACATCAGATTTATCAACTAATGGAGTAACAGAGTGAATATATGATTTCGCATCGTTTATGAGGAGAAAGATAAATGAAAAAAAGACTTATAACATTATGTACCATCTTTATAATAGTCATATTAGGTGCATGTACTGGATCGCAAAACAGGCAATTTAATGGAAGCATGACGGGTGACGAAGACCATTACGATATTTCGTTTGATATCTTAAATACTACTTATACGCATGAATTGACAATGAAACAGGGCGAAAGCATTTTGGTTCATATTGAGAAGCAATCAGGTGATATTAAGGTAATGATTCAGAAAGACCAAGATGACCCTGTTTATGAGGGCAATGGAGATATTTCGACTGATTTCTCGATTAATATCTTAGAAGATGGTGTATACACAGTTGGTGTAACCGGCAATAAAGCTAAGGGGCATGTTACATTTAACAGGGTGCAACAATAATTATCCTAGATTATTCACGGAAGAATATTCAAACTGAAAAATATGCCATGAATCTATATACTTGATTTATAACGCTATAACTTACTTGTCGAACCCGACAAAAGGGTAGACTTTCCACCTGGGTAGATATTCAAGCAGTTATTTTGCTTTCAAGGTTCGTTGATTTGTTCCTATTCTAATTGCATTTGTAGCTTGCTGATATTTGTAAGTGTTTCATAGAACTCATTCTTATAAGGACAACTACTACACAGTCTGAATGTTATATATCTTGCGTAAGCGAATTACTTTTGCAGCAATTTTCAGTAACTTTATACGGACGGTATCGATGCGTTGTTTTCGCGGGTGATCTCATCAAGCTCATCTACCAGATATGAAGCCTTTTCACGGAGATTGTTATTCTCCTTTAGCCTGATGACATAGCTGGTGCTAACGATAAATCGCCTCCATCGAAATTAATTTTAATCTGTCTATTGCTTTTAAGTGAGTTGGTGTTAGAATATTTCATAGGGACCCTTCCCTTGTGATATTTATTAGATTAGACACCTAAATTTTACCACATATTGGGTCTCTTTTTTATTCACTTGATAAGTGTAAAGCAATATTCAGTTAAAATACAGTAATTATATGGCTTTCAGCCACTTTCACGGGTTAGCTGTGAATAATCTAGGTTATAGTTTATATGGAATAAAAAATTTGAACATGTGGAGCGAAAAATGTATGAATACAAGAAAAGCAATTGGAGGGTCTTTTTTAGCAATCATAGTATTAGCGATAGCCCAAATATTAGCACAACTAGTGGCAAGCTTGTTTGTTTTGATTAAGGTTCCAACAGGAATATGTAATATTTTAGCGGGAATTATATACGCAGTATTAGCTTATATTTTATTTAAATTGTTTGCAGAAAAAATATATAAAATTAAACTGGAAAATTTTGGAATGCCCAGGTTTTCAATTAAAACAAGATGGATAATAATTGCTATATTATTGCCTGTAATTGTAAAAGCCATTTATGTCTTTCTTTTTACTGGAGAATATATTTCTTCTGGAATGAATAATAGCGAAATTTTTTCAACATTAAGTGCGGGTATTGTTTTTACAGGTATTGCAGCAGGATTTGTTGAAGAAATGGTTTTTCGAGGTTTTATTTTTAATTTCTTAAAATTAAGGTGGAATACCTTAGTAGCAGTGCTGGTCCCATCAGTTTTGTTTGGATTTGTCCATGTTTTAGGAATGAATTTTTCGATTGGAAGCTGTTTGCTAGTTCTTTTGGCTGGTACAATGGTGGGAATTATGTTTTCAATGATAGCACTTGAAAGTGGTTCTGTTTGGAACAGTGGAATTGTTCATGCAATCTGGAATATCGTAATAATAGGCGGTGGTTTATCCATAAATCAAACCGCAGATGAATACTCAGTTATGACATATGTACTTAAATCAAAGTCATTTGCATTTACAGGTGGTGAATTTGGAATAGAATCATCTGTTGTATCTGTTTTGGGTTATATTGTAGTGACGTTAATTGCTATATATATGTTGAAGAGAACGACAAATCCCAGTTTTCGGAATTAAAAAAAATTTGGTAACTGATTCAGAGCCATGCAAAAATTGAAAAATAATTTGCTCGCAAATATTATTTTTCGCCTTTTTATATGGCGAAGTAACTTCATGAGCAAAAGGAAAGCCTTGTAAAGGCGATTTTGCAAATGGAGTTCTGAATAGTTCAATCTGAAGTTGTAGAGCTGGTGAAAACTTACTGGTGTAAAGGAGAATGCTTTGAGATTAAGACCTTATATAGAATGTAAAGATTATGATGAAATTAAAGATTGGATAACAGAAGAAAGGACACACGCTATGTGGTGTGCTAATTTAATCCAGTTTCCAATGGAAAAAGGTAATTTTGAAAGAATAATGGAAGAAGCAGCGGAAAGATTTGGAGATAGTCCATATGTGGCAACTTCAGATGGTGGAGAACTTATAGGTTTCTTTTGTTATTCAACTAATCTAAAAACCAATGAAGGAATGTTTAAATTTATAATGATAAATCCTAAATAAAGAAGAGTGAATAATACTAGACTGATTTGTCTAATAGCATAAATACGATGTTTTCTCGCTTTGTGTCGTGTTTGTGTCGTGAATAAAGCTGTATTCTACTGGTGAAAGGAGAAAGCAAAATGGACCAAAAAGAAATCGGAAGTTTCTTGAAAAAATTAAGAAAAGAAAAAGGCTTCACACAAGAACAGATAGCAGAAAAATTAAATGTATCAGGAAGAACGGTATCAAGATGGGAAACAGGGAACAATATGCCTGATATAAGCTTACTGGTAGAAATTGCAGAATTGTATGATATTACAATTCCGGAAATCATTAATGGAGAAAGGAAAAGCGAGAATATGAAAGAAGATGTAAAAGAAGTAGCAGAAGTTATGGCAGATTATGCAGGAGTAGAAAAGGAAAAGATTATAAGTGACGTACAGAAACAGAGTATTATAGGAGTTATTGCAGTTGTAGGATTGATGGTTATTGAAATGCTGGGAATGGAACAGAATAATGTCGTTAATCATTTACATACTTATTTACAGGTATTGGCTTATGTTTCAGTATTTATGGTATTTTTTTCAACAGGATTATCATATAAGATTAACAAAAACAATAAATTTATAAAATTACCTAAGGCAGTGCAAATTGTAATAGCCATGGTGGGAGCTTTTGGTATAGCGTTTGTTCTCAGGAGTCTATTAACAGCTTTAGGATTGTAGGAAGCATTTATTGTATTCATGTGGAGACGGTTCTTGTTACGCTTATAAATGATGAAAAAAGTCTTGTTATACCAGTATCTTTGGGTACTATCGCACCTCGCGGAAAGGAAGATCTGAAAAATCGGCAAATAAATTCTAGGGTGCATATGGGACCGATAAAATAGCGGCTGAAAAGGCATTGCTTGAAAGAGTAAAAGGTGCGTATATATTAAGACCACCATATTTATATGGATCTATGAATAATGTTTATAGAGAGGCATTTGTATTTGATTGTGCCTTAGCGGATAGAAAGTTTTATTTACCAAAGGATGGAGAAATGAAGGAGTGTAAACATGATTTTTAAATATCAAGGACAACAACTAGAGTATATAAAAGATTTTCATGGTAGAGAAGTGTTGTGGATTACGAATTCAAATCAAATACACATGCAAGATATTAAATGAAATAATCTTTAAAATATACGTATAAAAGGTTGCAGGCAAGCGGCGCGGGGTATCTTAAGCGATACCCTTTTTTTTTCAACAACCTGTGCTGGATGCCTGTTCAGACTGATTATCAGGTAAAAAGTTGTTGACATACATACCGGCGGTATGTATTATAGATACCAGAGGTATGTATAATGGGAGGTGATTACAATTTCTAGAAATAAGTATCCGGAAAAGACGCAGCAATTGATCATTGAAGTGGCAACGAAACTTTTTATGGAAAAGGGTTATGAAAAAACTTCGTTGAATGACATTATCAAAGAACTTGGTGGGTTGACGAAAGGTGCGATTTATCAACATTTTAAATCGAAAGAGGATATCTACGAAGCAGTAGTATATCAAATGTCTGCGCGCAATGATGATGAGATATGTGAGTTGATTCTAAATAAGGATTTGGACGGTTTGCAGAAAATCAAACTTGCTTTGAACAAATCATTGGATTCTGCAATATCGAATCATACTCAGATGGCGGGAATTGATTATTCAAAAAACCCTAAAATGCTTTATAAACTAATGAAAGAATTAAAAGACGAGATTGCGCCACTATTTATTCAACCACTTATTATGCAGGGGATTGCAGATGGCTCAATCAAGACAGATTACCCGAAAGAATTATCCGAGATGCTGACGGTATTAATCAATGTGTGGGTTAATCCACTCATTTTTGATGCTACACCGGAAGAAACAGTAAACAGATTTATGCTTTTGGCGGAAATGCTGACGGGATATAACTTGAATATTATAGATGATGAACTTATAACAAAACTCAAGTTGTTGACAGAAATTGAAAAGAGGTAGAGGGAAAAAGTTATGGGAAATTCGAAAAAAAAGATTATATGGACACTAGCTTTCATCTTTATGATTTGTTCTATAATAAAAGACATTGAGTTCTTATATATTAAAACGGACAGTACCTTTATCGGTGAAAATGTAATATGTAAAATAGTATGCATCATTGCAACTGTCATCGTTACCTATAAATTAGGATATAAGTTATCTGATATTGGATTTAAAAATAAAAGTGTACTGAAGTATGCAAGTTGTGGTTTTGGACTGGGTATTGTAACATTTGCGATTTCATATGGTGTAGAAATGCTGATTCTTGCTATTTCCGGAGCCAATCCTAGACTTTCTGTTTATATTACAAACTTTGGACTTACAGGGGCTACGAATGAAATCTCTTTGTCATTGATCGCAGTTATAGTCTGTATTGTTGGCAATATTATTAATGTTCTTGCGGAAGAAGGTTTGTTTCGCGGTGTGATTCTTAAGGTTATTTCCGATAGATGGGGATTTCGGACAGGAAACTTTGTTCAGGCTCTTTTGTTTGGCTTTTGGCATATTATATCCTGCGTGTTAGGTGTAAAGGATGGCTCTATGACGATTGGTATGGCTGTTGTTTTTGGAATCGGATATGTAGTGCTTGCAGGAATTCTTGCCTTAGAATGGGGAACTTGTGTCAATATGACTGGAATTTTGTGGGTTGGCATGTTTGAACACTTTTTTAACAACTTTTCATCCAATGCATTGCATGTGTTGAGCACAGGAGAAGGTGGAGTCATAGAAGCAGACAACATGCAGATACTTAGAATTATTTTATCAAATATCTTGTCGCTGATCATTGTTTTGGCAATCAATTCGCGTAAAAAAGCTAAATTAAATGGGAAAATAATTGAAACTCAAAAAGGAATGTTTAAATTTTCACAAGAGGAAAAGAAAAACGCATAAGAAAGAACTTAAGACCAGCTCATCTTCGGATGGGCTGTTATTTTTGCTGTTAAGTGCTTGATGTTACGATTCGTATCATCATGTGACGGATAGATTCTTTTCATAATTTTTGCCCTTTGCTAACTTAAAGATTGCCATAGGCAAGAAAGTGAGGACAAAAGAATGAATAAAAATGGAAAAAAGAAGGTATGGAGTGGTATACTGATCTAGGCATTGTTTGCAATATGGACAGTACTGATACAGACAGTGGATGTAATGCCGTTAGGACAAAATGGAACGAATATTGGATTTGCTACAGTGAATATATGGTTTCACAATATGAGTGGTGTTCATATGTAGATTTATAATGTGACTGATTGGCTTGGACTTGTTCCGATCTTATCCATCGGAGATTAGTGTGTAATATGAAAAGAGTGAATGAAAAATGTGTGGCTTGTCTTTATGATAAGCAAAAAAATAGTATGGAATCTGTGACGGATCATGTGAAAGCACAGGCGTATCTTGAGGATGTAAAAAGAATATTGGAAAATAGAAATGATAATGATTGCGCGCCTTATCTTGTAGCGCTTTTTAAAGAAAAATATAAGGAACATTTTGGAGATGAAGAATCTGATTTTGCAGCGAAAAAACGTAAATATAATGATTTCGTAATGGATATGATTCCTGCGTTGTCAGATAAATTAAGCAAAGCGCAGGATTCTTTAAAGACTGCACTTTTTCTGGCACGAGTAGGGAATTATATTGATTTTGGAGCCATGAATCAAGTGGATGATCAGGAGTTTATGAGTCTGTTTTCAAATATAGACTTATCAAGTCAGGATGAGAAGTATTATGAGCAGTTTGTAAAAGAGTGTGAAACAGCGCAACGTTTCTTGCTTTTGGCGGATAACTGTGGTGAGATTGTGCTGGATGTACTTTTCCTTGAACAGATGGCTGCAAGATTTAATAATCTGGAGTTATATGTGATGGTAAGAGGCGAAGAGGTACTAAATGATGTAACAATGGAAGACGCCATATATGTTGGGGTACATAAGGTGGCGAAAGTGATAGAAAATGGTAATGCTGTGGCAGGAAGTGTTTATGAACTTTGTTCAGAGGAGGCAAAGACAATAATCGATCATGCAGATGTTATTCTTGCAAAAGGGCAGGGAAATTTTGAAAGCTTTAGCGGGCAGGGCAGGCACGCATATTATTCTTTTTTGTGCAAATGTGAGATGTTTACTCATCGTTTTCATGTTCCAAGGCTTACAGGGATGTTTATATCAGAGTAAGAAGTCATTATTTCAAGAGGAAGAGTAGTTATTATATATGGAGGTTTATTTATGGAGTTTGTATTTGATTTTTTCTTTGAGTTTTTTATTGATCTGATTATTTATAATGGAGAAGAGGCAATTGAAAACAGGCGTTTTCCAAAGCCAGTAAGATTTCTTTTGATCGGTTTATATTTTATATTTTTTATTTCTGTAATAGGACTTGTTTTATTTGTCGCAACGCTTGCTGTGAGAGAGAATTTGGTTTTGGGAATGCTTTTGTTTTTGATGGCTATTTTACTTGTTTGGGGATTTATTAAAAAAATTAAGAAAGCATACTTGAAAAAGAAAGAGTGATTGTTTACAAGAAAAAACAAAGAAATATAGAATAATGAACGAAATTTCAGTATAATCAAATTGGGGTATCTGTTTAGAGCTACGCGTATTCTTTGAAAAAACTATTTTGGCGGACAGTTACAAATTGGAAAAACATGAGGGCATATTAGGAGGAATAAGGGCATGAAAAGAAGAGGAAATAGTAAGTATGTACTTGCAATTATGATATGTGCATACATGGGTATCAGTATGCTTGCAGGTTGTGGCAAAGGAAAAGAGGAACTGAATGCAACAGCGCAGACTAAAATGTCAGAGAATACAGAAATCGAAGATGGGGAAGTGTCTGGAGTTGATACCATAGAAACAGAAAGTGCTATTAATTATGATGATTCTGTAATGATTTACACTGTGGCAGAAAATGAAAGTGCGTTATTACCAGATTATGTATTGTTTAGATATGAAGATGAAAATGGGGAAACCATTGAGAATGCAGTAGATGAATATTTCTTATTCGATCAGCTAAAGAATGCAGGAGTAGTACCAGCTTCGGTATCCATTGTTTCCGCTAATATCAATGAAGAGGATGAGGAAAGAACAATTTTGTATCTTTCCGTAAGTGGAGATTATAAGGGCTTTATCAATGGTCTTGGAAACATGGAAAAAGAAATCGTATATCTTGCTGCTTTGACCAATACTTACATTGAAAACCTGGCAGTTGATGCAGTTCGTCTGTCAGTGGAAGGCGGTAATTTAGTTACTGAGAATAAGGTGTATAATGAACCTTTGACCTTTTATGATCCAATGGCGGTGGACAGTGTATGGGAGGGTTATTGCTATGCACTTGAAGAAAACAGTGTGATGAATGAAGCTAGTACATTTGCTGCCTTGTATCCTCAGTTTACTGAAATGGAGGATGTAGCTATGATGGATCGTTTCAATCAGCAGATCAAGAGCTTTATTGATCAGAAAATGAACGCACATGGAGAAGGAACAGAAATTGTTCATTATGAGATTGCATATCAGGATGGCGATTTTGTATCAGTCATTTTCCGCGGAGAGTGTAATAGCATTGATGTGGCGAATTATAGAAGATATCTGGCAACTTTTAACTTCGATCTGAAAACTGGATCAAACAGACGCCTGAAAGATTATGTGGATATAGGACATGTAATTGACTGCTTGGAGCTTTCTATGGGCTATGAGTTGTGTGGAGAAGCAAAGATCACACTTGAGGAGTTCCAGGAATATGTGGCAATGGGTGGCTGTGAAGATTTCGCCTTCTTGCTGCCGGATTATGATTTTGACGGAAACAGCCCTTCCTTTGTTCCCGTAGGCTTTACCTATTTAGCTGAGGATGAAAAACCAGTGATCGTTATGAGTATACCTGCTGAAATGGGAAGCTATGTAGAGATTAAATTGGTTGATTAAAAAGAAAACATTTAAAAAAGAAAATTTATTTAAACTTTTATTTAAAAAAACTTAAAAGAAAAAAGGAATCCGACAAGTTATGCAGAATATTATTTGTGTTGGATTCTTTTTTTGTTGGATAAAACATTAAAAAAGAGTCAATGAAACGGGAAAAGATTAATTGATAAAGGGTTCTTAAATAGTTAGCGATCATGATACGAGGATAAGATATGACGATCAGAGAACATATTGAACAGCAAGAAAAAGAGTATTTAAGCCCATATGCAACATTAAGCACTAATACAAAGGGACGTTTGATCCCGGAGGAGGCTTGTGATATCAGACCTGTTTTTCAAAGGGACAGGGACAGGATCATTCATTGTAAGTCTTTCCGAAGACTAAAGGATAAGACGCAGGTTTTTTTAACACCGGAAGGGGATCATTATCGAACCAGATTGACACATACGTTAGAGGTATCCCAGAATGCAAGGACCATTGCAAAGGCACTGCGTTTGAATGAAGATCTGGTAGAAGCCATTGCATTGGGACATGATTTAGGACATACACCATTTGGACATGCTGGAGAAAGAGCACTGAATCGAATCTGTCCATTTGGGTTTGAACATAATGTTCAGAGCGTAAGAACCGTAGATATCCTAGAAAAGAATGGACAGGGGCTTAATTTGACCTATGAGGTCCGTGATGGAATATTAAACCATCAGACACATTTGATGCCGGAGACCTTAGAGGGGAAGATCGTGCGTTTATCTGATAAGATTGCATATATCCATCATGATATGGATGATGCCATCAGAGCAGGTGTGTTGACAGAGGATGATGTTCCAAAGAGCTTGACGAAACTTATCGGCGCGACCACCAATTTAAGATTAGACTTTTTTATCCATGATATTATTATGAACAGCATTGATCGAAACGATATATGTATGTCGAAAGAAGGCGGAGATGCCATGCAAAAGATCAGAGCGTTCATGTTTGAAAGAGTATATGTAAATCCTGTGGCCAAGAGCGAGGAAGTGAAGGCTGAGAAGATGGTAGAAACATTATATGAATATTTCATGAAACATTTGGAAAAATTACCATCAGAGCTAAAACGATTAATGGATCTTGGGGAACCACCTGAAAAGGTTGTATGTGATTATGTAGCAGGTATGACTGACCGTTATGCCATTGCAACCTATGAGGATATTTTTATACCAAAGTGCTGGCATGGCTGATAAAGTCTGCTGCACTAAGAAGGGACCAGATAGAAGGGGGAGTGTAATTGTATTATCCGGAAGAACTGATCGAAGAAGTTCGATCAAAGAATGATATTGTTGATATTATTTCCGGCTATGTACGTCTGAAGAGACAAGGTGCTAATTATTTTGGCCTTTGTCCGTTTCATTCAGAAAAATCTTCTTCTTTTTCAGTTTCACCAGGAAAACAGATGTATTACTGCTTTGGTTGTGGAGCAGGCGGTAATGTGGTTACTTTTTTGATGGAGTATGAGCATTATACCTTTCCGGAGGCTATTAAGACGTTGGCAGACCGGGCAGGTGTTGCATTACCAGAGATAGAATATGATGAAGCTGCCAGAAAGAAAGAAAGCAGACGCCAGAGATTGTTAGAGATCAACAAAGAAGCTGCGAAATATTTTTATTATCAGCTGCGTTCTGAGAATGGACGTCACGGATATGAATATTTGAAAGGCAGAGAACTGACAGACGAAACCTTAAAGACCTTTGGCCTTGGGTTTGCTAATAAATATAGTGATGATCTGACCAAGTATCTGAAAACAAAGGGATACCAGGATCAGGAAATCATGGATGCAGGACTTGCAACCTATGATGAGAAATTTGGCACACATGACAAATTTTGGAACAGGGTGATATATCCGATACAGGATATTAACCATAGAGTGATCGGTTTCGGTGGCCGTGTAATGGGAGATGGGAAACCTAAATACCTAAACTCGCCAGAAACTGAGATTTTTGATAAGAGTCGTAATCTTTACGGACTTAATTTTGCCAGAACCTCTCGTAAAAATCAGTTTATACTGTGTGAAGGCTATATGGATGTTATTTCACAGCATCAGGCAGGCTTTACACAGGCAGTAGCGTCACTTGGTACAGCTTTTACTGTGGGACAGGCGAATATCTTAAAACGATATAGCCAGGATGTACTATTGGCCTATGACTCTGATGGGGCGGGACAGGCAGCAGCATTGCGCGCTTTGGCAATTCTTCGTGAGGCAGGTATGAGTGGAAAAGTCATCAACTTAAAGCCTTACAAGGATCCAGATGAATTTATGAAGAATCTTGGACCAGAGGAATATCAGAAGCGGCTGGATACGGCTGAGAACGGATTCATGTTTGAGATAAGAATATTATCTGAGAAATATGATCTGACCGATCCAGATTTAAAAACCAGATTTCAGGATGAAGTTGCAAAGAAGCTATGTGATTTTTCCGATGAAATGGAACGGGAGAATTACATCGAAGCTGTTGCGAACAAGTATCACATGGGATTCGAAAACCTTCGCAGAAAGGTTGGAAATCAAGCTATGAAAACTGGTGGTGTGAAACCAATACAAACACTGAAAGCCTCTAAGCCTAAGAATTTGGCGCAGGAGGGTGTTTCTAAGGCAGAGAGGGCGCTGATTACCTGGATCACAGATCAGCCATCCTTATATTCTAAGATCAAGAAATATATTACTGCCAGTGATTTCACAGATCCAATTTATGTACAGGTGGCTGAGAAGTTATTTAGTGGTATAGAGGCCTCTAACTATTCACCTGCAGATATCATGAACATGTTTACGGATGAGGAAGAACATCGAAAGGTTGCCGCGCTTTTTAACACAAGGCTAGAAAAGCTTGAGAGCAAGCAGGATTTAGAGAAGGCATTTCATGACTGCGTAGTAAGTGTGAAAGAAAATAGTTACAGGCATTATACGTCTGCGTCAGGTAATGATCTGCAGGCATTAACTCAGGCAATAGAAGGAAAAAAAGCGTTGGAGGAGCTTAAGAAGGTTCATTTTTCATTGGACTAGTATTTTGCTCAAGCATATCTGAAGTGATATGAAATTTTACAGAAGTGGGAAGGAAGGGCCTAACATGGACGAAGCACAGCAGGCAAGATTTGAGGAGAAGTGTAAACAAATCGTAGCAATTGCCAAGAAGAAAAAGAATGTATTAGAGTATCAGGAAATTGGCGAATTTTTTGCAGACATGGCTTTGGATGAAGAAAGCATGGAAAAGGTTTTAGAAACCTTGGAACAGAACAACGTGGATGTATTAAGAATTACAGATGATGTAGAAGAAGAGCCTGATGATGAAGAACTGTTACTTGACAATGAAGAAGATGTAGATATTGAAAATATTGATATTTCAGTTCCAGATGGTATTAGTATTGAAGATCCAGTCAGAATGTATTTGAAGGAAATTGGTAAGGTTCCACTTTTATCAGCAGAAGACGAAATCGAACTCGCGAAAAAGATGGAAGCCGGAATGGCAATCTCTGAGGAATACCATAAATTAAAAGAAAAATTGCAGCTTGTGAAAGAGCGTAAGATTCGCTTTGAAACACCTGAAGAAAAAACAGCTTTTGAAAAAGAAGCCAATGCAAGAATTCGTGAAATCGAAATGATGGACGAATTCATTGAAGGTGAAGAAGCAAAGAAGAAGCTTGCAGAAGCAAACTTAAGACTTGTTGTTAGTATCGCAAAAAGATACGTAGGTCGTGGAATGTTGTTCCTTGATTTGATCCAGGAAGGTAACTTAGGTTTGATCAAGGCTGTTGAAAAGTTTGATTATACAAAGGGATATAAGTTCTCTACTTATGCAACATGGTGGATTCGTCAGGCTATCACAAGAGCCATTGCCGATCAGGCAAGAACAATTCGTATTCCAGTTCATATGGTTGAGACAATCAATAAACTCATCAGAGTGAGCCGTCAGTTACTTCAGGAATTAGGACGTGAACCGACCCCAGAAGAAATCGCTGAAGAGATGAAGATGCCAGTGGAAAGAGTTCGTGAGATCTTAAAGATTTCTCAGGAACCAGTATCCTTGGAAACACCTATCGGTGAAGAGGAAGATTCTCATCTTGGAGATTTCATTCAGGATGATAACGTTCCGGTACCAGCAGATGCAGCTGCATTTACTTTATTAAAGGAACAGCTTGTTGAGGTTCTTGGCACATTAACTGAAAGAGAACAGAAGGTATTAAGACTTCGTTTTGGTTTAGATGATGGCCGTGCAAGAACATTGGAAGAGGTAGGTAAGGAGTTTAACGTAACTCGTGAGCGAATCCGTCAGATTGAGGCGAAAGCGCTTCGTAAACTTCGCCATCCATCAAGAAGCCGTAAGTTAAAGGATTATTTAGATTAAGAAAAGTGATAGGTGCCATTGGAATTTCCAATGGCACTCTTTTGTCTTAAAGACATATTTGCGGAATTGTAGGAAAATTGATATACTATATATGTTGTATATTGTAAACTTGTTGTATTTCACAAGTGAAATGGAGATTAGTGTGTAAAATAGAATATTTTACACACCGGAATGGAGATTTTTATGAATAATCAGCAGAAAAGGAAATGTCATAATCTGGGTTTTTCATTGGTGGAAATTGTTATCGCAGTTGCCATCATAGGTGTTTTAGCTGGAGTTTCCATCCCGGTGTATCTAGGATATGTGGAAAAATCAAGAAGACAGAAATGGCTTACAGAAAGTGAGAATTTTCGTAAGTCATTTGAAATCGCCATGACAGATGTGTGCTCTAAGGGATATGATCCACAGCCTAGTAAGGTTGTTTTATACAATGGCACCTTGCATGAATTATGGGGTAGCGATTATGGTACCTATGTAAAGGATGTTGTAGAACAATCCTTTGGTGAGAACTATGGAGATATCGCTAATGTCACCGTGCAGATTGATGATCAGGGCGGAACAGATTATATATATGTAGAATTTTTGCGTGGCGCAAAAAGCTACAAATACTATTTTTTTACAAAACCACAGTTTAAGAATACCGTTCCTAGCGGTCATATTGAAGAACTGTCTGGCGGCTGGTATATTCAGGAATGATAAAAATAAAGAAAGAACAAAATGTAACAAAATGGAACAGACTACAATTTTAACAAAAAGATTACAGGCTGTAGCAGATTTAGTAACTCCAGGATTATCTGTTGCAGATATCGGCTGCGACCATGGATATGTTTCTATCTATCTGGTACAGTCTAATAGAAGTCCAAAGGTAATAGCTATGGATGTGAATGAGGGACCCCTTATTCATGCGAGAAGCAATATATCCTTTAAGGGATTAAAGAATCAGATTGAGGTAAGGTTATCGGATGGAGCAAGGAAGCTGGATGTAGGAGAAGTGGAGTGCATGGTAGTGGCAGGCATGGGTGGAAGACTTATGTGGAAGATCATTACTGACAGCATGGAAAAGGTAAGAGCTATGAAGGAGTTGGTATTGCAGCCACAGTCTGATATTCCAGCATTCCGAAAGAATCTTCGTGAACATGGATTTCAGGTGATCAAAGAAGATATGATTTTGGAGGATGGGAAATATTATCCGATGATGTGCGTATCTGTTTTGCCAAAAGATCAGGTAATAGAAGAGAAACCAATGCAGGAGTTATATGATACCTATGGAGAGCTTTTATTAACTGGGAAAAATGAAACGCTGCATCAGTTTCTTTTGTTTGAAAAAGAGCATTACGAAAGTATCATGGAGAAATTACCAACGAATTCAGCTCGTGTAAAAGAAGTGGAAGAAATTTTATACTTAAATCAAAAAGCATTAGATATAATGAACTAAAAAAGGTGTTTGTTTAGAATGATGTAATTGCATTATTGAATTTCTTTGTGGGAGGCGCGTATGGCAGAATTGTTAGAAGTATTCATTCAAGGTGAGAAAAAGTGTTATGAAAAGGGAATTCCTTATTCTAAGATTGTAGAGGAATACCAAAAGGAGTATGCACTTCCAATTGCGCTTGTACAGGTAAATGGAAGGCTTCGTGAGTTATTTAAGCCACTAAAGGAAAACTGTGAGATTTCCTTTGTGACCATTGGTGAGCCGGCAGGTCATAAAACCTACAACAGGACAGCAACCATTCTATTTTTAAAGGCAATCTATGATTTATATGGGGATGAAGTGGTTAGCAAGGTGAAGGTAGAATTTGCCATTGGTCAAGGCTTTTATCTTTCTATGAAGTCAGATTTTTTAGTTACCAAAGAAGTGGTGGAAAAAGTAAAAGCAAAAATGCAGGAGCTTGTGAAAGAAGATATCAGAGTATATAAGCGTTCCTATCCAGTGGGAGAGGCTAAGAGGATTTTTGAAGAACATGGTATGCTTGATAAGGTGAAGCTATTACGTTTTAGAAGAAGTTCTGTGATCAATGTATATGAGTTGGATGGATATCATGATTACTTCTATGGTTATATGCTTCCAAGCACAGGATATATTCATAAATTCGATCTTTTCCAGTATAAGGACGGATTTATGCTGATGCTTCCAAATGTTGGAACCAGTGATGAATTAGAAGAATTTGTGCCAAGAGAGCATTTGTTTGAAACAATGATGCTTAGTACCAAGTGGGGCAATATGCTTGGTATTGATACAGTAGGTGATTTGAATGAGAAGATCTGCAAAGGTAAGATTATGGATATTGTTCGTGTTCAGGAAGCTTTGCAGGAAAGACGAATTGGTGAGATTGCCAAGGAAATACATGACAGAGGTGATGTACGATTTATCATGATCGCAGGTCCTTCTTCCTCTGGAAAAACATCCTTTGCCAATCGTTTATCTATTCAGTTATCAACACTTGGCCTGATCCCACATCTGATTAGTTTAGATGATTATTTTGTGGATCGTGAGTTTACCCCAAGAGATGAGAAAGGGGATTATAACTTTGAATGTCTTGGCGCACTAGACGTTGAGAAATTTAATCAGGATATGCTCACACTTCTTCGTGGTGAAACCGTGGAAATGCCAGAGTTTAATTTTAAAACCGGTAAGAGAGAATATAAGGGACACTATATGACCATGCATGAGGGTGATGTGTTTGTTATCGAAGGAATCCATGGATTGAATGAAAAAATGTCCTATGCTCTTCCAGCAGAGAGCAAATACAAGATTTACATCAGCGCTCTGACCACATTAAATATCGATGAACACAACCGTATCCCGACCACGGATGTTCGTTTGCTTCGAAGAATGGTAAGAGATATGAGAACCAGAGGCGCTTCTGCTGCAAGAACCATTGAGATGTGGCCATCTGTTAGACGTGGTGAGGAGGAAAACATCTTCCCATTTCAGGAGGATGCAGATGCAATGTTTAACTCTGCACTCATTTATGAATTGTCTGCATTAAAGCAGTATGCAGAACCACTTTTATTTGACATTGAACCAGGTCAGCCGCAGTATTTAGAGGCAAAGAGATTGTTAAAATTCTTAGAGTACTTCTTAGGAATCAGTACAGAAGAACTGCCTAACAATTCACTGGTACGTGAATTTGTTGGTGGAAGCTGCTTTAAGGTGTGAAAAGCACTAAAAGTCTGATAAAACTTGACAATTTGTATGCAAGTGCGTAAAATAGAGAAGCAAGTAGGATGAATGATCGCGGCTGCAGCAATGCAGGTGAGGAAAGTCCGGGCTTCGCAGGGCAGGATGCCGGTTAACGGCCGGTGGAGGTGACTCCCAGGAAAGTGCAACAGAAAGCAAACCGCCACTAGCAATAGTGGTAAGGGTGGAAGGGCAGTGTA
>JAZQQB010000091.1:0-3518 GCA_045628865.1 Lachnospiraceae bacterium | reverse complement strand
ACTACACCGAAAGGTATGTAACTTGTTAAGTTGATTGAACCGCCGTGTACCGAACGGTACGCACGGTGGTGTGAGAGGTCGGAATTTCTCATTTAAGAGAAATTCCTCCTACTCGATTGAGGAAAGTTCTTTGAACTTACCTATCAAATAAAAAGCTCCGCGATGGATCACATCTCGCGGAAAGGAAGATAATGCTGCGCATTCCGCTCGGGCGAGAAAGAGATTCGTGTGTAAAATATTCGATTTTACATACGAATCTCGATAACTAGAGATTATAGCAACTATAAAAAAACGATATTTCTAAGATTTTCAGGGATATGTTAACATTATTTTTGTTTAAAAGATATGTCAATTGAGGGATAGGAGGAAGACATACATGGGAATGACAATGACCCAGAAAATCTTAGCAGCACATGCCGGTTTAGATAGCGTAGTAGCCGGTCAGTTGATCGAGGCGGATTTAGATCTTGTATTAGGTAATGATATCACAAGTCCAGTAGCGATCAAAGAAATGGCTAAGATGAATGTTGAGGGTGTTTTTCATAAAGATAAAATTGCTTTAGTGCCTGATCATTTTACACCAAATAAGGATATTAAATCAGCAGAACATTGTAAATGTGTTCGCGAATTCGCTAGAAAGAATGAAATCACCAATTATTTTGAAATCGGTGAAGTTGGAATCGAACATGCACTGCTTCCTGAAAAAGGTTTGACAGTAGCAGGTGATGTGATCATCGGTGCTGATTCACATACTTGTACTTATGGTGCACTTGGTGCATTTTCAACTGGTGTTGGTAGTACAGATATGGCTGCCGGCATGGCAACTGGTAAAGCATGGTTTAAAGTACCATCAGCCATCAAGGTTGAACTTGTGGGAAAAATGACTAAATGGGTAAGTGGTAAGGATATCATCTTACATTTGATCGGAAAGATCGGCGTAGATGGTGCACTTTACAGATCTTTAGAGTTTACTGGAGAAGGTGTATCTACACTTTCTATGGACGATCGTTTTACCATTGCTAATATGGCGATCGAAGCCGGTGCTAAAAACGGTATCTTCCCAGTGGATGACAAGGCTGAAGCTTACATGAAGGAACATTCAAACAGAGCTTATAAGATTTATGAGGCAGATGCAGACGCAGAATATGATGAGACCATCGTGATCGATCTTTCAACACTTCGTCCAACTATCGCATTTCCTCATTTGCCAGAAAATACAAAGACAATCGATGAGATCAAAGAGGATGTTGTGATCGATCAGGTTGTGATTGGTTCTTGTACAAATGGTCGACTTGACGATCTAAGAATCGCAGCAGAAGTATTTGTAGGAAAGCATGTTGCAGAGGGTATGCGTTGTATCATTATCCCAGCAACACAAAAGATTTATTTAGATGCAATGGAAGAAGGCTTATTAAAGACCTTTATCGAAGCTGGTTGCGTTATCTCAGCTCCAACCTGTGGACCATGTTTGGGTGGACACATGGGTGTATTAGCTGAAGGTGAAAGATGCGTTTCTACAACAAACAGAAACTTCGTAGGACGTATGGGACATGTAAAATCAGAAGTATATCTTGCAAGCCCATCAACTGCAGCAGCAAGTGCTATTACAGGTAAGATTTCTACACCTGAAGAGCTTTCTTTATAAGGAGGGACACCATGGAAAACGCAAAGGGTTTGGTTTTTAAATTTGGTGATAATGTTGATACAGACGTTATTATTCCTGCTAGATATTTAAACTCTTCTGATCCAGCTGAGCTTGCAACTCACTGTATGGAAGATATCGATGCAGATTTTGTAAAAAAAGTAAACAAGGGTGACATCATCGTTGCCAATAAGAATTTTGGATGCGGTTCTTCCAGAGAACATGCTCCAATCGCTATTAAGGCGGCAGGTGTTAGCTGTGTGATTGCAGAAACATTTGCAAGAATTTTTTATCGTAATGCCATCAATATTGGACTTCCAATCATTGAATGTCCGGAAGCTGCTAAGGCTATTGAGGCAGGCGATACAGTAGAGATCGATTTTGCATCAGGACAGATCAAGGATGTGACTAAGAATATGACATTCAAGGGTCAGGCATTCCCACCATTCATGCAAAAGATCATTGACTCAGAAGGATTGATCAATTACATCAATCAGAAATAGTATGCAGATCCCATTGCGAGGTGATCATGATCATCGGGATTTCGTATAAATTTTTCATGGGTATCCATATGAGGGCGGGAGACCTGTGAGTATACACTTTTCATTGTGAGGGATGGAGCGTGTACATATACATTTTCTATAAGGGTTTGGAAAATGAAGGAAGAAGACCACCAGGTGCGACTGGTGGTCTTTTTTATTTCATAGGAAATTCCTCAAATTTATAATCACCTTCTTACATGTATTTCTGATGTTTTTTTCACACTTTACCATTTCCCTTCCATTTTGTTGTGTTAAACATGAAGGTTTTTAGGCTATTTTTTCATTTCCTTCCAATTTCTTGCAAATTGCTCTGAAGGTTTTATCACATTTTACTGCTTTCCTTCCATTTGGATTTGTTGACAATGCTATGGTTTGATGTTTTTTGGACTTTTGTTGCTTTTCCATCCATTTTTTTTAAGGTTAGGCTGATGTTTTTTTTATAATTTGTCATTTACAATCCATTCCAGTTTTTTATCTCATGGTCGAAGACTGAAATAAAAGCCTTAGGCGTGTAAAACAGGCTTTTGCCTCTAGAATGCCTAGTTAAAGTATCACCACATTGTTTACTATTTTGTCTACAAGCTTAACAAAGAGTTTCACTGGCGATAACCTTTGTTCTTGTCGCTAAATGCCATATTATTGTAGTCAAAAATTGCTTCAATTCACGGTATAATTATAACTAGATATGATACAAGATAATCTGGATCAAAAAGAGAAAATACGAAAGGTTGGAGTTGGATAATGAGATTAGTGACACGTTCGGATTTTGATGGATTGGCATGCGGTGCATTGCTAAAGGAAGCTGGCATTATTGATCATTGGACATTTGCACATCCAAAGGATCTACAGGACGGGCTTGTTGAGATAACAGAAGATGACTGTCTTGCAAATGTTCCTTATGTACCTGGATGTGGTCTTTGGTTTGACCATCATTCCAGCGAGTATGAAAGAAACGAATTGGCAGGCAAATACAAGGGCGAGAGCAGAGTGACCCCATCCTGCGCACGTATTATTTATGAATACTATGGTGGAGAAGAGCGTTTTCCACAGTTTACAGATATGATGATTGCAGTAGATAAGGTGGATTCTGGAAATTTGACTATTGATGAAATCCAGAATCCTACTGGTTGGATTTTGGTTGGATTTTTGATGGATCCAAGAACAGGGCTGGGTAGATGGAGAAACTTTACTATTTCTAATTATCAGCTGATGGAGAAGCTTATTGATGCATGCCGTACCATGAGTACAGAAGAAATCTTAGATCTTCCTGATGTTAAGGAACGAATTGAGGTTTATCATGAGCAGACAGAAAAGTTTAAGGAAATGGTGCTGGC
>JAZQQB010000090.1:0-38108 GCA_045628865.1 Lachnospiraceae bacterium | reverse complement strand
ATTTACATGGTTGCTATTTTCAAAAAACGGTTATGTGGCGTGCTCGCCAAATGATTTTGTAGGTAAACTCAGTAAATGATAGTAAGAAAAAACGTTTCACAGCACTGTATCTAAAATACAGGTTGTGAAACGTTTTGTTTTTTGCAATTCGTCAATTCCAACAATTTGTTACGTAAGTAATAATTCACAAATTTTATAAATTAACAAAAAAACGTATACAGATTATTGATATTACGATTACAATATTGTATGCTTAATTCTGGGAGGAATAGATAGGGGAAATGTATTGGATGGAAGGAGTTTTAAATATGTATGGGGGAGGTGAACTTGGGGATTCATCTTATATTTTGTAGATCGAGAAGGGAAATCAGCCTACTTGATTGATATCGTTTCCTTTTTCTAAAATGACAAAAAGTATATGGGGGTAAATGATGAAAAGAAATGCTCAAAAGATTTTGGCTTTTGTAGTGAGTGTAATGATTGTTTTTACAGGAATTTCATTTCCTGTTAACGCAGAAGGGGCAAAAGCAGCATCGAAGGTCGTAAGAGATGTTGTTCTTGTTTTAGATGCTTCCGGTAGTATGCGGGGTCAACCAAATACTGCGATGAAGGGTGCAGCAACAAAGTTTTGTGAACAGTTGATGCAAGCATCAGGTGAAACAAATGTTGCGATTGTTGTGTATAGTTCTCAGGTGGATTCAACGCTGGATTTTACAAATGATTTAACAAGCATTGATAGTTTTGTTAGTAAAATACCTGCCTTAGGTGGTACCAATATTTATTCTGCATTAGAAAGAGCCAAAGAATTATTGGATGAAAGAGATTCTGCTAACATTAAAAATATTGTGCTTTTAACAGATGGTCTTCCAGAAAATGGACAACGTTTGAATACTGGAAAATATGATTCCTATTCATCCATTTATAGCAGACCTTATGCCAATGCCATTTATAATTATTTTGTAAATGAACTTGATTCCCATTACAATGTTTATACATTGGGATTTTTCCATACTTTACGTGGATCGAATTTAAATTTTGGGGAAGCTTTTTTGAATGATGTTCAGAATGGTGGATTTTATGAAGTAAAAAATCCAGATGATCTGATATTTACATTTGGTGAATTAGCGGATGATATCAATGATGATTACAAAGCAGAGGATACTTGTCCGATCATTATTGTACCAGGTGTTATGGGTAGTCAGTTGTATGATACAGATATGAAGCTTGTATGGGCTGATATAGGCAGAATTGCCAATCCTTTTTATCGATTAAGCAATCATATGGATATGTCCAAAACCATGCTTGTTAAAAACTATGACAGTGAAGGACCTATTAATCAGGAACAGTTAGGATCAGGAAGCAGAGAATATGGCACACAGGATACTTATAAAGAGTTAGTAAATGGTGTGATTGACAGGTTTACAGATGAAACCGGTACATGCCAGAGAGCTGTTTACTTTTTCTCTTATGATTTTAGACAAAAAAATAGTCTAAGTGCTGATCAGTTAGAAATCTATATCAATGACATTTTGGCTGAAAATCCAGGATATACAAAAGTTGATCTGGTTGCACATTCCATGGGTGGACTAGTTGTATCTGATTATGTTAAAGATTGTGGTAATGAAAACATCAGAAAGGTGATTACTTGTGGTACTCCATATGAAGGCTCGCCAAAATTAGTATCCAGTGTATTAACAGCTGATGTTTTAGATGGTTTTTGGTTAAATGCTGCTCTTTTGGTTTGTGGTGGATTAAATAAATCTACAAAAGCATCCTTCCCGGCACTTGCAGAGCTTTCTCCAACAAAGAGATATTTTGACCAGCATTCTTCAGATTTTAAACAGTATGCTGGACTTAAGTGTGAATGGTTTTTAAAATTTTCAAGAGTTTATAATAACATAGAATATAATGGCTGGTTAAGTAAAAATCGTACGATTTTTGGAAGTGGAAATGCAAACAGCGCAATTTCCTTCCATGAATCTTTGATTCGGGAGGGCATGAATTTACTTGCAACTTTAGATAATTCCTACTTTATTGTTGGAGTGAACCAGAAAACAATCAAGGGTATTTATTTTAACAGCTTTGATTCTTTCACATTTATGAGTGTTAAGGATTTGACTTACGAATATTCAGGTGATGGTACAGTACCATACGATTCCTCTACAATGATGCAGTCTTTAAGATATTTACCATCTAATCGATATTTTGAATATAGCACTGACCATTCAGGTGCTGCCGGTTGTGGTGGAAAAGGAAGTGCTGATAAAGCGTTAAATACGATTTTAGCACTCCTTTCTGATAGTGAACCATCCCTTTCTTCAGATCCAAGAGTGAAAAAAGGATATATTGTTATTCGTATTGCGTGTCCGGTTGATGTGACGATCGATCATAATGGACAGACACTTTGCTCTGATTTTGATGAATTTTCTTGCGATACAGATTATGGCTGTCTAGATATCATTGGAGATACTGAGGAAACCATTAAAATGCTTTGCTTAGATGAAGACAATTATACAGTTGAACTTCAGGGAACCGGCGAAGGTACCATGGATTATTCGATTCGCTATTTTAACGAAGATGAACAGCTGGATGTGGAATTTGATTTTGAAGACGTAATGATTACACCATCTACAAAGATCACGACAACCACAGAGAAAGATAACATTGTGTTATTGGTAGATGAAGATGGTGATGGAGTAGTTGATTACACATTAGAGCCAGGTAACTGTGAAGGAAATGGTCGTATAGAAGAAGATGAAAATGGAAATGTAACCTTTACAAGTGAACGTTATGATGTAAACTATGAAATTATGTCAGAATACGATGATAAATATCTTGCCAATGTAACAATCACAAATAAATCAGAGGAAACACTTCATAACTGGGAATTGGCTATGGATGCACCAGGTGAAATGAACTTTATCTGGAATGGTATATTTACAGTAGAAGATGGATATAGCATTGTGAGAAATGCAGAATATAATCAGGATATTGCCCCAGGACAGTCAGTAAGCTTTGGCTTTGAAGCAGATAAAGTTTATACGGATTCTGAAAACCAGAATTTTGTAAAGCCTAAATTTATGAGACTCATCGAAAACAAGGGAGAAGCTGATAATCAGCAGTTTACAGCAGACTTTGAAGTGACTGATGATTGGGAGTCTGGTTACAATGCTAAAATTACAGTAACAAATATATCTGATCAGGCTATGAATGACTGGACACTTGCATTTGATTTTGCAGATAACATTGAAAGCGTTGTAAATGGTGAGATCATTGTTCATGAAGGTGATCACTACATCATCAGTAATGCAATGTATGATCAAAATATTGCTCCGGGAGCAAGCATTGAGCTTTTATTCACCATTTCGAATAGACAGACAGATAGTGTTCCTAAGGATTTTGTTTTAACAACCGTTAACTAGAGGAATTTATTGGCTTTCATTTAATATGTTTTATGAACTACCACTAATTGGAAGGATCCTTTTGGTGGTAGTTTTTTATTTCATAGTTACCTCTATCAAACAAAAAGCCCCTCCGGGGGATGTGCACGCAATGGCGGAGGAAGATGCCGCAAGCGATGCAAAAGTTAAAAAATGAAGACCAATTGAAAAACATTAATAGCGAAAATGAAAAACTATTGATAAATGAAGGAAACTGAAAATAATCAATAGCGAAAAATGGAAAAAGCTATTGATAAATGAAAGAAGCTGAAAATAATCAATAGTCAAACTGAAAAAAATTATTGATAAATGAAAGAAACTGAAAATAATCAATAGCGAAAAACTAAAAAAACTATTGATAAACAGAAGAAAATGCTAAATATCAATAGTAAAAATGTAAAAAACTATTGATAAACAGAAAAAATAAAAAAAAACAATATATAAGTTGCAAAAATAAGAATATGGCATTATAATGAATCATCATTCACTATAATGAATGATGATTCATTATAAGTTTTCTTTGGGCTGAAATGGGAACTAACTTGAAATAGAGAACAGAATAGAGTGGACGACAAAGAAAGGATTTTTATATGTCTAGAGTATCAAAAGAATATTACGAATTCAAAAAAAACGAGATAATTGATGCTGCATTAAGGGTGTGTGATAAGAAAACCGTAAGCAGTATGACAATGCAGGACATTATAGATGAAACAGGTTTTAGTCAAGGGGCAATATATCGATATTATAAAAACATAGATGAGATACTTGTGGATTTGCTCAGTAGAATTCATGTTGAGCAATTTGAATCAATAGACAAACTTAATGAAACGATTACCTCAAAATATGAACAAATAGCTGAACTTAGAAAACTTCCGATAAATGAGGCTAATAAAGAAAAGAGAAAATCTTTTGTGGCTCTTATAATCAGAGAAATCCATAATCTGTGGGCTGAAGAACTTACAAAGTTTTTGTACCCACATAAGAGAATAGAATTTGAATTTCTCGTCCTTGCCAATAATTATCCAGAACGGGCAAGGAACATCTTTCCAAAGGTAAGCGAAGGTAAGGACATAAACATAATGTTTAGTGAATTAGCCAAGGAAATTGAAGATGGAGTGATTGTTCCAAGAATTACGCTTGAGGAGTTCAGAAAGTACAATGATGCGGTATATCACGGAATACTTAACAGAGCCTTCGCGGAAAATAGTTTAAAGCGTAATAGAGATTTTGACGAAAGTAATAGTTATGACTTGGAGAAGCGTTATGAAACTTTTGCATATTCAAGTTGTTTCTTTCTGGGATTAGAAGACTATTTTAATAAGTGAGATTGATTATCAACTCTTTTGAATGCAAGAAGGATATGTAGAAAAATGAAGAAGATATTTAAAAGAATACTAGTGACATTGCTTTGCATGACTGTAACGCTTGTGTCGGTATTTTTAATTGTATTTAGAAATGAAATAAGAACCATAAAGAGTTTGGAAACATATAAGGAAAAGAATTTGTACAGTTTGCAGTATTTTGGGGATTATGGCTTTAATAAATTCATTAATCAAGGAGCCAAAGATTGGGATGAATACGGAGATTTTATTAGGAAAAATATCGCACATGGTATTTCTCAGAATATAGATGTTACAGGAACCAAGTGTTCTTCGTTTGTAGCAAGGAACGAAAAGGGTGAAGTTCTGTTCTGCAGAAATTTTGATTATTCATTTGCTCCGGTCGTTATGACAACAACAACCCCCTCGAAAGGATATTCAAGTCTTTGTGCATGTGAACTTGGATTCATCAATTTTGGAAGGAACGAGATCATTGAGCCACATAAACTAAACATGACAAATGCATTAACTTTGATGTGTCCATATTTTACGACGGACGGAATGAATGAGTATGGGGTAGCGATGTCCGTACTTGATTGTGGAAAGGCGTATCTTCCAGAACCTTTGGATGCGCCTACGATGGTTACCTGCTCAATGATCAGAATGATATTAGAGAATGCCAGGAATGTCGATGAAGCAGTCGATTTGTTCAAGAGTTACAATATAAGTAGTGAAAAACCAAATCACCACTTTATGATTGCAGATTCTTCAGGCAAATCAGTAGTTATGGAGTATACACAGGATGGAATTATAGCCGTTGAGACAAATATCGTAACCAATTTTGATTTATATGATGAAAAACATTTGGGGACGGGTATGAATCGTTATGTTACAATTCAAAACAAGTTGCAGGAAACGGGCGGGGTGTTGTCTGAAGAAGAAGCATTTGCTCTTTTGTCTGAAGTAGGTGTAAAAGGGCATATTCAATATTCAACCGTGTATAATCTTACTACTGGTAAGGTATATGCGTTTACCATAGGAGACAACTCAATGGTTGAAGAATTCGCCTTACCGCTAGTTTCTGAAGATAGGTAATTATTACCTTTTAGACAAATGGAGTATGGCAAGGAACGTATAAATTCCATATTGCATTGTCGATAGAAAGATAGATTACAGCATGTAGAAATAAGTTCATATTTTAAGAATAGCATAAAGGAGTACATTTTTGAGTTTTGAGAAAAAAATAAAAGCTTACATAGTAAAACAAAATGATGAGGTAATATATGAATATTATCAGAATTCAAAAGCAAAGACAAAACTTCATAAAGTAAATTCATGTACAAAATCATTTACAGGGCTTTTACTGGGAATAGCTCTGGATTTGGGTTATAGAGGGCAGTTTTCGATTTTAATTCCAGAGCTAAGTATAAATGCAGCTATCGTAAGTGATGTTGAGGATTCTATGAAACCATTTTGGGTTTTGATCAATTTGATAGATAGTCTGATAGAGGATAAAAATGCCATTGCGAAGCAATTTTAAATGCATTTTTGCTTTGTAATTATGAGGGTACTGAATAATTACGAATAATGGTAAAATGAATAGGGAATCACATAATGCGAAAAAGTTAATTCTAGTATTAGGGTAAATATTGGGGTTCATAATCTTATGTATGTGTATTTTATTCAGTATATGGCCGGGTATGACATTTATCGGTCATGCTATTACTGAATTGATTGTAAAAGAAATAGGAAAACCTTGCATTATTAGTGGGCATTCATCAGGAGGGATTCTAGCTGCGTACATAGCTGAGAAAATCCCCAGATATGTGCAGGGACTTTTGCTTGAAGATCCGCCATTCTTTAATGTGGAACCGGGGGAATTTGAAAATACATTTGTGTATAAGGACGGGTTTGTTGTCACGCACAATTTTATGAATCAGAATGAGGAAAAAGAATTCCTCGCTTATTATATAGAAAATGGATATATTTTCAATTATCTAGGAAACAGATATTTTGGCAAGGATTGGACTCATAAGCTTGCATTGGAAGCAAAAGAAAAACTTATAGAGCAACCGTGTACCATTCCGAAGTTGACAAAGGTACCTGAAAACTCTTTCCATGGTTTTACCTATATGAACCGGTTTGATGATGCCTTTTCGGAAAGCTTTTATACAGGAGAATGGTTCGAGGGTGTGAATCAGGAAGAAATACTCAAAAAATCTGCTGTCCTGTAGTATATCTCAAAGCAAAAACTAAGTATGGAAAAGATGGGGTTCTTTGGGCGGCTAATAGTGACGAATCTTCTGATAGAGTAATGCATCTACTTGCAAATGCAAAACGTGTGACTGTTCGAAGCGGGCATGATATCCACTTTGAGAAGCCTAAGTACTTTTTGAAGGCATTGAAAAAACTGCGAAAGAAAATTGGAAATTGGCAATAAGGTTATAAAAGTTAAAGTAGACAGGAGAAGAGTGTAATATCATGTCGAAAATTCGTCTATTTTTTGACTCACAAACACTACCCTTTCTATACGAAGAATGGTAAAATATATAAATGGAGGACCATGTGTTTTCCAGATAATATAGGGTTTGGAGTAGATATTTTGAGCGAAAAGATAGTTTTAATTGACGGACATAGTATACTAAACAGAGCATTTTACGGATTGCCTGACTTAACCAATGCAGAAGGGTTACACACCAATGCAGTGCTTGGATTTTTAAACATTGTATTAAAGATTTTAGATGAGGAAAAGCCAGAGTATTTCACTGTGGCATTTGATGTGCATGCACCAACATTTCGACATGAAATGTTTAAGGAATATAAAGGAACCAGAAAACCAATGCCAGAAGAGCTTCGTCAGCAGGTTCCACTGATCAAGGAAGTATTACAAACAATGGGCGTTCGTATCGTAGAATGTCCAGGTTTAGAGGCAGATGATATTTTAGGTACTATTGCGAAAAAGGCTGAAAGTAAGGGTATGGAGGTTTCTTTGGTATCTGGAGATCGTGATCTTCTTCAGATCGCTACAGATCATATCTGTATCCGTATTCCGAAAACAAAGGGTGGCAAGACAGAAATCGAGAATTACTATGCAAAGGATGTATTGGCAGCTTATCAGGTAACACCTTTGCAGTTTATAGAATTAAAGGCACTGATGGGAGATACCGCAGATAATATTCCAGGTGTTCCAAAGGTTGGTGAGAAGACTGCAACAGATCTGATGTTAACATATGGTTCCATTGCAGGGATTTATGAACATGTGGAAGAAATTACGAAAAAGGCCATTAAGGAATCCCTGATCAATAACCGTGATCTTGCAGATCTAAGTCTTAAGTTGGCAACCATCAACGTGCATGGGGAATTCCCATATGAGTTTGAAAATGCAAGACTTGGCAATCTGTTTACCAAGGAAGCATATGCCATGTTTTCAAGACTTGGATTCAATTCTTTGTTAAAGAAATTTGAAGATGACAATAAGGCGGAAACACTGATTGAGAACAGTGTTCATGTGATTCTTTCTTGCGATGAATTAGAAAGTGTATGTAAGAGGGCTTCAGAAAAGGGCAATACAGCAGTTTCGATTTTCTCCTGTAAGGCAGATGGCCTTTCTACAGATGGAAATGGTCAGGTTAGCTTTTTATTTACAGAGCCGGAGGACTTTTTCTTAGTAGCCTTATCCTTTGGCGCTGAGGATACTTATGTATATAAGGCAGATGCAGCCATTGCAGATAAAAAACAGGTTTGCGAGATGTTAAAAGCGCTGATTCCATCAGGCATTACCGTATTTGATGCAAAGAAGATCTATGGAGATCTTGGCGTAGAGGATACAGCCACAACAAAGAATATTTTTGACAGCCTGATCGGTGCATATTTGTGTAATCCTTTGAAAAATGATTATACCGTTGAAGATATTGCCAATGAATATCTGCATATGCCAATGGATAATTATTCTTTGCAGTTTGGCAAAAGTGATGTGTCTGCTGCATATCGCAATAAAAAGGAAGATTTTGAAAAGTATGCAGCTAAGATCGCGTATGTTTTGTATGCCACACGCAAAGATATTGCAGCAAAGCTTAAATCACTTCAGATGGTTTCTTTATTTGAAGATATTGAAATGCCACTTTCTTATGTGTTATACACAATGGAAAAGGAGGGTATCTTAGTACAAAGAGAAGCCTTGAAGGAATATGGCGATAATTTAGCAGTCAGGATCAAGGAATTAGAGGATTCTATCCACGGCGTGGCAGGGGATGATTTCAATATCAATTCTCCAAAACAGTTAGGGGAGATTCTTTTTGAAAAAATGCAGATCCCAGGTGGAAAGAAAACCAAAACCGGTTATTCCACTGCGGCAGATGTATTGGAAAAATTAGCTCCGGATTATCCGTTTGTTGCTGATATCTTAGAATACAGAGGTCTTGCAAAATTGAAATCAACCTACGCAGATGGTCTTCAGAACTTTATTGAAGAGGATGGAAGGATCCATACTCACTTTAATCAGACCATTACAGCAACAGGTCGAATTTCATCTACAGAACCAAATTTGCAGAATATTCCAATGCGTACCAAACTTGGACGATTGATCAGAAAGGTATTTGTGCCTAAGGATGGATGTGTTTTTGTAGATGCGGATTATTCTCAGATCGAACTTCGTTTACTAGCCCATATGTCTTCTGATGAAAGCCTGATCGAGGCTTACAGAAGCAATGCGGATATCCATAGAATGACTGCTTCCCAGGTATTTAATATACCTTTTGAAGAAGTAACAGATCTTGAAAGAAGAAATGCAAAGGCGGTTAATTTCGGTATCGTTTATGGTATTTCTTCCTTTGGCCTTAGCCAGGATCTTAGTATTTCTGTAAAGGAAGCAAAGAAGTATATTGAACAGTATTATGCTACTTATCCAGGTATTAAGATCTTTTTGGATAAGCTTGTAGCAGATGCAAAAACAACCGGTTATGCAACAACCTTGTATGGTCGTAAGCGACCTGTTCCAGAATTAAAGAGCAGCAATTTCATGCAAAAAGGTTTTGGCGAGAGAGTTGCTATGAATGCCCCTATTCAGGGAACTGCAGCAGATATCATGAAGATCGCCATGATCCATGTATATGACAGACTTGCCAAGGAAGGTATGAAGTCCAAGATGATCTTACAGATCCATGATGAGCTTGTGATCGAAACCTACAAGGGAGAGGAAGAACAGGTTACTAAGATCTTAACAGAAGAAATGGAACATGCTGCAGATTTGGCAGTTTCTCTTGTGGCAGATGCCCATTCTGGCGCGGACTGGTATGAAGCAAAGTAGAAAATATAGCTGGAGGAAGTAAATGAGAGTGATCGGGATCACCGGTGGAGTTGGTGCCGGTAAATCTGCGATATTAAAATATATTGCACAGAATTTTAAAGCTGAAATCTTACTTGCAGATGAGGTGGCTCATATTGTGAAGGAACCTGGGGAGGTATGTTACGAGCCATTGATCAAGTTGCTTGGAGAAGATGTTTTAGAAATAAGAGAAGATTCGCAGGGAAAAAAGCCACAGATTGATAAAAAGAAGATGGCAGAAAAGATTTTTGCAGATCAGGAAATCTTACAAAAGGTGAATGAACTGATCCATCCTGCAGTGAAAAAATACATTGTGGATGCAATTGAGACAGCGAGAAAAGAAGGCGAGAAAGATTACTTTTTTGTGGAAGCTGCGCTTTTGATCGAGGATCATTATGATGAGATTGTGGATGAGATGTGGTATATCAGTGCTGATCCTTCCATTCGTCGTGAACGCTTAAAGGAAACAAGGGGATATTCCGATGAAAAAATCGATGCGATCATGGCGACACAGTTATCCGAAGAGGAATACATCGCACATTGCAAGCATATCATTGACAATTCTACAACAAAGGAAGATGCATATTTACAAATAGAGAAAGCCTTAACCTAAGCGGTTATCGGGAACCTGAACACAAACAAGATTACATAAGAAAAGGGGTATACTTATGGGGAAAAACTATCCTGGACAGTTGGTATTTGGTTTGGATATTGGAACACGAAGCATTGTGGGTACGGTAGGATATAAAGAGGGAGACCGTTTTATTGTAGTTGCACAGCGCTCTATCGAACATGAGACCCGTTCCATGCTGGATGGACAGATCCATGATATTGCTGTTGTAGGGGAAACAATCTTACGTGTCAAAGAAGAGCTGGAAAAAGCAGTTAATCGAAACCTTACTGATGTTTGTATTGCTGCTGCTGGACGTGTGCTTCGTACGGTACAGGTTCATATTGAACAAGAGTATGAAGAAGAACGTGAGATGACAGCGGAGGATATTGTTACGCTGACCACAGCAGGTATTGAGAAAGCATATCAGGAATTTACAGATAAAGAGGATCTGGATCTGAAGTTTTACTGCGTAGGCTTCACCATGCAAAGATACTACGTCAATGATTATGCCATCTTAAATCCAGAGATGCATCGTGCGAAAAAGTTAGCGGCTGATATGATCGCAACCTTTTTACCGGATGATGTTGTGGATGGCTTGTATAAGGCGGTGGGAAATGCAGGCCTGAATGTTGCCAATCTGACCTTGGAGCCTATTGCGGCTATGCAGGTGGCAATCCCACAAAATTACCGCATGTTAAATATCGCATTGATCGATGTTGGTGCAGGTACTTCCGATATCTGTATCACTAAGGATGGTATGATCGCAGCCTATGGTATGATCCCGATTGCTGGAGATAGTATCACAGAAGAGGTGGCACAACAGTGCCTGGTTGATTTTGATACCGCAGAGCTGATCAAGAGAGGAATTTGTGAAAATGAATCGGTAGAATATAAGGATATCATGGGTCTTCCGCAGATTGCAGAAAGACAGCAGATCTTAGATTCCATTCATGATGCCATTGACAAAATGGCAAAACAGGCAGCAGATAAGATCAAGGAATTAAATGGTGATAAACCGGTAAGTGCTGTTTTTGTTGTAGGTGGTGGTGGAAAAATCTTAGGATACACCGATATGGTTGCAGAGGCACTTGGCATTCCGAAGGAACGAGTTGCGGTCAGAGGCGAGGATGTTATGACCAAGATCGATTTTCAGGAAAAGGATATTGTAAAGGATTCCTTGCTGGTAACACCAGTGGGTATCTGTCTAAGCTTCTATGAACAGAGCAATCATTTTGTATATGTAAACTTTAACAATGAACGTGTGAAATTATACGATAACAATCATCTTACTGTTATGGATGCGGCACTTCAGGCTGATTTTGACAATGAAATGCTATTCCCGAGACGTGGCAGGGAGCTGACCTACTATGTAAATGGTAAGAAGCGTATGCAAAGAGGTGAACTTGGTGAGGCTGCTGTGATCATGGTGAATGGTAAGGCAGCAGATATGAATACACCAATCCATAAGAATGATGTGATCAATGTAACACCATCAACTGCAGGAACAGAGGGCGAATTGGAGCTTGGCAAGGTTCCTGAGATTAATTCAGAGATCCATGTAACGGTAAATTCTCAGATCATTACACTTCCTTCTGTTGCATCAGTTAATGGTACATTGCAGACAGCGTATTATCATATTGCCCAGGAAGATAAGATTGAGATCATCAATTATTATACGGTAAGGCAGATTGCTGAGTTCATGGACGTTTTGGTGGATACCAAGTTAAATATCTATGTAAATAACAAACTGGCTGATTTTGATACCAGGGTTTATGATAATTTCAGCGTGATCTGGACCTTTGAGGAGCTTCAGCTATCTGATGTAGAGAAATATTCTGTTCCAGGAAGCTATGCAGAGCTTGCAGGAGATGAGGATGAAAATGATGAGGCAGTGGCGTCAGAAACATCAGAGGATAAAAATGGAGAAGAAGTGACTTCGGAAGCATCAGAGGACAAAAATGGAGAAGAAGTGACTTTGGATGCATCTGAGAATACAGCTAAGGATGAAACAACTTCAACAGATGGAAATGTTGAGGAGGGTGTTTCTGAAGAAACACCAGATGATAAAGCAACTTCAGTAACGGAAGATGAAGCTGAAACAGAACAAAAAGCTGAAAAACCTAAGAATGCAAAGAAAAAGGGCGGCAGAAAAAAGAAAACTACAGAGGATGTATTGAAAGAGAAAGAAACAACATCTGAAGATGATATCGTAACAGAAAGTGTAGAGGAGTCTAATACAGATCAAACAGAAAGCAAGCCAGAAGAAAAGAAAACAGTTCTTTCGGAACAGGAACTTGCCAAGAAACGTCAGGTTGAGCAGATGATTGCGGCAGTCAGTGATGATCCAAATGCGATCAGGGAGGCGTTTAAACCAACAGAACCTCAGATCATTGCGGTTACAGTGAATGGAGATATCGTTACTATGACTGGCAAGATTGAATATGTGTTTGTTGATATCTTCGATTTTATTGATTTTGACCTTAGCAAACCACAGGGAAAAGAAATCGTAACAAACATCAATGGACGCAGAGCACAGTTTATGGAAACCATAAAAACCGGTGATACCATAGAGGTATACTGGAAGAAATAGTGTTACTGTATATACAGCAACGAATCAGCGTACGAAAAATTACCACAAGTATTTGTGAAAAACTGATACTTGTGGTATATTTGTGTTTAGATTTAAGTGTTTTGAAGGGGATGTATGAATGAGATTATGTAGTTTAGCCAGTGGCAGCAGTGGAAATTGTATTTATGTTGGTTCAGACACAACCCATCTTTTGGTGGATGTTGGCGTCAGTATGAAAAAAACGGAAGCTGCATTGAATACCATTGATCTGACACTGAGGGATATAGATGGGATTTTGATCACCCATGAGCATTCGGATCATGTTGGTGGTCTTGGCGTGATTGCAAGAAAATATAATATTCCAATGTATGCATCGGAGGGAACCATTACTGCAATTCAGAAAATGAGTAGTATTGGCAAGGTGGATCATGATCTTTTTGTTCCTATAAAAAGGGACGAACGCTTTGTACTAAAGGATGTCACCGTGAATCCAATGAGAATTTCCCATGATGCGGCACAGCCTTTGGCCTATCGTTTTTATCATGGTAGCAAAAAGGTTGCAGTGGTAACAGACTTAGGGACCTACAATGACTATACAGTGGAATGTCTTCGCGGCATGAATGCACTTTTGCTGGAGGCTAACCACGATGTAAATATGCTTCAGGTAGGGCCATATCCATATTATTTGAAACAGCGAATTCTAGGGGAAAGAGGGCATCTTTCCAATGAACTGACAGGCAGACTTTTAAGTGAGCTGATGCATGATGATCTAAAGGCAGTTGTTCTGGGGCATTTGAGCAAAGAGAATAATCTTGCAGAACTTGCATATGAAACAGTTCGAACAGAGGTTACTATGGCAGACATTCCATATACAGCAAACGATATTAACCTAAGCGTTGCCAAAAGAAGCGAAGCAAGTGAACCGGTTGCAGTGTGAGTATAGCAGTAGGTGTGACGGTTTTTAACAAACGACTTTGGATGGTTGTTATCTGTTATGTTTTACTATTTTTTCTCTGCGGATAATGTGATGTTTGGGTACAATAGATATTGCATTTTTATGCAAAACACGATAAACTGAGAAAGGCTTTACAGCAGTAAAGTGGAAGGAAGATACTATTTGCAATAAATAGTGATAATAAGAAACAAAAGGTAGCCAGTATGCGGCAGAATGAGAGGGCTTTTATGAAAAAATCAATTATAACCGTTGTAGGAAAAGATACAGTTGGTATCATTGCTAAAGTTTGTACTTACTTAGCGAATAATAACATTAACATTTTAGATATTTCTCAAACTATCGTTTCTGGGTACTTTAATATGATGATGGTTGTAGATATGGATGCAGCATCTAAGGAGAATGCAGAAGTTGCAAAAGAATTAGAGAAGATGGGTGAAGAAATCGGCGTTATCATCAAGTGCCAGCGCGAAGACATCTTCGACATGATGCACCGCATCTAGCAGTGCAAAACTATGAAAACATCATTTTTCATGCTTGCATGGAAAACAACGTAAGATAACTGCTGATCAAGAAAAGAAAGGTTTATAGAAAATGATTAATATTCGTGAAGTAACTGAAACCAATGATATGATCGAAAAAGAGAATCTTGATGTAAGAACCATTACATTAGGCATCAGCTTATTGGATTGTATTGATTCCGATTTAAATAAAGTAAAAGAAAACATCTATAACAAGATCACAACTTTAGCAAAGGATCTTGTTCAGACAGGTAAGGATATTGAAGCAGAATTTGGTATTCCAATCGTAAATAAGAGAATTTCAGTAACTCCAATTGCACTTGTAGGTGGTGCAGCATGTAAGACTCCAGAAGATTTTGCCAGCATTGCAAAGACTTTGGATGAAGCGGGTAAAAAGGTTGGAGTAAACTTTATCGGTGGATACTCTGCATTAGTATGTAAAGGAATGACAAAGGCTGATGAGCTTTTGATCCGTTCTATTCCTCTTGCATTATCTACGACAGATATCGTTTGTAGTTCCATCAACTTAGGTTCTACAAAGACAGGTATCAACATGGATGCGGTTCGTTTGATGGGAACCATTGTAAAAGAAACTGCAGAAATGACAAAAGAAAATGATTCACTTGGATGTGCGAAATTAGTAGTATTCTGTAATGCTCCAGATGATAATCCATTTATGGCAGGTGCTTTCCATGGTGTAACAGAAGCAGATGCTATTATCAACGTAGGTGTATCTGGTCCTGGTGTTATGAGGAATGCATTGTCTAAGGTACGTGGTGAAAGCTTTGAAGTTCTTTGTGAGACAATCAAGAAGACAGCATTCAAGGTTACTCGTGTAGGACAGCTTGTAGCAAAAGAAGCTTCAGAAAGATTAAAGGTTCCATTTGGTATCGTAGATCTTTCTTTGGCACCAACACCAGCAATCGGTGATTCAGTTGCTGATGTATTGTGTGAGATTGGTCTTGAATATGCAGGCGCACCTGGAACAACAGCAGCACTTGCATTGTTAAATGATCAGGTAAAGAAGGGTGGCGTAATGGCATCCTCTTATGTAGGTGGATTAAGCGGTGCATTCATTCCTGTATCAGAAGATCAGGGTATGATCGATGCAGTTGTAGCTGGAGCGCTTACCATTGAGAAGTTAGAGGCAATGACTTGTGTATGTTCAGTAGGTCTTGATATGATTGCAATCCCGGGAGATACCAAGGATACAACAATCGCTGGTATCATCGCAGATGAGCTTGCTATTGGTATGGTCAACCAGAAAACAACAGCTGTTCGTGTAATACCGGTTATTGGTAAGGGCGTTGGAGAAACAGTTGAATTTGGTGGATTACTTGGCTATGCACCAATCATGCCAGTAAATCAGTTCTCATGTGATGCATTTGTAAATCGTGGAGGAAGAATTCCTGCACCAATTCATAGCTTTAAGAACTAAGAAGATATAGATTCGTGAACTAAGATGAAAAAATCAATAGCAAAAAGACTGGTCAAAGGATGACCAGTCTTTTTGCGTATTCCGATGTGGTTTTCTCATGTGAAGATGCAGTAACCATAGCATCATAGAGCTGTGATGACTGTATATCTAAAGTAAGAAGTTTACGGGCGAGTTCTAATAATCGAGTAGAAGCATTGCCATGTATAGAAGTATCATCATAAAACTCTGTTAGTATCTTTTCTGCATCAGCGAGCTTGCTGATGATCGGAATGGAACTATTCTTAGAGATTTCTTTTAAAACATTTCTGCCAATTGCTGTGAATCCTAGGGGTCTTACATAAAAAGCATATCCTTGCCCTTTCACAGATTCATAAAAATCTTCTGTGATATTTAAGCAGATATGGAGAAGGCTTCGACTGATTCTTGTATAGGTAAGATCCTTACTCTTTAATAGCTCACAGAATTGAGAAAAGCCTACAAATTCATTTAAATTCTTTATAATCTTATCTGAAAATTCCGGTGTTACATCTAAATATTGTTCAAAGCCACTTTTCTGTTCCAGGATCAACTTTCCATGAAGAAATATAGAAAGGGAATCTGCCGTCAGAAGCTTATGCTGTTTGATAGCATCCGAAAGAAGGTCAGCAGAAGCTTTGGGAACAACAGAGTCGATCAATGTGGGATACGAAGTTGCTTCGTTATCCATGTATCTATACAGTTCATTTCGAATTCCAGTAGCAGAAGCAAATTCTATCGTGGCAGATAAAGTCTTATCATGATAATTATTTCCAATGCGTTTCAATAAGTAAGGCTTTATCTTGGAAGAACGCAGATAGAGAGCCTTTAGATATTGGATAGCAAGAATATTGTTGGGTTTATCCATAATAGCTGAAATATGATCGGCTATTGTATCTTGATCTACTGTATCGGCAACGCCTTTTTCTAAAAAAGCCGTTAATGCATTGCTACATGCTTTCGGGTATGGAAGTCCTTTCTTACATTCGGTCTGCACGATATCTTTGAAGCCTGCAGGTTCCTCGGCAAGAACCTTTGCAATCACTGTGAGAAGGGAAAGGTCATCAGTTTCTGCTCCAAAAACCAGCTCATCAATACAACCCAAGGAATCCAATATGGAAACTGCTCCCTGCGCAAAGCCTTCCGCACTGGAGGTGGCAAATAAGACAGGAAGCTCCATAACCAAGTCAGCACCATGACAAAGCGCCATCTGGCATCTGGCAAACTTATCTGAAATGGCTGGTTCCCCTCGTTGTACATAATTTCCGCTCATTATTACCACACAGGCATCTGCGTTTCGTCTTTTTTTGGCTTCAGCAATCTGATAGGCATGTCCGTTATGAAATGGATTGTATTCTGCAATGATTCCAATGATTTTCATAGATTTGTTTCCTCTGATCCTTTTCTTATCACTAGTATAACAAAACAGGGGAAAGATTTCTATATACTTGAATTTGATGATTATAATGCTAAAAAGTGATTCTAATAGAAGTATTCGGAATTGTCTGATATAATAAAAAATATATGATAGAATTAAGTGAAATATGGATGCAATAAAAAAGAAGCTGATAATAAATAAAGGAAATGATAAAAAAACTGGAATCGGAGGAAGTGGCATTGAGTGAATTCAGAGTTTATATTGAAGGGTTGAGACAAAAGGGAGAAACCATTAGTGGCTATAAGTCCAGATTGGAAAACGCAGCAACTTCTATAGAACAGACTATGTATGGATTAGGTGGCAATCAGTTTGAAGGGGTAAAAAATGTACTACGAACACAGGCAACAAATATTCGAATCCAGGCTAATAAGGTTCAAAATCTAGGCCAGGGTTTACAGGCTATTGCCAATTTGTATCAGTCTACAGAATTTCAGATTATGGGTTTGCCATTTGATCCAAATGTGATCAGTGATCCGAATAATGGATCTACAGTTCATATCGATTTTGGTGATACTCCACAATTTTATCCAGGTCCAGAAGGTCCTCATTATGGACCATATCCTCCAGCTATCGTAGCAGGTGATCCTGTCAATATGGCAACCGGTAACTTTATACATGATCATGAGGAACTGTCAGTTCCAGGTGAAATCCCTTTGACATTTCATTGGTATTACAATGGAAAAGATAAGGCATATGGAAAGATGGGAATAGGCTTTACCCATTTATATGAGACAAGACTTTATGTGCAGCCTGATGGTAGCATTTCTATTCGAATGGGTAATGGTCAGCAGAAAAAGTTTGCCCTAAGGGAAGATGGAAAGTATTATTCCAATACTCGTGATCTTGAGATTTTAGAGGAAAAAGATAACAGGTTTTTTTTGACAGCCCCTAACGGACAAAAGCATATTTTTGATGCAGAAGGAAATTGCATCCGTACAGAGAATAAGAATCAGTTAGGCTATCAGTATTTCTATAATGAAAAAAAGGAACTTGCAAAAGTAGAAACAGACCATGGAGATTATCTTCTCTTTTCTTATGGAGAAGATGGATTTTTAGATAGTGTTATGGATCATACAGGACGTGGTGTGACCATTTCCTATGAGAATCATGTGTTGTCTAAGATCAGACTGCAAACAGGTGCAACCTATCAGTATAAAATTGATGAGTTAGGCAGAATGGTGCAAATTGTCAATTCTAAAAATGCCATTGCTGTTACCAATGCTTTTGACAAGGAAAATCGTGTGACAGTGCAGACTTTTTTCGATGGAAGGACTATGCAGTATTTTTATGATGAAAAAAGAAATGCACTTGTTTTTATCGAACGAAATGGTTCTACTGTGGTTTATTATCATGATGAATATTTGCGTAATACAAAGATTGCTTATGAGGATGAAACAGAGGAGCTTTTTGATTATAATGACTTAAATCTTTGCACCGGTATGACAGATCGAATGGGAAATCGTAAGCAGATGGCATATGACAACAGAGGTAATCTGACTCAGCTGATCGATGCACTTGGCAATAAATCAAACTTTACTTATGATGCCAATAATCAGATCTTATGTGTGAAATACAATGGAAAAGAAGTTTCTAAATTTGATTATGACAGAGTGGGAAATTTATTAAGAACATATAATTTTTATGGAGATGGAAGCCAGATTGTACGTGATGAAAAGGGAAGAATCAAGACACAGGTTTTCATAGATGGAGCAAAGACCGATTATGAATATGATGCAAAGGGAAACCTGATTTGCAAAAAGTCTGATTCTGGCGAGAAAAATGAGTATGCATATGATTCTAACAACCGTGTTATCAAACATACGGATTCTTATGGGAATGTAACAGAATATGAATATGATGAAGCTAATCACGTGACGAAGCAGATCAATGCTTTGGGACATGAGAAGAGTTTTGGTTATGACCTTGCAGGAAATCTGGTATGCGTCACGGATTTTGATGGTTATGAAACCCGGTATCAGTACAATGAGATGAACCAGATGGTGAAATCTATTGATAAGGAGGGTAATGAAACCAGTTATCAGTATGATGCCATGTGGAATCTCGCTAAGATCACTTATGCAGATGGAAGTGAAAAAACTGCGACTTTTGATATGGATAACAGGCTGCGTGCCATTACACTTCCAGAGGGAGGTGTGCTTCGCTATACATATGATGCAAATGGAAATATTGTGAGTGTCATTGATCCAATGGGAAATGAGACCCTTCATACATATGATGCTTTGAATAGAAGAGTTCAGACTATTTTTGCAGATGGAACCAAGGAAGAGATTCATTATGACAGCAATGGAAATATCTCTAAAAGAAAATTACCATATGGAAATGAACAGCTCTATTTCTATGATGAACTAAATCGTAAGATCAGTGAGATCAACCAGCTGCAGGATCAGTTTTTCTTTGAATATGATGTAAACGGGAATATTGTGAAAAAAGTCTATCCGGACAAGACTTTTGAAACGGCTGAGTACGCTAATGGTCACCTGATCCATGTGAGAGCAAGAAATGGTGGAAATGTGTATTATAAATATGATCTGAATGGAAATCTGTTATCCATTGATAATTCACTGACTGGAAAGGTAGAGTTTACCTATGATGCTTGTAATCGTATGGTCAAGGCTGTGAGTGGTAATGGCGGAATCAGAACCTATGAGTACGACAAGGCTGGAAGAATCATCAAAACACAGGATGAAAATGGTCATGTAACAGCATTTGAATTCTCACCAAATGGAAATGTCACAAAAGTGATTGAAGAGGAAGGACTTGAAACCAGATATTTCTATGATGTAAAGAACCACCTGATCCGTGTGGAACATTCCGATGGTGAAGGAGGTTTTCGTGTACTGCGCTCCTATGAATATGATAAAGAAGATCATATTATATCCTGGGTAGATGCCTTAGGAGCTACAGAAAAAGCCGGATATGACAAAAATGGTCAGTTGATCAGGGCCTGGGATAAGGAAGGATATCTGACAACTTATACCTATAACAAAGTAGGTGACGTTGAAAAGGTTCTTTTTGAAGATGGTAAGGAAACAACCTTTACCTATTTAGCCCATGTGTTGCAGAGTATGCAGGACTGGAATGGTATTACCAATATTACAACGGATGCTTTAGGAAGACCAGTTTCAGTCTCCAACTATCTAAAAGAAACGGTTACTTACCAGTGGGGTAAGACGAACGAACTGACCGAAATGGTATATCCGGATGGAGAAAAGGTAACCTATTCCTACAATGAACTTGGACAGCTTAGCAAGCTAGGTACAAAAGATCAAGGAGTCACCTATACGTATGATGAAGCAGGACGAATGGTACAAAAAAGCTACACAAACGGAAGTGTTACGTCTTATACCTACAATGAGATTGGTCGTTATGAATCTATCGTACATAAAGGAAAAGATTACCTGGATCAGTATGAGTATCAGTATGATCTTAAGGGCAATAAAACAGGAATGCGTAAAAACAGGAGTGCATTGCAAAAAGAAAGCGGTATGTACACCTTTGGTTATGATGCCTTAAACAGACTGACCTGTGTTAGTAAGGATGGGGAAACACTTCGAGATTATGCCTATGATGTTTTTGGGAATCGTATCAGCAAAAAAGAAAAACAGGATGATGGCTTTGCAACCACAACCTATTATTATAACGAAGCCAATCAGCTTCTTAAGGAAGAGACCACAGGCAATGTAAAAAAATATGAATATGACAGGCGTGGAAATATGATCTGCACCTATTTAAATGATGCGATCAAGAGTCAGTTTGAATATGATGCAACCAATCATATCAGCAAGGCTATTGAGAAAAAAGCAGATTCTTTTGATGAAACACGAATTTTTTACGATGGATTTTTAAGAAAAATCGGAGAAACCAAGACGAAGATTCAGGAAAATGGTGGAGAGGCGGTTTTGTTGAATCAGGTTTCCTTCTTGAACGATATTATGAAGCCGACTATGTATCTGATTGGAACCAGTGATGATGTGACCAGTCAGAAGCAGAATTATTATGGAACAAAGTATGTGGAAATGTATGGAACAAAGGATGCTTCTTATGTGTATGAAACAGATGATCTTGGCAGTATTACACAGATCGTAGGGCAGCAGGGTAGTTTAGAGGAAGTATATGACTACGATGAGTTTGGTAATTCCACAACCTATGCAAAGGAAGATGGAGCTATATTCATAGCAAGACCTACAGGAATCTATAGTGATGGCAGACAGCCATATGGATATACCGGTTATCAAAAAGAAATTTATGCGAATTTCTACTACACCTTTGCGAGATGTTATGATGCATCCGCAGGACGTTTTGTAGGAGAAGATAAGATCAAGGGCTTCCCTCAAATCCCGTATACCTACAACAGCTATTGCTATTGTATTTCGAATCCGCTGATCTATGTGGATGAGGATGGTGAGTTTTGGCATGTTGTTGTTGGTGCTGTTGTTGGTGTTGTAGTAAATGTTGCTTCAGAAGTGATTACGGAAGTGCAAGAGGGATCGTTTGATATTACAAGTGCGGACACCTGGAAAAAAATAGGAGTAAGTACATTAACTGGTGCTGCAGAGGGCGCAATCACTTCATTAACAGGACCAGTGGGTGGAGCTATTACATCAGGTGTGATGAGCATCGTTGATAGTACTTCTAAGCAAGTAGTATGTGGTGAAGAAATAACCTGGGGTAAAAACATTGCAGGTGGTATTTTGGCGGGTGGATTGTCTTTTGGTTTGAGCAAACTTGGTGATGTGCCGGCTGTTAAGAAATTTACAGATAATGTTAGTGATAAAATTGATAATTTCATTTTTAAAGGAGCAACATCAGAAGCAGGTTTTATTCCAACCAAAGAGATTGACGATGATATGCTTAAGTGGCTTGGCAGATATGCAGCGGATAAAGCTCATCCGGATGCAAAAGATGCATTAAAACTTGTAAATCAGGCTTTCCGCAATAAACTAATGGCAGATCCAATTAGTAATCTGCTTCCAACCGAGGTGTCATATTTCTTTGGTTTAGGATATGATAAAGTAAATAATGCTTTACAGGCTACTTCACCATATCATATTAAACGATAACATTCACCTCTATTTAGTGGGTTCAAATAGCCCACCTGGGATTTCACAAGTGAAATGGAGATTCATATGCAAAACGATGGATATACAAACAAAAGAAATGTGATAGAGGTCACCTATCATACAGAATCCTATAAGCTATTGACAAAGCTATTAACGATATTGGCTATGCTTTTATATATTCCGGCTATTGCATTGTGCATTTTAAAAGATGATAGCTGGTGGTATTTTGGCTGTATTGGATTATTGATCAACATGGTGGGACCTGTCGCGTGTGTTATTTATGGGGCTAGAAGAATAACGCTTTATAAAGATTGTGTAGAGGTGAAAAAGCTTTTATCTAAAAAGGTTTATGCCTATAAAGATCTTCAATGTATGATGCAGGAAATTACAAAACGTGCAGGAGTACAGACAATATTACATCGATATTCTTTTACGAATGGCAGCTTTGTGATCACGGAGGATATGAACCAAAGTCAGGAAGCAATTGTTTTTTTTGATAATTTGGAATGTAAGCAAAGGATCAAATGTGAATGTGGGTATGGAAACGATGCGCTCGAGTATGAAAAATATGTAAAAGCACCTGATTTTGTTATGGCGGTGTTTATGGATAGTGAACAAAAAAAGATTTATATTGTAATCACTTCTTTATTAGAACTTGTACTTGCAGGGTTTATGTATTTTATTTGGGCCTATGGGTATAGCCTGGTGGGTGTGTTGTGCTGTATGGGAGTGATGGTACTGGTGGCAGCAGGATTTTATTGCTGGTATCTATTCAGAAAACGTAAAAAGGTCTTTTTGTTTCAGGATCGTATGATCGTTGTGGATGGGTGGAAACATGAGGAGACATATCAGTATCGATATATCCAAAAGGTTGAAAAGGTGAGGCATATCCATTCTGGAAAGGGTGGAGGAGGAACTTATTATACCTTTGATATCCACTTTAGAGAGGGAACACTTGAGATGAAGAATGACCTGATCCATAGCGAAGAGGCATATTATTATCTAAAACAGTACTATGAAAACATGCATGGAAAGGATTCAAAGAAATAATGATAGAAGCATTTGACGTATATGAAAATAGAAATTTTCATGGCAGCAGGATGATAGAGGTAAGGGATGAGCTTTTTCAATATAAGGCTTTGTTTATCGTAGTTTTTATTTTTTCTTTGTTTTTCATCATCCCTGGGATTGTTTTTTGGAACCCAGAGGCACCATATGTTTCAATCATTGGAACTTCTGGGATTGTGATGGATATTGCTTGTGGTTTGTTGTTGGCAAAGCATGCATTATGGGTGATTCGTTTGTATCCGGATCATGTGCAGGAAAAGAGATGGTTTCAGACAAAAAAGTATGCATATCATACCCTACAGGTTTACGAGCAGGAAGTGATAAAGAGTAATGGGAATGATGTATTACGTCATCGCTTTATTTTTTCAGATGGATTTATCCAGTTTACAGATAAGATGACCAATTGTAAGGATGCTCTTGAATTCTTTGAAACCATTGAATGTCCAAAGATAGTACAGCTTGATTGTGGATTTGATAAAAATGCAAGAGCATGTGAACGCTATAAAAGTTATCCGAATTACGTAATGGGAGTTTATTTTGGCCCTGAACAAAAGGACTATCTTGGAGTGATTAACTGTACGATTTTTATAGCATTTATATATACAGTTTTTATTTTTTCCTACCCTGTAGCTGTGTTAAAAAATATTATGGTGTGTGCGGGAATTTTTTTGCTTCTATTCGTTTTTATACAGATTTATTACTTGGAAGTTTTTACAAAAAAGTGCTTTTTATTTTCGGATCGTTTTGTTTTGACGGACCGGCATGGAAACGAAAAAAAGTATCGATATCAAGATATTCGAAAGACCAGGATCCATGTACGACATGGGCGAGGGACAAAGTGGGTAGAGTATCATATTATGATGAAAAACGGCGAAAAAGTGAAATTACATGCTAGGATGATACATGCAAAACAGGCTTATGAATATTTAACCTGTCAGTGTGAAAAAAACAAATAGAAAGTTTCATTTTTTACCATAAAATACTTAACGGTAAGACGTATACATAATTGTTGCTAAATATTTACAAAAAATAGCGTGATATGATAAAATATCTGTGCTAATTGTAGAAATTAGTAGGATTTTGTCGGAGGAGAAAAGGATGAACCTAAAGAAATGTAAATTAGGATTATTAGTATGTGCAATGGTTGCGAGTATTTTGACCCCAAAATCAGTAGCAAAGGCGGATGACACATCAGGTGTGCTGGAATATTACACATCTTTTGATACGAATGAAGTTACTTTTTATATGTATGGTGTAGCATCAGCGGGAAATGCTGAGGTTATGTATGGTAATGTAAAAGAAACTGTTTCAGAGGTTTCCACAGTAGGGGATTCTCACTCCATTTATACGATTATTCTGGTAGATAATTCCCAGTCGGTTATGAGCTCGCAGTATGGAGGACCAGCCTTTGATCTTGTTGATTTTATTTTAAGAAATCGTTCCGACGGTGAGAAATTTATTGTTGCTGAAATTGAACAGGATATTAATGAAGTAACTTATACAGCAGGTTCTTTTTCAAATGATTATGAAGCATGCAGGCAGATCCTTTATGGCATGGAGTGCGAGAATAAAGATGCCGATGTTTATACGAATGTAAGTAAGGCTATTGATGTTTTAAATAATATTCAGGATTCCAGCTATAAACGAATCATTATCATATCAGATGGTATTCATCAGAACGAGCTTACCATCAATTCATCCTATCCGGAAGTAAAGGATCGATTAAAAGCAACAAACTATCCAATTTATACAGTTGGTTTTTCGAAGAACAATGATGAAGCATCTAAGGAAGATCTTCGCACATTACATGAGTTGTCAAGAATCTCTCATGGAGAACAGTTCTCTTTATCAGAAGATTTTAATAATCAGAATGTAGTAGACAGATTAAAAAGCGATAATGAATTGGTTCGAATCGTAACAGTCATTGAGAATCAGCCTTGTGATGGTTCCCAGAAAAATGCAAGATTGACCTTCGGGGATGTTGTTTATAACTGTGATGTAAGGTTGCCCGTTGTGGAATATGTAGAAGAAACAATAGAACCAACAGAGGAAACAGAAACGATAGAGGAAACTGTAGAAACAGAGGAAATGACTGTTGTGGAGCAGAAATCCTCTTTGTTCAATCCACTTACAATTGCATTACTGATTGCAGTGATCGTTGTTTTGATCGTGGTTATTATCTTATTGGTACTTTTGAAGAAAAAGGGCAATGTAGATGAATCTGAAAAAGAATATAAGAAGCTTGATAACCAGATTAAGAATGAGAGATATGTTCCTGAACCAGAAAAGAAGGGTATGCCAGCAGGTGCTACGCCTATGATCAATAAGGAACCAGCAATGCAAAAACCGGCGGGTAACAATAAGACTCAGGTATTATTCCAGAATACTAACAATGCACCAGCGTCAGGACAGCCCCCAATGAATCAGGCTCCAATGAGTCAGCCAGCGATCCATCGGGTATCCTTACAGAACGCAGAAGACCCTAGTAAGGTATTTTCAGGTTCCTTCCAGGATAAGTTGACAATTGGTAGAAATCCAGGTTCGGTTCAAATTGTAATTCCTGATAGTGCAATTTCTGGCGTACATTGTGAAATTGGTATTATGGGAAATAAATTCTATATCAAGGATCTGAAGTCTTCCAATGGTTCTTTTGTGAACGGTACAAGATGTGTTGACGCAACAGAAATACGAAATGGTTGTCAGATCAAATTAGGAAGAACCATCTTTATTTTGAAATTGGAATAAAATTGTAGTAATTATTCAGAACCATGCGTATTTTTCTTCGAAAAATACTTATGTGGCGTGCTCGCCAAATGATTTTAAATACAACTAAAAGCTTTTAAGCGAGCTTAATTTTTTAGTTGTATTTAAAATCGCATGGCTCTGAACAGTTACAAATTGTATTTTATAGAAAAAAATTTTTGGAGGCCCGACTATGGGATTGATGATTTCGGCATATGCCCAAAATGCGTTTTTTGAATATTTATTACCAGCTGAGACCAATACCGAAACAGAAATTATTTTGAATCGAAAAATGTTTGGCTTTGGACAGGATCTGGTCTTAAAGCTGGAGAATATTGAAAAGAACTGGTTTATGAGACAGACAGAGCAGTACTATATCACTGCTCAAAAAAATATTGAAGTACAGCCATTGGAGGATGGAGATATTTTAACTCTGCATGATAGAGAGGATACCCAGGTTTCTTTGATCGTCAGAAAGACCAATGACTCTTTCCGTGTATTTCATAAGATTGATATTACCAGGTTACAGACTATTACAATTGGTTGTGATACTTCCAACCAGATTATTTATCAGTATCTTTCACTGGTTTCTCGTCAGCATGCATATCTGCAAAAGACTGACCAGGGCTTATGTCTTGTAGATAACAGTGCCAATGGTACCTTTATAGATGGTAGAAAAGCAGGAAAGCAGGAGATGCTTCAGATTGGTGATTGCATTAATATTTTCGGATTAAAGATTGTTTATCTTGGAAATATGATCGCAGTTTCAGCACCAACAGAATCAAATTTAAGTATCAATCCGGGTCTTCCTAAATTCATTCCACCAAAGGATGAAAAGACAAAGGAAAAGTCTCATTTCGGAAAAGTAAAGAAATTCTTCCATAGAGCGCCTCGTAACAATTTAAAACCAGATATGGAGGAAATTGAAATCGAGCCAGCGCCAGCAAAAAAAGAAGGACAGAAGAAACCACTCTGGATGATCATTGGACCATCCTTTACCATGATGATTCCTATGATGATGAGTAGTGTTTTGATGGTTATCAGTTACAAGACCCAGGGACGTCAGTCCAGTCTGTTTATGTATACTGGTATGATCACAGCAGGTACTTCAGCATCTATTGGTGTTTTTTGGGCTCTGAATAATATCAGATATAATAAGAAAGAAATCAGAGAAACTGAAAAGGCCAGATTCAAGGCATATGGTGATTATCTGATCAAAAAATCAGATGAGATCCGAGAGAAATATGAGAATACACGTTCCATTATGTTCCAGATGTATCCATCTGCAGCAACCATGCTGACATATAATGAGAATACACCTGAATTATGGAGTCGTAATAGAAAGCACGATGACTTTTTATGTCAACGAGTAGGTACAGGTAACATTCCTTTCCAGATTCATATCAATGTTCCTAAGGAAAAATTTACCATGGCGATTGACGAGCTGAATGACAAACCACGTAAGATTGCCGATGAATTTAAGACCTTGTATGATGTACCAATCAATGTAAATCTTTATGCACATAAGCTGATCGGTGTTGTTGGTGGTGAGCGTAAAAAAGGAGCATTTGATATTGTTCGTCTTTTGACAGCACAGATCGCAGCTAACAACTGTTATACAGAAGTAAAGCTTGTGTATATTTATAATGAACAAAAGGATGATGAAAACTGGAAGTATTGTCATTATCTGCCTCATGTATGGAGTGAAGATAAGAAAACCCGTTATGTTGCAAGTAACAAATCGGAGGCCAGTGATATTTTATTCGAATTGACACAGATCTTCCGTATGCGTTCTGATGATGAGCGTATGAAAAAGAATACATTGCCACAGCCATATTATATTTTGATCGTTTCGGATCAGGATATGTTGGAAGGTGAGTTGATTACAAAGTATATTTATGAGAATGAACTTTGTTATGGTTTAACTACTTTGATTTTGGAAGAGAACAGAGAGCAGCTTCCAAATGAATGTGAATTCTTCTTACAGAAGGATGCTGGATTTAGTGGTATTTATGATCTTTCTGAAGATGAAAGTACTGAGGTTACTTTTGATGATGTATCTGGTGATCAGATTGAAATTTTTGCCAGAAGATTATTATCAATTGAAGTAAAGGAAACAGAAAAGGGTAGTGATATTCCAAATGCGTTATCCTTCTTTGATATGATGGGTGTTTCTACATTGCAGGAATTGAATGTAGCTGACAGATGGCGTAAAAACCGTAACTATGAGAATATGAAGGCTCCAATCGGTGCAAAAGCAGGTGGTGCTATTGCTTACCTGGATGTACATGAAAAATATCATGGACCTCATGGACTGGTTGCGGGTACTACAGGTTCCGGTAAATCAGAAACACTTCAGACTTATATGTTAGCACTTGCCATTAACTTTAGTCCGGATGATATCGGATATTTTGTTATCGACTATAAGGGTGGTGGTATGGCTGGTCTGTTCGAAGGCTTACCACATATGATCGGTTCTATTTCCAACCTTTCCGGTAACCAGGTAAGACGAGCTATGGTTTCTATCAAATCAGAAAATAAGCGTCGTCAGAGAATTTTTAGTGAGAACAACGTTAATAATATCAACTTATATACAAAGCTCTATAAAAATGGTGAAGCTAAGGTACCAGTACCTCACATGTTCATCATCATCGACGAGTTTGCCGAGTTAAAGAGAGAAGAGCCAGAATTCATGAAAGAACTGATCTCCGTTGCACAGGTAGGTCGAAGCCTTGGTGTACACTTGATTCTTGCAACACAGAAACCAAGTGGTACAGTAGATGATAATATCTGGTCAAACTCCAAGTTCCGTTTGTGCCTGCGTGTACAGGATAAGCAGGATAGTAATGATATGTTACATAAACCGGATGCTGCTTATATTTCACAGGCAGGTCGTGGATATCTTCAGGTTGGTAACGATGAAGTTTATGATTTGTTCCAGTCAGGTTATTCTGGAGCAATTTATGTGGAGAATGCGGATACTACAAAGACAGATATTGCAACGATGCTTTCTGTAACTGGTAAGGCAGCACTCATTGGTAATACCTTAAAGAGCAAACAGCGTGAAAAGGCATTGAATGCATGGATCCAGAGACTTATGAATGTGGCAATGGATGCTGCGGCTAAGAGTTCACAGGGACTTGTTGAATATTTGCAGGATGCAAGAAGAGTTCCATTGTTCTTTGAAGCTATTGAAAGAGCAAAGATTGAGTATCCTTATTCTGATTATAATGGACATCGTGTAGAAGATTTCTTATCGGTGCTTTCCATTGTTGCAGCTGAAGAAGGCCTTGATATGGAAACAGCAGCAACTAAGATTGGTGTACTTGCAGATCAAATGCGTAAGAAACTTCCAGAAGTGAAGAATAAGACACAGTTAGATGCCGTTATCGAATATCTTGGTCAGGTTGCCAAGAAAGAGGGCTATCGGGATCAGATGCAGTTGTGGATGCCACTTCTTCCAGAGGTTATGTACTTAGATGATCTTGCCGGATATTCTAACAATATTTTTGACGGTAAAAACTGGCATTGCAATGAGAAGAATTGGAATCTTACACTTCCAATCGGTTTCTGTGATGATCCTGTTAACCAGGCACAGATGCCACTTTATCTAAGCTTCTCAGAGGATGGTCACCTCGCAGTTTGTGGTGGAATTGTTTGTGGTAAGAGTAGCTTCTTACAGACATTACTTTATGGAATGATCCATAAATATTCACCAGACTGGATCAATATCTATGCACTTGACTTTAGTTCAAAGATGCTTAGCTGTTTTGAAGGGGCACCTCATGTGGGCGGTGTTATGTATGAAGATGATACAGAGATGATCTCTAAATTCTTCCATATGATAGAAGTGATCATTGATGAAAGAAAGAAGATGTTTAGAGGTGGTAACTATTCACAATACGTACAGGTAAATGGTGTAAAAGTACCTGCTATTATCATTGCAATCGATAATGTAGGTGCATTTAGAGAAAAGACAGATGGTAAATATGATGATAAACTGATCCGTCTTTCTAAGGAAGGTGTTGGATATGGTATCTATCTTGCATTATCTGGTGGAAACTTCTCCAACGCAGAAATTCCTAATAAGGTTGCCAATAACATTAAGACAGCAGTATGTTTACAGATGACAGATAAATATGCTTATCAGGATGTACTTCGTAAGAACCATATTGATACATTACCTGAAAGCAATATCAAGGGTCGTGGTCTTGCACTTGTTGGTGAGGTTGCACTTGAATACCAGACAGCTCTTGCGTTAGAAGCAGATAATGACTTTGATCGAATTGAGAAGATTAAGGCAATCTGTAAAAAGATGGCAAACGCTTGGCAAGGACCATTTGCAAGAGAAATTCCAGTTATTCCAGAGAAACCAATTTGGTCAGAATACGAAAAACTTGGTTCGGTTTCTATGGCACAGGCAGATCCTCAGAAGCTGCCACTTGGTTACGATTTAAGTTCTGCAGATGTATACAGTGTCGATCTTGCTAAGACATTTATTTACATGGTATCTGGTAAGGCAAGAACTGGTAAGACAAATGTTATGAAGACAATTATTCGAAGTGCTGCAAAGAAGCCAAATGCAAAGGTTGTTGTAATTGAACATGGTGCTTCTGATTTGAAACCTACAGCAGATGCAGTTGGTGCTCAGTACATTGATAATGTAAAGGATCAGGCACAGTTTTTCCAGGATTTATTGCCTGAGTTCAAACGTCGTAATGTTATCAAGAGAGAACTCATTACAGCAGGTAAGGAAGAAATTGAAATTTTCGAAGAACAGGCTAAATCAGATCCATATTTTATCATATTCTCTGATATCGTAACCTTTGTACAGTCTGTACAGAAGAAGACAGAGGGCGTTATGGATATCAAACCGTTCCTTGAGAATATTGCAGATAAAGGTAAGTTCCATAATATCTTCTTCTTTGGAACAATCAATCAAGACCAGTTATCATCACTTCTTGGTATTAAGTTGTATGAAGGTCTTGTTAGCTACAAAACAGGTATGCATCTTGGTGGTAGTATCACCAACATGCGTTATATGGATTTCTCTAACTTCTCATTTGTGGAACAGGGAAAACCACAAAAACCAGGTCTTGCGATGCTGCCAGCGGGTAATGAGGATAGCGTTGCGAAGGTAGTAATACCACTTGTAAAGGGTTAATTTTTGGGGGCAGTATCTACTGCCCCTTGCATACTAAAATAAGAAATGGAGTTTATCCATGATATCAATTTTGGCATACAGTCAGGAAAAAGAAGAACTTGAAATAATCAAAGATTCAACGATTGATGCGACCATGATGTCAACCAAGGAAGAATGGACTACCAATTGTTTTCAAACCTTAAAGGAGTTGGAAAAATTTTTGGAGGACCAGCCACAGCTTGAAATGGGTTGTTTTGATGTCACGAAGAATGGAAGTCTGGATCGCTTAAGTAACATACGAAAAGAATACCGCAATATGCTATTGATGCTGATTGCAGATACCAGCATGTCTCCGATGGATTATGTCAGACCGGATATTCTTGCATCCTCCTTGATTCTAAGGCCTTTCGAGAGGAAGGATTTAAAGGAAAAATGGATCGATATGATTCACAAATATATGGATGAGAATCATTTAGGGCAACAGGAAGAGGTGTTTTCCTTTGACACAAGAGAGGGTAAGGTGCAGATTCCTTACCATCAGATTTATTATTTAGAGTCCAGAGACAAAAAAATCTATATTCGATTGCTCAAAAAGGAAATACCTTTTTATGGAACATTAGAAGAATTAGAAGAATTATTACCAGAGAACTTTGCTCGATGTCATAGAAGTTATATGGTTAATGTGGATAATATCGAAGAGGTACATATTTCGCAGAGTGAGATTATTATGAACAATGATATTTTTGTACCGCTTTCCAGAAGCTATAAGTCACAGTTTAAGAGTATTAAGAAAATGGCTTAAGCTGAGAATGCAGATCGGAGAGGAGACAAACGTGGAGGATATTCTTTTTTTGAATATACAGGAACTGATGATTCTTTGCAAGGCTGCAAAGATGACTCGGGTATTTGGAATTACGCCAGAAACAGAGGCTAGTGAGAGCCAGCTGATGCTGACCATTCATGATATGGTAGAACGTGAAATTTTACAAAAAACAGAGAACGGATTTACTCTTTTAGAACCATATCAGACTATCATAAAAAATATGAAATTAGCCAGAAGGGTGATTTCTATTGAGGATGTGGATGCACAGTTACAGAATACAACATTCTTTTATGGAGAGAAGATCATTTTTATGCAGGTGAGTACCAATGATAAGGATACTCTTAGATTTGGTGTGATTGAGCCAGATGAATTTTATAGAGAACTTCGAGAAAGAGGATTTTTGCCAGATCCTTTGATCGCCAGTGATTTGATTGAAATCCAGACGGAGGAAGAATTTTTAGAATATTATTTTAATCCTGGTAGGGAAAAGCGTTTTTTGGGAACCTTTACTCTATTTGATTTGGATGAAGATAGTGAGATTTATGCTAAGAAGCAATTTATCGTTGTGAGACATCCATATAATTATTGGATTGTTGTAAAGCGGATTATGGAAAGAAGAAAAATGGTGGAAGACGTTGAGGATACGTATGTTAGATATAATCCCAAAAATTTCTTTCAGTTGTTGACGGAATAGGAGGAATCCAAAAGTGATTTTTGTAGATGTGAATGTACCGGCAGTGAATAAGACATATGATTTTAATCTGGATGAAACAGTGCCTATCAGTCTGGTTTTAGAAGAAATCGTGGAAATGATTTGCCAGAAGGAGCATTGTAGCTTAAGCGGAGAAAAAGGGGATATTTTATTGTGTCAGTATTCTGATCAATCAGTGCTGAGCAGAAACAAATCCCTGGAAGATTGTGGAATCAAAGATGGAACAAAGTTAATTCTGGTATGATCAGTAACTGCGTCTAACGTTGTTTAATGAGGAAAGGACAGCTTATGAATATTGAAGTGAACATGGACACATTGGGAAAAGATATCGAATCCCTTGAAACAACTGTGGCATTGGCTAGAAAAGCTATGCAGGAAGCATTTGATGCAATAGCAGAGTTGGATCAGATGTGGGATGGTAGTGCGAACAGTGCTTTTAATCAGCAGTTTTTGACTGATCGAGAAATGTTTGAGAGTTTGTGTCAGGCTGTGGATGGTGTTACGGAAAGTATGACTAATGCCAATGCACTTTATATCAAATGTGCTGGCGCTGTAGAGGAACAGGTGAATCTGATCAAAGTTTGATGCTTCATGCTTTGTAAGCAGAAATGTTTTGTTTGATTAGAAAGGAGAGAATGCTGTATGGCACTTGGTACAGAAGTAGGGAGTGGAGTAGCAGGTCTTGGTAATGTTGAATTGAAGGTAACTCCTGAGGAATTGACAACCAAAGCCCAGGAAGTGAAAAATAAGATTGCGACTATGCAGGCACAGTTTAATGAATTGGAAAGACTTATGACCAAAACTGGTGCGTACTGGATTGGTGAAGCAGGTGACTATCATAGAAAGATGTATACAGATCTTGCAGAAAATGAAGAAACCGTTTTTGCAAGATTAAATGAGCACCCTGTGGATCTTGTTACAATTGCACAGCAATATACATCTACGGAGCTTACGATTGAAAGCATCGTAGAAGAATTACCTGGAGATATTTTGTTTTAGTGTAATAGGGAGGAATGAGCGTGAAATCAAGATCAGCCATTGAAATGGATTTTAATCTCGCCAAATCAAAGGCGAATGAATTGGAAAATATAGCCAACAGTGTATCGAATGTATCTGGAAATTTATCTTCTACTTTGGAAGGCGTTCCAAATGTATGGTCTGCAACAGGCAGTTCCACAATGTATGTGCAAAAGGGTAACGAAATTGCCGGACAGATCCAGACTTCTGCAAACAACATTCAGAGAACAGCAGATACCATTCGAACCATTGCACAGAATGTATATAATGCAGAAATGGAAGCAGTGAGAATTGCTGAGGAGAGAGAGGCTCAGGCCAGAGCTGAAGAGGCAAGAAGATTAGCAGAACAGCAGGCTGCTGCAGCTGCTGCAGCACAAAAGAATAGTACTACAAAGAGATAATTTGAAATAAAGTATTTGAATTGTCAGTAAAACGATGTTGGTTTACAAAATAGTGTGAAAAGTGGTAAAATTGTATATAATATTACCGAAGGAGGCGTCATATGTTTTCATTTGATGGTTCTATTCCTTATACACCTTATGCGGATATTTGCACAATATCCCTGTGTATTATTTGCATTATTTTAATGAGATCTTCTTATATATCCAAAAAAGCAACTTCGCAAATATTTGTTCTGTGTAATTTTTTGCTTATGGCAGTTAGTACTGTACGTGTGGCTGAATATTTGATTGAGACATATCAGATTTGTAACAATGACCATCTTTTTTATGTAATTTACAATGTATCTTATATAATTTTGATCCTGTTATTGGTTCTGTTTAATGTGTATTTGCGACTTCTGTTAAATATGGAAGCAAAGAGTGCCAGAATCTCGAAGATGATATTATGGATCAGTTTTACCTTTTTTGTTTTTCTGATCATTGCATATCCTATTTACCATGTCGGATATAAGAAGGAATATGGAAGGGCTGTTTTTTTGTCCAATTGCATTTCAGTATTTATGTATGCGTACATTTTTTATGGAATACTGATTTTATTAACGTTGCTCGTCTATAAAAATAGGTTTATTACGAAGATGAATATTGCCTTTTTATCCACAATGGTTCTATCCTTGTCGGTTGTTCTGATACAACTTTATCATGGTAATTGTTCTTATACATGTATTACATATTCGTTCCCAATCATAGCATCTATGTTTATGTTCCATTACAATTCCTATGATCCAGATACGGGAACGTTGGATGCGAAAGCTTTTGATTCGTATGTAAAGGATATGGGAAGAAGGGATTTTACCTGCATTTATTTATACCTGAAACATATGTATATCCATAAGATGGATGAGCTGGCATTGGATTTTTTCCATTTTAATGAAAAGTATTTTCGTGAACCGATTACCTTTAGACTTCGTGATGAAAAATTGGTAATGATCTATAAGGATGACCTGAATAAGGATGCCAAAGAAAAGATGCAGGTTTTGCTGAGAGATTTTAAACAGCTTTATGAAAAATATCAGATTGATTATAAGATTGTGATCATACACTCCAATGCAGATTTGCATTCTGGGGATGATTATCTCACTTACGATCTTTATTTGGAAAAGAGCATGCAGATTAATTCTATCCATATGGAAAAGGAAAATGATATTAAGTCATTCCTGCGATATAAGGATATCTTGAATGAGTTGTATGATATTTATGTGAAAAAAGATTTAAATGATGAGAGAGTTCTTGTGTATTGTCAGCCGGTTTATAGTAATAAGACACATAAGTTTAGTACGGCAGAGGCACTGATGCGTTTAAAACTTCCTGAGATTGGGCTGGTTTTTCCTGATCAGTTTATTCCAATCGCAGAGGAGTTTGAATATATTCATGAAATGAGTAAGATCATTTTAAATAAGACCTGTCAACAGATTAAAAAAATTCTGGATGATGGAAAAAGAATCACAAGGGTATCTGTGAATTTTAACATTGAAGAACTTTTGATTCCGGAGTTTGTAAGTGAGATTAAGACAATTATTGCGGCTAATGACATTCCATTTGATAAGATAGCCATTGAACTGACAGAGGGTCAGAATGAGAAGGAATTTGACAGTATCAAGGCCGTTATGCATGAATTAGGTGAGCTAGGGATTAAATTCTATTTGGATGATTTTGGAACAAGTTATTCTAATTTTGAACGAATCATGGAGCTTCCGTTTGATATTATCAAGTTTGATCGTTCTATGACTATTATGGCGGCTAAGGGTGGCAATGCAGAGAAAATTGTAGGAACCATGTCATCCATTTTCGCTGACACAAACTTTAGAATTCTGTTTGAAGGAATAGAGAATGAAGCAGATGAGAACCGCTGTATTGGTATGGGTGCCCAGTTCTTACAGGGCTATAAATATTCAAAACCAATTCCAATGGAACAATTAGTGGAGTTCTTGTAGCAGGCGGGTTGATTGAAAAAGTAAAATAGTGAAAGCATTTAGTTATGTAGAAAGTGACTAGCAATAAAGCTGCAAAAATGATATGATATAACTGGTTATTGATTTTGGAATATGATTGTTGCTATTTAGAATCAGAACGATTTTATGATAATTAAAAATAATGATTTTAGCGAGGTAAGGAAATGACAAAGGAATTTTTTCCATTAGGAACAATAGTAATGTTAAAAGGTGGCAAAAAGCCAATGATGGTAAGTGGATATCTTGCGAAAGCGCCAGATCAGGAAGGTGTTGTTAGAGATTATTTTGGTTATCCATATCCAGAGGGATGTGCAGATTCTTCTATTGTCTTTCAGTTTGATCAGGAGAATGTAGAGGGTATCTTATATATGGGATATCAGGATACAGAAACACATGCATACTTAAGAGCTTTGAGTGAGCAGGCTGAGGATTTAAAGAAAAAGATTTTAAGCATGAGCGCCGAAACAGAGGAAGCAGAAGAAAAATAGAGTGAAAGAATAGAGGATGGAAAGATGTTTGAACGTACATTACCAGTTGGATCAATTGTTAGATTGATTGGAGCGAATAAAAGAATCATGATCTTAGGATATGCTAAGAGAGGAAAAGAAAAGGCTGATCAGATTTTTGATTATGCAGGATGTATTTATCCAGAAGGATTTGGCGGTCGTGATGCAATGATCGTTTTTAATCATGAAGATATCGAAAGAATTTACGCACTTGGTTATCAGGGGGAAGAGAGATTTGAATTTGAGAAGCAGTTGCGTGAAGGAATCAATAAGGTAAAACCCTTTGAAACAAAATAGCAGTTGTTTATAGGATGATAAGATGGGGCTGATCAGAATTGATCAGCCCTTTATTTCATAGGAAATTCCTCAAATTTCCTATGAAATAAAAGCTCCGCGGTGAATCGCACCTCGCGGAGAGGAAGATAATGCTACGCATTCCGCTCGGGTGCGAAGTGTGTGCGAGCACACACTTTGTTCCGTGTACGACCCACTGAGATAAAACCTTTCGTAATTATTCAGTACCCTCATAATTACGAAGCAAAAATGCATTTAAAATTGCTTCGCAATGGCATTTTTGCTATTGAATCATATTCTTACGCCATAAACAGCAAGTGTTTATGGCTACTTCTGAACAAATACATCCTTTCTTAAAATATGTCGTTCATCCAAGTTCATGTGCTGTTCGTCGCATTTTGAACGCAAATGAAATTGGATATGTATAATAAAATTAACGTAGCTGTTCAGACTCTTTAAGTATTTTCTATAAGAAAATTCGTAACTATTCAGAACCCCATTCGCAAAATCGCTGCTTTGCAGCTTTCCTTTTGCTCATGTGGTTACTTCGCCATATAAATTTTCAAAATTGTGCTCATTCATGTAAACATGATTCGCAAATTTATGAAAATTTGCATGGCTCTGAATAGTTGCAAATAGTCAAGTCTCCAGCCCCGGTTTTCACTGCGCTTGAACAGGCGGTTT
>JAZQQB010000089.1:0-50414 GCA_045628865.1 Lachnospiraceae bacterium | reverse complement strand
TGGCCTCCGACTTCCTTTTCAGCCTGAAAAGGAGTCTCAGATTCCTCAATACTTTCTGCACCAACTACATCCATCTGTTCTGACGAAGCTACAACATTGCTCTTTTGAACTTCTTTTCCACAACCTACCATACAAAAGGTTAATCCTACTACTATAATCACTTTTTTCATTATACAACATCTCCTGAAAACCATCTAGCATCTTGTTCTATTCTTTGATCTTTATATAGCTGATAAGCTTCTTCCTTATCGTATCCTAAATCCATATATCCCTGTTGATTATGATAATTATCAATACTCTCTTTCCATTGCTCTCGAGTTTCAGCAGATACTTTGAAATTCTCTGGATTATCAACAACTGCATGCTGATATGCATGACGAGTTTCATGAATTAGGATCATTTTTATTTTATCCAATGAATAATTTATATTTCCATTTACAATATCTTGATTTAATGCAATATATTTACTATCTGGTTGATAACCACCATTTTTTACATATCCAGGCGGTGCTGACATCTCTTTAAATTGTAAATCTCCAACATCAACTCCGAGGATTGCATACAAATCATGAATATAATTATTCAACATTTCTTTTCGTTCATCCTCTGTTGCATTATCCCAATCATCCTGAGTATATTTTTCATTTAATGCTTCAATCTGACTCTTCATGTACATATCATGTAACAGATCAAGCAAAGTATACGCACTTCCACTATAATTTGGTGAGTTACTAACAATATCGGCAAACTTTCTCCCCAATGCAGATGCTATATAATCTGCTGAAGAATTTGCTCCATCTGCTATCCTTTTCTCAGTCTGTTCATAAAGAGTGACTATTTTTGATAAAGCTGAATGCAAGGATTCCATCATAACTGCTTCCTGTAATATTTCATCATGCATACTCAGCATTTTCTGTTTAACGATGTCCGCAGAATTTCCCATCATTCCCAATTGAGTTGAAACAGCAGATACAGAATCGCTCAATCTCTTTACATCTTTAATAATTTGTTTAATATTATCCGCTGAAGCAGACACCTTATTTCCATCATATTTAATTGTATTCATATTATTTTCTTTCTTAATCCTTAAATATAAACCATAAACTACATTAATAATTATATCAAACACTGCAAAAAAATAATACGTAATACGACAATCAGCATGCCAAAAGCGACAGACGACATATTTTATTCATTATTCCCCAAAAACATAGCATACTTACGATACATCAAAAATAATCATCTTAGCAACTTCTTCTGCCATTCTCTTATATGCTTTTACAGATGGATGTAAATGATCACCACTGTCATATCCTTCTGCAAATTTTCTTGGATCCTTAAGGTCTCTTACTGCCTTATCAAAATCAACGCAGCCGTCCAATAATTCTGTTGTTCTTAACCAGTCATTATAAGTATTCTTCAATTCCTCTCGAAAATCTGCATAGGTTCTCCATCCTAAAATAGGTAACAATGTACCACCATATACTTTTAATCCTAACTTTCTAGCATGTTCAATATATAACTTTGTCACGCCATCTTCCATTTCCTTCGCTGTAGGAAAATCAGACATTGGTCTGAAAGGATTGACATTAGTTCCAACAGGATGAATGATATCATTGATTCCATGCTGTAAGATTACAGAATCCGCTCCTGAAACATTGATTTCTATTGGGAATCTTGTTTCTCCCTTTAAGCCATATGCAGCATATGTAATGCAGTCATACTGTCTTAAGATTCTTGTTCCACTGACTGCTCTACGAATCACTGCAGTATCTCGGCGGCCATTCTCCCATAGTAAAAGGCTAAGATAATCTGGCCAGTCCTGAGCTGTAATAGAATCCCCAAAACATACAATGGCTTTGTTATGGTCTTCTGTATATACATCAATGGTGTTTAAAAAGTAGAACCAATTGGTGCTTCTGGTAAGATCCATCGGTAATTCTTTGCTGTGTTGATAATCCCCATATGCAAAGAAACCCTTTGACAATGGACCAGTAATCAAAACTCCTGCATTCATCTGGGTATACCCTTCCAAATACATGCTTACACAAACGGATTCTCCAGCGACTACTGCAAAGGAAATCTCATCACTAACCACCTCGCAGCCAGGTGCAATCTCAAACGAGAGTTTCCCATCCACTGTTATATCCCGGCTGGTTTCTGGATCTATCTCATTGCATATGGTATGCACAACATCCGTTGTTTCACCAACAGACTTTCCTGTTCTTGCCACATTTGCTTTTATCATTACAGGTTCTGTACCTGTCAGATTCGAAAAACGAAAACGAAGCCTGCTGCCTGAAAACACCATAAAAACAGGATATCGTAATGTCAGATTTTTGCTGTAAGTTGTAGCTGTCTGATCTATAATGGATGTTGCATTTCCCCAACAGGAAACCCACTTTGTAAATTCGCTCATTTCCTCTGCCTCTCTCATTCAAGAACGCCTATAACGATTGAAAGATCCGCATAAATTCCTTCATAATCTATATAGGCATCATACTCGTCATATGAAAAGCCATGCAGGATTGCATGGCTTTCTATCTCAAAAAACTATATTATATTGTATAACCAAAAAGGAAATCTGCCAAGTATTTCTTTCAAAGACGGTCTTTCAATTTCTTGCAAAGGCTTTCTTTCAACTCTAGCATAAGCTATAAATCAAAGAATAACATATTCTTCTCTTTGCTGTATCTCCATTATCCTCAAGATCAATTCCATTTGCTGCGCTGTTAAATATTTCTTCTATTCCATTTCTATATTCTCCATGGAATCGACTTACAAAAAAGAGACCATCTTACAGTATTGTAAGATAGCCTCAATCTATTAAGCAAGCACCTTCTTGAAGTTCTTCTTGCCCTTCTTAACGATATGCTCTTCAGCCTTCATTTCCTCTACTGTGTAAGTAGTCTTAAAGTCTGTTACCTTTTCATTGTTTACAGTAACACCACCCTGTTCAACGGCACGACGTCCCTCCGAACGGGTTGCAGCAAGACCAGCCTTAACAAGAATAGAAATGATATCGATAGAACCGTCTGTAAAGTCAGCATCCTCTAAAGTTACTGATGGCATGTTTTCTGAGTTTCCTGCACCTGCAAAAATCTCTTTTGCTGCCTTCTGTGCTTTTTCGGCTTCTTCTTCACCATGAACTAACTTAGTTAATTCGTAAGCCAAGATTTCTTTCGCCTGGTTCAACTGGCTTCCTTCCCATTTGTCCATCTCATCAATCTGTTCAAGTGGTAAGAATGTAAGCATTCTGATACATTTCAATACATCGGCATCCCCTACATTTCTCCAGTACTGGTAGAAATCGTATGGTGTAGTCTTTTCTGGATCAAGCCATACAGCACCTGATACAGTCTTACCCATCTTCTTACCTTCTGAATTAAGAAGCAATGTAATTGTCATAGCAGAAGCATCTTTACCAAGTTTACGACGGATGAGTTCAGTACCACCTAACATGTTAGACCACTGATCATCTCCACCAAACTGTAAGTTACAGCCGTAACGCTCAAACAACTGTAAAAAGTCGTATGACTGCATGATCATGTAGTTAAATTCAAGGAATGTCAAGCCTCTTTCCATACGCTGTTTGTAACATTCTGCTGCAAGCATACGGTTAACACTGAAATGAGGTCCTATATCGCGTAAAACATCCATGTAATTCAAATCTAAGATCCAGTCAGCATTGTTAACTAACATAGCCTTGTCATCTGAAAAATCAATGAAACGGCTCATCTGCTTTTTGAAGCATTCAACGTTGTGATTGATTGTTTCCTTTGTCATCATCTGACGCATATCGGATTTACCCGATGGATCACCAATCATAGCTGTACCACCACCGATCAAAGCGATTGGCTTGTTACCAGCCATCTGTAATCTCTTCATTAAGCAAAGTGCCATGAAGTGACCTACATGTAAGCTGTCTGCTGTCGGGTCAAACCCAATATAAAATGTTGCTTTACCATTATCGATCAACTCTCTGATCAAAGCTTCATCTGTAACCTGGGCGATCAACCCACGGGCAACTAATTCATCATATAATTTCATTGTCAATTCCTCCACATTTTTTCCTAACAATCCTCTCCCGGCTTGTAGGATTCATTTCACTCCTGGCTCATAACCTCTTTGTAGAATTCTGTAATATCTTTTCTCTTCTCTGAAGTATAAGCGATTGCAGTTCTTGGATGCTGATTCATAATACCAGTTAATAAGTACTGAAGATCATATCCCCAAACAATACCCTGTTCCTTCATTGGGTTCATGTACTGTTCGATAAATTTGAATACTGGGTATGTATTGTACTTTGGATTTCTTAAGAAACCAAGTAATAATTCCATTGCACAGTTACCAGCTCCACGTCCCATAGCTGCATATGTAGCATCTAAGTAATCTACGCCATCACCAACACATTCGATTGTATTAGCAAAAGCAAGTCTCTGATTATCATGAGCATGAATACCAAGTTTCTTGTTGTATTTTGCTGCAAATTCGCCAAACAAATTAGCAACTCGTCCCATTTCTTCTGGGAAAATAGAACCATAGCTATCTACGATATAGATTACATCTACTGGAGACTGCCCGATCATATCAAGTGCAACCTTAATATCGCTTTCCTGTCCACCTGAAATAGCCATAATATTACAGCTTACTTCATAGCCTTTTTTCTTAGCATCTTCGATCATATCGATTGCTGTTGGGATCTGATGTAAGTAAGTAGCAACTCGGATCAGATCGATTGGGCTGTTTGCTCTATCCTGAATGTCATTCTTGTAATCACAACGTCCTACGTCTGCCATCAAAGCAAGCTTTAATGCATCGTTCTTTTCACCACCGATTACTTTTAAGATATCATCATCGTTTGAGAATTTCCATTTACCAAATTTATCTACATCAAACATTGTCTTATCTGCTCTGTAGCCCATTTCCATGTAATCCACACCAGCTTTTAAGTTTGTTTCATACAATGCCTTTACGAATTCATCTGAAAAATAAAAATCATTTACCAATCCACCATCTCTTAAAGTTGCATCTACAACCTTTACTCCCGGTCTGTAGCTCATTAAGTTGAATAATTCTTTCATATCTGTCTCCCTCTGTCATAAAAAAATTTGTTGAAATAGACAAAAACAAAGACCCCGTCCTTTCTAAAAAGGACGAGGTCTATAATAATCTCGCGTTACCACCTTTGTTCGCAAACAGCTCACACCATCTGCCTCAGTAAGTGTCAATCAACACTTCAGTACAATTAACGGATACCAACCCGTCACAGCCTACTAGCAATTCCTTGCATTCGGTGTGCAGCTCAAAGATGTATTCATAAAAGAAAACAATGCGCCTCTCAGCAACCGGCAACTCTCTGTAAAGTCTTGACCTTTTATTACTTATTCTCGTCATAGCTTTTTCTGTTTCAACTTTTCTCAATTAAAGCATATTTATATACTACTGTCAAGCACTTTTTTTACAAACCTGATTCCTCAGCAGGATTTTCATACGCATAATATGCATTCTGACTGATTTCTATAACCATCTCATCTGCACGTCTTAAAATGTACTTCGCATAAGAGCTTGCGCCCTTTCTTGAATACTTTCCTTTTGCCTTATTACCTTCGTTGTAGTACATCAACGCAAGTTCATAGTTTCCATCAGAGGTTACCAAAAGTTCTGCAAGATAGGAACATCCCACCAAAACATTCTGGTATGGGTCATATAAATCTGTACAGCCCAACTCTGCCATTCTTTGCTTCTGGTATTTCGCAGTGATCTGCATAAGTCCTTTGTGAGAACCATTTACAGCATCAGGTTGATAGGTTGATTCTCTTTCGATCAAACCAAATACAACATAAGGATTTAATCCATAGCTGATTGCTGTCTCATAAACATATCTTTGAAAATCTGCATCCAGATTTACACTTCCGATTGTCCTACAGTCCGCTAATGCAAGAAATGGATAATCTTCATAATATGTTTCAAAATATATACTTCCTGTTCCAGCAGGAGTAATCATCATAGATTCATCTTCGTTTACAGTTACATTTTCTGAATAGTCTTCATAAGAACTATCCGTTAAGTTCTCAATGGATATTTCCGTATTGACTGCCTCATATGACACTTGATAATGATTTGCAAAGTTATTAGTAGATGCTTCCTTCGCTTCTACAGATATGGATGTAATAATCATTACAAGCATAAAAATAACAGTTACGGTTGTTCTTGCTAATTTCTTCATATGCACTTTCCTTTCCTATGAGTCCACATGTTATCATGCCGAAAAGGAACGTGTAAATGTAAAACATTGCCCAAATTTTTTGTAAAACTCCACCCATTTTATAGAATTTGAAGGTAATTAAGTAAAAACATATGTAAAAAATGTATCAAAACAGCAATGGATGCGTAATCATTTTGTAACAAATGCCTATAGAAATTTCCATTTTTTGGAAATAGCGTTTATCCATAAACGTTTCAGACACCCCTGAAAGCCGCATAAAATCTGAGTTTTTACGGTTTTCAGTCATTTTTATACATTATACATTTCTATATTCGGAACAAAGTGTGTGCTCGCACACACTTCGCGCCCGAGCGGTATGCGTAGCATTACCTTCCTCTCCGCGAGGTGCGATCCATCGCGGACCTTTTTATTTGATAGGTAATTTCGGAGAACTTTCCTATCAAGATTAGAGTGTCAAAAACCCAAAAAACGGGGCAGATTTGACATCTGCCCCAGCTTCTTTTAATCAAGATCGAAGATATTTACGGATGCATAGTTGACTGACTGATAGGTTAGATTTCCGTATTTAAACTTCTTAGCATTTGTAAATTTGTTTACAGTTGAGTAGTACGGCAATACACCAATGATCATATCATTTTTGGTAATATCATATGAAATAATACCTGCCTCACGAAGTGCATTCAATGGTATTTCAATATAATAGATCTGATCTGGTGAAAGGATTGCAAATTCTTTATTCTTCATTTCATCATAAGGGAATTTGCTGCTTGTTGCACCAATATCACCATAACTTACAATTGAATCATCTGACTTACGTCTGACAACCATATCTGTGAATTCGATCACCTGTGTTTTACCACTTGTTGTAATGGTTTCCGTATATAAATGTGGAACAATAGATGCTTTCCACCATGCATTGCCTGCGCTAGCCTGATCAACCAATGGAATGATCTCAAATGCAGAGGTATTCCAGTTAAAGCACCTTACATACCAGTAATTCTGTCCGCTGGAATCATCTAACCTGTTTGGATAGAAACCAAACTGGTCACAACGATACAAGGATGTTTTTTCAAACAATTCAGCCATAGAAACATACTGATAATCGCCTTCCTTGGTCTGAGCAAGAACATAATAATCCTGTTTGTATCTTGCATCAATGGTAATACCATTTGCTGGTGAATACAGCTTCGTTCGTGCACTATCAGGAATTGTTACAGTAGATTCCTTTAAGTGATACGTCACACCATTTTCTGTAATACTAGCTGGAACATTGGAATTACCTGTTTTGGTCATATAAAAGCTAACTGCACCGTTTTTGTTAGTCTTAACAATGTTAGGATCATTATAAGTAAAGTAGATTCTCTGAACATCCTCTGTAAAGTACAACTGATTTTCCAAATCTACATATTCATATAAGGTAGTTGCCGGATTACCATTTTTGTCTGTAATCGATAGTTTGATATCTCTTGTACCTGCATTGTAAGCTGCAACCATGGTATTAATGAATAATTTTGCCTCCATAACAGATACAGATTTACCACTATGACCTACACCAGTATAGGTAACGTTACCTTTGTTATAAATATAGTAGTTATTCAAACAATCATTACCACCAACATTATAGTAACCTGATCCACTGTTTGTTAAGGTATACCAAACTACTACATCAGTTTCTCCATCTTCATCATCATCTGCGTTCATGTCCAATGAATAATACTGGCCATGCGTCTGCGGCACATAGAAGAAGGAATCCAACTTATATGGATAAGATGTAATCTGACCTTTGTTGATCTGCTGAACATAGTTTGTTCTATCCATTCCATTGTATGCAGTATTATAATTTGGATGGAAATTGTAGTAATTCCTATAAGAAGTATCATTGATCCACGCCCACTGATCACTAGTCACACGACATCGTACAATTGGCTGAATCGCAAATCCCTGTACCTCTGGAACTGTTCTGGTTCTATTACTTCCTGGTTTAAATGCAATATTCTTTGTATTGTAGTTATATCTTCCATTTGCATCCTTGGTTGGATAAAGAAGATTCCACAAACATTTTTCAGTTGTGGTTGCCGGTTTAGAAAAACCATAACCAGAACGTAATACATCGTAGTACTGCCAATCATCAACCTGTTTGGTATAAGCCATGGTTACACCATAGGTATCCATACCTACGTAGTTTCTGATATATCTGTTCATATAATATGACCAGTAAGTATCATACTGCCAGAAGGAAGTAGTATCATGTGCAAAAAGTACACTCTTTCCACTTTCAATGAAATCGATCAAACCGCCATCACCATAAAGACTATCAGCCTTAATATCCTGATACATATCTGAAAAACCTAAGATCAACATATCATACTGATCCAGATTTAAAGTTTTATTGGCATAGCGTCTTGCATACTCATCAGTTGTGATACTTTCAATCTTTAAATGATAATCATCATTGATACCATTCCCTGCCACATACAGACTTTCATTTCCTGCCGCAGTTCTAACCGTAAGAGTCCTTCCCTTGGTTCCATATACCAATGAATGATATACCTGATAAACAGGATCTGTATTGGAACCATTATCATTGGCAGTTCCAATTGCCCACTGCAGATTCAGGTTAGCATTATTATCTGTACTCTTCATGATCTGCAAAATCTTAATCTCAGCAGTTCGGCCATTCAAAATCTTGGTATAGCCTTCCTCAGAACATCTGATCATTGCGTTCTTATTTTGTTCCACCTGAAGATCCCAGGTTAACACACCATCATAAGACGCTGGAAGTTCTCTTTTTGCGACATACGTTTTATTTGTTTTAATAGCATTGTAAGAAACTGTCGCTCCAGAATCCTTTTCTGTAATCACAATACCTTCCAATTCCTCATAAGCTTCCGAGAATTTACCATCTGCATTGGTATCCAAGAATAATCGAAGGGTATATAGTGTATCTGTAGAAACAGCACCTAAGTTTTCCAGTTCAAACTCATAATATAAAACAAATTTACCATCATCCGACTTACTTAACTGATGAACAATACCACCACTATTATCTGATGCATTCAATGAATCATTTGGTCCATAGCTCTTAATGGTGAGCACGAGCTTTGGTCTATTGACATAGAATCTAAACTTACTGTTGGCACCATCTGAGACATCTGTGGTCGATACCACATTACCCATTTTCAAAGTAGCATTCAAAAAGTCGTACATATAAGATGAATTATCTACTGTTGTTTGATCAACGCAACGGTTTCCATCGTTATCTGTTCCATATAATCTGCTGCTTACTACTATTGGATATGAAGCATCCACAAAGTCCATCAATGCATTATATTTTTCCATGGACAGGTCATAACCTGCATAACGAACCCAGCTGTTTACCAGATCATTTTGGCTGGTTCCAATCTGACCATTTCTCCAGTCTGTACGCAAAATACCAGAAAGAATATTTCCACCACCAGCTCCATAAACATTGGTTACATCACCAATATTGGTATAGATCATTCCTCTCATGGACTGATCATTGTAAACCGGGATAACACCGCCCTGACCCTCTGTTCGATACTGTGATGTCAATGGGATATATGTTGCAGCCTGCTGACTTGAATTACCTGCTAGAGCACCTGGTCTGATGGTAACAATTCCATTATTATATACCAGTGCATTGTTTACTCGCGTAATATCCGGTTTATCAATATACTTTGTATAGTAATATTTAACTGGTGTTGAAGAAGTCCCCACAATAACGGTTGGATTCGCTCCTGTGGTATCTCTAGTAACATACTCTCTACCAGCAGTACGTGCTGTTACAGTGGTATATTCTGTATAATTGTAAATAGGGTCTCCTACACGAACATAATCCCATCTGTTATATGCAAGATTATATAATTTAACATATTCTGTTTGTGTCTTAGAAGTTACTTGTACATAAGAAGCATTTACTGTTTCATGGTTAAAACTTGTTGCATCTGAACCAATGTAGATCAAATCATAAATGGAATTTAAATCTTCAATATGACCTACAAATTCATGGATTGTCATAGTATCAATGGTAATATTATCCGCAGAAATATCTCCTCCAACCCAGCTGCTTACAATTTCCTTGGTAAGTTCATCATCCTTAGAATTTGATACAGGTGTATTTGGCTGAATCTCCAATACACGAAGAGATGTTTTTTGGATCACAACTCGCTGCGATGTATAGTTGATAATATGACGGATTGCACGACCAAAGTTGATACCAGTATCTAACTGTGCATATCCTGAGCCCGTATCAGCAGATCTGAAATCATTTTCTGTCATAATTTCTGATAATACTTCTTCAAAGCCAGTATCACCCATGGTATTGGTACATAATCCCATGGTCGCAAAGTTAGAATTTACAATGGAGCTCTGACTACTATGATATCTGTAATAACTAAGTATGAAATCATGCACCCCAGTTAAATTACTATTGAATGCGACAGCATCTTCATAGTATGAAAACCAGTTTGAAGGTAATGATACCTGTCCATTTGCATCCAAAAACTGTCTGTAATCACCCTGTAATAACAGTACAATCAATTTCTGAATATTGGCATTTTGTCCATTGTTTCCAATATTTCCATTTCCACCTGTGAAGAACGAAATGGATGCATCTACGATAGTAGGAATCTGCATGGTAACGATTGTTGAAAACAGGTCTTTGGTCTTTTCTACTGTCAGATCATTTGCCGGGAAGTTGATACGGGTACCTCCATTTGGATTAACACCCGATGCAAAACCATTTCCAATGTACACAAGTCCCATCTTACCCAATAAATTGTTGATATCCTTGGTATCCATGGCATTTAATTCCGATGGCGTATAGGTATGTACCTGAATATTAAACATAGAATACTCTGCAGGTTCTAGATCAAATACATACTGACGGAACATTTCCTTATTTGTAAAGGAACCATAGTTTTCCTTTGCAAGTACAGTAGATAGATTACCGGCATCATAGCCCGTTTCACCGTCCTTGATCAACTTAAAGTTACCAGAATGATCTGGTACATAATTAGCGATTCCAGCACTTAAATATACATAATACTTAAATCCATTTGGATCTGAATTATCTACCTCATTACTTTCAATAAACGCAAATCCCTGATCTGCATATTTAGCCGCAAATTCAGCATCAATTTTCTGAAGGTTCGGATCAAACTTCGAATTATCATTGATCACTGAATAGGAAAGTTTGTAATAAGGATAAGGTGCAATAATATCGCCTTCCGCTGCAGACACTGTCAAAGGTTCTCCAAACAAAAGATCTAAGCCGGCAAGTAAGATAGAATCTGTCTGGTTGGATTTAGAAGCATTCGCATTGGAATCATCGCCATCGTTTTCATCGTCGTTGTTGTTTTCATTGTCATTGTTATTTTCATCGTCGTTGTTGTTTCCACCGCCGTTTTTTTCACCATCTCCGTCAACCACCCACGTCGCATTCAACGTAACATCACTTGTGACTGTGATAGAAGGCGGAGCCGGTCCATCACCATAGCCCCATCCCATAAATGTGTAACCTGATAATGATGGTGTTCCCTCAGGAATTTCATAACTTTCTCCATCATTTACGGTAGCACTGCCTGGCATACCAGAAACTGTGCCAGTTGCTCCTTCTGGTTTATTTTCATTAAATGACACCGTATATGTCACCAAATTAGCAGGTGGAACCGCTGTCCATTTTGCATATAAGGTTACAGTTTTAGTAATAACAGCTCCTGCAGCTGCAGCCTCCGCAAAGCCTGCGTCTAAAAACCACCCATCAAAAATAAACCCATCTTTCGTAGGGGTTGGAAGTGGATCTGGCAAAACTGTTCCTGTAACACCTGCGCAGATAGATCCACCATTTGATTCAAAATAAATATTAAATACATTAGAAGCTAATTGATCCCACTTTGCAAAAAGTGTAATATCATTGTTAATGGTTGTTCCTGGTACAACTGCTTCGGTATAGTTTCCATCTAAATACCATCCAGCAAAAGCATAGCCATTCTTTCGCGTTTCTGGAATACTTGTTGGAATCGTACTTCCACTAGTAGTAGGAATTGCTGATCCACCTCGTGTATCAAAAGTAATAGAATACATGCCTGGTTCATTAGAACGCCATACACCCCAAAGATCTAAATTAGAATTCAAGGAAACAGTACGGTTTCCATAAGAATAGGAAACAGTTCCTGATTCTGCTGCTGTACTTGAGGTTGCCCATCCCATAAAGGTATAACCTGCAGCAGATGGCCATCCCAACGAATACTCTCCTGCAATTCCAGATGCATTCGTAGGTGTTCCAGTAACTACTGCTCCCTCTGGCGCATTCACATGATAATTTACATAATAGGTATGGACTGCCGTGCCTGGTGTCTTTGTATTCCATACGCCAAACAGAGTCAGATTCTCTGTTAACTGTATAGTTTGTTCGGCACCATACACAATTGGCCCACCAGAAACGATACTCCAGCCTGCAAGATAATAGGTATCCTCTTTAACAGTTGCTCTTCGAATGGTATATGCACCCTCTACTACTGTATCTGATGAGAATGAATCCAACAGCGTAGTTCCACTAGGATTGTTGATATTATAATCTACCGTCCAATATTGAAGATTTGGGTTTATACCAACAAGGGACGTACTGATTTCAATATTTGGATTATAATAATCTACCGGAGTGCCTCCGATTTCTAATGATACGGATAATGGTTTAATTTCAACATTGGTTACCTTATAACCATTTGTTTCTGCATATGCAACCTTTAATTTATTTTCATCTGTCGTAAAGGTCAATCCATAACTTCCAAATGGGCTATTTGCTACTGGTTCAAATCCTGTCTCTGAAACTACATTATTATACCAGTAGGTTACCTTCACCTGATATGAAATGGAATCGATTGCTAACTGATCATCATAACCAGTACCAGTAATCTTAGGTGTAATGGTGTAAGTATTACCAGATGTCAATACACCATTAGAAACTGATGCAGCATTATTTTGCAGATCCACTACAACAATAGCGTTAGAAACTGCATTCATTGCATCTTCCTTCACTGCATCTATATTTCCAACCAAAATATAGCCCGTATAATAATTACCATCCGAACCAATATCTGTTATTTTTTTATAATATAAACCACTGCCAGGATATTGTGATAAATTTGTGCCTTTCGCAATTGTACCCGAAGCGCCTGCACTTCCAATATAGTAATTCCCATTTATATAATCCTGACCTAGTGGTACCATGTCAATATTGTAATCACCTGTATCAAATACCAAGGTACCTCTTTCAAAAGGATAAGAATCATAGGTATAGGACACAATATTTTTAAGATCCCCATTTACACCTGTTTTTTCAAAATACTTATCCGTAATAAGGGCCATAAAAGTCTGTTTATCTGCTTCAGACCAATTTGGATTACTTAACTTAGATTCCACGCTGATCCAGCAATGATTGTTTTCATCCCAAAGCGAACAATCCTGATAGGTCAGCTTAGAGTTACCCACAAGATACTTTGCTTCTACTATATCATTGGCATGATCTGGATCCGGGGCATAGTAAAATGGTTCACTTCCACCGATCAAATAACCAAATTCTGCCTCGCTTCGATCAGGAACGATTTCTAGGATATGATATGCCTGATCATCCTTTCCCATGATTTCATTTCGAATCTGTTCAATTCCAGATAAGGTATCTACTTTTGCGTCTACAACAATCTCATGGTTTGTGACTAACTGAAATGAAAGAATTCCAGCTAACGTAAACGCTAATGCAGAACCTCCTATTTTGACTAAATTCTTTTTCATAAGTTACCTCCGCGAGGAAAAATCTATGGCAGATTGTATACCTGCTGTCTTGTCTTTCCAATCAAAACATTGTTTCTTAAGGTTATAGTATTGCTTGATTGATACTTCTGTGTCGCATCAACTTTTTTGGCAAATGTCATGGTAAATGCCACTTGTCTTCTACTACCTGCTTCTGACAGGTCTACATTCAATTCAAATACAAATTCAGAAATGAGATCTGCATTGTTTCTATTCAAAACTGCTTCTGGTGCTTCATCATACGCATAATTTCTTAGATACATCGCATGCTGATCCTGTACCCAACAAATGTGACTATAAGTGGTATCATTGTATATGAAGATATCAATCTGATTTGTACCGTTTCCAGTAACACTTAACCCCTTTGAGGTATCAATCAGCAGATCCTTTAACTGATTCATGACCGTCTGTGATTCATACTGAAGATCAACCTCTGTCTGATTTCGCTTATAATTTCGATTGACTGTACTTAAGAATCCACTAACAGCAACGGATACAATTGCCAAAAGTGCAACAGCAATCAACAATTCAACCAGGCTGAATCCCTTGTTATTCAGTTTCCTCTTTTTCATCTGTTTCATGATTTATCTCCATTCATAAGAAATCTTCATAAAAGCATCCCAATGCTACTATTTAATCTGAAACTTACCTGTCGCTGGCACAAACTCATAGGTGATAACCTTGGAACCCTTGCAAATATAGAGCTCATAAATATAGTTTTTCGTTCCTCCAACTACCTCATATGGTTTCAACGCTCCTGAACTATGGTCAAAAGAAATCTTTAATTCCGGATTCACACCAGCTTCTTCTATCTCATATACGCCTGATGGATCATTCACAGAATAACTTCCCTTGGTAGACGCTACCTTATATTTGATGGTAATCTTGCTCCCACCAATGACTTCATCAGAAATCACTTCCCCATTAACCGTAAGCTTGCATTTTACATCATCTCCAGATTTATAAAAAACACATTCTGCAGATTTCTTCGCAAGACAGTAGGTCTTTGTATTTCCAAGTATTGAATTTACATAGTTATTTGTTTTTTTGATATCATTACTTTTAACAATGCTTACACCAATGGATAATCCACTAACCAAAACAGCCATAATTGCCATTATAATGATCAATTCTATAATAGAAAAACCGTGATTATTTTTTTCACTTCTCATATTAATCTCCATTTCACTTGTGAAATCCGAAGCGGTCCAAGCCTTTCCCTTTACAATAAAACGATTTACTTCCTTATTCCTTACTCCAGTTTTCATAAATGATCAAATCCTTCACATTTGTATAAGAAACCGAAGAACTAGCCGAATTATTAGCTGTCGAATATGCAGAACCATTTACAAAAAATGCAGAAGCTACACTATGCTCACTATCTACTTCAGCAAGCAATGCTTTCTGTACGTTGGTTTCATCTGCACTGATACTACAACCATTCTTAATATCAACATGTCCACCTGCAATGATCAGTCCTGAAAAACTTGCACTAACATTTACATTTCCAGTTGCAATAACAAGTTTGATGTTACTATCATACCCTGGTGAAATGTTATAATTTCCATCCACCACAACAGCTCTTACGCCGCCATCACCGGTATAATTTCCCGGCATTGAATAATGTGAAAACTGGCTTTCATCTATAGTATTCTCATATACCGACTTCTCTCTATCGCCAGTCAGATCACGGTTGGAAGAAAGCAATGAACACCAGGTTTCATAAGTTTGTGCATACTGTTTGTTGATCATGTTGTTGTTATTTTCTCCACCCATATTGGCATCAAAAAGTGCATAATACATATTTCCTGTATTGCTGTTTAACTGACAGGAAACCAGATTACCATTCGTATTGATAGCTGTACTGTTTGTTGTTGGCAAATAGATTCTATTGTTATATTTATTTGCATAGGTTGATAATCTTTCTGATGCATTTGCCAGATAGCTCTTATAATAATTCGATGAATCTATTTCATTATTAAATGCCAGATACACATAATACATAGATCCGGCAGCAGTCTGTTTTGCTACAACCTGATAGGTGTATGCATCAGATGTCGCTGCTATTTCAAATCCATATGCGTCCTTGATCTTAGAATAATCTACTGGCAAATAATTTGCTTTTCCACTGGTATTGTAAGCTCTCCACATATTATATTCCGACTGTGTCATTGGATTCTGATTAATAATTGAAACTCCATCCATCACACCAATACATGCTCTTGGAAGCAAATATGCTAACTGATCAATTTTTACTGCGATAGAATTACCGATCAGGATTTTTTCCGGTATTTCTGTTGCATTAAATTTAGAAACATCATAATTCATTTCAAAGTAATCATTTTTATAAGGATTTAAGTACGCAGTTCCTGCCAGATAAAGGCCCTTTAAGGATGCCATATTTAGTGTTGTGTTTTTAGAATTTACAATAATAGCACTACTTAAGGATGCAGTATCATATTCGCCTGCTGGTGAAACAGTATAATTGTATCTTCCATCTCCATATCCAACATAAGATCCTTCTAATGTGATTTGATTTCCTGTACCTGTTAAGGTAAGATCATCTGCATTATAGATTGCAGATTGATCTCCTGTTACCTTAATAGTAGACGAATGAACATTCATATCATCTGTCCACACGTTTCCTTTTTCAATGTTCAACGTAGATTGATCAACATTCAGTCCACCTTTGATGATAATATTGGAATAAGATCCATTCACACCACAGGAATTTACAGTTGTTGTTCCTGAAATATGTAATCCATATAAAGGATCTGTTCCTTCTCCTGGATAATGGCTATTCCCGGCATAAATATTACCTGTCAATACGATAGATCCTGCTGCAGAACCCTCTACACCACCATCTGCAATAATGTTATAAGTATCTACATCCGGGAAGGACTGTTGCGCCGCCATAGAAATATCCGGGAAGATAAATCTGATATCTGTATGGATTTCAGAATAGTATCCATCATCATCACAAAATTCTATAACAAGGTCCTTTAATATAAGACCATCAGTATCCCGACTCATTTCCTGAGTTTCCGAATAAATATGTAAATATCCCTTCTCAGCATCAAATGGTCCATCTGTCGTATAGTCATAATTCAAGGCCATAACTCTAAGGTTGTTATCCAGATATGCATACAAACCCGTAACATTTGTAACCGACGCAATGGTACCAACCTCATACTGATCATTACTATTTCCTTTTTTTAATAATCCGATCAGATTTGTGACATAGGTATTCTGGAAATTGGTTTCTCGCTGTGCTTCGTTTACATTTGTTGTGGTCTGTGATGCCACATCATAGGCTGCCCCAATGGCAACGGAAACATGAGTCTGAAGTCCACTATTGATCTGATCTAACACTGCCTCTGCAGAATAGAAGTTATTCTTAGATCCAGACTCATTGGCCTTCATAACATAGTTCGCATAAGACATATACATAACCATAGACGCAAGAACAGAAACCAACGCGATCACGATCAGGATTACTACAATTGCAGCACCCTGATCATTCAAGCGAAAGTTCCATCCTCGATCTCTTCTGTTCAGCTTTTTCCATCCTTTATTTTTTTTCATATCTGCCTCCAAGCTGTGAGCATCATTACCTAATTCACAAATGATCCTTCCAAAGTAACAATAGGATTCTGTGATGTAAAATCTGTTAGAGATGGCGTACTCTCCAAGGTATGATCATACACAGACACCGTTGTCTTTAAATATGCAGTCTTAGAGGACCTATTTGTTACTACATTAATTTCATATTTTGCAAATGCCTCATTTTCAGAATACGCAAGACCATTGTGCAAATAGATTGCCTGATCTTTGATAGTATAGTTCACACCAGCGTTTAAATCATAAGCACTATACAGATTGGTTCCCAAATTTGTTTTGATCAAAACCGGTGATTCTGCTGCTTCTACATGATTGGCATTATTCATATAAACAAGACATCTGTAATTGTTCTCCTTTGTTTTTAGGTCAAATGGTGATAAACTTGTATCCTCCTGTTTTACCAAAAACAACGTAAAATGATATGGATCCCTTCCTATACTAGAATCTGTATTTAAGTTATTGTTGATCACAATCTTATCCTGTGGATTATTTGGTGTTGATCCATAATTCGGATAATAGTACAAATACACATTTCTAAAATCAGTGGCATTTCCATTAAAAATAGTTACTTCCTGACAATTATAATCAAGCACTGTTCCATTAGAAACTTTATAGCTATAATCATACTTTGCTGTTACACGAACCTTTCCGGCATTGTCAGTTGTAATATCAATAGTAATGGTTCTAGACTGGTTTGCTTCATTATATGTATCACCATAAAGTACAACTTTACTGCTAAAGTTTGCATATGCTTCCGTATCAAAATTCTTCGTACAAACTGCATCAAAGTTTGTATCAATACTTGGAATCTGCACTAGCTCTGCTGCATTGAAGTTCTGACCTGAAGTAGCAGACTCTCCATATTCAGATCCATCCAGCGTTACCAAAATATCAAAGGTGCTTCCCTGCTGCTTTACATTTAATAAGTACATATAGTACCTGTAATCATCTCTTTCATTAAACGTTGAGGTTCTACCACCATCTGCTGAAACAATAGATGGTGTACCCTGTATGATTTCTCCCACTGTTGCACTAGTAATGTTTTCTTTTGGAAGAACAAAAAAATTATCATATGTACTATCAATCGTCGGATAAGTAAACTGATTCATAACCGTCTGCAAATGTGGTAAAGTTACATCTGTATAATTACCAGCGCCATCTTCCAGGTAAGCTTCCGTCTTTAATCCTTCCATCACATTCTGCGCCAAAGTTGTTGCTTGCGACCTATTTCGTGATTTCATATTCATTTTAGTCGACGTCATAAACGCATGTAAAAATGGTCCGATCACAGCTGCCAGAATGATCATAGCAAGGATTAATTCCACCAGTGTAAAACCTTTGTTATTCAGTTTATTGCTATGTTTTTTCATTTTCTTTACTCTGATCATTTAAAACTCCTGACATAGAACAACTTTGGCTCGAGGCATGGTGCCCCGAGCCAAGTCTAACTTACATTGTTTATAAGCACCCTTTTTGTTTTGATTCGTTCATACGCAATCTTTTACTGACTAATATCTGGTTCATAATAATTCTGGAAGTAATCAGTAGCATCATCTGCTGCAGTCTCACCAAACAGATTATTTGTTCCTGTCTCAACATACGGGAATATTGGATCTACGTACGGTCTTCCAGTTCCAGTTAGGAAAAACTGATCAAATATAATATTACCTTTTACCAATCCCGTTTTCTCATCAAAGTTAAATGTAATTTCACTTACTGCCTTTAAGGTATCTGAATCATACATATACCACAAAGAATCCTTCATCCCCTGATAGGTTGTGGTAATACCAAAATCATAATTCTTTGTATAAAGACCATATGGTGGCAATGTAGAGGTGGTACCCGTACTATATTTTAGTTCCGGAGTGGTTGCTTTGATGGTTACTTCGTTGAAATAATCAATATGATTAAAATTATAAGGATCTGCCATATTATAGATCATCTTCAGTACATCATCCATCTGATAGTAGGTAGCAAAATAATTCATCAGCTCTGCCATCTCTGCATTCATTTTTTTCATTTCTTCTTCGTATTTTTCTACTTCCTTAGCCTGTTCCTGAAGCTTTGTGATCTCTGATTTTAAGGATGTTGTTTCCTTCTCTAAAGCCTCCGTTTGATCCTGGTAGTTCATAAATACATTTGTATAAACCAAAAAGGTTCCAACAAGTCCAATGATGGCAAGAATATAGAAAAGATACTGTTTATTAAATTTCATCTTTTTTCTCCTTTCTAATTACTTCCCGAATCATCACCTGCACCATCTGCAGGTTCTTTTGGCGCATTGTCGTTATTTGCACTATCCTGTTGTTTATTCCAATCAATACTACTAATAACTTCATTCTGTAAAGTAGCATCTTCAAACGCTTCTGAACCCTGTTTTTCTTCTCCATATGGAACATAAGTACAAATAATAGAATATTTCAAATATGTCTCTCCTGTTTCTGAATCCTCTTCTGAATTAAAGGTATCCATATAAACAGTCTGAAATTCATCAAAATATCGAAGGGTCTGAAGGGCATTTGCCATTGCCTCCATGGTATCACTAGTAGCATTCAAAGTAACTTCTGTTCCATTTGTTGAAAATGACTCTAATCTAAAATCAGTAGGCATGTTATATTCCAATTTAGAGATTAACAGCATGAACTGCTCATTTACAGTGGTTGTATACTGTTTCATCTGCATGAAATCATTATAAGCATCTTCCGTTTTCTGATATTCAAGAAGCATTTCCTGGGTACCTACCAGATTATTGTATTTTGCAACCGCTGCATTGTACTCATTCATCTGATTGATATAACCGGTTACGGAGATAAATGCCATTCCTGCTGATGCAACGATACAAATAAAAAATACCAGTACACATACCTTTCCCAAGTCAAGCGAAGAAGGGCCTGTATTCTCTTCTTTTGCTTTCTTACTGTTGGATACAGCAAGTACCGGAGCAAAGCCTGCGCCAAGACAAGCGGAATATGCACAAACGCTTGTAGATGCAATCTTTTTATCCAGGGTCAAACTATTGTAATTGCTAACCACATTACACAATTTTCCAATTTCATTGGTTAGCAACTCTCTCATACCGATAAACTCTGCACCAATACCAGTTAAATATACATCTTGAATCGGTGCCTGAGAGTTCTGGGAATTATAAAAATCAATGATTCTTGTGATACCATCTACCATATCCTCTAACGTTTGTGTTAATTGTGCTCTTTCCGCACTCACGGAAGGATCCATTGGCATCACACCCTGATTCAATCCCGTCATTTCTTCACGGGTCATTAATCTCGCATTCAAAAGTGGCATAGTTCTAAATCTTCGAAGTGCTTCCACATATGGCATTTTCCCGCCAAAATCAGGGGCGTTCTGTAACTTATTCACCGCAGCATCAACGCCTGACATAGCCACACGCTGAAATACCACCTTATTTGTATGAAAAACAGTGAGTAAACACGATGCATCATCTATCTTGATCACCAAATGTACACCCTCTGTTAACTGTCCATCAAAAATCTGGGTAATGCTGTTACCCATCATATCAATTCCAATGATTGAAAGTCCACAGCTATCTGCTAAATCTCGATAACTCTGTACCAAATATTTAGGAATCGCATGAGCTTGTAATTTGATTTTTTTCGCTCCTGTTTCATCATTGAATTCATTTCCCTTGGAATAGCATAACTCATACTGAGCAAGATCCACAGGGAAAACATCCTGTGCATTTGCAGCCAATACAGACTGAATCTTATTGTCCTTAACCCAAGGGACATCCATATCTCTATTTGCTACTTTATTAGAAGAAACAGAAAAGATAACCTGTTTTGTTTTAATTTTTTTTGTTATGAGCGCAGTCTGAATCGCATTTACCAGCTCAGGATTGTTCTCAACTACACCATCATCCAATACGCCTGGTGGTGTAACAACATGAAAGCACTGATATACGGTTGGCTTTTTTGACTTATAATCCATTTCACAGATCTTCGTGATGGAATTTCCTATCTCTATTGTTAGTACTCTACTTGCCATGACTGTCTCCTTCGTTAAAGTCCTTATATATATTCGCAGAAAAACACTGATGCATTGCCGTCAAGCGGTAATGCAAGATTGTTTTTTATAGTGAGAAGTAAAAAGAGAATCGCAAATAAGCAAATTTGTTTTTTAAAAGTCCCCTTTTACGAAAGACCTTATTTAACGTTTAGCATTTACTTAAAGCAATTATGCTTACTAATGTAAGTTTCTTTTTATATCCCACCACATGTCTTACTACATGCGGTATGGTAAGCTAAATGTGGTGGGAATGATTTACTAAATTTGATTAATTTCTACTAGCTTAGTTTGTATCCTCTAAAGTTGAGATGTCAGAAATAGTAGTGCCACCATTATCAACATATGTTACTGCATCTGTTGAAGAATCATATACTACAGAAGCGCCATCACCAGCTTTAGATTTAGCCTTGATATCACTTGGATCTCCAATGATTTCTACCAAAGCATCATAAGCATCTCCAGCAGCAAGACCTGTAATTGTTGATGAACTCTTTCCAAGTTTTACTTCGATTGTACCAGTAGTTGGCATTTCATCTGTATAAGCTGGATCCATTGTGATTGCTTCTAATGCATCATGGATTGTGCTTAATGTCTGGATATCTGTAGATGTTCTAGATTTCTCAACATATTTGATGTACTGAGGTGCTAAAACACCAACTAAGATTGCCATGATGGCGATAACGATGATTAATTCCACGAGGGAAAAACCTTTGTTGTTCATTTTTTTCATAGTGTAATCTCCTTTGCATTTCCGGGCCGATTTGCGTACCCTCTTTTTTTCTTCTTCTCTATATAAAAAAGCTTGCGGGCTTTTTTACCAAAAATTATTACATGTTGTCCAGTGCCTGGTACATTGAAAGCATTGGTGCCATTACTGCTGCGATCAATACACCTACGATACCGGCAAGTACGATCATGATCACCGGTTCCATAGCTGACATCAATGACTGAACTGCCATTTCAACTTCTTCTTCGTAATAATCAGCACATTTTTCCATCATATCTTCTGTAGTACCTGATTCCTCACCGATTCGGATCATGTTATAAACCATTGGTGGGAATAACCCACAGTCCTCTAACGGCTTTGACAACGGAACACCTGACATAATCTGATCTCTTGCATTCATCAGCGCTTCCTTGATCCAAACATTCGTCATGGTAGTAGCTGTGATTTCTACTGCTTCTACCAACGGAACACCTGCTGCCAACAAGGTAGATAGGGTTCTTGTTAACATAGATGCCGAAGATTTAATGATAAAGGTTCTAATCGCGCCAAGTTTTAATGCAATCTTGCCAAAAAAATGTTGTCCCGGATCTGTTCCTGCATAATACTTGATCAAAAAAACTGTAACTGCCAAAGCTGGGAATATGATATACCAGCTGGATTTTAATCCGTTCGACAAACTAACAACCATTTTGGTGATTCCTGGCAATTCTGTATCCAGGGATTCAAACATTTCCATATAACTAGGAATAACCACCAATAACATAACTGCAACTACTGCAATAGCCACAATCATTACGATGATAGGATAGATCATCGCTTTCTTGATCAAAGCCTGTGTTTTGGAGTTTTTCTCAAACTGTATACCCATTCGTTCAATAGAAGTATCTAATTTACCAGAAATTTCTCCGGCTGATGTCATATTGATCATCAGGTTTGGAAAAATTCTAGGATACATCTTAAAGGAATCCGAAAGTGTTTCACCTTTTCCAATATTGACACGAACACTTTCAATTGCTTCCTTCAGTTTTTTATTTTCTGTAGAATCTCGAAGCATTCGCAGTGTATCTACAATTGGTACACCAGCTCTTGTCATACCAACAAACTGCTTACAAAAAATGGACATATCTCGTGCGCTTGGATAACCACCAATTTCGATATTCAGATCTTTGTTCAGAGCACTTCCCTTTTTCAATTCCAAAAGTGTTAATCCCTGACCTCTGATCTCCGCTTTTGCTTTTTCTTCAGTTTCTACATCAACTGTGCCCTTAACCTGCTTTCCAGCCTTGTCAACGGCCACATATTGAAATACTGCCATCTCTGTTCTCCTTATTTGAAAACAAATTCCTGTGTTGCTTGATCAGCCATCAACCATCAAAGGAAATTCTTACCATCTCTGGATAAGAGGTAATACCCTGTACTACATACTTGGTTGCAGCCATTCGAAGCGTTTTCATTCCTTCCTTCAAAGCAACTTTTTTGATTTCCTCTGCATTACCACCTCTGGCAATGACATCTTTGATCGGCTGAGTTACTTCCATGATCTCATATACACCGATTCGTCCTTTATAGCCTGTGTTGTCACATTTTGCACAACCCTTTGGATCATAGATAGGAACCTGATATTGAGGTTTGATCCTCATAAGAGCCTTTTCTTCATCTGTTGCCATTCTCTTCTTTTTACATTCCGGACACAAACGCCTTACAAGTCGCTGTGCAATAACACCAACAGTTGCATCTGCGATCAGGTATGGTTCAATACCCATATCTGCCAGACGACTGATGGTACTTGCTGCGGAGTTGGTATGCAAGGTACTTACAACCAAATGTCCTGTGATAGAAGCCTGAACCGCAATGGCAGCGGTTTCTGTATCTCGGATCTCACCGATCATGATGATATCCGGATCTTGTCGTAGGATGGATCGAAGAGATGCCGCAAAGGTCAATCCCGCTTTGGCATTTACCATTACCTGATTGATACCATTGATATTGGCTTCGACTGGATCTTCTACTGTGATGATATTTACATCTTCTGTATTTAACTCGCTTAAGGCTGTATACAATGTAGTTGATTTACCACTACCTGTAGGACCTGTAACGAGGATAATACCGTGCGGATTGGCAAGGATGTGATCAAATTTCTTCATTTCTTCCGCATCCAGACCTAACTGACTCTTTTCTCTGGATAATGCTGTCTTAGAGGTAAGTCGCATAACGATCTTTTCTCCATAACAGGTTGGCAGAATAGAAACTCGGATATCATATTCCATTCGGTCAACAATCTGTGTGATTCGGCCATCCTGAGGTTTTCTTTTTTCTGCAATATCCATACCACCAATGATCTTGATACGGGCTGAGATTGCAGGCATCAGTTTAATGCTGTAGGTTGCTTTCTGATACAAAGCACCATCAATTCGATAACGGATTCGAACCTGTTTCTCTAACGGTTCGATATGAATATCGGAAGTTCGTTGTCGAACAGCTGATTCGATCATCTGCTTTACAAGCTGTACAATTGGAGAGTTGTTAACGTCTTCACTGTACATGTCTTCTGTTTCTTCCATCTGATCTTCTTTAGATTTTGTATATTCATCCAAAGAAGAGTTCATGGTGGTATCACCGTAATATTTATCCAAAGCCAGCATAATGCTTCGTGTTGTAGCAACTGCTGGTCTTACTTGCAGATTTGTGATAATAGTCACATCATCGATAGCGTTATAATCCATAGGATCCGCCATCGCGATGACAATCTCATTCGGGTTATCCTCTGCAAAGGCAATTGGCATCATCTTGTGTTTCTCTAACACTTGAGCGGGAACAACGTCAATGACATTGTCCGCGATTTCAATACTCTGAAGATCATAAAACTTATAACCCAACTGACTTGACAATGCAGTGGCTAAATCTTCTTCCTTTAAGATGCCTTCCTCAACCAGGGTTTCACCAAGTTTTCGTTTTACGGCACTATTCTTTTGTAATTCAAGACCCTTGGCAATCTGTTCTTCCGTTGCAACTCCACTGGATACAAGCAAATCACCTAAACGAATTTTTTTTCTCTCAGCCATCCTAGTCTCGGTTTCCCTTTCTGAAATCTAAATATATCCTATGATTTCCGTAATAAATTTTTCTAATTGTGCGACAATTATATATTTATAGATACAATTATACACTTATGTTTGATTTGTGTCAACAATTCACATATATAATCTGAAAACAGTTAAGTTATTGTTCTTTTATTATATTTCACATCATTAGTTTATGCTATTTCTTTTATATGACAAAATATTCTTTTATTAGACACATATATTTGCATAATACAAATTACTGTCTATACAATTACGATATAATGTTTATTATTCACATCATTTCTAAACCATAAAAAAAACCTGATGGCTTTATATACCTAAAAAGGCTGTCACATTAGCGATTCTAAGTCACTAATGTGGCAGCCTGAAATTCTGCATTCTATCATTTATGCAACTATATTCTCTTTTTCCCCTACTTCAAAATATCCTTCGCCACCGGCTCATAAAACAGCTCCCGAACCTTTTCCTGGTCCTTGGTCTGTCCCATAATCCACATAAGCTTCGTTACAATAGCCTCCGTGGTCATATCAAAAGCTTCGATCAGCGAATACTTCTGCTTGATCTTCTGTCCCACTGCATAGACCTCCATATCACTGCCCTCATGGGCAACCTGAGTTGTGATTACCAAGATCTTACCACTTTGAATCCATTCATCAATGGCTTCCTCAAAATGTTCCGTTTCATATTTTGGCACACCACCCACGCCAAAACCTTCCATAATGATGGCATCATAGTGTCCGCTTAGATACCTAAAAATATCTGAACTGATTCCCGGTATCATTTTTAGCACAAAAATCCTGGTGTCCAGTGACAAACTAAACACAGGTCCTCCCGGCTGCACCGTTTCTTCTATATAATAGTACAGATGATGATCCTTAAAAATTGCAATTTCCGGATAATCAATGGATGCAAAAGCATTGTAGCTTTTGGTTCTTGACTTTCTCGCTCTGGTTCCTAGGATTACTTTATTGTCAAAAATCAAATGCACCCCACTTGCCCCATCATCGGAGGCGTATATAAATGCATTCAGCAGATTGTCTCTGGCGTCTGTATTCTCGGCTGCAATGGAAATCTGAGAACCTGTAATGGCAATAGGCTTTGGACTATTCTGGATCATATAAGAAAGTGCCGCCGCTGTATATGCCATGGTATCCGTTCCATGAGTCACAACAAATCCGTCGTATGCGTCATAATTTTCCTGTATGCACTTAACAATTTCGATCCAATGCTTGTCATATACATTGGTCGAGTCAATATTAAAAAGCTGAATAGTCTCGATATCACAATAATCGCTGACCATTGGAATATAACTTAAAATCTCATCTGAAGTGATTCCTGGTGTCAGTCCATGCTTTGACTGAACAGAAGCAATGGTTCCTCCAGTTGCGATCATAAATATCTTCTTTTTCATGCCAGTTTTGTACCTCCTCAGTTTCTCGAAGTAAAAAAATCTGTTCCGTTAACAGGAAAATTTCAATCTACTCCTTGATTGCAATAATGGCCGCCACATTTCCTCGTTTTCCTTTACTGGCTCTATGGGAAAATAAAACCTGTGGATTGCAGCAGGTGCACACATCTGTAACGATGATGTTCTCTGGACGAACTCCTGCATCTAACAATACCTTTCGATTGACTTCCCACAAATTCAACTGAAATTTTTCTTCTGATTTTTGCAACAAGATATCCTTTTCACCAAACACCTTTGCAAACTGATCTGCAACATCCTTGCTCACCTCATAGCAGTCCATACAAATGCTTGGTGCGATAACACAAGTCAAATCTTCAGGTTTCGTTCCAAAAGCAGCCTTCATAGCTTTAATGCAGGCTTCTCCCATACGGTTCACGCTTCCCTTCCATCCGGAATGAGCCACACCCACTGCCTTATTCACCGGATCAACAAAATAAAGTGGAACGCAGTCTGCATATATGGTGGTCAGGGCGATTCCTGGCACATTGGTGATCAAACCATCTATATCCTGATAACTTCGATTTCTTGTAACTCCCATTCCTTTTTCCTCTTCGGTAATACGAAGAATATTGGTGGTATGGGTCTGACTGGATAATACAAAATCTTCTGGCTGTAAGGACAAGATTTCCCCAATCCTCCTATAATTTTCCAATACCGGTTCCCTTGTTTCTTCCCTGTCAAAATTCAGGTTCATACTGCTGCAATCCCCTGTGCTGACACCACCAAGTCTGGTGGTAAAAAGGTGATCCACAAAGGTAAACTTTGAAAGCGCCTCGAAGGTAAAATAAGGCACACCATTTTTTTCATTTTCTATACAAACTGGAGCCACTCCAGATTTTTTCCTAATTAAATTCATTGACTATTCCTTTTCTATCTTCCTATATACGCAAAGGCGTTTTTGATCCAGTCAATCTGACTTCCACAAATAGAGATCACATCAAACCGCATAGGGGTAAACTCTGAAACCTGATGAAACACACGATAATAATCACTAATTCTGCAGATTTGTCTTTGTTTCTTGTAATCCACTGCTTCATATGGCATACCCAAGCTGGCATTCTTTCGATATTTCACCTCAACAAAAACAAGATATTCCTGATCCTTTATGATCAGATCGATCTCACCCTGTCTGGTTCTGAAATTTTTCTCCAGGATCTGGCACTTTCTTTCTTTTAAATAATCCTCGGCCAGCTCTTCATACCAGGTACCCACATCTTTATTAAACGTTTTCTGTTTCCTCATGATTCTTTCCGGATTCTCCTAACCACCTATCTTCTTATTTTACATAATAGACATAGTTTGCTTTTCTATCAGCTGGTGGATTTAAAGGTGTTTTTGCATATCCCAATGCGCAGTGTCCAATACCCTCATAGTTTCCTTCAACGCCAAGCTTTTTCAACAGATTCTTACCAAAATCAGATTCAAATTCTTCCTTGGCTCTGTGGATCCAGATACTGTTTACTCCAACACTTTCAGCAGCATTCATCAGATTTCCCATGACCAAAGAACCGTCATACTGATAGGTTACCACATTTTTATCTGCCAAAACTATCAAAATCACTGGAGCCCCATAAAAAGGATCAATCTCATCACCCATACCAGCAATTTTACGATTTTCTTCCATAAGCTGGTTTCGAAGTTCCTGATTAGTAACAGCAATGATAATCGGGGACTGTTTGCCCATACCTGTTGCTGCATAAGTACCAGCCCTTAAGATGGCATCTAGCTTATCCTGTTCCACCATATCTGGTTTAAAGTTTCTACAGCTTCTTCTTGTTTCCAATACCTTTAATGTTTCATTCATTTTTTCTTCCTCCATTTTATAATTGCTCTTTCCTCTTTTTGCGGTCCATATAATCCACAAAAACCAAAACCTCAGCCACCACCTCATATAGTTCAGGGGGAATAGCATCGCCTATCTCAAGCTTTGCCAGAGTTCCTGCTAACTGGCTGTCTTCATGGATTGGCACATCATTGTCCTTAGCAGATTCCAGAATCCTTTCTGCCACAGCCCCCTTACCAGAAGCAACCACACGCGGAGCTGCATCACCTTCATCATAAGAAAGGGCAACAGCAGTTTTCACTTTTTTCTTTTCTTCTTCCATGAAATGCCCTCCTCTTTACGATACTTTGACATACAATATCCTAAAAAAGTATTACCTTCCATCAATTCCACACTGGTCTACGCTTTAACATCAAAGCCCTTTAAAGGACTTCCTGCGCCAATAACCGTCTTTGATTTTTTCAAAAGTTCATGCATCAAGCCATCGGAAATGCCCTCTTCTTTCATGGCTTCCTTCGGCAGTACCTCTGCATGCATATGGTATCCGCGCTTTTCAAGCCGGTCATCCAAAAGATGAATATTTTCCGCGATATAATCAATAATGCTTTCATCCTGTAAGTAAAACTTAGTTTTAACCTGATCATTACTCAGTGCCAAAAAAACATCTAAATCTCCCAGATGATCCATAGAAAGATGAAGTAATGCTGTAACATTTCCATCCTTTTTCGCAAGACTTTTCTTATCAGTAAAAACATACAGCTCTCCATTTCCCTCCTGTCCCTGTAGCTTCAGTGGTAGCTGAACATAGGTAGAGAACTGATTGATCTGGTTCATAAAATCCAGATTACTTCTTACATTCTGCACACTCTGACTTAGGTTAGACTGTTTCTGACCCTCTATCGTTTCAAGTGCCTTGGAAAGCTCTCTTGTAGTATCAAAAAGCTTTTTATAAAGTTCCTTCACACTTCCTTCTTTTCCAATATCCTCCGGACGCTGTAGCCAATTTTCAAAAACCAGATTTTTAACGAGCTTTTGGAAGCCTTTGTTTGCAATCAGAGAAGAATGATCTTTCTTAAGTCCTGCTCTATCCATTTCCTCTAAAATCTGCTTTAAAACGTCCTCACCACTTTGCTGGCCGGAAAGATTTAGATTAACAAGCTTTTCTTCACTCTTGTTAAGTTCTGCTAGTTCTTGTCCTAACTCTTTTAGCTCTGTTTCAGACAGTATATCCTGAAGCAAACTTGTCTGCTCATTTTCTTGCAAGGAATTTTCTGCACCTGGCTTCAAAAACACAGACAGCACATCTTTTTCCAGTTGATTCGCCTCTTGAAACTTACCATTCTGTACCAGGTTCAGATACTCCTCTGACATATTCTTTAAAATATCCGACATGCCTGATTGTAATGCATGATTGAGACTTTCATAATTTTCATATTGGATTGCATTTTCATTGGTCACAGACATCCCTAGCTTAGAAAGTCCAATGGCGGCATCTAGCTTCTCCATGCCAAGATTATCTACATTTTTAAGCATAGAAAAAATTGCTTCCTTTGAAATCGGCAACCCCGCTGCCATCATGTGACCTACCACATGTCGATTTTCTTGCGACAACGGCAATCCTGCTGCCTGCAAAGCCTGTGTAATATTCTCACTATGAGCTGTATTTTCAAATAACGGGGATAATAAAATCTGTCCATTGGCACCCTGTTTGACCGTAAAAGTAAGTTCCTGTCCATCGGATACCAAAAGATCGCTTAGCAAATTTCCATTTATAACTGTACCATTTACCGATAAGGCTATCTGACCATTTGAAAAAGACAGAACCTTTCCTGAAAGAGTCTGTCCCGTAGAGAAACTGAAATTTTTAGCTGGATATTCCTCAGAAACTCCCTGTGTCTGAGATGGAGTATTCGATGTAACTGATCTGTTTAATCCCGATAAGATCCCCGTCAGATTCATTGCCTTCTCCTATTTGAAGCTACTCAAAAGTTGTTATAACTATTCAGAGCCATGCGTATTTTTCTTCGAAAAATACTTATGTGGCGTGCTCGCCAAATGATTTTAAATACAACTAAAAGCTTTTAAGCGAGCTTAAGCTCTTAGTTGTATTTAAAATCGCATGGCTCTGAACATTTACAAGTTTTTAATGAAAGTTGTTCTATGAATATTGGTTGGTCCATATTTCTTGATTGCCTGAATATGTGCAGCTGAACCATATCCCTTATTACTTGCGAAACCATATTCTGGAAACAGTTCATCATACTGAACCATCAGTCTATCTCTTGTCACCTTTGCTATGATACTTGCTGCTGCAATAGAAACACTTTTGGCATCACCCTTAATGATAGGTACCTGTTTGATATCCACACCTGGAATAGTAACCGCATCATTTAAAAGCAAGTCCGGTTTCACAGATAGCTTAGAAATCGCCTGACGCATTGCTTCATAGGTGGCTTGTAAGATATTGATTTCATCAATTCTTTCAGGTCCAACAAATCCAAGACCTGTTGCCACAGCTTTTTCCATAATTTCGTCGTACAATTCTTCTCTTTTCTTTTCGGATAATTGCTTCGAATCATTTAGATATAAAATATCACAATCCTTTGGCAGAATCACTGCTCCTGCAACCACTGGTCCAGCTAATGGTCCACGTCCTACCTCATCAATACCACAAATAAACTCACAATCCTTATACTCTCGCTCAAATGTCTGCATCACCTGAATTCTAGCAAGTTCCTTTTGATATGCTTCCATTTTTTTCTTGGCGGTAGCCACCAGCTTTAACACTGAACTTCTTTCATCTGTTTCATAAGCTTGTATAAAAGCAGGTAGCTCACTTGGAGCCGCCTGCTTTAAACAAGCCTGAATATCACTAATCTTATCCATACTCGTCCTGTTATCCTTACTTTCCTTTCAAACTACCAAATTTACCAAATGGATAAATTCGTATAAACGCTCGACCTATAATGTCTTCACCCTTTACATTTCCTACACTCGGCGATCGGCTATCTGTACTATTGTTTCGGTTATCTCCCAAAACAAAATACTCTCCAGCCTCAAGGGTAATCGGTTCCTGCGCAAGACCCCTCGTATTCTCCGCAATTACTTCCCGGCCAAACGATTCTTCCAAAAGTGCACCATTGATAAAAATATCTCCATTCTCATCAATATATACTGTTTCACCTGGAAGACCAATTACTCGTTTAATGTAATAGGTATTTTCTCGATCCTTTGGTGGGAAAACCACAATATCAAAACGTTCAATATCATGGAAGCGATAAGTAACCTTATCTACGATCAGATTATCTCCATCACTTAATGTAGGTAACATACTATTACCACTTACTTCTGTTCGCTGTCCCACAAAATGAATTACCAAGTAGGTCAGTATCAAGATACCTAATACATATAAGCTTGCACTTATAACTTCCTTCAATACCTTATTCATCTGCTTCTTTACCCCAATCTTCTGGTGTCTCCAGTGTAATTCGACCAAGCTTTCCGCTTCTAAAATCATCAATCAAAATTCCACTGGCCTTCATCAGATCTTTTGTTTCTCCCTTTCCATAACATTTACGGACTTCACAGATTTCTTCCAAGTTCTCAATTGCTGTTCCCCTCTCTTCAAATCCGTATCTTTCCTGCATACGTCCTGGATATCGAGTTCTTAGATCATCAATAATCTCGATGGCCATTTCATCAGTCTGAATAATCTCATCATTGATAGACCCGATAAATGCTAATCTTCTACCAATATTCTGATCTTCAAATTTCGGCCACAAAATTCCTGGTGTATCCAAAAGTTCCAATGCCTTATTCAACTTAATCCATTGTTTACCCTTTGTAACACCTGGTCTATTTCCTGTCTTTGCACACGCCTTTCCTGCAAAGGAATTGATAAATGTTGACTTTCCTACATTCGGAATTCCAACTACCATAGCACGCACTGGACGATTGATGATTCCACGTTTACGATCTCTTTCGATTTTTTCCTTACATGCTTGCTGCACTGCGGCCTGAATCTTCTGTAATCCCTTTCCGTTTCGTGCATTGATTTCAACTACTGTAATACCTCTATCTTCAAAGAATTTAATCCATCTGGCATTCACTGCCGAATCAGCTAAATCTGACTTATTCAAAAGAACCATTCGTCCCTTGTTCTTACTTAGCTTATCTATATCAGGGTTTCGACTACTCATCGGTGCTCGTGCATCCACAAGTTCTATCACAAGGTCAACCAGCTTGATATCCTCTTCCATCTGGCGCTTTCCTTTCGTCATATGCCCTGGGTACCATTGATAATTCATCTATTAAACCTTTACCTTTCTAATTCTACTTCTTTACAAATCCCATGCCTTGTGTGCTGTTTCCCATCTTAAACCACACCTTGCCATAGATGTAATCTTTTTTGATCACTCCAATATTAGCAGATCGACTATCCTCACTGTTATTGCAATTATCACCCATTACAAAACATTCTTCACTGCCTAACTTAATCTCATCCTCGGCTATCCCTGCATCTTCTATCTTATCAAAATTATACGGAGAAATCTCTCCATTTACATATAGCACACCGTTCCGAATCTGTACAGTATCCCCACTGGAAGCCACAACCCTTTTCACATAGTAGTGAGAATTGGTATCCCCATTAGGTAAAAAGGCAATGACATCACCCACTCTTGGTGAAATAAAGGAATAGGTGAACCGATCCACCAAAACCTTCTGCCCATTCTCCAAACTAGGTTCCATTGATATTCCAATAACTGCTGTACTAACTCCAAAATTATATACTAAAACGAATGCAAGGCCAATTGCTATAATGCATCCAAAAAATGTGCTAAGTATTTCTTTGACCAGGGAAGCGTTTACCTTCTTTTCCTTCTGATAAAAGGTAAGTCCTTTTTTTCTTGCCATCTTCCACTCCTGATTTTTCTCTACGAAATTTATTATAACACTATTTCGTCTATTTTCATAGATTATAATGAAAAAAACCCGAGGCAATCTATACCCCGGGTTTATGAAATCTAATGGTCGAATCAATTATTTGATAACTTCTTTAACCTTAGCGTTCTTACCAATACGATCTCTTAAGTAATATAATTTAGCTCTTCTTACTTTACCTTTTCTAACGATTTCAACTTTTTCTACGTTAGGGCTGTGTACTGGCCATGTCTTCTCAACGCCGATACCGTTAGAGAATTTTCTTACTGTGAAAGTAGCTCTGTTGCTTCCACCCTGAACTTTAATAATTGTTCCTTCGAAAACCTGAATTCTTTCTCTTTCACCTTCTTTGATCTTACCGTAAACTTTTACAGTATCACCAACGTTTAATACAGGTACTTCGTTCTTTAATTCAGCTGCTTCGATTTCTGCGATAATCTTGTTCATTATATGCCTCCTAATAATAGACGATGTTCTTAATACAATTCCTGTAACAGAGGACCATCTCATCATTTACAACTCGATTATCATACCATAGGATTCAATAGAATGCAAGCATTTTTTCTTTTATTACAAAATAAACCACTATCTCCGTGTCCCTTTTCCAGCTCTTTTCCTACACTTCCATAGTATCACAACAATCACCAGTGTAATAACCAAAATCCCTACAATAGCCAAACGATAATCCGAAGCCTCTTTCCATTCCTTCTCATACAGTAAAACTGCCTTACAATCTCCTGGTAACACAATATAGCCACTAGCATCCACTGGTTTCTTCAAAACCTGAAACTCGCCAGGTTCATCCATTGGTTCTCTCTGCACCAAAACCTCACCAAGCTCACACAACTCCCCATTTTCCTTCATACCTACTGCATACAAAATATCCTTTGTTGTCACAACACAGTCAGAATGAACCTGAACATCCTCTATAGAAGAAAACACCGGGATTCTAACCTGCATCCGACTCTCTTCATAAAAACCGGACCAGTCTGAAAATACCACCGCATAAATAGCATCTGACTGTTTTCTGAAAGCTTCCTCTCTTTTAAATTTTCCAGAAAGCATAGATTGAACCTTCGACAAATCTGTTTCCATTTTCAAAGAAAAATCTTCATAGTTTGAACTTGCCTCATCAAACTGTTCCCTCGCTACCACAAAGGACACATCACTTCCCTCATAACCAAAGCAATATTCCTCTGCAATGATATATGGAATGGCACTGATCTTCAAAAAAGGCGTCAATGACATAAGTACCAGACGATTATCTACATATTCATAGGTTGGATAGGTGGTGATTTCATACTCCTGAGACAAATCTTCCAAAAGATAGCGGGAACTAATCACAATCCTGCCTGGATCATAATAATCCACTATGCCATTCGCCAATACTGCATCACTTTTGGGATAAAAAATAAGTTCCTTCTGATTTCTCACAGACTCACCCTGGCAAAGATCATAAACAACACTTCTTTTTTCATTATCCCTTATGAACGCATTCGTCAAAGAAAAATAGAAGGTATCTGTCAATTTAGGAGCCACAAAAGAATCCATCACATAAGGATTAGCAAGCTGTGTTCCAACGCATCTTCCATCTAAAGATACCTTACTGCCGCATAAAAAACTATCCCAGTTAATGCTTCCCTCTTCATCTCCCCAGGTACAATCCACAAGATACCATCCATCATCTATCCGCACATAATTGTAGCTATGGGAAGATGACACACTGGTTCCATTATTACAAACCTGAATACAGGAAATTCCAAAATCATTGCAAAGGATCTGAAACAATCCCGAATATGCACTGCAAACTCCATGATGATGAAACCGATCAAGCATTGCTGCCGATACTCCGAAGGTTTCGTCATCCAAATCACTTTCATATTCTGTCACGATTTCTTCTACATCAAAAGAATAAACTGTATGCTCGATGACTGATTCATAGATCAATTCCAGCAAAAGAAATTCCTCTACATTTTCTGTCCAAGATAGATCCACCAAAATCTGATTCGAATCATCCAACTCCTTTGAATCTATCCCATCCAGTCCAACAACTGTAGCATTCTCATCTGGCATTCCATCCCCATGGACTTCATCGCTATCATCCTCAAAAGACTCATCAACCATCATCCTCTCCTGATAAGTTCCTTTGATCTCATCTTCCATATCCGCAATCTCTTTCTGTACCACAGGCAGATCTGTCCAAAATTCCTCATAAAACTCTTCTAATTCAATTTCGACAGTCAATTCTATTCCAACAACTTCATACTGATAAGAATAACTCAGTGGTCGATACAAAGGATAGTCATAGGTAAAAGCCGAATAAGCTCTTGCCACCATATTAGAAACCATACCCGCGATTTCATCCTCTGACAGATCCCAGATATGAGGAAATTCATAAACCACACACACCTTCTCCCGTTTCCCAGACAAAGCATCCAAAAGCATCCGGTTATAGATTGTCCTTTCATTCTCCGTCAGCTGATTTCCCCAATATTCCACAACCATATCCATAGGAATAAAAACATCATTCTGAACCGTCCACTCATTTTCCGCCAAAGACACATTCCCACATAGAAAATTCGCCAAAAAAACGCAAGCACCCAGACCCATAGCAATTCTATGAGTCCAATGAGGCTCGCGTCCGTTTCTTCTCCGCAAAAAATATGTAACCCCCATCTTAGTTCCCCCTAAGAAATCATTATTCTCCCCAACAGTAATATCTCTAAGAAATCAAAAAAGCCTCCAAAACCAGTATCACCAAAAAGATCACATTCGCTACTGTAAAATATAACAGATATTTCATCTGTGTTCCCTCACCCTTATCGTCGCACTGAGCATACAGCTTATAGGAAATCAAGCTTGCCATAGAAGCAATCAGGGTACCAAGGCCACCAAGGTTCACACCTGTCAACAGTGCCTGATAGTTGTTGGTAAATCCAGACAACAACAAAGAGGCTGGAACATTACTTACCACCTGACTGGAAACCACACCCAATAATAGTTCATGCTGATCTATCATCTTTGCTAACATATTATGAATGGATTCGATGTTTCCCATATTTCCAATAAAAACAAAAAATGCAATAAAGGTTGCAAGCAGCATATAATCAGCTTTTGGAATGACTTTGATATCTACAAGTGCAAAAACCAAAAGCACTATACCCAAAGACAATCCCCAAGGCATAAACTCAAATCGAAGTACGGTACATAAACAAATTAGGAACAAACCTGCATAGGCTAAAATCTTCCAAGTAGAACCATCTTTCGAGGAGGTCTTCCCGGCATTTCTTTCTTCATCCACTGATTCACTTCCATCTCCCAAGCCATCCATCACGATTTCATCCTTTGGGATAAACAACAGATAAATACACAAAAGAAGCAAAGACAATCCTGAATATGGAAGCATCCAGCTAATCATTGATCCTACAGAAACCCCTGACAATCCATAGATATACAAATTCTGTGGATTACCAATTGGTGTCAGCATACTGCCTAGATTAGCAGCAATTGTTTGCATGACTATAATTGCGATCATTTTGTTTTTTTTGCCAATCTTACTTAATACCTGAATGGTAAATGGCACGAAAGTGATCAGTGCCACATCATTGGTGATGAGCATACTGGTAAAAAAGCAAAGCATGATCAGAACTGCTGCTAAAGAACGAAAGGATTTCACTCGCTTCAAAAGTCCATTGGCAATTTTTTCAAAAAGTCCTTCCTTTTGAAAACCCTTCATTACAATCATCAAGGAAAGTAATATTCCCAACACTCTCCAATCAATATAATCCATATACGCCTTACTTGGTGGCACCAAAAATGCTGTGATCACAGCAAGTACAAAAGCCACACAAAAAACTGGCTCTTTCTTCATAAATCCTACAATTTTTTTCATAACCTAATATCTACTCCAACAAAGCTGTCTCCCATCCAAACACTTCCAAGCGCTTTTTTCCAGCTTCCTTCAAATAGTCCTTTAATCTTTCCGGATGAGCATTTAAGATCAGATCCCTGTTAAAATGGATCTCTTCTACCAGTCTCCACGCATACTCATGATTTCGCACCTCTGTATCCACATGGGCATCTGAATTCAACACAACACTCACTTTATGTTTGTCACAAAGCTTCAATATCTTTGTATCATTTTCCTTAGCATTTGGTCTGTATGCGTTAGGCTTTAAGGATGCATTATTGATTTCGATCAAAATATTTTTTTCTTTGGCCTTCAGTACAATAGCCTCATAATCAAGTTGGATCCTGCCATCATCAGGATGTCCAATGATATTTACATATGGATTGTCCATGACATTTAAAATAGCTGCCGTATTTTCTTCCTTTGTTCCCTTTTCAAAAAGAGGCGGATGAATACTTGCGATCACAAGATCCATTTTTTCCAAAATAGATTCTGGTAGATCAATATCACCATGCTTATTCAAAATATTGAGTTCCACACCAAAAAGCACTGGAACCTCATAGGCTGATCGATCAATTGCTCTAAGATTGCTAAAATAGAATTCCTGACAGCTTCCTGGCATAGTTGGTGCATGTTCTGTAATGGCAAGGAGTTTTAGACCCTTGTCCCTGGCTGCCTGAGTCATCTCGTGGATAGTACTATAGGCATGTCCACTTGCCAATGTATGTGTATGAAGATCCAATAGATCGATTCTTTCCATTCTCTTCTTACCTCGTTTTTTCTTCTTGGTTTCTGGTGGAAGACTTGCAACATATTTCTCATAAAGATCAGGGCGTCTTTGCCTGGTTCGCTCTATCGACTGTTCCAATCTCCACTTTTCTACATTTCCATGATGCCCACTCATAAGTACCTCTGGCACCTTTTTATCATGCCAAACCTCTGGTCTTGAATACTGTGGGTACTCTAACAGATTACCTGCAAAGGATTCTGTTTCAGCTGATTCTCCATTATTAAGTACTCCAGGAACCAATCTTGAAATGGCATCCATCATAACCATAGCAGCCAGTTCACCACCAGTTAATACATAATCTCCAATAGAAACATAGTCTGTTACGATTTCCTCCAATACTCGTTCATCAATACCCTCATAATGACCACAAAGAATCACAAGATCCTCTTCCTTAGAAAGCTCTCTTGCTAAACTCTGATCAAAAACTCTTCCCTGTGGTGTCACATAAACTACCCTGGGAGCGTGATCCATTTTTTCACGGATTGCCTGATAGCAATCATAAACAGGCTGTGCCTGCATCAGCATACCTGCACCGCCTCCGTATGGATAGTCATCCACCTTTTTGTGTTTGTCTAATGTATAATCACGAATATTCACTGCCTCCATGGAAAGATATCCTTTTTCCACAGCTCTGCCTGTGATACTCGTTAAAAATCCCTGTTCTACCATCTCAGGAAATAATGTCATTACGTGAAAATTCATTGATGTCTACTGCTCCTTGCTATTTCTTACCAACTTTCAGCCGTTCTAATCCTCTTCTGATGCATCCTCCAAAAGTCCTGGCAAAATATGAACCTGGATATAACCTTCTTCCACGTCCACATCTAAAATACACTCCTTAATAGCTGGAAGAAGTAACTCTTTTCCATCATTCATCTTAATAATATATACATCATTGGCGCCTGTCTGCATAACATTCTCCATAACGCCAATTTCTTTTTCCTCTTCATCATATACCTTTAAACCAACAAGATCTGCAATGAAATATTCATCCTTTTTCAATTTCACAGCATTCTCTCTGGTTACAAGAAGTGGCTTTCCTTTATAGATTTCTACATCTTCTATGCGATCAAGTCCTTTAAACTTTAGGATGACAAACTGCTTGAAAAATTTCACACCTTCTATTTCAAGGTTCTTCTGACCCTTTCCAGTATCTAAGATTACTTCCTTTAATTTCTTAAAACGATTTGGATCATCTGTTGTTGGAAAAACCTTTACTTCTCCCTTTAATCCATGTGTAGATGTAATTGCTCCTACCTGTAATAAATCTTCCATTCATAACCTCTCTTTTACGTTTCCATTTTTCTATTTCAATGTTTCATTTCAAAAACATGTCTATCATATGTTCGTTTATTAGTATACCACATCTTACTAAAAAAGGGTATCGCTTTGCGATACCAGCATAGCTTTGGCGTCGCATTAGCGACATCTTCCTCTGCCAAAGCGCGCGCATCCCCCGGATGGGCTTTTTGTTCAATAGGTAAGTTCGGAGAACTTTCCTATTGAACAAAAATGGGACAGGCACTGTTGCCTGTCCCACAATAGTCTCACGACTCCATTATACAATTTCAACTTCAACCTTCTTATTGTCCTTGGATGATGCTGCCTTAACAACAGAACGGATTGCCTTTGCTATACGGCCTTGTTTACCGATTACTTTACCCATATCAGAAGCTGCAACATGAAGTTCAACGACAACATTTTTGCCTTCTGCTTTCTCTGTTACAACAACTTCATCTGGATGATCAACAAGAGCTTTTGCGATAACCTCAACAAGTTCTTTCATAATCCACCTCCAGAAGTACTCATCATATTCTAGGAAGAATCTGAGTAACTCAAACCCTCATTTATATGACATTGAGGGCCAAATACCTTGCCCCTCATCCTAATCTCCATTTCACTTGTGAAATCCGGAACAGCTATTTGGGCACCCCCTAGGGGGAAAACAAATAGCCTGGTGTGTAAAATATTCTATTTTATACACCAAGTTACTGTGTACGCGTAACACGTCACAGTAACCAATATTATCTGTTATCTTATTTCTCGATTCCAGCTTCTTTGAAAAGTCTAGCAACAACTTCTGTTGGCTGAGCGCCGTTGTTTAACCATTTCTTTGCTAATTCAGCATCAATCTTTACTGTGTTAGGTGTTGTATTAGGATCATATGTTCCGATCTCTTCGATACATTTACCATTTCTTGCTACTCTAGAATCTGCAACTACTACTCTGTAAATTGGATGTTTCTTATAACCCAATCTTGTTAATCTGATCTTAACTGCCATTTTTATTTCCTCCGAAAAATTTAAAACTTATAACGAACTATTCGCTCCGAGTACATATGATACTATACTACGCTTCAAAAATCAATGGGTTTTTGAAAAAAGTGTAAAGTTTTTTTACTTGTCACTTTCGGATCCGCTATTTTGCTGGATTTTTCGTCAATATTCATGATAAAAATCTTAGAATGGGAACTTGAATTTTCCTCGTTTTCCCTTTCCACCCATAAGTCCCGGCATCTGTTTCATCATCTTCTGTGACTCTTCAAACTGCTTGATAAAACGGTTTACAACTGCAATATCAACACCAGCTCCTTTTGCAATTCTATGCTTTCTAGATGGATTCAAAAGCTTTGGGTTCTCTCTTTCAGCAGGTGTCATGGACAAAACAATTGCTTCTGTTCTAGCCATCTGCTTTTCATCAATCATGGATTCAATATCACCCATCTTAGAACCGATTCCCGGAAGCATAGAAAGAATGGAGGTAAGACCACCCATATTACGCATCTGCTTCATACTTTCTAAATAATCATTGAAATCAAACTTACCCTTTTTCACACGGGCAGCCATTTCCTTTTCTTTTTCCGCATCAATATCAATGCTCTGCTGTGCCTTTTCAATCAAAGTAAGCACATCACCCATGCCTAAGATACGGTTTGCCATACGATCTGGATAAAACTGCTCAAGATCTGCAAGCTTTTCACCCATACCAACATATAAAATAGGCTTTCCAGTAACTGCCTTGATAGATAAAGCAGCACCACCTCTGGTATCACCATCCATCTTTGTCAGTACAACACCATCAATGCCAATCTTCTCATCGAATTCCTTGGCAACATTTACAGCGTCCTGACCAGTCATGGCATCTACTACCAAAAGAGCCTGATGAACTTCTACATTTTTTCTGATCTCCTGAAGTTCAGTCATCATATCCTCATCAATATGAAGTCGACCAGCAGTATCTAAGATTACCACATTAAAACCATTCTTCTTAGCATGCTCAATAGCATTGGTAGCAATCTCGACAGGTGAATGATCTGTTCCCATTTCAAACATCTCAACACCTTGTTTTTGGGCATTTACACGTAACTGATCAATAGCAGCCGGACGGTAGATATCACATCCAACCAACAAAGATTTCTTACCCTTTTGCTTTAATTTACCAGCAATCTTTGCTGTTGTGGTTGTCTTACCAGCACCCTGAAGACCACACATCATGATAACAGTGATTGCCTGACCTGGCTGCATTGCAAGCTCTGTTGTCTCACTACCCATCAAGTTGATCATTTCTTCATTAACGATCTTAATAACCATCTGTCCAGGGTTCAAACCATTCATAACATCTGCACCAATGGCTCTTTCTTCAACAGCCTTAATAAACTGCTTTACAACCTTAAAGTTAACATCCGCCTCCAAAAGCGCCATCTTAACTTCCTTCAAAGCTGCCTTTACATCCTCTTCAGTCAGTCTTCCCTTGCTTCTTAAGTTTTTAAATACATTCTGTAGTTTATCTGTTAAACTTTCAAATGCCATATATGCCCTCCATAAACCATGTTAAAAGTCTTCTAAAATTTCATCCACCAGTTTCTCAATTTCTGGCTGGTTATTGATCTCTTTGATTTTCTCTATCTTGATTCTGGCTTTCTGAAACTTCTCCACCAGATGTAATTTACTCTCATAGTCAGCAAGTAGCTTATTGCATCGTTTTAAAAGGTCATGCACACCCTGTCTGCTGATTCCCAATTCCTCTGCAATCTCGCTTAATGACATATCATTATAAACAGCATCCTCATACACCTGCTTCTGATGATCTGTCAAAAGCTCTCCATAAAAATCATACAAAAGACCCTGCTCTACTATCTTTTCCACAAATGATTCCTACCTTTCGCAACTGTTCCACCTACTGCAAAGCTCCATCTGCTCCTTCACGTAAAAACAGCTACCATTATCATAAATGAGCATACACGAAATCTGCATCCTCGTCAAGGAAGTACACTCCTCCACGCTTACTCATAATCATATGCCATCACATCAACTCTTGGCTTGTCCTTTCCAACGATCAAAAAGGAAATTCCAAACACTGCTAAGGAAACCAGTCCCATAATATAAACCGCCTTCATACTCTGTGGAAGTTTATCCTGCCACAATTGCAAAAGCATCCCCGTTAAGTTCACACAAAGATGCACTAAGATTGGAACCAGAATGGCATTGTATTTATAATACAAAAATCCTAAAACCAATCCGATTGCAAAGGCATAAATACCCTGGATCACATTCATATGAAAAACACCAAAGAAAAGAGCCTGCAAAAGATTTACGATATAAAAATTCAAGGATCCCTTTTTCAAAAAGTGAATGGTCATTCCTCGAAAAACAAATTCCTCCAGTGCTGGGGCTAAAAGTACAGTACAGCAAAAAGAAATGGTATTCCATTGTCCAATATTGCTTTCCTGTAATCCTTCTGCATATCCTTTCATAATTTCAGGAAAAAAATGATCTACAATCGACAATACACTGGATGTGCAAAACTGTAAGGATACTCCAAATAAAACAATTCCCACAATCGCAGCAATTGTAAAGGTTGGTTTCTGTTTCTGATATCTTGTATTTCTAGCCCCTACCAGATACCACAAGCCAAACACCACAACACCAATAATTGCATATGTAAGAAATGACTTATCTGACAGTGCTTTTTGATAGACTGGATCTTTGGATAATACCGCAATATCCTTCCCCTCCATTCCATCCTTTAACATATAATAATACATCGTAATATTTTGTAGTAAGATTGCACCGATCATGGGTAACAACGCTATCAATATTCTGCCAAACTTCTTCATATGTACCCTGTCCCCTTCAATATTTTTAGAGACACCCCTTACAGGATGTCTCCACCTAAATCTTTATATCCCTCTCCATAGATTTCAGATGCTCTCGTAATGATCATAAATGCTTGAGGATCCTCTTGCTTTACAATCTCCTGTGCACGAGGTGCCATCTGCTTCTTGGTAACGCACATGATCACCTGTTTTTCATCATGTGTATAAGCACCTTCCCCTGTTAAATAGGTTGCGCCTACATCTAACTCCTCCATCAATCGCTCTGCAATTGGAAGATGTTTATTGGAAATAATATAAATCAGTTTCGCTTCGTCCGGGCCATATAAAACAGCATCCACACCAAGTGAGTTCACAATAATGGCAATACCCGCATACATAGCTGTATTGAAATCCTTAAATACAAAACCTGAAGCCGTTACAATGACTACATCAGTCAAAAAGAACAGTACACCTGTCTTTAAATGTTTAAAACGAAGACGAAGTACTTTAATAATAATATCTGTTCCACCAGTTGTAGATCCACATTTAAACACAACCGCAATACCAACCGCCTGTAACACACTACCTGCAATAGCTGCAAGAAGCGGGTCCGTGGTCACTGGTTCAAACACAGACAATAAATCGATAAACCAGGAGGAAACCATAATACAGTACAATGTGGAAACGATAAATCTCCATCCAAACTTCCATATCCCAAGTAACATGATCGGAATATTTAAGATAAATAACAAAGTACCTGTAGGTACATGGACAACGCGATTTAAAATAATGGCGATACCAGATACACCACCTGGTGCTAGGTTATTCGGATCCAAAAACAGACTGATTCCCACTGCATACACGAAGGATGCAATGGTGATCAATACATAACGTAATGTGTGATACAAAATTTTCGAGTCTTTGATTGCTTTCATTTTTCTAAGAGTTCCTTTCCAAAAAGACAACACTCAATAAATGCAAAAACTACTCTCCCCACTATATAACGAAACTGAATAATTGTACTACTAAATTAAGGTTCTGACAACCTTTGGCTGATAACCATTCTTTTCTAAGGCTGTAATAATCTGATCCTTATGAGCTGTACCAAAGGCTTCCAATGTAATACGAAGCTCAACGGCTGTATTTCGGTTGGTAGAAACAAACTGATTATGCTCAAGTTTGATTACATTTCCATTTTCCTTTGCAATTACATTAGAAACACTTGAAAGTTCTCCCGGCTTATCAGGAAGCAGTACAGAAACTGTAAAGATTCTGTCCCTGAAAATCAAGCCCTGCTGTACTACAGAAGACATGGTAATGATATCCATATTTCCACCACTTAAGATAGAAACAATCTTCTTTCCAGTCACATTAAGATGCTTCAATGCTGCAACAGTCAGTAAACCTGAGTTTTCCACAACCATCTTATGATTTTCCACCATATCAAGGAAGTTTACGATGATTTCTTCATCAGAAACGGTAATGATATCATCTAAATTTTCCTGAACATATGGAAAGATCTTTGATCCTGGTGTTTTTACTGCCGTACCATCTGCAATGGTATTCACACCAGGTAATGTAGTTACCTTTCCATTTTTGATGGATTCCTGCATACAGTTTGCGCCGGCTGGCTCAACGCCGATTACTTTGATCTTTGGATTCAAAAGCTTTGCAAGGGTAGAAACACCAGTCGCAAGTCCACCTCCTCCAATCGGAACCAAAATATAATCAACAGTTGGTAACTCTTGGACAATTTCCATCGCAATTGTTCCTTGTCCACAAGCTACATCTAAATCATCAAACGGATGAATAAAGGTATATCCATGCTCATCAGCAAGTTCATACGCCTTGCCGCATGCTTCATCATATACATCTCCAAAAAGCACTACCTCTGCGCCAAGTGCCTTTGTACGATTTACCTTGATCAATGGGGTTGTGGTAGGCATTACGATCGTAGCCTTTACTCCATATGCTTTTGCTGCATAAGCAACACCCTGTGCATGGTTTCCAGCTGAAGCTGTAATAATACCCTTTTGACGATCTTTTTCTGAAAGAGTGCTCATTTTATAGTATGCACCACGAAGCTTATATGCTCCAGTCAGCTGCATATTCTCTGGTTTGAAATAGACCTTATTTCCAGTCTGATTGCTGAAATATTCACTGTAAACAAGCTTTGTCTCCATTGTTACTTTGTGAACAACATTAACTGCCTCCTCAAATTTCTCAAGGGATAACGCCTGTCCATTCACTTCTTTTTCCATAAGTAACTCCTCTTATTCCTCTAAATATCTATTGTTTCCTGTCAAACAGCAGATTATTCTTCTTCATCTTCCTCATCTTTATTTATATCAAATAAAGCGTCCACAAATTCATTGGCATCAAATTTCTGAAGATCTTCAATCTTTTCACCAACGCCAATATATTTCACCGGAATCTGAAGTTCTGACTGAATTGCAATGGCAATACCACCCTTTGCAGTACCGTCCATTTTGGTAAGTACGATACCAGTCAGATCAGCAACCTCTGCAAATTCTCTTGCCTGTTGAAGGGCATTCTGTCCTGTAGTACCATCCAACACAATAAGATTCTCTCTATGTACATTAGGGAATTCTCGATCAATGATACGATTCATCTTCTTCAATTCTTCCATCAGGTTCTTCTTATTATGAAGACGTCCTGCTGTATCACATAAAAGAACATCTACTTTTCTCGCCTTGGCTGCATTCACTGCATCATAAATAACAGAAGCAGGATCAGTACCTTCAACGCCGCCGATCATATCAACATCAGATCTGTCAGCCCATTCCTGCAGCTGTTCACCAGCCGCCGCTCTAAAGGTATCTGCAGCTGCAATAAGTACCTTTTTACCATCTGCCTTTAGCTTTCCTGCAAGCTTTCCGATGGTTGTTGTCTTACCAACGCCATTGACTCCAATCACCAAAATGATAGACTGCTTCTCTTCAAATTCATAAGCAGTTTCACCAATAGCCATCTGCTCTTTGATACTATCAATCAGAATCTGCTTACAATCTGCAGGCTCTTTGATGTGTTGTTCCTTTACCTTAGCCTTTAAATCCTCTAAGATACGATCTGTTGCACGAACACCAATATCACCCATAATGAGGATTTCTTCTAACTCCTCATAAAAATCATCATCAATCTTGGAAAAGCCGCTAAAAACAGCATCAATTCCACTTACAATGTTGTTACGAGTCTTGGTGAGTCCTTCCTTTAATCTGGCAAAAAAGCCTTTTTTCTTTTCTTTTTCTTCCATTTTACTTCTCCAAATTTTTCTACAACAAATATTGTAACTATTTATGCATCCAGATCTTTTTCGATCAAGTCAACACTTACCAAAGTAGATACACCCTTCTCCTGCATGGTGATACCATACAAACGGTCAGCCTGCTCCATGGTTCCTCGACGATGGGTAATGATGATAAACTGTGTATGCTTGGTAAGTTTATGTAAATAGTTTGCATAGCGGCTTACGTTAGCTTCATCCAAAGCCGCCTCAATTTCATCCAATAGACAGAATGGAGATGGTTTCAGATTCTGAATTGCAAATAAAAGTGCAATGGCTGTCATGGCTTTCTCACCACCGGATAGCTGCATCATATTCTGCAATTTCTTACCAGGTGGCTGTGCATTGATACTAATACCTGCCTCCAGGATATCCTCTTCCTCCATAAGTTCCAAGGTACCCTTACCACCACCAAATAGCTCTTTAAATACTTTGTCAAATTCTCTTGAGATCTGTGCAAAGCTCTCTGTAAACTGCTTACGCATTGCAACATCTAACTCACGGATAATACCCTCTAAGGTCTTTTCAGCTTCAATAAGATCATCATGCTGTGTCTTTAAGAAGGTGTAGCTTTCCATCAATTCCTTATATTCTTCAATAGCATTAACATTGACATCACCAAGCTTTTTGATCTGGTCCTTCAAAGAAGAAATCTCTTTCTTCATCTTAGGTAAATCTGTCAATTCTTCATTTCTCATACCATTGGCAACAGATAAGGTGATTTCGTACTCATCCCACATATAGTTAATGGAACTTTCCATAGATTCCTCTAAGCGTTCTTTCTGTGCATTCAAACGATACACTTCCTTATCAAGTCCTGTGATCTTTTCTGATAATTCTTCACGTTCATGGAAGAAATTCTTCTGACGTGTGTTCAATTCTTCACGTTTTGCAAGATCATCCTTTAACTTAGTCTCTGTATCCGTCTGAGCTGAGTGAGACGCCTTAATGGTATTCTCAATCTCTTCGATTGCTTTCTTCTTTTCCTCTATATCCGCATCATTTTTGATGAGATTTTCTTCAATTTCCTGTTTCTCACCTAAGAAACGAGCAAGTTCTCCGTCAATACGATCCACGTTAGTCTGCTCAAAGCCTTGTCTTTGCAGCATTTTTTCAACTTCTACATCAGTAGCGGAAACTGCCTTGGATTTCTCAGATTCCAATTCTCTTTTTTGATCTAAAACAGCCTGCTGTTTTGTAATTTCTTCATTGATGGTAACCTCTGCTTTTTCAGACTCTTCCAATTCCAATAAAATAGCTTCCTTTTCAGCCTTTAATTCTTTGTTCTTTGCGGAGATTTCCTGTTCTTCGGCCTTCATATCATCATAATTCTGGCCGTTTTCATCCTTTTTCGCCTTCGCAGCAGCAACATTCATACGAGCAGTATTCTGTTCGATGAACTTCTTTTGTAATTCAGAGTTTACGGACTGTAACTCGGTACGGATCTGATTTCTTTCTTCACGAATTTCATCAATATGGGTATCAAAGTTCTCAACCTCATCGGTTAATTTCTTAACCTGTGCCTCTAACTCCTCAATTTCACGACGACGACCTAAGAGGTTGGAATTGTTCTTAAAAGCACCACCGGAAATGGCACCACCTGGAACAATCAATTCACCCTCTAGGGTAACCATACGAACTGTCTGATCAAACTTCTTGGCAATCTTTAAAGCGTTATCAACCTGATCTACCACTACGATTCTGCCAAGCATTGCCTTAGCAACATTTCTGTATTCATCTTCAATCTGAACAAGTTCATCTGCAAGACCGATAACACCATTTTCCTTTAATACATCTGTTGCTTTAAATTCCTGTGGTCTGGTAATACTGGTTAATGGAAGGAAGGTAGCTCGACCAAATTTATTCTGTTTCAAATAATTGATAGTGTTCTTCGCTGTCTGCTCATCCTTGGTAACAATGTTCTGGATATTACCACCAAGTGCGATTTCAATGGCTGTTTCGTATTTCTTCTCAACCTTGATGATATCTGCAACTACACCAATGATACCAGGTTCTTTTTCCTTACGTTCCATAACCTTCTTGATACTATTGCCGTAGCCTTCATATCGTTCTGTTAAATTGGTAATAGATTCTAACTTGGTTTTTACCTGTTGTAACAAAAGCTGCTTCTCACGAAGTGTGGAATCAGACTTGGACAATTCTTCTCTGATGGCACTATTACGTTCTTCCAAGGTCTTCTGTCTGCCAGATAATTCTGTGATTTCTTCTGAAACCTTAGCAAAAATATCCTCTAACTGCTTAATAGCTTCCACCTGTGCTGCCTCATCGGACTTGGCACGAAGTAACTTCGCATTTAATTCTGCCTTACGGATATTGATCTGCTCAGCAGTAGAATCAATACGACCAAGCTTTGTCTTAATAGTTGCTCTATTATTTAAGATCTCAATAATCTGGTTCTTATTGATATCGATCTTTTCATTATATGCTGTGATTTCATCCTGCACTTCCTGCAATGCCTTCACTGCCGCATCACGTACATCACTGGCATCCTTTAATTTCTGATCAATTTGAGATTTCTTCTCTAAGATACCAGCCTTCTCTACTTCCTTTAATCGAATCTCTTCCAAAACGCTATCCTTACGTTCCAAAAGATGTTTTCCGTTACCAGTAGCCGAATTGATCTGTTCCTTTAAAACATTGATCTCACCCTCTAATCTTCCACGAATCACGTTGGTGTTAGAAAGTGCGTTTCTCGCCTCTTCAATTTCAGCCTCTAAGGATTCTAAGGTAGCCTGAACCTGATCATATTCTTCACGGATTGCTTCATATTTTGTGTTCACCGAAGCTAATTCTTCGCTTGCGATCTTATATTTTTCATTGGCTTCCTCTAACTGACCACGAACCTTGGCATTCTCAAGCAAGAAAACATTGACATCCAATGTCTTTAATTCTTCCTTTTTCTTCAAATAAACCTTTGCTTTTTCAGCCTGCTTTTCCAAAGGTCCAATCTGTTTCTCTCGCTCAGCTAAAATATCATTTACACGAGTCAGATTCTGTTTCTCATCCTCAAGCTTTTTCTGAGCCTGATCTTTTCTTCTCTTAAATTTAACGATACCGGCAGCCTCATCAAAAAGCTCTCTTCTTTCTTCCGGTTTACCATTTAAAATCTTATCGATCTGACCCTGTCCGATGATAGAATAACCTTCCTTACCAATACCTGTATCATAAAAAAGCTCATTCACGTCCTTTAATCTGCAAGGAGAACCATTGATGGAATACTCACTTTCACCTGAACGGTAAATACGTCTTCCCACAGTAACCTCTTCGAAGTCAATAGCAAGTGAATGATCTGAATTATCCAATGTAATTGCAACATACGCAGAACTTACCGGCTTACGAAGCTCTGTTCCTGCAAAAATAACATCCTGCATGGAAGCGCCTCGAAGCTGCTTGATTCGCTGCTCACCCAAAACCCAGCGAACTGCATCCGCAACATTACTCTTACCACTACCATTTGGTCCTACAATACCGGTAATACCATTATGGAACTGAAATACAATCTTGTTAGCAAATGATTTAAACCCTTGGACCTCAATACTTTTTAAATACATACTTTCCTATTGAGGGA
>JAZQQB010000088.1:0-12524 GCA_045628865.1 Lachnospiraceae bacterium | reverse complement strand
CTTCATCCATAATGTAAAGTCTTGCTTCACGTGTTCTACGAATAGCTTCCTCAACGATTGGACGAGTTAAACCATGAATCTTAATATCCATCTGGATAGCTGTAATACCATCATGTGTACCAGTTACCTTAAAGTCCATATCTCCGAAGAAATCTTCAAGTCCCTGAATATCAGTTAAAAGAATGAAATCATCATCGGTTTCACCTGTAACAAGGCCACAAGAAATACCAGCAACCATCTTCTTAATAGGAACACCAGCAGCCATAAGTGACATACATGATGCACAGGTAGAAGCCATTGAGGTTGAACCATTAGATTCAAAGGTTTCAGATACAGTACGGATTGCATATGGGAATTCTTCTTCTGAAGGAAGAACTGCGATTAATGCACGTTCTGCCAAAGCACCATGACCGATTTCACGACGTCCTGGTCCACGGCTAACTTTTGTTTCACCAACAGAATATGCTGGGAAGTTATAGTGATGCATATATCTCTTAGATACTTCATTATCATCAAGTCCGTCTACCTTCTGCATCTCTGATAAAGGAGCTAATGTAACAACGTTACAAATCTGTGTCTGTCCACGAGTAAACATAGCAGAACCATGTACTCTAGGAATCAAATCAACTTCAGCGCCTAATGCTCTGATTTCTGTTACAGCACGACCATCTGGACGTTTGTGATCTTTTAAGATCATCTTTCTAACAGTCTTCTTCTGATACTGGTAAACAGCCTCTCCTAAAATTGCAAGCCATTCTTCATTATCAGCAAATGCTTCCTCTAATTTAGCTGTAATTGCTTTGATGTTCTCTTCACGAACCTGTTTCTCATCTGTGAATACTGCTACTTCCATTTCTTCTGGAGTAACGATCTTCTTCATAGCTTCAAACATTTCTGTTGGAATTGCGCAGCTTGTATATTCATGCTTTGGTTTACCAATTTCTGCTACCATATTGTTGATAAACGCAATGATTGTCTGGTTGATATCATGAGCCATGTAAATTGCTTCTAACATCTTGTCTTCTGGAACTTCTTTTGCACCAGCTTCGATCATGATAACCTTTTGAGCTGTAGAAGCTACTGTTAACTGAAGATCACCATTCTTCCACTGTTCCTGGCTTGGATTTACTACAAATTCACCATTTACAAGACCAATCTGTGTAGTTGCACATGGACCATCAAATGGGATATCTGAAATAGATGTTGCAATTGCAGATCCGATCATAGCTACCAATTCTGGACGACATGCTGGATCTACACTCATAACCATGTTGTTTAATGTAACATCATTTCGATAATCCTTAGGGAATAAAGGACGCATTGGACGGTCAATAACACGGCTTGTTAAGATCGCATTTTCAGATGCCTTTCCTTCTCTTTTGTTAAACCCACCTGGGATTTTTCCTACAGCATACATCTTCTCTTCGTATTCAACTGAAAGTGGGAAGAAATCCACACCATCACGTGGCTTATCACTTGCTGTAGCTGTACATAATACAGTTGTGTCACCATAGTGCATAAATGCTGCACCATTGGCCTGTGCTGAAACTCTTCCGATTTCAACGGATAAAGTTCTGCCTGCTAACTCCATAGAGTATGTTTTGAAATTAACTACTTTTTTTGTACTAAATGTTGCTTCCATCTGTACCTCCAATAAAATATTATTGTGGTAGAAGATCCCGAAACTACTGATAAACCCAGATGAATCTCATCAAGCCTTATCAGTGGTCTCGAAGTGCTCTTCTACCATTCTATCTATCAATAAGGCATTTACTGCCCTTTGATCAAACCCCAACGATATAGCAACTAATTGCTATATTTAAAAAAAGAGGACGGAAACAATTCCGCCCTCTCTGTAGAATAATTATTTTCTAAGTCCAAGTCTTTCAATTAAAGCACGGTATCTTTCAATGTCAGTTTTCTTTAAGTAAGCGAGTAAACCACGTCTCTGACCTACCATTTTAAGAAGACCTCTTCTTCAATGATGATCCTTCTGGTTAACCTTTAAATGCTCAGTTAACTCCTGGATTCTAGCTGTTAAGATAGCTACCTGTACTTCTGGTGAACCTGTATCACCAGCTGTTCTTGCATATTCAGCGATAATGGCCTGTTTCTTTTCTTTTGAAATCATTATTCAATTCCTCCATTTTTAAAAATTAAGTTACAGCCAACATCAAGATCAGGGTCGGAGACTCCCACATCTGAACGTAGGCTAAAACAACACTAACTTAATATAGCATAATTCGGCCATAATGTAAAGAAACTTTTCGTATTTTTCTTAAATAACTGAAAAATGAATTATTAGGCTTCTATCGCATCCAATGCCTCTCTCAATATCGCTTGTACCTTTGCATACTCAGCAATAAACCGATCATGTTCAGCTTTGATTTTATCCATATTTCCTGCTTTCCCAGCCATTTCTAACTCATATGCAAAATCTGCAAATATCATGGCTCCTATACTCTTTGAAGCACTCTTAACACCATGAGCATAAGTTCCATACAGCATTGCATCCCCACTGTCTAATGCCCCTTGCAAATCTGCTGTATTATCCTCATCATAATATGTCTGAACTACATCTGCATATATATCTTCCATATCTGCACAGCATTCCATACCAATTGCTGTATCAATTCCAGCATTCTGTAATATTTCCATAAACTTTTCGTATTCTGGCATGATGTCCTCCTCGCATTCCGTTTGTTCTCATTCCTAATCGTTCTTAATTAAATACATAATTCAATAATTAATTATATTTTATCAGTTTATTCTGACAATTGCAAGAAAAAAGAAACCATCTACAGCACAATTAAGCTTATTGCTTCTCTGTAAATGGCTTCTTCCTTTCTTTAATAATTCAGTTTGTATAAACAGTTTTTCCCATATCTATCTGTGCATAGAAACACTATGGAAGAATACGAACGACCTTTGATGGGGTTCTGTAATTATAATTGGAAATCTTTATACCAGTTTTTGGTGAACTGGCATGGATAACCTGACCATTACCAATATAAATAGCAACATGATTAATGGAGCCATTCTTGGAATAAAATATAAGATCACCTGGCTGCATTTCTGCAACAGTAATTGTTTTTCCGCAATTAGCCTGGGATGCTGCATGATGTGGAAGTGAAATACCATAATTTTTAAATACAGATAATACAAATCCTGAACAGTCTGCACCTTTTGTTAAACTAGTTCCTCCCCAGACATATGGGTTACCCACATACTGCTTTGCGAACTGGCAAAGACTAACTCTAACATCAGAAACACCATTTCCAAACATCAATTCTGTCAATGTAACAGCTGTTGTTAATTTCTCTTCAACCTTTACATAATCACCAGAAACAAAACAGGTATCATCATCGATCAAAATCTGTACCCAGCCATTATCCATGATCTGTTCTGCTTCTAATTCTTCTCCACATGGAACCAATGTCACAACTGCGCATTCTGTATTCGGTTCTTCTCTAACCTTTAATGTTTCTGTATCTACTGTTGCTGTAAGACTAGCTACTTCTTTCGCTTTTTGAACAGCTTCTTCTCCAGTATAAAGAAATTCAAGACTTACATATCCCTTAACCTTACCAGACTCAATATATGCCCAGTCTCCTTCTGTAGAAACAATTTCACACGCTGCATCCTTTGGAAGCTTTCCCACAAGTTTCCCTGTTTCGCTTGCTTCCTCACGAATATTTAAGTTGTTATCTACATGGGCAATACCCAGATTGGTATACCCCCACAAATTGGACTCAGATAGTGCATCTGAAACCCCTAAAACAGCACGAGAGGCAAGTGCTACCGTCACAGAATCATTGATTGTTACTAACTGTTCATTCTGGTTCATATCTGCTGTTTCTAAAGCATTACCTTCCAAAACAGAAGCTGCTCCAGCTGTATAATTTAAATTCGAAAAGCTTGTTGCTGCATTCGCCATCATAGGCACCCCTGTAATGCATGCAAGCAAAGCTGCAAATGTACATAACCCGATTTTTTTCATTTATCCTCCAGACAAATTGTTACATTTTTGTTACATATATTACTTTTCCATTATGCACAATATCTGTAACTTTGTCAACGTTGTTCTTAAAATACGCCTCTAAGGCGGTTTTATCCTTTTCTAGCTGTGCCTTTAGCTCCTTTACTCCGTCAAATTTAAATTCCGGTCTTGTATGAGTTAAAAACTCAACTACGATCTCCTGGCCATATAGATCTTTTGAAAAATCAAATAAAAATGTTTCCACACTCACCTTTTCAGAATTCGATATTGTTGGGCGCACCCCTATATTGCAAATTCCATGATTCACCCCGTATGAATGGTACACATTTACAGCATACACACCATTTGGAGGCAAAATCTTGTCCTTATGCGGAAATATATTTATAGTTGGAAAATCTATAGTCCTTCCCAACTGTTTTCCAGGTTCCACAATACCACGCAAGGCATATGGCTGACCCAACAAGCTTGTTGCTTCTTCCATATCACCATTTTGCACCACTGTTCTTACAAGTGTTGAGCTAATTTCCTGGTCATGAAGACAAACTTTATCAATCAAGGTAACCTCATAATCATATTCCTTTGCTTTCTCACACAAAAGCTTACAATCTCCCTTTCCACGATTTCCAAAAGAAAGATCCTTTCCTGCCGCAATAAATCCTGCGTTCAATTTTTTTACCAAATATTCCCGAATAAAATCCTCTGGTTCTGTTGCAGCTGTTTCCTTTGTTAATGGAAACTCAAATAAAACATCGACTCCCATTTGTTCAAACAGCTTACGTTTTTCTTCCTTCGTAGTCAGCTGACTCTTCATCCCGCCAAAAAAAGTTTGTGGAGATGGATCAAATGTAAAGATAACAGTCAAAAGACCATCCTTTTTTTTCTTTTTGATCTCTTCTAGCAGTCTTTGATGACCTAAATGGATACCATCAAATTTACCTATCGCAACTGCCGTTTTCTTCTCTATATGAAAATCCAGTGTATTAGATATGATCCGCATATCAATTCCCTTCTACGACATAAACATTTTAACTGGCTTAAAGCATTTTCTTTCAGCACTATAACCATATATCGCATAAAATTTTTTATCTTCTGAATAAACAAGGATTTCTTGTCCATCTATTACATTTTCAAGTCTTTCCATGAAGAATCTGCTTTGCAGCGGATTGCCATTATCCAGAACCTTTTGAAACTCTTTTTTCACGATCATTTTCGGAAGTTGTGGAAACATAGCATCCACAGAAATGATTACATCTGAAAGATGTCCCTCATCTTTCACCTTTTGTAAATCGGACAATGTAATCGCATCCTCCATACGAAACTGATCCACACGACTTCTAAGCAAACTCTTCATGGATCCGAAGCAGCCCAGTTTCTCTCCCACATCCGTACAAAGTGTACGAATATAGGTACCTTTGGAACAAGCTACACGAAACTTCACTACTGGAAGATTCATTTCAAGAATTTCTATTTCATCAATATGAACCAGTCTGGCTTTACGTTCAATAACTTTGCCTTCTCTTGCCAGTTCATAAAGTTTTTTCCCATTTACTTTTAATGCAGAATACATTGGTGGAATCTGCTCATAATCGCCCAAAAAAGACATGAGTACAGACTTTACCTCTTCTTCACTCACATTTACAATTGCTTCCTTGATCACAGTACCTGTTAAATCCTGGGTATCTGTTTCTACGCCAAGCATAAGTTCTGCAATGTATTCCTTATGTTTATCTGTTAATAAGTCGCACAATTTCGTACCATTACCCAAACATACCGGAAGCACTCCCTCCGCATCTGGATCGAGCGTTCCGGTATGACCTATCTTCTTCTGTCCGATAATGCCACGCATTTTAGCAACCACATCGAAGGAGGTAAAACCCTTTTCCTTGTAAATATTGATGATTCCGTTATGCATGCGTTATCCTTTCTTTCTATTTATGCCAACTGTTTTTCAATCTCTTTGGAAATATTATTGATCACATCATGGAAAGTTCCATTCATGCTGCACCCTGCGGCTCTAATATGTCCGCCTCCACCAAAAAATGAAGCGATTTTAGAAACATCCACTAACCCGTTAGAACGAAGACTAACCTTATATTCCAGTGTTCCTGTTTCATACATAAAGATTGCCACTTCAACACCTGTAGTTACTCTAAGCTGATTTACAATTCCATCCATATCCTTTGGTCCACAGTCAAAAAATTGCATAGTTTTCTGATCAATGGTACTAACAATACATTTCCCATCCATAAACAGAATACTTTCTAACAATGCCCTTCCCAGGATCTGATTTTGCACATAGGTTTTCTGATGAAATGTTTCATCAATCAGCTTTGGAAAATCAAATTCAAATTCCAATAAATCTGCAATCACACGCATTGTTTTTGGTGCTGTATTGGAATACTGCATCACGCCTGTATCATGGATGATACCTGTATACAAACACACGGCAATCTTCTCATCTAAATTCTCTTTTCCGATTAGATCATACAACACCTCACATGCAGAACTAGCTTCAGGAAGTACATAATTAAGCATTCCTGAGCCATTGGCATTACTAATATGATGATCGATATTTATGGTTTTTTTCGCCTTTTGAAACATGATAAAAGCATCTCCAGTACGATCTGCCACAGTATCCAATGCAAAAAAGACATCAAATACTTCCTCTTCCACCTGTTCGCTTTCAATTTCATCAAATCCAGGCAAACAAGCAAAAATGTCTGCAGGTTTTTCCAAAAAGACTTTTATATATACATTCTTATCACAATGATTTTTCAAAAAATGATACAATGCCAACGTAGACCCTACACAGTCTCCATCTGGTCTCACATGGCCTGTGATACCAATTCTTTTGGCATCCTTTATTTCCTTCAAAATATCAATCATTTTCTTCACTCTTTCTAACAAAATACTATTCGTTTAAAGACTCTTCCTCATCATGCAATCCCTGGTTTACTTCATTGATCAAATGTGACATATGCACACCATATTCAATGGACTGATCCAGGATAAAGTGCAATTCAGGGGTATGTCTTAAATTGATTGTTTTTGCAAGCTGGTTACGTAGATAACCCTCTGCATTTTTCAGGCCCTTGATGGTAGCCTGTTGCGCGTCTTCATTACCAAGTACACTGATCCAAACTTTAGCGTTGGCTAAATCAGGTGCAACCTCTACAGCAACAACACTGGTTAATGAGCTCACTCTTGGATCCTTTAAACCAGAACGAATTGTTTCTGCAAGTACTCTTTGTACTTCGCCGTTGACACGTGTATTTTTGATACTATTTTTTCTCATTCTATTCTCCTCGTATGCAAAGTGCAATTGAGTAGGGAAACCCTACTCAATCACATATACTCCTCTTAGCGAGGAACTTCAACCATAATATAAGCTTCTACAATATCAAGTTCCTGCATCTGATCAAATCCGTCAAATACAAGACCACACTCGAATCCTGCTTTTACTTCTTTTACGTCATCTTTAAATCTCTTCAATGAAGCAAGCTCACCTTCATAAATCTGCTCACCTTCACGAGAGATACGTACCTTACAGCCACGTTTAAATTCACCATCCAATACATAAGAACCTGCAATATTACCAACAGCAGATGCCTTAAAGATCTGACGAACTTCAGCATGACCAATTACTTTTTCTTCAAATACTGGGTCTAACATACCCTTCATAGCAGCTTCAACATCTTCGATTGCCTGATAGATTACTCTGTAAAGACGAACGTCAACACCTTCACGTTCAGCGATTGCCTTTGCAGTTGCATCCGGACGAACGTTGAAACCGATAATGATTGCATTAGATGCACTTGCTAAGATTACATCGGATTCGTTGATTGCACCAACGCCACCATGAATCACCTTAACAACAACTTCATCATTAGACAACTTCAATAATGACTGTTTAACAGCTTCTACAGAACCCTGTACATCGGCTTTGATAATCAAGTTTAATTCCTTCAAATTACCAGCCTGAATCTGTGAGAACAGATCATCAAGTGACATCTTAGCCTTTGTTTCTTCCAAAAGCTTATTCTTATTCTCTGCAATAAATGTTTCAGCAAATGTCTTTGCTTCTTTATCTGTCTTAGGTGCAATAAAGATTTCACCTGCATTTGGTACATCATCTAAACCAAGAATCTCAACTGGTGTAGATGGACCAGCCTCTTTCACACGGCGTCCCTTGTCATCAACCATTGCTCTGATCTTACCATGGCAAGCACCAGCTGCAATGAAATCACCTACATGTAATGTACCCTTCTGAACAAGGATTGTCGCAACAGGACCACGTCCCTTATCAAGCTGAGCTTCAATAACAAGACCTCTTGCCTGACGATTTGCATTCGCCTTTAACTCTAAGATATCAGATGTTAAAAGGATCATTTCGAGAAGTTCTTCAATACCTTCTCCAGTTTTTGCTGATACTGGTGCAAATACTGTACTTCCGCCCCAGTCTTCTGCAATCAATTCATATTCTGTTAATTCCTGTTTTACACGGTCGATGTTAGCACCTGGCTTATCAATCTTGTTAACAGCAACAATGATTTCAATTCCTGCTGCCTTCGCATGATTGATAGCTTCTACAGTCTGTGGCATAACACCATCATCAGCTGCAACTACTAAGATTGCAATATCTGTAGAGTTGGCACCACGCATACGCATTGCTGTAAATGCTTCATGACCTGGTGTATCTAAGAATGTAATCTGCTGTCCATTTACGTTTACAGTATACGCACCAATGTGCTGTGTGATACCACCAGCTTCTTTATCAGTAACGTTTGTCTTACGGATTGCATCCAAAAGGGAGGTCTTACCGTGGTCAACGTGACCCATAACACAGATAACTGGAGGTCTCTTTGTCATGGTTTCTGTATCTTCTTCTTCCTCTTTCAAGAGTTCTTCAATAACGTCAACCTTCACTTCTTTTTCACAAAGGATTTCATATTCCATTGCGATTTCTTCAGCTGCTTCATAAGAAATCTCTTCATTCACAGTAACAATCTTACCTTCTAAGAATAATTTCTTAACAATAGCAGATGGCTGAATCTTCATCTTATCAGCAAGCTCTTTGATTGTAATTACTTCTGGAAGAGTGATTACTTTGATCTTTTCTTCTTCCTCGACAACTACTTTCTTTTCTGGCTTAATGAACTGACCAGCTTTCTTGATCTGTTTCTTTCCTGCACCAGCACCATCTTCGTAGATAGAGTCCTTGCGTGATCTCTTATCATCCTTTTCTTTTCCAAGCTGACGTCTTCCTTCATCTCTATGCTTTTCTGCATCCTTCATTGGAGCGTCTACCATAAAGGATGAATTAGAAGATTTCTGCTGCTTTCTTCCATTTCCGCCAAAACGGTTGTTGTCCTTTCCGTAAGAAGCATCCTTATCCTTATTAAAACCACCATCTTTATTAAAGCCGCCATCACGGTTAAAGCTTCTTCCTCCATCACGATTACCATCTTTGTTAAATGGTCTGTTTCCATCGCGGTTATCTCTGTTAAATGGTCTATTACCATCTCTATTACCATCTTTGTTAAATGGTCTGTTTCCATCACGATTGTCTCTGTTAAATGGTCTATTACCATCACGATTGTCTCTGTTAAATGGTCTATTACCATCACGATTATTATCGCGATTATCTCTATTAAATGGTCTATTGCCATCTCTGTTACCATCTTTGTTAAATGGTCTGTTTCCATCACGGTTATCTCTATTGAATGGTTTCTGACCATCGCGATTTGAAGCAGGCTGTCTGTTCTGACGTTCTGCTGTTTCCTCAGTACGTACTGGAGTAGTTTCTTCTACAGCCACTACTGTTTCCTTTACAGTTTCTTCTGAAACCTGTGGTTTTGCAGCTGGCTGAGTCTTCACAATATTAACCTGTGGTGCTGCTGATGGTGCAACAGTTGGTGCTGGTCTGTTTGAAACGCCATTTGGTCTGATGGCATTAGATCCTAACATTCTACCAGATGTCTGAACTGGACGAGACTGATTAGGATTAACATTAGGCTTACGTTCTCCATTTGCATGGTTGTTATTAGGACGGTTGTTTCCATTGCCATTATTTCTGTTTGATCCACCCATCTTACTGTTGTTAGGATTGCTTACAAAAATAATATTCTTTTTCTTCTTTGGTGCATCGTCAGCTGATTTCTCTGCAGCAGGCGCTTTCTCTTCTGCTGCTTTATTTTCTACTGGCTTCGCATATTTACCTTTGATGATTGCAACTGCATCATCCTCAATTGTACTCATATGACTTTTTACTTCAATTCCTTTTTCCTGTAAGGTTGAAATAATTTCTTTACTCTGTATATCTAATTCTTTAGCGAGTTCATGTACTTTCATTTTCGCCATTTCTTACCTCCGTATTTGTCCTTAAGACTATTTCAGATGCTTCATGATTGCTTTCGTCAGGCCTTCATCCGTCACTGCCAAGCTTGCGCGTTCTTCCTTGCCGATCGCGTGCCCCAATTCTTCCTTTGTTGAAACCAGATAAACTGGTACTTCATAGAAGAGACACATATCTTCAAATTCTTTTTTTGTTCTGTCAGATGCGTCTGTTGCAACGATCACAAGGTAAGCAGCTCCGGTTTTCACAGCCTTTCCAGTTGCGAACTCACCACTTACTACGTTTCTACCTCGTGCAGCTAGACCCAAGTAAGATAACAATTTATTCTGCATCAATTTTTTCAAACTCCTCATCCAGAGACTCATAAACTTCCGTTGGAATCGGCATCTTAAAAGATCTTTCTAATCCCTTATTCTTTCGAGCTTTCTGTAAGCACTCTCTGGAAATACATACATAAGCACCTCTGCCATTCTTCTTCCCTGTTGTATCCAACACAATAGGCCCCTCAGAAGTTTTTAAAACTCTCATCATTTCTTTTTTATTTTTCATTTCACCGCAACCAATACATTGGCGCATTGGAATCTTTTTAGCCATCAATTTATTCCTCTGACTGCTCTACAGCTTCTTCAGAATATTCTTCCTCATCATATTCTTCGTACTCGTCATCCATATAATCTTCATAACGGAAGCCTGGAGCGTCTTTCGCTTGAGTTTCGCTCTTAATATCAATCTTATATCCTGTTAATCTTGCTGCAAGACGAGCATTCTGTCCTTCCTTACCAATTGCAAGACTTAACTGATAATCAGGAACAACAACCTTTGCTGTCTTATCATCTGGATCAGCAAAAACTGCAACAATCTTAGCTGGTGATAATGCATTCTGGATCAGATTACCTGGATTATCATCCCAGTTTACAATATCAATCTTTTCCCCACGAAGTTCTTCTACGATTGCGTTAACACGTGCACCATTAACACCTACACATGCACCAACTGCATCAACATTCTCATCGTTAGAATAAACAGCAATCTTTGTACGGCTACCAGCTTCACGAGCGATAGACTTGATTTCTACTGTTCCATCTTTGATTTCTGTTACTTCTGTTTCGAATAATCTCTTAACAAGTTCCGGATGTGTACGGCTTACTAAAATTCTTGGTCCTTTACTTGTATTCTTAACTTCCAAGATATATACCTTAATTCTTTCAGTTGGTTTAAAGTTTTCACCCTTAACCTGTTCAGATTCATTTAATAATGCATCTGCCTTACCAAGGTTAATGCTTAAATTCTTACCAACATATCTCTGAACAATACCTGTTACAACATCCTTCTCTTTTTCGAAGTACTGATTATAGATCACACTTCTTTCTTCTTCACGAATTTTCTGTAAAATGACATTCTTCGCATTTGTTGTTGCAATACGTCCAAATTCCTTTGATTTGATTTCAACATGAATCTCATCACCAACTTTAGCTTTCTTTGAAATCAGTTTTGCATCAGCAAATGTGATCTGTAACATTGGATCTTCAACTTCTTCCTCTGTTTCTACAACAGTCTTTGTTGCATATACAAGGAAATCACCAGTTTCACGATTGATTTCTACAGTAACATTATCTGCTTTACCAAAATGGTTCTTGCAGGCAGTTACCAAAGAATTTTCAATTGCTTCAAACAAAGTTTCTTTGCTGATCTCTTTTTCCTTTTCCAAAACATTAAGTGCTTCGATTAATTCTTTGTTCATTTTTTTCTTTGCCCTCCTGATTAAAAGTCTAAAGTCAGTCTGATCAATGCTATGTCAGCTCTGTCAAAGACCATTTCTTTATCAACTTGTTCAATGGTAATATGTGCATCATCAAAGGATTTTAAAATTCCTTCAAATTCTTTCTGCTTTTCGATTGGTTTGTAGGTTCTGATCTCTACTTCTTCACCGATACTTTTCTGTAAATGTTTATCCTTCTTCAGTGCTCTTCCAAGGCCTGGACTACTCACTTCCAAAATGTAGGAATCCTCAATAAAATCCTCTTTATCCAACTCATCCGATAATGCACGACTTACTTTCTCACAATCCAGGATATCAACACCACCTTCGGATTTATCCTTTCTTTCAATGTAAGCTCTTAGATACCAGTCACTACCCTCTTTCACGTACTCGACATCATAGATCTCAAG
>JAZQQB010000087.1:0-12946 GCA_045628865.1 Lachnospiraceae bacterium | reverse complement strand
AGGATGAGCTTCAGTCCCTATATACATCTGGAACAGTATTCCATGCATTTTTAGGCGAGAAATTACCTGATTGGAAGTCGGCGGCCAAATTAGTTAGAGCTATAGCTCAGAACTACAAGCTTCCATATTATACAATGTCACCTACCTATTCCATTTGTAAGACTCATGGATATTTGGCAGGTGAACAGAAGATCTGTCCACACTGTGGAACCCGTACAGAAATATATAGTCGTATTACAGGCTACTATCGACCTATCCAGAACTGGAATGATGGTAAGCTTCAGGAATACGCCAACCGTACAGAGTATCAGATCGAGAATTCCAGCTTAAAGCATGGTAACAAGAAAGAGGTGAGTAGCAAGGCAGATTCACAGGTGGGAGTCGGGTATGATGAACACAGAGATGCGAAATACCTTTTCACTACAAAAACCTGTCCGAACTGCAATCTTGCAAAGGAATATTTAAAGAATGAAGAATATATTCTGATCGATGCAGAAGCCAACGAAGAAATGGTTTCAAAGTACAGTGTTATGCAGGCACCGACTTTGATCGTTGTTACAGATGGAGAAGTCAAAAAATATGTAAATGCGTCCAATATCAAGAAATATTCGGAAACAGTTAACGGATAATAAAGGTATGAAAAGCCATGGAAAATGTAAGAATGCATTTTCCATGGCTTTCTTGAAATATTCTATAATGTATGATAAAATGGCTACGAAAAATTTGTGAGAACAAAAAATGCGCATAAAAAGAACATTTGTGATGGATTTTTGATAAATTACAGAATAGTTCTAAATGCCAGAATGGAGAAAAAATGATCAATAAACTCGTTGAAAAAATTCAAAAAACAAACGCACCAATCGTAGTTGGATTAGATCCAATGCTTCAGTACATTCCAAGCCACATCATGAAAGCAGCAATTGAGGCTTATGGAGAAACTTTAGAAGCAGCTGGAGAAGCAATTTGGCAGTATAACAAGGGAATTGTAGATGCAGTTTATGATTTGATCCCAGCTGTGAAACCACAGATTGCTATGTATGAACAGTTTGGCATTCCAGGACTTGTAGCATTTAAGAAAACAGTAGATTACTGTAAAGAAAAAGGACTTGTTGTGATCGGTGATGTAAAGCGTGGAGATATCGGCTCTACATCTGCTGCATATGCAACAGCTCATTTAGGAAAGGTTACCATCGGAAGCAAATCCTATGTACCTTTTGCAGAAGATTTTGCAACAGTAAACCCATATTTAGGTTCTGATGGAGTAAAACCATTTGTGGATGTTTGTAAAGAAGAAAAGAAAGGTATCTTTGTTCTTGTAAAAACATCTAACCCAAGTAGTGGAGAATTTCAGGATCAGATTGTGAACGGAAAGCCACTTTATGAAATGGTTGGCGCTAAGGTAGCTGAGTGGGGAGAAGCCTGCATGGGCGATTCTTACAGCTATGTAGGTGCAGTTGTGGGAGCAACTTATCCAGAACAGGGTAAAATTTTAAGAGAAATTATGCCAAAGGCTTATATCTTAGTACCTGGATATGGTGCCCAGGGTGGAAAAGGTAAGGATCTTGTTCATTTCTTTAATAAGGATGGATTAGGAGCAATTGTTAATTCTTCAAGAGGAATTATTGCAGCATATAAGAATGAACAGTATGCGAAGTTTGGCGAAGCTGCTTATGCAGATGCTTCTCGTCAGGCAGTTATTGATATGATCGAAGATATTCAGTCAGCATTAGCAAATAAATAAATTGGAGGTCCTAAGAATGGAACAGTACAAGAAAGAGTTTATTGAATTTATGGTGAGTAGCCAGGTACTTAAATTTGGCGAATTTACATTAAAGAGTGGAAGAAAATCTCCATTTTTTATGAATGCAGGTTGTTATGTAACTGGTAAACAATTAAGAAAGCTTGGTCAGTATTATGCAAAAGCAATCTATGAAAACTATGGGGATGATTTTGATGTATTATTCGGACCTGCATACAAGGGTATTCCACTTAGTGTAGCAACAACAATTGCTTTTTCAGAACTTTATGGAAAAGAAATTAAATATTGCTCTAACAGAAAAGAGATTAAGGACCACGGTGATACAGGTATTCTTTTAGGAAGCCCAATCAAAGATGGTGATAAAGTAGTGATTATTGAAGACGTTACTACATCAGGTAAATCTATTGAAGAAACATTCCCTATTTTAAAGGAACAGGGTGATATTGAAATCGTTGGACTTATGGTTTCCTTGAACCGTATGGAAAGAGGAAAGGGTACCAAATGTGCATTAGATGAGATCAAAGATCTTTATGGATTTGGTGCTAACGCTATTGTTACTATGGATGAGGTTGTAGAACATCTTTACAACAGACCAATCAATGGTAAAGTAGTGATTGATGATGAAATTAAAAAAGCAATTGATGCTTATTATGAACAGTACGGTGCACAGTAAATAGAACGAATACGGAGGCAAGGTATGGAGGAAAAGGTTTATTTAACAATGAGAAATTCTGGCGCGATCAGCATTGCTTTTGGTATTGTTGCAATTGTGGTAGGATTGGTTTCAGGTGTTATTCTAATCATTAGCGGTGGGAAACTGCTTCAGAGAAAATCACATATTACATTTTAAAAAAGTGAGGGGCATTTCTTATTGTTAAGAAATGCCCTTGATGAGTTTATAGGGAGTATATATGGGACGACGAAAAGCAAATTACAAATTTACCAATAAAAAACATCCAGTACGAGCAATCGCCTCAACAATTTTAGGGCTTATGGCAGTCGTAACCTATGTAATTGCTATTGTGATTTCCACAAAGCAAAGAGGCATGGTGGAGCCACAAATGGGAATTCCGACTTTACTTGGTTTTTTATATGCCTGTGTGGGCCTGTATTTTGGAATTGCGTCAAGATTTGAGAAGGAGAAGTTCTACTTGTTTTGCTATGTAGGAATGGTTCTCAATACGATTGCACTTACAATGTCTATTTTTACGATTTATTTAGGAGTCAGAGGTTAGGATATGGAAGAATTTTTGTTAGAAAGATTGTCTCTTTCTAAGGACAGAATCGAAGAGATTGTTAATGATAGGGAATTCCCTGGCTTTTCTGATGAAGATCAGAAATATATGATGCATCAGGCGAAATGGCTGCTTCAGACCATTCATGTCTATGAAAGAGCTGTTAAGAAGGAATTTCAGCCAGATGCGCTTACAGAAAGAACTGTAGAGGAGCTTTTGCGTGAGAATAAAGAATGGTATCAGGAACTGTTAGACTATGAGGAAAGCTACTGTAATCCAACTGTTTCCTGCAAAATATTTGGGTTAGAGAAAGGCCAGCTGTTGAGCTTTTTGGCATCAGAACTTCGTTCAACCTTGATCTATGCATTCGAAGAAAAAATACATGCATTTTTAATCCGATTGGAATTGTTTTTGGAGATATATGGTGCATATCGCAATGCCTATGAAGAATTACATCAAGAACCAGATGTGAATGAAGTGCGAGAAATCATTTATTGGTTTGTAAGTGATTATATGGAAACAGAAGTGTTGCAGAAAATAAATGGCTTGGTAAATCCAAATGACAATTTTTTTGCAAACATAGTGCTTCATGCAGATCTGACAAAACCTCAGTATTTATTTTCCTACGGAGAATATATCACAGAGGATGAGGTAAGATTGGCACGCTTCATGGCTGCATTACCAGAAGAAAAAATAGAGCTGATGGCTTCAACTTATACCGAAGGATATAGAATGGGATTTGTATCTACTGGAAAGGATCTTTCGTTAAAAAAGACTGTTAATGTCAGATATGTTGCAGGCTTTGAGCGTATGGTAAGAAAGGTGATGGAGCAGTTTGAAAAAATGGGACTTAAGACAACCATCTATAGAGCTCCAGTGTCTGTGCTGAATGGACGAAGTGCTTATAAGGCTGGTTTTTATGGTCACATTGCCAACAAGCAGTATGAATATGATCACAAGGATGATTTAGCACTTGTATTTGATAAAAAACTATCCAACAGAATGCTTGAGGAAACAAAAGTAGCCTATGAGGAATTGAAGGACTGGGCATCAGGGTACGCAGGCCCATCCCTTATTGAGGTCTTCGGAGAAACTCCATTTGAACCGACAGCCAAGAAGGAAAATCTTCGATATAATGAAGAACAGCAGAAACTTCGCTTGGAATATGCCAATGCTAATGCACAGCTGATGAATGAATACATTAAGGGTGATGAAACAAGCTTTACTATCATTGCATTTCCAGTCCCACAGATTGGTGAACAATTTGAAGAGATTTTTGAAGAAATCATTCGGGTAAATACCCTTCCATATAAACAGTATGAAGAAATTCAGGCGAAGATCATTGATGCCTTAAATGAATGTATCAGTGTGGAAGTTAAGGGAATGAATGGTAATAGAACAGATCTTCATATTAATTTGCATCCAGTACAGGATCAAAGCAAAGAAGTTATTTTTGAGAACTGTGTTGCAGATGTGAATATTCCGGTGGGCGAGGTCTTTACATCTCCTGTTTTAAAAGGAACAGAAGGACTTTTGCATGTATCAGAAGTATTTTTGAAAGAATTAAAATATGAGGATTTATCGGTTTGGTTTAGTGATGGTATGATCTCCGGTTATGATTGTGGAAACTTTAAAGAACCAAAGGATAATCAGAACTATATCAAAGAAAATGTGTTATTTCATCATGATTCTATTCCTTTGGGTGAGTTTGCTATTGGTACCAATACCTATGCATATATGCTGGGAAGGAAATATAAGATTCAGGATAAATTCCCAATTTTGATTGCAGAAAAAACAGGACCACATTTTGCAGTGGGTGATACCTGTTATTCCCACGCGGAGGATGTAAAGGTTTATAATCCGGATGGAAGGGAAATTGTTGCCAGGGATAATGAAGTATCCATCAAACGAAAAACAGAACCTGATAAAGCATATTTTAATTGTCATACTGATATTACCATTCCTTATGATGAGCTGGGACAGTTGTATGGAATCCGCGCAGATCAGAGTAAAGTCATGATCATAGAGAATGGACGCTTTGTATTACCGGGAACAGAAACACTAAATATTCCACTTGAAAAGGAATGATTATTGGTAAAAAGTGAGAAAACCTATTTGGGCAAACGTGAAACGTTTGACAAATGCAGTTTTCTCACATACACTAAACCTATGTGTGAAATAGTTGTGCTATGATTAGTCGCAGCTATAAAGAAATTAAATATTACGGTGAAGAACCAGATGGAGGACACAATGGCAAAAGTTGGTATTGTTATGGGCAGTGATTCAGATATGCCTGTTATGGCAAAAGCAGCAGATATTTTAGAAGAACTTGGTGTTTCTTATGAAATGACAATCATTTCTGCACACAGAGAACCAGATGTATTCTTTGAGTATGCTAAGACAGCTGAGGAAAAAGGATTTAAGGTGATTATCGCAGGAGCAGGTATGGCTGCACATTTACCAGGCATGTGTGCCGCAATTTTCCCAATGCCAGTCATTGGTATTCCTATGCACACCACATCTTTGGGTGGACGTGACTCTTTATATTCTATTGTACAGATGCCTTCAGGTATTCCTGTTGCAACTGTAGCAATCAATGGCGGAGCAAATGCAGGTTTACTTGCTGCAAAAATTCTCGCTACTTCAGATTCAGAATTGTTAGATAAGTTAAAAGCATATTCCCAGAAGTTAAAGGAGCAGGTTGTTGCAAAAGATGCTCACTTACAGGAAGTTGGATATAAAAATTATTAAGATTGATCAATCATTTATATGATTTATTTTAAGGAGGATTTACAATGGATTACAAGAAAGCAGGCGTTGATATTGAAGCTGGTTACAAGTCAGTTGAACTTATGAAGGAGCATGTAAAAGCGACTTTAAGACCAGAAGTATTAGGTGGTCTTGGTGGATTTTCAGGTGCTTTTTCTATGAATGCCATTAAGAATATGGAAGAACCAGTTCTTTTATCAGGAACAGATGGTTGTGGTACAAAGGTGAAGTTAGCCATCATCATGGATAAGCATGATACAATTGGTATTGATGCTGTTGCTATGTGTGTAAACGATGTTGCCTGTGCAGGTGGTGAACCATTATTTTTCTTAGACTATATTGCATGTGGAAAGAACTACCCGGAAAAGATCGCAGATATCGTAAAGGGTGTTGCTGAAGGTTGCCTTCAGTCTGAATGTGCTTTGATCGGTGGAGAAACAGCAGAGCATCCAGGCCTTATGCCAGAAGAAGATTACGATCTTGCTGGATTTACAGTTGGTGTTGTTGACAAGAAGGATATGATCACAGGACAGAACTTAAAGAGCGGAGATGTTGTAATCGGTATTGCTTCTACAGGTGTTCATTCCAACGGATTTTCTTTGGTTCGTAAGGTGTTTGAGAAAGAATTGACAAAAGAAGGCTTAAATACATACTATGATGAATTAGGAAAGACTTTGGGAGAAGCTTTACTTGCTCCAACAAGAATTTATGTAAAGGCTTTGAAAGCTATTAAGAATGCTGGTGTTACTGTAAAAGCCTGCAGTCATATCACAGGTGGCGGTTTCTATGAAAATATTCCAAGAATGCTTCCAGAAGGAAAGGTTGCAGTAATTGAAAAAGATAGCTATGAAGTTCCAGCAATCTTTAAGATGATGCAGAAGAAAGGTGATATCACAGATCAGATGATGTATAACACCTTTAACATGGGTATTGGTATGATGGTAGCAGTAAATGCTGAAGACGTAGATGCGACAATGGCAGCAATCAAATCTACCAATGATGTACCATTCGTAGTTGGACATATTGAAGACGGCGAGAAGGGAATCAAATTATGCTAAGAGTTGTTGTTTGCGTATCAGGTGGTGGAACAAATTTACAGGCTATTTTAGATGCGGTCCATAGAGGAGAGATCACCAATACAGAAATCGTAAAGGTAATCAGTAACAAACCAGATGCATATGCATTAACAAGAGCAAAAGAGAATGGGATTGAAGCACAGTGTGTTTCTCCTAAGGCTTACGAGAAACGCGAGGATTTTAACGAAGCTTTCTTAAAGGCAGTAGATGAAACAAATTGTGATCTTGTGGTGTTAGCAGGATTTTTGGTGATTTTACCAGAAGTATTCGTGCAAAGATACGATAAGAGAATCATTAATATTCACCCATCCTTGATTCCATCCTTCTGTGGAATGGGAATGCATGGACTTCATGTGCACGAAGCAGCACTTGCCCGTGGTGTAAAGGTAACAGGGGCAACTGTTCATTTTGTAGATGAAGGTGCTGACACAGGTGAGATCATTATGCAAAAGCCAGTTATGATCGAAGCAAATGATACACCAGAAATTTTACAGAAGCGTGTAATGGAACAGGCTGAATGGAAGATTTTGCCAGATGTGATCAACAAGATCGCTAATGGTGAGATTAAACTTGGCAGATAGACGATTTATAAGGCAGGGAATTCCCTGCCTTGTTATCGTTAATAAAATAAAGTGAGGATAAAGAAATGAAGGTTTTAATCGTAGGTGGCGGCGGACGAGAGCATGCAATTGCTTTGGCTGTTTCCAAATCAAGCAAAGTATCTAAAATTTATTGTGCACCAGGTAATGCTGGTATCGGAATGATTGCAGAGTGTGTTGCAATTGGTGCAATGGAATTTGATAAATTGGTTGCATTTGCAAAGGAAAAGGAAATTGACCTTTGTGTGGTTGGTATGGATGATCCATTGGTAGGTGGTCTTGTAGATGAAATGGAAAAAGCAGGAATCCGTACATTTGGACCAAGAAAGAATGCAGCAATTTTAGAAGGAAGTAAAGCATTCTCAAAGGATCTGATGAAGAAATACAATATTCCAACAGCTGCTTATGAAAACTTTGATGATCCTGAAAAAGCTTTGGAATATTTAAGAACAAAGGCAGATTTCCCAATCGTATTAAAGGCAGATGGCCTTGCACTTGGTAAAGGTGTTTTGATCTGCAATGATTTAAAAGAAGCTGAAGATGGTGTAAAGGAGATTATGTTGGATAAACACTTTGGAACTGCTGGAAACAGAATGGTAATCGAAGAGTTTATGACAGGTCGTGAAGTATCTGTATTATCATTTGTAGATGGTAAACATATTAAGATCATGACATCCGCGCAGGATCACAAACGTGCAATGGATGGAGATCAGGGATTAAATACTGGTGGTATGGGAACATTCTCTCCAAGCCCATTCTATACAGCAGAAGTGGATGAATTCTGTAAGAAATATATTTATCAGGCAACTGTAGATGCTATGCAGGCAGAAGGAAGAGAATTTAAGGGAGTTATTTTCTTTGGTTTGATGCTTACTCCAAAGGGACCAAGAGTACTTGAGTACAATGCTCGTTTTGGTGATCCTGAAACACAGGTTGTTCTTCCAAGAATGAAAAATGATATTGTTGAGGTGTTTGAAGCATGTATTGATGGAACTCTTGACAAAATCGATCTCCAGTTTGAAGACAACGCTGCAGTATGTGTTGTATTAGCATCAGATGGTTATCCAGTGAAATATGATAAGGGCTTCGAAATCACAGGCTTTGAGAAATTTGAAAACAACGATTCTTACTTCTGTTTCCATGCAGGCACAGCGTTGAAGGATGGTAAGATTGTAACCAATGGTGGTCGTGTTCTTGGTATCACAGCACTTGGTAGTGATCTTAAGGAAGCTAGAGCCAATGCTTATTCAGCAACAGAGTGGATCAGTTTTTCGAATAAATATATGCGACATGATATTGGAAAAGCAATTGACGATGTAGATAAATAATTGTAAAATATAAGAGAAGAATTGTTTGAATTATCAGACGATTTTTCTCTTTTCTTTTTTGATGGGCATAAAATTTGTGGGGGTATTCTATGTATTATCAGACCAAAAATCATGATCAAAAAACACATAATAGAATGCCAAGTCTAGAAGAAGATTATTATCATCGTCCTCGATTATGTGAAAATTGTGGTGGTGTTATGATTTTTCAAGGAGTTGGAGAGTATAAGTGTGAGGACTGTTCAGATATTGCTTATGATGATTATGGAAAGGTCAGACTGTATATTGAACAGCACCAAGGGTCAACTGCGGCCCAAATTGAGGAGGCTATTGGGGTAAAACAGAAAACAATCAGGCAGATGCTTCGAGATGCTAAAATTCAGGTTTCAGCAGATTCGCGTAGCTTTATCAATTGCGAAATGTGTAGAAAACCAATTCGATTTGGCAGATTTTGCACGGAATGTGAGAAAAAATATCATAAGGAAATTGAGAATCAGATTCGTATTGAAAATCACGAGAAGCGAATGAAGAAGCAGCATGGATTTGGAGTACATTCTGTAAATGAAGATTCTGGATCGAAACGATTTAATAAGCGCGATAGATAAATATGCAAGTTGACACTTTTTTTCTATCTGTTATAATTAATGTATAACAATGAGAGCAGAATTGTTACTATATGGGATAGATTCGTAGCAGGGAGTGGTAGATTTTGATCATCAATATCAATTTTAATAGTGATGAAGCCATATATTTACAGCTTAGGAATCAGATCATAATGGGAATTGCAACCAGTCAACTATGTGAAGGGGATGCGTTGCCCAGTGTGAGACAATTGGCTGAGAGTATTGGAATCAACATGCATACAGTAAACAAAGCCTATGCAGTGCTTAGGCAGGATGGATTTATTCAAATGGATCGCAGACGCGGGGCCATTATTGCAATTGATATAGAGAAGCAAAGGGCATTGAATGCTGTTAAGGCAGATCTATTGGTGGTTTTGGCGGAGGCCAGCTGCCGAGGTGTGAGTAAAAATGAAATTCACAATTTGATTGATGAAATATATGATAGTTATGGAGGACTCTGATTATGCAGAAGTTTACAGACAAGGCGAAAACAGCGCTTAGTTTGGCGGAAAAATCAGCGAAAGAGTTGCGACAGAATTATGTCGGCACAGAGCACATACTTCTTGGACTTTTAAGGGAGAAAACAGGGGTAGCAGCTAAAGTGTTAGCTGATAATGGTGTAGATGAGAATCAGTTACTGGATATGATCCATGACCTGATCGCACCAGAGAATCTGATCAAGGTAAAGGAAAGGGATGGTTATTCTCCTAGAGCTACCAGGGTATTGGAAGAAAGTCATAGACAGGCGGAGAGATTCCATTCTTTAGAAACTGGTACAGAGCACATTTTATTATCCCTGATCAAGGAAGGGGATAATGTTGCAGCAAGATTGATGAATACAATGGGTATTCAGCTTCAGAAGATTTATATTGATGTTTTGGTTGCTATGGGTGAGGATAGCTCACTATACAAGGAAGATTTAGGCAAGCAGAATCGTAAGAAGAAAAAAGACACACAGACTCTTGATCAATACAGCAGGGATCTTACAAAGCTTGCAAAGGAAGGCAAGTTAGATCCAGTCATTGGAAGAGATGAAGAAATTAAGCGTGTTATCCAGATCATTAGCCGTAGAACAAAGAACAATCCTTGTTTGATTGGTGAACCTGGTGTAGGTAAGACAGCTATTGCTGAGGGTCTGGCACTTCGTATTGTTAACGGCGAAGTACCTGATACAGTAAAGAACAAAAGAGTTCTTACACTTGATCTTTCGGGTATGGTTGCCGGAAGTAAATACCGAGGAGAATTTGAGGAAAGAATTAAGCGAGTAATCAAGGAAGTCATTGCTGACGGCAATGTGTTATTGTTCCTTGATGAAATTCATACTATTATTGGTGCCGGTGGTGCAGAAGGCGCTATTGATGCATCTAATATCCTGAAACCTTCCTTGGCACGTGGAGAAATTCAGCTAATTGGTGCAACAACCATTACAGAATATAGAAAGTACATTGAGAAGGATGCTGCTTTGGAACGTCGATTCCAACCAGTATCTGTGGAAGAACCAACAGAACAGGAAGCAATTCGTATTTTAGAGGGTGTTTCGCCTAAATATGAAGAACATCATAAAGTAAAGATTTTACCAGAGGCAATTGAGGCTGCGGTCAGATTATCAGCAAGATATATTAATGATCGTAATCTTCCAGATAAAGCTATCGATTTGATTGATGAAGCATCTTCTGCAATCAGACTTCGTGGTATGAAGGTCCCAGAAAATTTAAAGACCATGGAAGAAGAGATTAAAGATATGGATCTTCAGATTGAACGTTCCATTAAATTTGAAGCATATGGTCAGGCAGGAGAAATCAAGCGAGAACAGGATAAGCTGATTAAAAAGTATCAGAAAGCCAAGGAACGCCATGAGAAGAATCAGATAGAAAAGGCAATGATCGTTACAGAAAATGATATTGCTGAAGTAGTGGCTCTTTGGACAAAGATTCCTGTAAAGAAGCTTGCTGAAAAGGAAAGTGAGAGACTTCTAAAGTTAGAAAGTGTTTTGCATAAACGTGTTATCGGTCAGGAAGAAGCAGTAAGTGCTGTTGCAAGGGCTATGAGAAGAGGTCGTGTTGGATTACAGGATCCAAACAGACCAATAGGTCCCTTCCTGTTTTTGGGACCTACTGGTGTGGGAAAGACAGAATTATCCAAGGCATTGGCAGAGGCAATGTTTGGATCCGAAAGCAATTTGATTCGCGTTGATATGTCAGAATATATGGAGTCCCACTCAGTATCTAAGATGATTGGATCGCCTCCAGGTTATGTAGGATTTGATGAAGGCGGACAGTTAAGTGAAAAAGTAAGAAGAAATCCTTATTCTGTTATTTTGTTTGATGAGATTGAAAAAGCACATCCAGATGTATTTAATATCCTGCTTCAGGTATTGGATGATGGACATATTACAGATTCCAAGGGCAGAAAGGTTAGCTTTAAAAACACCATTCTGATTATGACATCCAATGCAGGTGCACAGAGAATCATTGAACCAAAGCATTTAGGTTTTTCTTCGAAAAAGGATGAGAATCAGGATTACCTTGCCATGAAGAATAATGTTATGGAAGAGGTTAAGAAACTGTTCAAACCAGAATTTATCAATCGTATTGATGAGATTATGGTATTCCATCCATTAAACCATGACAATATGAAACAGATCATTACCTTGTTGTCCAAGAATTTGTCAGATCGATGCCAGGCTCAGATGGATATCGAATTAAATATAACTCCTGCAGTAAAAGATTTTATTATTGAGAAACATGCAGATATGAAGATGGGTGCTAGACCATTGAAACGTGCAATTCAGACAGTAATCGAAGATGCACTCGCGGAACAAATTTTAGAGAAGAAGGTTGTTCCAGGAGATCGTGTTACCTGTGGACTGAAGAATAAACAGGTAGTTTTTTCTGTGAAATAGAAATTAGACTGTAAAATAGAGTCTGAAACAGAAAGTTGATTTAAAATTCACAAAAATTTCATGGAAAAAGAATATGGCTTATATTATAATATTAATACAAGTCAGGACAGAATTTCTGATAATAGAAATTCTGTTTATGTTACAAAAGTGCTTTTTAGCAGGAGGATATACACTATGGCAGTAGTAGAAGAATTACTTCGTACAGAATGCGATGGTTCCATCAGTTTTGGAAATCATAGTCTCAAAGAAAAGGCGAAGCTTGAGAACTATGAGCACAATGGTGATGTTTATAAGGTAAAAACTTATGACAGCATTACAAAGCTTGAGAAGAACGGATTGTTTGTTTATGAATCTGTACCTGGTACCAGCGTACTTAATTTCACAGAAAATGACAACGGAGTATCCTTTGTTGTAGAAGGTGGAGAAGACGCACAGATTACTGTTGGATTAGAAGAAAAAACTGAATATTATGTATATATCAACGGAGAGAATGCCGGAAAGATGGCAACCAATTTAAGTGGTAAGTTGAATATCAGTGTAGAACTCGCTGGTGTAGGCGAAGTTGAAGTAAAGGTAATGAAATAATTACAAATTGCGTGAAATAAATATGATGGGCTCCAGATAATCTGGAGCCTATTTCTTGTTTGATAGGAAAGTT
>JAZQQB010000086.1:0-6286 GCA_045628865.1 Lachnospiraceae bacterium | reverse complement strand
TGATTGGCATAGATACACCATATTTTAAAGAAAGCCCCATTGCACCCTTCGCTGAATAAACACCTTCTGCTACCATCTTTACTTCGTCCATTGCGTCCTGCATGGTCTTGCCCTGACCAATCAAAATACCGGCACGTCTGTTTCTTGAATGCATACTTGCACAAGTAACGATCAAATCACCCATACCGGATAATCCGCTAAAGGTTTCCTTTCTGCCTCCCATAGCAATACCAAGTCTTGAAATTTCAGCAATACCTCTGGTAATCAAAGCTGCCTTTGTATTGTCGCCATATCCAAGTCCATCTGCCATACCCGCAGCAAGCGCAACAACGTTTTTCAATGCTGCACCAAGTTCAATACCAAGTACATCCGGGCTAATATAAACACGAAATACATCGCTCATAAAAATGTTCTGTAAATACTCTGCTGTTGCTTTTTTACGGGCACCAACAACAATGGTTGTAGGAATTCCTCGTCCAACCTCTTCTGCATGGGATGGGCCTGACAATACTGCAACCTCAGCCTGTGGAATCTCTTCCTCAATGATCTGAGAAAGTGTCATTAAGGTTGTTTCTTCTACACCCTTTGCAACGTTTACGATGATCTGTCCATCTGCAACAAATTCTTTCATGGAGTTAGCGGTTTTTCTCACAAACGGAGATGGCACTGCCAACACCAAAAGATCCTTACCTGAAACAGTCTTCTTCAAATCTGTCGTAAAATACATATCCTCTGGAAGCTTTACGCCTGGTAACTTATCTATATGCTCTCTTTTGGTAGAAAGCATTTCTATCTCAGATTCAATGATGGACCATACAGTCACTTCATTTCCGTTTGTATGCAATAATTTCGCAAGAGCAATACCCCAGCTACCTGCACCAATCACACCAATTTTAGCCATAATTTATTCCTCCCTCGGGGTCCCTTATTTTCAGGTTTTCACAAAAACACTGTATTTTTTTAATACCGGTCTTTCCATCAACCCTTATCGCCTGTATTTCTCTCACGGATAATAAATTTCAGTGGAGTGCCCTTAAATCCAAAGGCATCACGAATTCTATTTTCAATGTATCTTGTATAAGAGAAATGCATCAGCTCTCTATCATTTACAAAAATAACAAATGTTGGTGGCTTAACAGAAACCTGTGTAATGTAGTACAAACGAAGTCTCTTACCCTTATCAGTAGGTGGCTGCTGAAGGGCAACTGCCTCTGACATGATCTCGTTTAATACACCTGTCTGAATACGAAGTGAATGATTCTGTTCTACTGCATCGATTGTTTCAAACAGCTTAGGCAATCTCTGTCCTGTTTTTGCAGAAATGAACATGATCTCTGCATAAGGCATAAAAGAAAGGATCTGATGAACCTTATTGGTAAATTCTCTTGTGGATTTCTCATTCTTATCCTCAAAGGCATCCCACTTATTTACCGCAATGATCATACCCTTACCACGTTCATGTGCAATACCGGCAATCTTCGCATCCTGTTCGGTAACTCCTTCAACTGCATCAATAACAAGTACCACAACATCAGCTCGTTCCACTGCTGAAACAGTACGGATAATCATATATTTTTCCAATTCTTCCTTGATCTTATTCTTACGGCGAAGACCAGCTGTATCAATAAATACATATTCCTTGCCGTTACGAACAATTTCTGTATCTACCGCATCACGGGTTGTACCTGCAATATCAGATACGATACAACGTTCCTCACCAAGAAGCTTATTAATAATGGAAGATTTACCTACATTAGGTTTACCAACAATGGCAATACGAGGTCTTTCATCATCCTCTTCCTCTAGCTCTGATTCCTTAAAATATGAAATCACTTCATCCAAAAGTTCACCAAAACCAAGCTTTTCTACAGATGAGATTGGGAACGGATCTCCAAGTCCCAAATTATAGAACTCATACACATCTGCTTCATATTTTTTGAAGCTATCCACTTTATTTACTGCCAGAACAATTGGCTTGTGTGATCTTCTTAACATATCAGCAACCTTGGAATCAGAATCCACTAGTCCCTGCTTAACATCTACTAAGAAAATGATTACATCCGCTGTATCAATGGCAATCTGAGCCTGCTCTCGCATCTGTGATAAAATAATATCATTGGTATTAGGCTCGATACCACCTGTATCGATCAGTGTAAACTTTCTGTCAAGCCATTCAACATCGGCATAAATTCTGTCTCTGGTAATACCAGGCGTATCCTTAACAATGGAAATCTTCTCGCCTGCCATTGCATTAAAGAATGTGGATTTACCAACGTTTGGACGTCCAACGATAGCAACCACAGGTTTTCTCTTTTTCTTTCCCATTTTTCTTACCTTTCTATATATACAATACTACGTTCAATCATTTACGATTGAAGCGATAAACTCACAACCGTTAGATTTTACAATACCTACGGAAACTTGTAAAGCCTTTTCAAGTTCTGGCACTGTCACATCATCTAAAAAATAGTTCTCTCCGCTTCGAAGCACGTTCTCAGGAAGCAAGAGCACATCCCCTAATTTCTGTCCCTTTAGCTGTGCCTCAAGATCCTGTCCTGTAAGGAGTCCGGAAACCGTGATCCTCTCTCCAAAGAAATTGTTTATGATCTCATATACATGGATCTCCATGTTGGTATAGAGTTCTCCAACCCTTTCTGCCATCTGTTTGATATAAGGATATGCAAGACGTCCTGTGGCGATACTCAAGCGTTTTTTCTTCTTAAAATTAGGATCGATACCATACTCTTTCATGAATTCTCTTCTAGCTAGCTTGGCTCTGATTGGATGCTTCTTCATTTCTAAAAGTGCATCCACGCCTTCTTCAAACTCATCTAACATGGAGCGGATCATTCCCACTCCATTCTCAAGCTGCATATAGCCATCATAGTTTTCTTCTGGTGGCATCTCATAGTCTGCTAAGATATACCATTCATCTGATGCCTGTATAAAATGATCACCCCACTGTTCCATGCTTCGTTTCTGGGCTGCCTCGATCATGGCGATGACCTCTCTGGCATCTTCTTTAGTAAATGGTTCTAGAGGATATAAGCCCTCACGATACTTGGACAAGCCAACCGGTACTACAGAAACGCTCTGTAAATGAGGTCTGTATTTTTCCATTTCGCGAATGGAGAATTCCAATTCCTTACCATCATTGACGCCCTTACATAGAACAATCTGACCGTTCATGGTAATTCCTGCATCGAAAAATTTATCTATTTTTTTCAAAGCATCCCCTGCGAAGCGATTGTGAAGCATCATGCAGCGAAGCTCTGGATTCATGGTCTGGATCGATATATTGATTGGTTCCATATGATACTTGATGATTCGATCTGCATCATGATCTGACATATTGGTAAGTGTTACATAATTCCCCTGCAAGAAGGATAATCTGGAATCATCATCTTTAAAGTACAAAGTTTCTCTCATGCCCTTAGGCATCTGATCGATGAAGCAAAAGATACATTTGTTGTGGCAGGATCTGTAATCATCCATAAGACCATTTTCAAATTCCAGACCAAAGTCCACATCCTCTGGTTTCTCCACATCTAAAGTGATCTCCTGCCCGTCCTTTTTCCTGATTCCAATGGAAAAATGCTCTTCATCAGCTGCAAACTGATAGTCAAATATATCTTCTATAGGATCACCATTAATCGTAATGATCGCATCTCCAGGTTCAATGTGATACTGCTGGGCAGGGCTTCCTGGAACAACCCTGTCTATCACGTGAATCTTTTCTTTTTTCAAAATCTGTTTCCTTTATAAATCCTGTAACAAGTAAGTTACTAATTTCTTTCCTTTCAAACTGCGTATAAAACCCGCATCATAAAGATAATCTAATTGTATCAAACTTTCACACAATAATCTATATAAACACACAAAAAACTTTTGAAAAAGTTTCTCCATGCTGGTTCTCTTGTAAGCAGTCCAATCCTTTTCCATGTCTATTGCTACAAAAAATCTGAAAAGTTTTTTTTAAATTATTTCAAATTACACAAAAACACAAAAATATGTACAACTTTATTTACAAAGAAATTCCAGAATGTTATAAATAAATAGAGTGCAAGTAACTGTAAAGGGTACTGAACAGATACGAATGCAAAATGTCAATTTGGAGGAAATCTACATGCCTAATTTGGATCAATTGGAAAATGCTATGCCAATAGCCCCAATCAAAATCGTTGCTATGGATTCTGCAGCAGAACTTGGAAAGAAAGTAAATGAATATCTGGTTGAATTTCGTAAACAGATCAACAATGTTCATAAATGCGATCCTGCATTTCATGGATATGAAGAAGATAACTTTTTATTAAGATATTCCAATCCTCGTTTCGGAACCGGCGAAGCAAAGGTAAATATCAACGAATCTATTCGTGGTAAGGATGTTTTTATCATCACTGATGTTACCAATCATTCCATTACATATTCCATCAATGGCTATGAAAATCATAAATCCCCTGACGATCATTATCAGGATTTAAAGAGAATGATCGGTGCTTTTTCTGGTAAAGCCAAGAGAATCACTGTTATCATGCCTTTCATGTACGAAGGCAGACAGCACAAAAGAAGTGGTCGGGAATCACTTGACTGTGCTTACGCATTAGAAGAATTATCAAACATGGGTGTAAACAGCATCATCACCTTTGATGCACATGACCCACGTGTTCAGAACTCAACCCCATTAAAGGGATTCGATAATTTCACAGCACCATATCAGTTCATTAGAAGCTTGCTTCGTGTAGAGAAGAACTTAACTATCGATAAGGATCATATGATCGTTATCGCACCGGACGAAGGCGCACTTGATCGTGCTGTATACTTCTCTTCTGTTCTTGGTGTAGACACTGGTATGTTCTACAAACGTCGTGATTACTCAACCATCGTAAACGGCAAGAACCCAATCGTCGCCCATGAATTCTTAGGTGACAAGTTAGAGGGAAAGGATGTTATCATCATCGATGATATGATTTCTTCCGGCGGCAGTATGTTAGATACTTCAAAGCAGTTAAAGGCTATGGGTGCTAAACGAGTATTCATCTGCTGTACATTTGGTCTTTTCACAGATGGCTTTGAATTATTCGACGCAGCTTATGAACGTGGTGACTTTGACAAGGTTGTTACAACCAACTTAAACTACCGCAATCCAGAGCTTTTCACAAAGCCATATTATGTAGAAGCTGATATGACAAAGTTCATGGCTTCCATCATTGATTTCATGAACCACAATGTATCATTGGAGAATGTTTCTACTCCTACTAACAAGATTCATGAAGTACTTGAAAAGTATAATAATGGAGATATAAGCGATCTGTAAGCGCTTGATTTGTATATAAAAGCCACTTCCCATGAACCTCAAGGAAAGTGGCTTTTATTAATTCATTCTAGATAATCTTTTTAATCTCAAGTCCATGTAATTTAACAAGACTTTGTCCTAAAACATTTGCAATTTCATTATCTTTCAATTCTATGGCGGAATAATGGTATTCCTTCGAAAGAGTAGCCTCTTCTGAATTCACAAAGAAATGAAAATTATCATTACGTGACGGATCATCGATAAATTGCAATAATAATCCTATCCCCAATTGAATAGTAGGAAACCAAGAAACTTCATACTCAGAATGAATCCGCGAAATTGTCACAATGGAATCTCTGTAAAAGAAGAACATGATTTTGTCTTCATTATTTATGATCCGAGCACTATTTTTAGTCTCATGAGCTATCGTAAGAAAAGCTCTAAGATTATTTTCCATTGCATATTTCACAGATGATGAATCATCCTTTTCTTTCAGTTCTATCAGTAATTTTTTAGTGAGTAAAGTATCAATAGCTTTCACTGATGAATCCGGTTTAAACTCTAACTCAGAATCATCAAATCCAGTAATAGACTGAATATCTAAAGTATTCACAATATACGTAAATTCTTCCTGTGATAAATTATAAATCATATTTTCTATGTAGGTTGTGAATAAACCTATACTCCTTTCTTTCTGATTTTAAATCCTTCAAGCATTTAGTAAATCATCAATGCTTTTCTTTCCCCTGTTTCATTACATCTAATTTCTTCAAGAGTACCATCAAATCCAACAAGAAGATGGTAAGAAAAATCAGCATCTGTTACAACATCAAGTGTAAAGTACTCTGTTTTATCAGTTAATGTAAATGCAGTAACATTTCCTTCAACAAGACTGTTAAGCATTTCGATACTCTCCTTTGCTTTTTCCTCACCGCATTTCACAACTTCTATAAATTTGTCATACATTTCCTGATTTCCTCAAGTCGGAGGCCA
>JAZQQB010000085.1:0-12403 GCA_045628865.1 Lachnospiraceae bacterium | reverse complement strand
AAATCCTTATACACAATCGCAGCACGTTGTGGTGTTTTTGCAAAGACTGATATCCAGCCTTTGGTCAACGAAGGTGCTACCAAGGAAGATTTATCTGCTTCTATTTTCCAGGCAGTAGTAAACCAGACCATCTCAGGTCTTGCCTGTGGTAAACCAATTCGTGGACATGTTGCGTTCCTAGGTGGACCTCTCCACTTTTTATCAGAATTAAAGGTTGCTTTCATCCGTACACTAAAGCTGGATGATGAGCACATTATTGACTTAGATAACTCACACCTTTTTGCGGCTATGGGTTCTGCTATCAATGCCAAGGAAGAAGTTTCTTTTGCTTTAAATGAAATGCAGGAAAAACTTTCTACCGGTATTAAGATGGAATTTGAAGTAGAGCGTATGGAGCCACTTTTTGCCGACAAAAAAGCCTTTGATGAATTTGAAACCCGTCATGCTGCACACACAGTAAAAAAGGGTGAGCTTACCAATTATCACGGAAACTGCTTCTTAGGAATTGATGCCGGTTCTACTACCACAAAGACTGCAGTTGTTGCTGAAGATGGTACCCTGCTGTACTCCTTCTATTCCAACAACAATGGTAGTCCTTTGGCTACTACCATCCGTTCCATCCAGGAGATTTACAGCTTACTTCCAGAAGATGCCAAGATTGTTCGTTCCTGCTCAACAGGTTACGGAGAAGCTTTGATTAAATCAGCTCTTCAGTTAGACGAAGGTGAAGTAGAAACTGTTGCTCACTACAATGCTGCTGCTTTCTTTGATCCTGAAGTAGACTGCATCATCGATATCGGTGGGCAGGATATGAAATGTATCAAGATCAAGAATAAGAGTGTAGATTCCGTACAGTTAAATGAAGCCTGCTCTTCCGGTTGTGGTTCCTTCATTGAAACCTTTGCAAAATCCTTAAACTACTCTGTTGCTGATTTTGCAAGTGAGGCTCTTTTTGCCGAAAATCCAATCGATTTAGGAACTCGTTGTACCGTATTTATGAACTCAAAGGTAAAACAGGCACAAAAAGAAGGTGCTTCCGTTGCTGATATTTCAGCAGGTCTTGCTTATTCCGTTATCAAGAACGCATTATTTAAGGTTATCAAGGTATCTGATGCTTCCCAGTTAGGACGCCACATCGTTGTTCAGGGTGGTACTTTCTACAACAATGCGGTTCTTCGTTCCTTTGAACGTATTGCGGGTTGCGATGCCATCAGACCTGATATTGCAGGTATCATGGGTGCCTTTGGTGCAGCACTTATTGCTCGAAACAACTACAAAGACTCTGAAAAGACAACCATGCTCTCAATTGATGAGATCAATACTTTAGAGTACTCAACAAGCATGGCAAAATGTCAGGGTTGTACCAACAACTGTCGTTTAACCATCAACCGTTTCTCAGGCGGCCGTCAGTTTATTTCCGGTAACCGTTGTGAACGTGGTATTGGTAAACAAAAGAACGCCAACAACTTACCAAACCTTTTTGAATATAAGTTAAAAAGATTCTTTGATTATGAATCCTTAACTCCAGATAAAGCTACTCGTGGAAATGTAGGTATTCCTCGTGTTCTTAATATGTACGAGAACTATCCATTCTGGCATACCTTCTTTACAAAATTAGGATATCAGGTAATCCTCTCACCACTTAGTACAAGAAAAATTTACGAACTTGGTATTGAATCCATTCCATCAGAATCAGAATGTTATCCAGCCAAGTTAGCCCATGGACATGTGCAGTGGCTCATTAACCAGAAGGTAGATTTCGTATTCTACCCTGCTCTTTTCTATGAAAGAGACGAAGTAAAGGGCGCTAACAACCACTACAACTGCCCTATCGTAACCTCTTATTCTGAGAACATCAAGAATAACGTAGATGACATTACCTTAGGAAAAGCAACGCTTCGTAATCCGTTTATGAACTTTAGGGATGAAGAAACCATTTCCTATGCTCTCATCAAGGAATTCACTGAAATTCCAGCTTCAGAGATTAAAGAAGCTGTTCATGCTGCCTGGGTAGAGCTTGATGCAGCCCATAAAGATATGCAGAAAAAGGGTGAGGAAGTTCTTCAATATATGAAAGATAACAACCGCCGTGGTATCGTTTTGGCCGGTCGTCCTTACCACTGCGATCCTGAGATCAACCATGGTATTCCTGAACTGATCAACTCATACGATATTGCTGTATTAACAGAGGATTCCGTATCTCATTTAGGAACTCCTGACAGACCTTTGATCGTAAGTGACCAGTGGATGTACCACTCTCGTTTATACGCAGCAGCAAGCTTTGTAAAAACAAGAGATGATCTTGATCTGATCCAGTTAAATTCCTTTGGTTGTGGTTTGGATGCTGTTACCACAGATCAGGTTAATGACATCTTATCAAGTGGCGATAAGATCTATACCTGCTTAAAGATCGACGAAGTTAACAACTTAGGTGCAGCAAGGATCCGAGTTCGTTCTTTGATCTCTGCTATCAAGGTAAAAGAACAGAAAAAAGAAAAAAGAAACATCACCTCTGCTGCTCACAACCGTGTGCTTTTCACAGAGGAAATGAGAAAAGAATATACTATTTTGGCACCACAGATGTCGCCACTCCACTTTGACTTGATCCAGCCAGCCTTTAGAGCCTGCGGATACAATGTTGTTATTTTGGATAATGATGGCAAACAGGCTGTTAACCAGGGACTTCGTTACGTAAACAACGATGCCTGCTATCCTTCTTTGATGGTAGTTGGACAGTTTATGGACGCTGTTTTATCTGGTAAATATGACACCGATCATCTTGCCATTATAATGTCTCAGACCGGTGGTGGATGTCGTGCAACCAACTATATCGGCTTCATTAGAAGAGCTTTGGAAAAAGCCGGATATCCTCAGATTCCTGTTATTTCCTTAAACCTTTCTAAGTTAGAGGCGAACCCGGGCTTTAAGATTGACGCCAACATGTTTATGCGTGCTGCTTATGCCTGTGTATTTGGTGATATTTTCATGCGTTGTATCTATCGCATGCGTCCATATGAATTAACAAAAGGCTCTGTAGAAGAAGTACATCAGAAATGGTTAAAGAAATGTACAGAATTTGTTACTGCAAAGAATATCTTAACACTTGGTAAATTCCATACCTTCAAAAAGATGTGTAAGGAAATCATTGCTGACTTTGATGCAGTACCAATCAGTGATGTACGCAAGCCTCGAGTTGGTGTTGTTGGTGAAATTTTAGTTAAGTTCATGCCTGCAGCCAATAACCACTTAGTTGACCTTTTGGAATCAGAAGGGGCCGAAGCAGTTGTTCCAGATTTATTAGACTTTATGCTCTACTGCTTCTACAATCAGATCTACAAGGCAGAGCACCTTGGTATGAGCAAGAAATCTGCAAGAAACGCCCGTCTTGGTATCAAGGCATTGGAATTCTTCAGAGGTGCTGCTTCCAAGGCATTTGCTTCCAGCAAGCATTTTGATCCACCATGCCACATTGAAGATCTTGTAACCTATGCACAGGAAATCGTAGATATCGGTAACCAGACAGGTGAGGGCTGGTTCTTAACAGGTGAAATGATCGAGCTGATCCATGCCGGAGCTCCTAACATTGTATGTACACAGCCATTTGGATGTTTACCGAACCACGTTGTTGGTAAAGGTGTTATCAAAGCGCTCCGTGCAAAACATCCGGAAGCCAACATTGTAGCCATCGACTACGATCCAGGTGCCAGCGAGGTTAACCAGTTGAACCGAATTAAGTTAATGCTTTCAACCGCACAAAAGAATTTAAATCGTAATAATAAATAACATCTAGAGCCTGGGAACTAAATCCCAGGCTCATTTTGTACCAAAAAGAAGCGTGAAAAATAAAAATTATTTTTCACGCCTCTTTTTTTCGTTCCCTCTTTTTCTTTTCCCATTTTCACACATATGTATCCAAATACTCCCGTATGGAAATCCATCTCATACAGGTGAATAAACACAACTCATGTAGTCTAACACATCGCAATCGCGAACCTACTTTACATCCAGACAATTCACATACGTACCATCTTTGAACGCAATGACATGATAGGACAAATCCTGCATCGTTTCCAATTCATCTGAATCACGATCATAACGCATCGCAGGAAATATATCAAATTGCATGTCTACATGCGAATTCAAAATTTCATAGTCCATCTTTGTCTGAACCATTTTTTTGTAATCGTCTAAACTGAATTCCATTAAATCACTCCCCCAAGTTCAATTGATGTCTTTTCAGCTAAAAACACTACAGTCTGTGCCAAAGCATATCTTTCGTCATTCCCAGATGCAGTTACTTCAATCATATCTCCTTCCATCAAATTTAACTTCATTGTAGAAAAGATACTTTTCGCATTTATGTCCTTACCATTCTGCAAAATATGGATATCACTATCAAAGCGACAAGCGCTCTGAACCAATTCTGCAATGGGATTTGCATAAACACTCTCAAGATCTCGCAACTTTACCAATGCCTTTGTCATATTCAGTTTACCCCTTTTATCATAGTTTTAGATTTCTGATCTACTTCCCCTGTAGATAAAGAAATCCCCCATTATCTTAGCTTGTAACGCCCTCTCTTTCGTTACATTCCAAAATATACCGATTAAATAAAGGCACAATTTCCTCTACTCCAAACGGCTTATAAATCTGTTCGTTCATACCTGCTTCAATCGCTTCTTCCGGTCGACATTCTTCGCGATCAGCAGTCATTCCAATAATTGGTATGGTCTTGACATCTGTTCTGTTCATTTTTCGAATCGAATTCGTCATCAGATACCCGTTCATGTACAGCATACGTATGTCAGACAATATCAAATTGTAATACCCTTCTGGAGACTCCGCAACCTTCTCTATTGCTTCTACTCCATCAAACGCTTCATCAATTTCTATCCCTGTGAAACCGATGATTTCCTTGAAGATTTCCATATTTAACTGGTTATCTTCTACTATCAACAGGCGTTTACCGTTGAAGTTCGGAATCCTCTCACCCATTATCGCACCCCCCATGGAACGATATCAGGAAGACAAAACCATCTCCCTTCAACTTCTTGGATCCCACCCCAAGAAGTAATGTCGTTGCCAACAAACCATACATCTTTTGCAAACCCTACGAAAAATACAAACAGTCGACTATTTGTATTTTACGAAAGAACGCTTCCTCCCCAAGAAATTCGCTCTTTTTTTGTTTGTAATCACATTATATAACGAACTAATTTACGTTTACAAGTCTAATTTTAAAAAAATTTAAAGATAGAAAAAAAGTACTAGCTGTTATCACGTTTTGTGACATTTCTACACAAACAAAATCGTTTTCTTATTTTCTTTGTGCATTTTAACAACTATTTTTCTCCTGTTTCTAAATGTAAATTGATTTTTACATAAAAGAAGGACCTGCATTTTTTCTATGCCGGTCCTTTTTAGGATTGTTGATTTTGACGATATTGATCTACATAATTGATAAAATCATCCTTCGGTAATGGTTTAGAATAATAGTATCCCTGAATGTAATCTCCACCCATATCCTCAAGCATCTGATGCTGACTGTTTGTTTCCACTCCTTCTGCTACAATTTTCATGCCCAGACTATGGAACATCTTGATCAGGCTTTGCATGGTAATCATAGATTTATCATTCTTCTGCGCTGACCAAACAATGGATTTATCCAGCTTTACAAGAGTCAGTGGATATTCGATGACAGATTCCATATTGGAATAACCGGTTCCGTAATCATCCAAAGAAAATTTAAAGCCCTTTTCAGACATAAGCTTCATTTGTCGTCTTAGCTTAACTTCCTCATACATGGTGGCTGTTTCTGTGATTTCTAAATTCAGTGCAGACTTAGGAACCTCATATTTTTCCATAATAGACTGTAATTTGTAATACAACAGATCATCCATAAACTGCTCCATGGATAGATTCACTTCTATATAGGAAATGCCATGCTCCTTTAATGATTCATTGTGCCAAAACTGACATACCTGTTCGAATACCTGAAGACCTATTTCCATGATCATTCCATTCTTTTCAGCAATTGGAATAAACTCATCTGGTGGAATAAATCCCATTTCCCCATCAATCAGTCTGATCAATGCTTCTGCCGAATGAATTTCCTTATCATTGATAGAATAAATTGGCTGATAATATACTTGGAAGGACTTTTGTTCAATTGCACGAGCAATAGCCTCCTCAACCCGTTTTACACGAAGCGCCCGGTTAATATTTAGCTGAGTACCCTGATATATATGAACACGTTCTTCCATATCTCTGGTCTGTACAGCTTCAGTATTATATTTCAAAAACTGTTTCAACTGTTCAACACTCTTTAAATCCTCTGGCATATGAAGCACATAAATATCAATATTGAGCGAATACATGCCTCCATTTAATTCCTGACTTCGGTCACAGTTTTTACGAAGCTTTTCTAAGACTGCATTCTCCTCAACCTTATCCTTGCTATCTACAACAATTATAATTCGCCCACCGCCAACATAATATAGATTTTTCACCGGTGAAAACTTCTGAAGCATAGATCTCATCTCAAGAATAATCTCTTTTCCTATAGTCCCATTATTCTCTTCATCAAAGAACTGATATCCAATGATCTTGATCATAAAAATAGTACTTGTGATTCTTTTTTCAACGCAATTATCAAGATACGTATAAAGTGCTCTCTTATTCAGCATCTTCATTCGTTCATCCCAGAATTTATCATAGGATAACAAAGCAAACAAAAGTACTGTGATACCAATAGCAAATGCTGAAAGCACAATATCATCCTGTCCAGAAGAAACAATAGCAAGAATAGATGCTCCCCATAAAACAATCAGGGTAATAGTACACTTGATCAGGTTACTTGGCAAATATTTGTTATTTCTAAAAATATTCACAAATGCTGGTAAGCAATAACAGGTCATGCAAAACAGCTGGATATAGAATAACGGTTTAACAACCACTGTTTCCTTATCAGCATATTCAAAAATATGGTGTAAAATCGGATTCAACATAAAAAAGATGGTGATAACAAAACAAGGTATCAGTAAAATCCTTTTTTGTCTTTTATTCAATGCACTATCCTGATTTACAATCGCATAACTTATCTCGTAGAAAAAAGCACCGATAAAAACCAAACAGCAATAAAAAACACACACTGCAAAATCCTCAATCAGGATAGCTATTTTAGCTTCCAACTTCAGGATTACAATGTACTTTATGAGCTTTGCGTATGTTGCAATGATCAAACAATTGATTATCCGGCGAAAAGCTATTTGATGATTTGTCTTTCCTTGTTGCTGGATTTTTCCAAACCAACCTACTTCATACAAAAGACAAAGAATAAACAGATTAAATGCTATTCTCGCGATCATACTAATCTCCATTTCACTTGTGAAATCCGGAGTGAGCTATTTGAGTGCTCCCTAAAGAGGGACAACAAATAGACCGATGTGAAAATTTTCATTTTTCACCCTAGATTGCCTCTTCCTAATTTTACACACAATTACAACACATTACAGTGTATTCAAGCATATTTTACCATAATTGTATCAAAAGAGTCAACTTTATTCGTGAATTATCAGACATTTTATCTGTAAACTGTTATCTATTTTCGTTTCCCATTACGCACGATTTCAGATACTATCATGCGATACTCGGCAACCTTCGTAGTCTTACGAAGCTTCTTAAGTGGTTTCTCAATATCCTCAAAGTTTTTTGCCAAATAGCTCCACAATTCTTTCAACCGAAACAGTGTAGTAGCATCATCAAACAAAAGAGCAGCATATCCCTCTAACAATCGATCCAAAAATTCCTGCAAACGTTTTCGATATACTGCATCCTCTATACGCTTTCCTGCCTTACATTCTTCTAAAAGCATGGGATTTGCTGCTAATCCTCTTCCTAACATAACCCCATCTATCCCGATAAAACGCTCCATCCTTCTCTGGCAATCCTCAAACGTACAAATATCGCCATTATATACAATAGGTGCCGAAATTCTTTCTAATGCTTGATCTACACATTCCTCATGAATGGCTCCTATATAGAATTCCTTCCGTGTCCTTGGATGAATGATCAGCTCTGATAGGTCAAAAGAAGCATAGATAGAAAGAAGCTCTTCATACTCAGACGTATCCAAAAATCCAACTCTGGTCTTAACAGAAAAAGGAATTGGACAATCTTTTTCAATTCCTTCTAACAATTCGCGAACATGGTCAAGGTCCTGTAATACTCCTGCCCCTTTTTTCTTTGTCACAACTGTAGGAGAAGGACAGCCAAGATTCAAATTTACTTCCTGATAACCTAACTGCTCCAAAGCCTTGGCATATTCCACAAATTGATTGGCCTTACTGGTAATGATCTGTGGCACTACATGAATCCCCTGATTATTTAAAGGACTTACTTCCTTTAGTTCCTTAGGGCTTAAAATGCACTCTGTTGTTGGTGCCAAAAAAGGTGTCACATATTCATCAAAATCTTCAAAAACTGCATGATAGGCATTTCGAAACACATATCCCGTCACGCCTTCCATGGGTGCTAACAAATATCTCATATAAAAAGCCCCTACATCTTATCAGCCCAATCAAACGGTGTGTTCTGATAAACATAGTAATTGATCCAATTCGAATACAAAATATTACAGTGTGATCTCCACTGCAGATTTGGTTTCTTGGTATCATCATCATCCGGGAAGTAATTCACTGGAATGTGAATTGGCAATCCCTTGTTTTTGTCACGTACATATTCATTCTGTAGAGTAACACGATCATATTCCGGATGACCCATGATAAAAATCTGCTTTCCTTCTTCTGCAATAGCTAAAAATACACCAGCTTCTGGTGACTCTGCCAAAACAGTAAGTCCTTCACATGCATGGATTGCGTCACTTGACACTGTTGTATGTCTGGAATGTGGTGCACAGAAAAAATCATCAAAGCCTCTTACTAATGGCACCTTTCTATTGGAAACCTTATGAGTATAGATTCCAAATAATTTTTCAGGAAGTAACTCCTTATTAAGGCCAAAATGATGGTATAAACCAGCCTGTGCTCCCCAACAAATATGCACCGTACTTGTCACATGCTCCTTGGTCCAGTCCATAATCGTCACCAGTTCATCCCAGTAATCTACTTCCTCAAAGGGAATCTGTTCTACAGGTGCACCAGTGATGATCATTCCATCAAATTTCTTCTCACGAATTTCATCAAATGTGGTATAAAACTTATTTAAATGACTCTGAGAAGTATTCTGTGAATTGTGGCTTGTTACCATTAAAAAAGTCACATCCACCTGTAATGGTGTGTTAGATAGAGCACGTAGAAGCTGCAACTCTGTATCCTGCTTTACAGGCATCAAATTCAAAATACACACCTGTAAAGGTCTGATATCCTGATGCATAGCTCGATTCTCATCCATGACAAATATATTTTCATTTTCCAAAATCTCTTTTGCTGGTAAATCGCTTTGTGTTTTAATTGGCATTTCCCTGTCCCTCACTTTAAAAAAATTACTTTGGCATAAACTGATCCACAAATTCCTCTTCTGAAAGAATTGGTACCCCAAGCTCCTTGGCTTTTTTGTTCTTTCCCGATGTGGAGGTTGTATCATTATTGATCAGCGCTACTGTATTTCCTGTCACACTTCCTGTCAGCTTTCCCCCTAGCGCCTCAATCTGTTCTTTTAATGCATTACGACTTTCAAAAACATGAACGCTACCGGTTACAACAAAGGACTTGCCAGTAAGTACCTGTGCGTTTTCATTAGCCTCTGGTTTTTCAACGGTAAGTTCCTTCACCAAATTGAGTACTCGCTCACGTTTGGCTTCATCATCAAAGTAGTCTCTAATAGACTGTGCGATCACCTCACCAACACCATCAATGGCACTGTACTCTTCCACTGTTGCATCCATAAACTTAGAAAGATCATAATCAAAATGTTTTGCAAGCATCTTTGCATTGGCAACACCAATATTCTGGATACCAATAGCGTAGATCACCCTTGGTAAGGTTGTTTTTCTAGCTTCTTCAATGCTGTCAATAAGCTTCGCATAGGATTTCTTTCCAAATCCTTCCAACTCTGTAATCTCTTCCTCATAGCGAGTTAGCTTAAAAATATCTGCATATTCCTTAATAAATCCCTTCGCAATGAATTTTTCAAGAGTTGCTTCACTAAGTCCATCCACATTCATGGCATCTCTGCTCACAAAAAGTGTGAAGGCACCGATCATCTTAGCAGGACAATCCTCGGAAATACAATATAAGGATCTTACATCATTCACCTGTCTGATCTCTGTCTTTCCTCCGCAGGCCGGACACTGACATGGGATTTCCAGTTTCCCACTTCTTGTAAGGTTTTCTGCAATCTGTGGAATGATCATATTTGCCTTATAAACAGTGATCTGATCCCCGATACCAAGTTCTAAGCTCTCTACGATACTTACGTTATGAACGGAAGCTCTGCTGACACTGGTTCCCTCTAATTCAACAGAATCAAAAATAGCAACCGGATTGATCAGTCCTGTACGGCTTGGGCTCCATTCCATATCCAAAAGAGTAGTAACCGCCTGCTCGTCTGCCCATTTAAAAGCAATGGCATTTCTTGGAAACTTCGCGGTTCTTCCTAAAGAATCTCCATAAGCAATATCATCAAAAGTCAATACAAGTCCATCTGATGGAAGATCATAGGTCTTAATCTTTTCTTCATAATAGGAAATAGCATCCAAAATTGAGTCCTTATCCACTCTCTTATATTCCACTACATCAAACCCTAGCTTCTTTAGGAACAAAAATTGTTCTTCTCTGGAATTGTTAAAATCAGCACCATCTGCCTTTACTAAATTAAAAGCAAAAAACTGCACATGACGCTTCGATGTAATCTCATTGTTTAACTGTCTTACAGAACCACTGCAAAGGTTTCTTGGATTCTTATACTTGGCATCCACATCTGCAATAGTTGCATTGATCTTATCAAAATCAGAATACGAAATAACAGCCTCTCCTCGTAGCACCAGATCTCCCTGGAAATTCACCTTCAAAGGAACATTGGTAAACACTTTGGCATTATTGGTAATTACTTCGCCAACCTCACCATTTCCACGGGTAACTGCCTTAACAAGCTCTCCATTCTGATACGTAAGAACGATGGTTAAACCATCCATCTTCCAGGAAAGCAAGGCCTCCTTATCCAAAACCCAGTCACGAAGTTCTTCTCTGCTCTTGGTTTTTCCTAATGACAGCATAGGACTTTCATGAGCTTCCTTAGGAAGTTCATCCACCGCTTCAAAACCAACCGTAACAGTTGGACTATTTGCAAGCACAACCCCTGTCTCTTCCTCTAGTGCAACCAGCTCATCATACAATGCATCGTATTCAAAGTTGGACATAATCTCGCGATCTTCCGCATAATATGCCTTCGAAGCCTCCAAAAGGATCTTCGATAATTCCTTCATTCGTTCAATCTTTTTCTGATGTTCCATTCTAACCTCCATTTCGCCTTACGAAATCCAAAGCGGGCTATTTCAGCATCCCGGCTTCGCGATAAAGCGTTTCCAATTCCTCCCCTTCTATCACTCGATAGGTTCCAGGCTTCATCTTGCCAAGCTTTATATTCATCACACGCTCTCTTCTTAACTGTGTGACCTGATTGCCACATTCCTTACACATTCGTCTGATCTGTCTGTTCAATCCCTGCGTCAAAATAATACGAAAGGTATACTTACCAATCTTCTCCACCTCACAAGGTCTGGTTGTCTGCTTCAATTCCTTTAAATAGACACCCTTTTTCATGTTCTCAACAAATTCATCTGTGATTTCTTCCTTCACCTTGACCACATATTCTTTCTCATGCTTTTCTGCAGCCTTCATACAACGCTGAATGAGGATTCCATCATTTGTCATCAAAAGAAGTCCCTCTGAGTCCTTATCCAGTCTTCCTGCATAGGTAACACGTACCGGATAGTCCAATACATCCTTTACTGTCACACTAGCATGGGCATCTCTTTCTGTACAAGTCACACCAACCGGCTTATAGTAAGCCAACACAACCTTCTGGTTTCTACTTTTACAAGGTCTTCCATTCACACAAACAAAGTCACTATCCGATACCTTCACGCCCTGCATAGCAACCTTCCCATTCACAGTCACACTACCCTTTTCAATCAGCTTATCCGCATCTCGCCTCGAACAAATTCCACAGTCCGCCAAAAATTTATTCAAACGTATCATTTCACCCATAAAATCACTCAATTCTTCTGTGTACATTTGTTATCACTATAACCCTTATATTATACCCATTTTTCATCAATATATCAACCCAAATCCCCAATCAAGCTCCTGGGACAGCACACTGTCCCGAGAGTTTCTCGCATTTCCGAAAGGAAGATAGAACAAAGGGTATCGCTTGCGATACC
>JAZQQB010000084.1:0-24813 GCA_045628865.1 Lachnospiraceae bacterium | reverse complement strand
AAAAAAATTCAAAAAAAATAATTTATTAAATTATTTAATACGCAAAAATAGTTTTGAAAATAATTTTAATATTTTTTATTTATTTAAAAAATATATTTTTATTTTTAAAAAATATTTCTGCGTATTTTTTTGTATTTTATTAAGCTTTATTTCTGTGATCACTTTGGGGATGGGACATCCGTTGAAGGCAGAAGCGGCAAATGAACATCAAGAAGTTTCGGGAGAAATTGATGTCATTTTCAATTTGAATCAAAATACAATGAAACCATTTATCGAAGCATTTGAGTATAAGTACCCTGCTTGTAAGGTGAATTATACGCCACTTTATGACTATGATCGGGATATAGGCAGCTTGATAGAAGCAGGTACATATGGTGATGTTTGTTTTGTTCCGTCTTATTTTAATATGGATGAGGTGAAGACGAATTTTCAGCCATTGGATTCATATAAAGAATTAGAGGAAAAGTATAATTTCTTAGATACAGCTTTTTTTGAGAATGATACCTTATATTCCATTCCGTCCTCAGCATATCTGATGGGAATTGTGTATAACCAGGATGTTTTTAATCAGGCGGGTATTGTTGAACTTCCTAGATCTTCAGAGGAATTTCTGGATGATCTAAAGCTGATTAAAGAAAGAACAGATGCAATTCCGATGTATTCCGGTTTGGGACTTGATTGGATTTTTTATAACTGGACTTGTTTTCCATATTTGGAAATGACAGGTGATGTATCCTATAAAAGCAGATTTGTGCATGAATTGGATCCATTTACTGAGGGTGGTACGTTTTATGATGTATATAAATTGCTATATGATTCTATATTAAATGGTTATACAGAAGAGCGAGGTACCGTTAAAAATGACTGGTATTCCGTTTGTACCCAGGTTCATTCAGGGAAAATAGGATGTATGGTTGTCGGTTCCTGGGCAATGAGTCAGGTGAAAACATCAGGTGAGTCGGATGATGAAATCGCTTTTATGCCGTTTCCACATGAGGTAGACGGTACACAGTATGTGACAATCATGACAGATTATGGATATGGTATTCCGGTAAATTCCAAGAATCCAGTTGCAGCAAGAGCTTTTGTTGATTTTATGTTGGATGAGTCCGGTTATGCCATTGAAAGTGATCGTGTTTCTGTTGTAAAAACAGATCCATTGCCACAATCCTATGGAAATATTGACGAGATTTTCATCTCGACAAATGGTGATTACCAGGATAATGATAAGGAATTGTATCAGCAGATGGTTTCTGGTGTTGATCCAACAACAAATGAAAATGTAAAAAGAATTGTTCAGGCAGGATATGGAATTTCTTTAGAATCCTTTGAAGCTATCATGAGTGAGTGGAATGATGCATGGGAGAGTGCAAGACCAGAGGATATGGTGACCTATTCCAGAAATGAATCTGACAAGATACAGTCGTCTTATAATCAGAATTCTACATCTTACGTAAGCTTAGATCCGATTGAATATGAGATTAGTTTTTCTTCTACGGAGTTGGAATATTTAAAGGAACATCCCGTATTAAAGGTTGGTTGTTTGTCTGATTTTGCACCATATTCATATACAGTAAATGGTGAATTTACGGGTGTATCCAAGGATTTATTAGAGGAATTTTCAGCACAAACTGGTATTCAAATGGAATTTTTGGAGTATTCTAGTACAAAGGATATGGTTACAGCACTGAATCATGGAGAAATTGATATGATCGCTTCGTATTTTGTTATTGGCTATCACCAGAAAACCTTGAAAATATCCATTTCCTACTTTGAAACCAATACTGTTCTTTTGAGAAATGATTCAGTTTCAGTAGAAGATTCCGGAAATAACATTCAAGCCATTTTGGCGGGGGAAAATAATCAGCTGGATCTTGTAAATACGAAGAAGTACAAATCGGTGTTTTCTTATGAGGAAATGCTGGATGTGGTAGATAAAAGAAAAGCCGATTATGCTTATACCAATTACTATACGGCACAGTATTATTTGAGAAAAACATCATGTGAACATGTAGAAATAGTTCCTGCAGGCGAAAAAGTAGATATTGTTTTTGCCTATGCTCAGGATGTGGATACAAGATTGATCTCTATTTGCAATAAGTTTATTTATGGACTTTCGGATAATTATGTACAGTTTAGTATGATGAACCACATGAATCCTCCAGTTTCAGCAGTTACCTGGAAACGTTTTGTGCAGACATATTCTGTGCAGATCATTATTTTGATCGTGGTTATCTTTTTGGCAATTAATTTTGGTATTGTTTTGTATATGTCTGAAAGAAATAAAGGCAAGGCGGATCGTTTGATTGATGCGAAAAAATATGAAATCATGGCACAGATGATGGATGAATATATTTTTGAGTATCATATTAAAGAAAAACGATTGGCTCTTGACCAAAAGTTTGAGGATAAATTTGGATATGGTCGTAATCTGATCAAGGATAAGGGCGAATTATCAGATGATCAATTGTTATTGTTAAAACTTTGTGAGGAATCACTACCTTTTGATAAGATGACCTCAAATCCTATTGAATTAGAGGATAAAGATGGAGTAAAGGAATGGTTTAGAATCATTTCGTATAAGGTTTCCGATGATAAAAAGGATACGAAGCAGCTTATCGGAAAGATTGTAAATGTTAATTTTTCTGTTTTGGAAACACAGCGTGTGTTGGATGAAGCAGAACGAGATCCATTGACAGGTATTTATAATCGTAAGGGCTTAGAAAATAAATTAACGAAATTGATCGAGGATCGAAAAGAAGGAGAACCAGTAAGTCTGGCTATGATCGATTTTGATGATTTTAAGTCTATCAATGATACCATTGGTCATGCTGGTGGCGATGAAGCTTTAAAAATGTTAGGTGGCATGCTGCAGGGCTTTTCATCGGATAATGTTTTGTCCTGCAGGTATGGTGGTGATGAGTTTATGCTTGTTACCTTTGGTATTTATGAGCAGGAAGTTACCAAAATGATTCAAAAATTAGTAGCGAATATGGATACGGAAATGATGTATCATGAGAAATCATGTAAATTATCCATAAGTGTGGGCGCTTACTATTGCACGTCAAGAACTGATAAACAGACGGTTTTTGATAAGGCGGATCATACACTTTACAAGGTGAAAAAGAACGGTAAGAATAATTTTATGATTCAGGCGGAACCTTCTTGACAAATGGTCAACACTCTTGTAATATATAACATATGTTATGAATTGACGATTTAGGGGGACAGGTAAAATGGCTAGAAAAGAAAGTGTAACACAGGAAGACATCTTGAGCAATGCCTTTGAAATGGCAAGAGAAGAAGGTATGGAGAACGTAACTACTCGTAGGATTGCTGACAAGGCAGGATGTTCTACACAGCCAATTTATCGTATTTATCGCAATATGGACGAGCTGGTAGATGCAATTTATGGAAGAGCTATTTTATTTTACAATGACTTTGTATCAAAGTGCGATAAGACAGATGATACACCTTTTGTAAATTTGGGATTGGCTTATATTAAGTTTGCATCAGAGGAAAGCAATTTGTTCCGTTTGCTGTTTATGACAAAGGAACATGGTGGAAAGACCTTGTTTGAACTTCTGAATGCGGATCAGGAATATGTAGTTGAGCAGATCAACAAAGCGCGTGCTCTTGGAGCAAAGGATCCAAGCGGAATATTTATGGAAATGTGGATTATGATTCATGGTATTGCAGGTATGACAATTACGGGAGATTACGATCTTCCACTTGCAGAAACTGTGAAGTTACTAAGAAATTCGTATCAGTCGTTTATGAATATTTAAATATGATACATAGATAGTTCGAAAATCCATTGGGTTTTCGAACTTTTGATGTTTAGAAAGAGTTTTGTTATTTTGAAAAATTGTAGACTGTGATTTTGCAGTTTATATGGAGGATTTGATGAGTAAGATTGTTGTTATTGGTGGAGGAGCTGCTGGAATGATGGCTGCCATCGCTGCAGCAGAGCAGTCCAATGATGTTGTATTATTAGAACAGAATGAAAAGCTTGGTAAAAAGATTTTTATCACAGGAAAGGGACGTTGTAATGTGACCAATGCCTGTGCCACAGAGGATCTTTTTCAAAATATTGTGACGAACCCTAAATTTTTATATAGCTCTATTTATGATTTTGATAATACCAGTGTTTGTGACATGTTCGAGGCGGAAGGATGTAAGCTAAAAGTCGAACGTGGTGACAGAGTTTTTCCTGTTTCTGACCATTCATCAGATGTGATCAGAACTTTAGAAAAACGTATGAATTTACTGGGAGTAACCGTGAAATTGTATACCAAAGTGACAGAGTTTATCATGCAGGATTTAGACACTGAAAATCCTAAGGCGCCTAAGAAGATCATTACAGGTGTGAAATGTCAGGATGGAAGTAAGTTTTTTGCAGATGCGGTTATACTTGCTACAGGTGGTGCATCTTATCCAACAACAGGTTCTAATGGAGAAGGAATCCGCCTTTGTGAAAAATGCGGACATAAGGTTGTTGCTTTAAAGCCATCTCTTGTGCCGTTTGAAACCAAGGAAGCCTGGGTGAAGGAGCTTCAGGGAGTATCCCTAAAGAATGTGTCAGTCACCATGATGTGTGGCAAAAAGAAGGTTTATGATGGATTTGGGGAGATGCTTTTTACCCATTTTGGCGTGAGCGGTCCTCTGATCTTAACTGCAAGCTGTCATTATCATAAAGCCAAAAATCATGAGGATTGCCGTTTGTATCTGGATTTGAAACCTGCTTTAACCAAGGAACAGCTGGATAAGCGTTTGCTTCGTGAATTTGAAGAAAATCAGAATAAGGCTATCAAGACCGTGATCAGTTCCTTATTACCATCCAAAATGGTACCCGTTTTTATCAGATTGCTGGATTTAAGTCCTGATAAAAAGATTCATGAGGTAAAAAAGGAAGAAAGAGCTATGATCATAGATCTTTTGAAGGAACTTCCAATGACAGTTTCTGGAACCAGGGATTTTAAGGAAGCCATCATTACCCAGGGTGGTGTTTCTGTGAAGGATGTGAATCCATCAACCATGGAATCCAAGGTGGTTAAGAATTTATACATTGCAGGTGAAATGCTTGACGTGGATGCCTATACAGGTGGCTTTAATCTACAGATTGCATGGTCAACAGGACATTTGGCTGGAATGAATGCTGGAAATTAGAACTAAATTTTGATACAATATCATCTATCAGATGTGAAAAGAGGAGAGAATTTTTATGAGTAAGAATATTGCAATTGATGGACCAGCAGGTGCAGGAAAAAGCACCATCGCAAGAGGTGTTGCGAAGGAGTTGGGCTATATTTATGTAGATACAGGCGCTATGTACCGCGCTATGGCTTACTTTTTATTAAAAAATGGTGTTGATAAGAATGATCAGGGAGCCATTGGCACAAAGTGTCAGGAGGCTGATATTTCTATCCAGTACGTAGATGGAGAACAGGTCGTTCTTTGTAATGGCGAAAATGTGAATGGGTTTATCCGTACAGAAGAGGTTGGAAATATGGCTTCTGTCAGCAGCGCCAATGGTAATGTAAGAAAGAAGCTTGTTGAACTTCAGCAGGCACTTGCAGCCAGGGAAAATGTTGTAATGGATGGTCGAGACATCGGAACAGTGGTTTTACCTAATGCTGATGTGAAGATTTTTTTGACAGCAAGCGTAGAGGTTCGTGCAAAAAGAAGATATGATGAGCTTGTCGCAAAGGGGCAGGAGGCTGATCTTGCTACCATCGCTAAGGATATTGAAGAAAGAGATTATCGCGATTCTCACAGAGAGATTTCTCCATTAAAACAGGCTGAGGATGCTGTTTTGGTAGATTCTTCCAATATGACTATCGAGGAAGTAAAGGCTAGATTGTTAGAACTTTGCAGAGCGTAAGGATTTTTGGAAAAATTTTGTGCTTTAGTAAGGAGTTTTTAATTTTTTAAAAAAAATATTCAGAAAAAACTAAAGATATATATACGATAAACCGATAAATATTTTGGTGAGCTTTAGGAAGGATTTAAGCAGTATGGAAGTCATTTTGGCAAAAACCGCAGGCTTTTGTTTTGGTGTTACAAAGGCTGTTGAAAAAGTATATGATAACATTGGTGTGTCTGAACCACTTTATACGTATGGACCGATCATTCATAATGAAACAGTTGTAAATGATCTGAAAAGCAAAGGCGTGGATGTATTAGATACCAATGAAGATATCGAAAAGGTGACAAAGGGTACTGTTGTGATCAGATCCCATGGCGTCTCACCTGATGTGTATGAAACAATTGAAAATCAGAAATTAGAGTGTATTGATGCAACTTGTCCGTTTGTTAAAAGAATTCATAAAATAGTGAAAGAGAATTCTGAAAATGGCAAAGAAATTGTGATAATAGGAAATGCAAATCACCCTGAAGTCCTTGGAATTAAAGGGTATGCGGCCACAAAAGTAACTGTTATTGAAATGGTTGAGGAAGCAGAAAAATTTGAAACAGACAAGAATGCAAGTATTGTGATTGTATCTCAAACGACATTTAATTACACAAAATTTCAAGATTTAGTTGAAAAAATTCAAAAAAAAGGTTATGATATTAGTGTTGCGAATACAATCTGCAATGCAACAGAGGAACGACAAACGGAAGCTCGTGAAATTGCAGGCAAAGTTGACGCGATGATTGTGATTGGCAGTAAATTAAGTTCTAATTCACGTAAATTATATGAAATATGCAAAAAAGAGTGCGACGACACCTTTTTTATACAAACACTAGATGATTTGACTTCTGAGAAACTACCAGAAACAGCTCGTCTCGTGGGAATTACAGCGGGTGCTTCTACCCCAAAGAATATTATTGAGGAGGTTCAAAATTATGTCAGAATTAACTTTTGAACAAATGTTAGAAGAATCATTTAAAACAATTCATACGGGAGAGGTAGTTGAAGGCACTGTTATAGATGTGAAACCTGAAGAGATCATCTTAAACATTGGCTACAAGTCAGACGGTATTTTGACACGTAACGAATATACCAATGAGTCCAATGTTGACCTTACAACTGTTGTAAAACCTGGTGAAACAATGGAAGTTAAGATTCTTAAAGTAAACGATGGTGAAGGACAGGTTCTTTTGACCTACAAACGTCTTGCTCAGGATAAGGGCAATAAGAGAATCGAAGAAGCTTTCAACAACAAAGAAGTTTTGAAAGCAAAAGTAGCTCAGGTATTAGATGGCGGCTTAAGCGTTGTTGTTGATGAAGTTAGAATCTTTATCCCAGCTAGCCTTGTATCTGATGTTTATGAGAAGGATTTAAACAAATACAGAGATCAGGAAATCGAATTTGTTATCTCTGAGTACAATCCAAAGAGAAGAAGATACATCGGTGACCGTAAACAGCTTATCGTAGCTTCTAAAGCTGAACAGCAGAAAGAGCTCTTTGACAAGATCAAAGTTGGTGATACAGTTGAAGGTACAGTTAAGAACGTAACAGATTTTGGTGCATTCATCGATTTAGGTGGAGCTGATGGTTTACTTCACATCTCAGAAATGAGCTGGGGAAGAGTTGAGAATCCTAAGAAAGTATTCAAAGTTGGTGATACAGTAAAAGCTTTCATCAAAGATATTGAAGGAAGCAAGATTGCATTATCTCTTAAATTTGATGATGCTAACCCATGGAAAGATGCAGCTACTAAATATGCTGTAGGTACAGAAGTAACTGGTACAGTTGCTCGTATGACAGATTTTGGTGCTTTCATCGAGTTAGAAACAGGTGTTGATGCATTACTTCATGTTTCACAGATTTCTAAGGATCATGTTGAGAAACCAGCTGATGTATTAAAGATTGGTGATTCTGTAACAGCTAAGGTTGTTGATTTCAACGAAGATAGCAAGAAGATCAGCTTATCAATCAAAGCAATGTTCGCTCCAGAAGAAACTGATGCTGATGTAGCAGATGTTGATGTTGAAGCTGTAGCAGCTGAAACAGCAGAAGAATAAGATGTATATAGCGTAAGCTTATTGAAAGTGGAAAATGGAAACATTTTCCACTTTTTTTGTTCAATAGGAAATTCCTCGAATTTACTATCAAATAAAAAACCGCGATGGATCGCACCTCGCGGAAAGGAAGATAATGCTGCGCATTCCGTTCGGGTGCGAAGTGTGTGCGAGCACACACTTTTTTATTTGATAGGAAAGTTCTTCGAACTTACCTATCAAATAAAAAGTCCCTCCGGGGGATGCGCACGCTTTGGCTAAGGAAGATGTCGCAAATGCGACGCCAAAGCGGCGCAGGGTATCGCAAGCGATACCCTTTGTTCCGAGGTAGGAAAATTAGCGACTGCGGAGCAAATAAGAAATAGACGTAATACTGATTATGTATATACAATAGACAGTATAGTATTCTTTTGGTAGAATTTTAGATGAAGAATTTTTGGGGAAATAGAAATTGTAATCACAAATAATAGGATTATGGTAGGAATCAAGGAGGAAAAATCAATGAGTTCGATTATGATCATCGATGATGATATTTATATAGGAAATATGGTGGAGGAAGTGCTGCGTATGGAGGGATATGAGGTGCTTCGTGCTTACTCTGGTACGGAAGCACTTTTGGTCCTTGAAAAAAAGAGACCGGATCTGATTCTTCTTGATTTGATGCTTCCTGGTATGTCTGGTGAGGAGGTCCTTCCAAAAATTGTGGGGATTCCTGTAATCATTACCAGTGCTAAGACTGGAATTGAAGATAAGGTAGCTTTGTTAATGGCAGGGGCTGCAGATTATCTGACAAAACCTTTTGATCTTGAGGAATTAAAGGCTCGTATTATTGTACAGCTTAGAAAAAATGAAATGAACCAGGTGGATGCTTCCAAAAAAGAGGAGCTGATCGAAGTAAAAAACGTTTCTCTTGATCCTTTGCTTATGACAGTTTCGGTTTCTGGAGATGAGATTCCCTTGACAAGAACAGAACTTGCAATTTTACGTATTCTCATGGTAAATGCAGGAAGACCGATCGGAAGAAATACCATTTTAGACAGAATCTGTATGGATACGCCAGACTGTACAGAAAGATCATTAAAACAGCATATTAGTAATATCCGAAAGAAAATGCAGGCATCAGATGGCTTTGACTATATCCAGGCGGTATATGGGATAGGATTTAAATTTGTGGTGAAAGAAGACTAGTTTAACTTGGTTGGAAAGATAAATCTTGACGATTTCTTGACTTTTTTTTGGCCGATTTCTTGACCGTGAGGATGCATACTATATTTGTCGATAAGGAAAGACAATCATAAGTATTAATACAACGAGTTTGGAGAGGAGATAAAAATGGTCTTACAGACAAATAAATTAACAAAAAAGTATGGAAATAATGTGATCCTTAAGGGAGTTGATATGAATATTCCAGAGGGAGCAATTTATGGATTTGTTGGGAAAAATGGCGCAGGAAAAACAACTTTGATCAGACAAATCTGTGGATTACAGTCTCCTACCTCGGGAGAGTATGAACTGTTTGGAGAAAACTTTAGAAGTAAGGAAATTAGTAGTATTAGACGAAGAATGGGGGCCATTGTGGAAAGTCCTGCCCTTTATAAAGGAATGTCTGCTAAAGATAATCTAAAAATGCAGTATTATAATTTGGGATTACCTGATTTTGACGGTATTGATGAGTTGCTTTCTTTGGTTGGCTTAGCGGATACAGGAAAGAAGAAGGTAAAGAATTTTTCACTTGGTATGAGACAGAGACTTGCTATTGCAGTTGCTCTTTGCGGATCTCCTGATTTTCTGGTATTGGATGAGCCGATTAATGGACTTGATCCACAGGGAATTATTGAGATCAGAGAGTTGATCTTAAAGCTGAATCGAGAAAAAGGAATCACCATTTTGATTTCTAGTCATATTTTAGAGGAACTTTCTAAGATTGCTACCCACTACGGCTTTTTGGATCAGGGAAAGATCGTTTGTGAAATGAGTGCAAAGGAGCTTTTTGAAAAATGTCGTAAGAGCATCAGGATCGCTGTAAGTGATACAAAAATTGCTTCCCAGGTATTAGAAGGTCTTTCTGTTAAATATCAGCTGGTAAATGATCAGGTGATAGATCTTTTTGGCGATATCAAAATCTCTGAGATTTCTTTGGCTATGGCAAAAGCATCCTGTGATGTATTATCTATGGAAGATCATGATGAGAGCTTAGAAGCTTTTTATCTATCATTGTTAGGAGGTAATACTCATGTTTAGGGCAATGCATGCGGAATTATATAGATTGAAAAAAAGCAAAGAGGTAACAATTGTTTTACCAGCTGTTGTTTTAGGATATATTTTATTATTTACCGTGTTTGATCTATTATTGGATTCATTTTTTGACGTACAAGGTGGAAATGCAACTGCAAACTTAACCTATTATCCGAACCTGGCTGCTTTGATTATATCGGTTGTGGTTACGTTGTTTTATCAAGGGGATTTTCTGGATGGTGTGATCAGAAATCGAGTGGTAGTTGGAATGTTAAAGAAGCATCTTTATTTTTCAGCCTGTATTGTGATGGGAATTGTGGCTTTTGGACTTCAGATATTTGCATCTTTAGCAGGTATTGCAGCTGGAAAAATATTTATTGGAGAATTTAGCTATAGTTTCAAGGAAATGATGTATATTTCTTTGGTATATGCCCTTGCCGGTGTTGCCATTGCAGTATTTTTTACAACCATCCTTTTCATGTTAGGATATCTTAAGATCAGTACCTTTTTACTTCCTGCTATTGCATTTATTATGCGCGTGTATACTTTGTCAGCAAACATGAAAATGTATCCAGGTGATGAACCTGCTGTCTTGACGGGTTTTTCTGGAAAAATGCTTTTCTGGATGGATGAGTATGTACCTTTTTTTCATTTAACAGGATTTCCAAGATGGAGCTTTTGTAGTTACATTTTAGGAGATTTGGGATTGATACTGGTTTCACTATTGATTGGTGTTTTGGTTTTTCGTAAAAAGGAATTGAGATAGGAGTGTAGGATTGATGAGTAGATTATTGAAGTTAAATATGGCAAGATTAGCTAGACAGCTGTATTTTGTAGCAGGATGTGTGCTGGCCTTTGGAATGACCCTGATGTTTTCTATTTATGGTAGTCAGACAGAAGGCTTCAGAGTGAAAAATATCAATGACAGTATGATCTTGATCAGCGTTGCGTTGCTTGTATTTTTTTCTACCTTTTCCATTTTGTTTATTAATGTGGAGTATTCAGATGGTGTGATTCGTAATAAGATCATTGCTGGATTTTCACAAAAACAAGTTTATGTTTCTCATTTGCTTTGTCAGTATGCTGCTGTCTTGATCATGATTCTTTGCTGGTTTGCAGGTGGGATGGCGGCTGGCGCAAGATTAACCAGTGAGCTTGTAGAATACATTTTCATTTTTGCGGCCTTTTCGTTATCCTACGTGTCTATTTTGGTTTTGATGGGTATGAGAATTCAGAAAAAAACGAGAGCCGGTGTGTTTGGTATCGTTTTGATTTATGTGCTTTTTAATGCAATGCTGGTAGGGAATGCAATTGTTGCCTTTACAGATGGGATTCTCCATAAGATTGCTTTGGTGGTTTATCATTTATCGCCTTTGGGAACATGGTTTTCCAGGTCCTATGTGGGAAGAGAGTATCGTCTTCCATTGGTAAGTGAGCTTTTGATCCATACGGCATGGATCGTCCTGTTGTATCTGCTTGGAACTGCAAAAATCAACAAAAGATCGCTTTCATAAAAAGAAAAAGAGGTATTGATATGACAATTGTTGTTATCATCCTTTCGGTGGCAATGGGGTTATTACTGTTAAAACTGTATGGCATGAAAAAGGCTTTGCGTGAGATCACGCAGGAATATAAAAAGAGAGAACAGTTAAATACGAATAGTGTGATCGGCATTTCTTCTAGAGATGCCGACGTTCGTGCGTTAACAAAGCAATTGAATAAAAGCTTAAAGCAGTATCGGGAAAAATATCTTTTGTACACCCAGGGGGATGAGGAACTTCGAAGAACCATCATCAATATTACCCATGATCTTAGAACTCCTTTGACTGCTATTTGTGGTTATGTACAGCTTTTGCAAAAAAAGGAAGTGACTACGGATCAGGCTTTAGAATATCTGACCATTATTGAAAATAGAGCGGATTATATGAAGGATCTGACAGAGGAACTTTTTGAATTCTCAAAGACACTAGGGACGGAGGCAAAAAAGAATCTTGTGATCAAAGAGGTATTTGTGAATCAGATATTGGAAGATACCATCATGGAATATTATGGAGCTTTGACAGAGGCCGGCATTGAACCTGTGGTGGAAATCACAGAAGAAAAAATTGTGAAAAACCTTGATTCGAAGGCATGTGAAAGGATTTTTTCCAATCTTATTAGCAATTCTTTAAAGTATAGCCTGGGGGATCTTAAAATCACTTTGGATGAAAATGCGCGTGTTACGTTTTCCAATTTTGCTCCGAATCTGTCAAGGGTGGATGTGGAGAGACTTTTTGACAGATATTATACAGTAGAAACCGGGAAGGCCTCCACTGGACTGGGGCTTTCAATTGCGAAATCCTTGGTGGGACAGATGGGGGGCACTATTGGAGCCAGTATTAAGGATTCTTATTTGGAGATAGAAATCTGCTTTTAACAAATATTGTGCATGTCGTGGTCGAAATTAAATTGTTGCAATATTCAGAAAATAGGTTGAAATGTATTAACAACTTTGTTATAATACTAATATGTAGTAGTAAAAATGGACGAATTATGAAACAAAATATTTTGGCTACGGAGAAAAGAGGATAAAAGATGGCATTTGATTACGAATATTTTAAAAAAGCAGTGTTTGATCTGACCAAGATTGATCTAAACGCTTACAAAGAGAAGCAGATGAAGCGTAGAATTGATACCTTGATCTCAAAAAATGGCGTTGTTGGTTATGATAAATATGTGGAACTTTTGAAAAAGGATAAAGACAAATTTGATGAATTTGTTAATTATCTTACCATCAATGTGTCTGAGTTCTATCGTAATCCGGATCAGTGGGAATTACTTGATAAGGAAATTATTCCAGAGCTGATTGGACATTTTGGTAAAAATTTAAAAATCTGGAGTGCAGCCTGCTCAACAGGAGATGAACCGTATTCTCTGGTTATGGCCCTTTCCAGACACATTCCACTCAATCAGATCAAGATCATGGCTACGGATATTGATAAGCAGGTTATTGCCAAAGCAAAGGTTGGTCTTTACAATGAAAAAAGTATTGCCTGTGTGCCAGCTGATCTTAAGAAAAAGTATTTTACCCAGGTTGGACCTTCCTATCAGATTTCAGACGAGATCAAGAGCCGTGTTGAATTTAAGGAAGCCAATCTTTTGAAGGATCCGTATCCTACCGGTTGTCATTTGATCGTTTGCCGAAATGTTTTGATCTATTTTACAGAGGAAGCAAAGGAAGAGGTTTTCCAGAAGTTTTATAACAGTTTGGCAGATAAAGGCGTGCTTTTCATTGGTAGTACAGAGCAGATCATTGGATATAAAGAAATGGGATATACCAGAAAGAATTCCTTCTATTATCAGAGATAGGATGACTTTAAATGAGGTTGAAGATATAAGGGTATCGAGAATTTGTTTCTCGGTACCCTTTTTGGGGGAATATTTACTTTTTATACAAAAATCAAAAAAATATTAACTTTACAGAAAATATATATTAAACTATAATGAAAAATATACAATTGCACATAATGCACAACAATGATATAATATAACATATAATGTGTAGACAAATGGGATATAAAATAAAAATACTATTTTTAGCGTTATAGTTGTGAAGAAATGGAAAGGAATGGAGATGTTTATGAAAAATTTGAGTATTCGAATGAAAATTATGATTCCAATGGTTCTCCTGGTGGCTTTGTTATTTACCACTTTTGGAGTATCTTATTTGGGATTAATGAAATTGAAAAATGCCGGTGAGGTTATTTCGGATGAATATGCTAAGAATATGTCATATCTTGGACAAATTTCTTCCGATGTCGAGGCACTACAACGTGTTGCTTATGCACATTGTACAGCAACGGATACTGAAATGAAGGCTACTGTAGAACAGGAAGTTGATAGTATATATGCAGATTTGATGGCTACTTGTGACTTGTATGAAGGTATGCTATCTACAAATGGAAGTGAAAGACAGGCATACAATGATTTCCGTGCAGCATTTGATTCGTTCCTTGATACATTTAATACTGTAATCACAGCAAGTAAATCCTATCAATATACAACTGCACAGCAATTGGCGAATACAACATTAAAGGTTCAAGGTAACCAGGTGAACGAACTGGTTGCCCAGATGATTCATTCAAATCAAAAAAATATGAGTAATGCGGTAGAGGACAATGCATTGATTTATCAAAATTCTAGAACATTAGGATTCTTAATGCTTGGATTAGGTATTGCAGTTGCAGTTTTCTGCTTTTTAGGATGTCGCTTGATGGTAACAAAACCACTGAGAAAGACAAGCGATACATTAAAGAGCATTGTGGATGAAATTGTAAATGAAAAAGGTGATCTTACAAGACGTGTCGATATTCAAAGCAAAGATGAGATTGGTCTTATGGCAAGTGGTATTAATGAATTTATTGATGCGTTACAAAGGACTATGAAGACCATTGTAAACAATTCAAAAGAGCTGGATAAAATCGTTGGAAACGTTACAGATAATGTTAATGTTGCCAATGAAGATTCTTGTGATATTTCAGCTGTTATGGAAGAATTAGCTGCATCAATGGAAGAAATTTCAGCCACATCAACCGGTGTAAACTCAAATACAGGTACTGTAGATGAACAGGTTGTTCAATTGGCAGATAAATCATCAGAAATTGCTGAGTATGCACAGGATATGAAAACACGTGCAAATGAACTGGAAAGAACAGCTGAGGCTAATAAAAATAATACAAATCGTGTCGTTACAGATATCATTGAATCATTGAAAAAAGCAATCGAAGAATCAAAGAGCGTAGATCAGGTAACCAGTCTTACCGGCGATATTTTAAGCATTTCAGCACAGACTAATCTGTTAGCTTTAAATGCTTCTATTGAAGCAGCCAGAGCCGGAGATGCTGGAAGAGGTTTTGCAGTTGTAGCAGACGAGATCAGACAATTGGCTGATTCAAGTAGAGAAAATGCAAGTAACATCCAGCATATCAATGAAGTAGTTACAGTTGCTGTTAATGACTTGATCAAGAATTGTAATACTTTAGTTGATTTTATCAGTGACACAATTCTTCCAGATTATGATAATTTTGTTACCAGTGGAAAGCAGTATCGGGAAGATGCCATTTTTATTGATGATTCTATTGGTAGATTTAATGAAATGTCTGTTACCTTAAAAGAACTTGTAAATGATATTTCTACAGCAATTTCAGATATCACAACAGCAGTAGATGAGGGAGCAAATGCAGTATCAAATGCAGCTGGAAATACAAATGATCTTGTAAAAGAAATAACGGATATCAGTACACAGATGAAGAAGAATTCAGAAGTATCCAGATTACTGAAAGTAGAAACAGATAAGTTTGCAAGGATCTAATAGGAGAAAGTCATGAAAAGAAAAATGATGGCAATTGCATACGCAGTAAGTTTCAGTATGTTACTGGGTGCATGCGCAGGTGAAGATACAAAAAAAGAAAATGAAGAAGTTGTTTCTGAAAATGTTGATACAACATCTAATTTAGGAAATAATGAACAAACAGTTTTGAAAGATGTATATATTGTTCCACAGACATTAGAGAATCCTGATTTGGTGATCGTATGGGACATTTCTGAAGAAGAGTGGAACGAAATGAAATCAAATGACCCGAATGCATTTAATCTCGTTTATTCAACAAAAGAGGCATTTGAAGACATGTATGGTGGACACGTGACAGTGTATGGCGTAGGTTGGGGAGAAATGATGAATAAAACCCTGGAAATGGTTGAAAACGGTGAGGTATGCGACCTTGTTCAGGCAAATGACCAGAATTTTCCAAGATATGCCAGGGAAAATGCGGTTATGGATATTTCAAACTATGTAAACATTGAAGATGATTTTTGGTATGACAATGTAACAAGTGCTTACACTTTTGCTGGAGTTCCATATGTAGTCGGTGCAGAAGCCACACCGGTTGTAATCAGTTATAACAAGACTTTATTTGAAGAAAAAGGAGTAAAGACTCCAAGGGAATATTTTGAGGAAGGTAATTGGACCTGGGATACTTTCCGTGAAGTTGCAATGCAAATGACGGAGGATACGAATCATGATGGTGTGAATGATATCTATGGATTCTGTTGGTGGGATTCATTTTGGGTACAGCTTCTAAATTCCAATAATACTACTACACATTCTTTTGGTGAAGATGGTTTAGTTCAGAGCAATTACTTTACCCAGGAAGCGACAGAAGGATTTAAATTTCTGCAAAACGCATTTTTAGTAGACCAGTTCATTGCATTTCCAGAAGACCTTGATTTCTTCCAGGCTTATAAAGAAGGAAAACTGGCTATGACCTGCGAATATGGATTCACAGCAAAGATAGGATTTCCTTGTGATTATGAAATTGATTGGGCACCAATGCCAATAGGCCCGTCGGGTTCTTTATATGATTGTGGTGGAGGCCTTCAGGGATTTGCGATACCGGTTACAAGTGCTAATCCTGAAGGGGCTGCAGTATTCATCAGAATGGCCTATGAATTAATGACTGATTATAATCAGAGACAACGTATTGAAAGATTCGGATTAGAAGATGTTGAATTGATGAATCAGTTATCAAAACATATTCGATTTTCACCTATCGGTGTCGATGGATATTGGGACGCACAATGGCAGATTTATCATGGAATTTCAACAGGTTTACCAATAAGTGAATTTACAAAGGCAGCTGATGATATTCTGAAAAAAGATCATTTACAAATGAACGAAGCAAGTGAACCAAATGAGGAAGAAGTTGTAGAGGAAAACGGTGATCAGGTTAGTCCTGATGAAGAAGTGATTCCTGATCAGGAAGAAATTGCTGGTAACGAAATAACCGACGAAGGATCAGCCACTGAAGGCGCAGCTGATGAAAAACCTGTTGATAATTAATAAATTTGATTTTTGGAACGAACGTAAAAAACAATCCCCAATACATATTTAAAAATATGTATTGGGGATTGTTGTAAAAAATACTAGAATAATTTCTTTAAATTTCCTGCAAGATCACCAATCTTATCAATGCTTATCTTAGCTTTTACACCATCGACAATCTTATTGATGACATCATCTGGTAGATCCACACCGGTAGCTTTTTCTACAGCCTTAACAGGATTTTTCTTGAATTCTTCCTGCAGGGTCTTATCTTTTGTGATTTTATCTACAGCGTCTGTGATTTGTTTCTTTACATCCATTTTTTACTTCTCCTTTTGGTGCTGGAAATTTTTTGTTCAATAGGAAATTTTTCGAATTTCCTATTGAACAAAAAGTTCCGCAAAGAGTGCTTTGCACTCTTTGTTCTAATCCCTTAGTTTAATTTATATTTTACAAGATGAGAGAGCACATGGCTCGCATATTGGCTAAAGGCCGTGCGGTCTGTCTTGATCTCGTCGGTAAGTTCAAAGAAAATCTCTTTGGCATGATAATTGGTTTTAAAAATTGGCTTGATCAGTGCATTCCATTCAGGCAGGAACAAAGAACGTTTTCTGGTGTAGCAGGTTTCTGCTGTGGCTGGAATGCGTTTATCTTTTTCTACAAAGGTCGCAACAGATCGATGAAGTGCAACATCTTCCTCAGGGAGGTAGTAGTACTCCTTGTAATTACCATAAAAATATTTCAATTCCTCATCATACAATGGAATTCGAAGTGTTCCCTGAGTGCCTTGTCCTGTAAAGTAGCAGTTGTCTGCACCATAGGAAATCTTAACAGGAAGAGGAGTAGGCAGGGACAAGGATAAAAGTACTTCCTGACACTGACGTCCGCTTAGATCATGATAATAATTGCCTTGGGCCTTTGTGACTTTAATCTCTTCGTTAAATAGATCACTATAAGCCAAAATAGGCAAAATGCGAAGCATTCCCTCCACATCGTCAGCATTGTGCTGGCTTAAGATCTCATAGGCAGATTCAGAAGGATCACAAATATAGTTGTGGTAAACCTCAATAAGTTCTCCGCCTGGATATTTATCTACTCGCTCTACAGACAAAAACTCTTCAATGGTTTTTTGCTTGCAGTTAGCTAATTTTAAAAAGTTCTTTAAGGAAGCGATCCTTCGATAAAGATCTAATCCGTCATAGCTTTCAACATGGAAGATCAGATCATGCTGTAAAGCCTTCTGGATTAAGTATGGAATGTCAAAATTGTTGCCGTTGAAGTGTACCAGATGGGTGAAGTTTTCGGCAAAACGGATAAAGGCTTCCACTACATTTTTCTCATCCGAAGCATTTTCAGCAAACCACTGGATCAAATGGAAATGCTCCTCCTTATAATAGGCACATCCTACCATGTAAAGCTGAGAGCTTCTTGCTGTAAAGCCTGTTGTTTCTATGTCTACAAACAAAAGTCTTTCCTTCTTTGCAATCTTATCAATTGGATAATCAATGTGAAGTTCATGAAAAATTTTTTCTTTGATTTTCATATTATTCTCTCTCTATGATTGTGGTTTGAAAAATTCTTTTTTTAACACTAATATCATATCATATATTTTCAATTTTCAGTAGTATTTTTATCGAAAAAATAGTATAGTATTTTTATATATTATGCTATAGTAACTATTCAGAACCCCATTCGCAAAACCGCTGTTACACAGCTTTCCTTTTGCTCATGTGGTTATCTCGCCATATAAAACAGAGCAAAATATTCTTTGCAAGCAAAATATTTTGTCTGTTTTGCATGGCTCTGAATAGTTACATGATATAAATTTTCAAGTTTATATACTTGTGGAGGGATTTATGGCAAGATTAACTTTTACTGGAGGTGTCCATCCATTTGACGGAAAAAGACTCTCCAAAGATAAGCCTATCAGGGCAGTTGAGCCGGTAGGTGATCTGGTCTATCCGATGAGCCAGCATATTGGTGCACCGGCGAAACCGATTGTAAAAAAGGGTGATCATGTACTGGTTGGTCAGATGATCGCAGAAGCAGGAGGCTTTGTTTCTGCACCGATTTTTGCTACTGTATCAGGAATCGTTAAGGCAGTGGAGGAGCGACGCATCGTAACTGGTGATATGGTTATGTGTATCGTTGTAGAGAATGATGGGGAATATGAAGAGGTTACATATCCTGAAAGAAAGCCATTAGAAGAGCAGACCAGCGAAGAAATTGTTAAAGAAATTCAAGAGGCTGGTATCGTTGGTATGGGTGGCGCGGGCTTCCCGACCCATGTTAAGCTGTCTCCAAAGGAGCCAGAGAAGATTGCATATGTCATTGCGAACTGTGCAGAATGTGAACCTTATCTGACCAGTGATTACCGCAGAATGATGGAGAATCCAGAACTTGTTATTGGCGGTTTGAAATGTGTGCTTCAGGTTTTCCCGAATGCTACAGGTTATCTTGCAATCGAGGATAATAAGCCGGATTGTATTGAGACTATGAAAAAGCTGGTTATGGATGAGCCACGTATCACAGTGATTCCATTGAAAACGAAATATCCGCAGGGTTCTGAACGTCAGCTGATCTATGCTTGTACCGGACGTGCGATCAACTCCAGCATGCTTCCTGCAGATGTAGGCTGTGTGGTAGATAATGTAGATACCTTAGTAGCCATCTATCAGGCTGTTACAGAGGGTAAACCTTTGATGCATCGAATTGTAACAGTTACCGGAGATGCCATTAAAAACCCACAGAACTTTATCGTTCGAATCGGAACCAATTATGAGTCCTTGATCGATGAGGCGGGCGGTTTTGTGCAGGAGCCTGAAAAGATCGTTTCAGGCGGCCCTATGATGGGATTTGGTCTGTTTGATTTAAATGTTCCGGTAACCAAGACTTCTTCAGCACTTTTGTGCCTAAAGTACGATCAGGTGTCAAAAATGACAGAGACTAATTGCATTCGTTGTGGTCGCTGCGTGGATGTATGTCCGAGCCGAATCGTGCCAAACATGCTGAATAAAAAGGCGTTGAAGGGTGATAAAGAAGGTTTTGAAAAATTAAATGGTATGGAATGTGTTGAGTGCGGAAGCTGCAGCTATATCTGTCCAGCGAAAAAGCCACTGACACAGAATATCAAATCTATGAGAAAAATGATCTTGGCAGATCGAAAGAAAAAGTAGGAGGAAACAGATATGAGCGAGAATACAGCAACAAAAAAACGAATCGTTTCCTCTAATCCACATATTAGAGATGGAATGACCACACAAATGATCATGCTATGCGTTATCATTTCCTTAATGCCGGCAACTATTTATGGTGTTTTCCATTTTGGTTTTCATGCATTTTTATTGGTACTTACCTGTGTGATCACCTGTGTGTTGACAGAAGCGATTTTTGGACTGATCATTAAAAAACAGTCCTTGAAAAACTTAAACAAAAACAATCTATCCAGTGCATGCAGCAGTATTTTTGACTGCTCTGCAATTGTAACCGGTGTGTTACTGGCAATGAACCTGCCACCTGCACTTCCAATCTGGATGGCAGTACTTGGTAGTATTTTTGCAATTTCGGTGGTAAAAATGCTTTTTGGTGGTCTTGGTCAGAACTTTATGAACCCGGCCCTTGGCGGTCGATGCTTTTTGCTCCTTTCTTTTGCAGGAAGTATGACAACCTTTACCATGGACGGTGTAACCTGTGCAACACCTCTTGCACGTTTGAAAGCAGGAGAGGCTGTGAATGTGATGGATATGATCACAGGTAATATTCCAGGTACTATTGGTGAAACATCTATGATCTGTCTGCTGATTGGTGCATGCTTCCTCATCATGATGGGAATTATCGACTTAAGGATCCCGGGTACATATATTGTTACCTTTGTACTTTTTATTACAATTTTTGGCTCAAAAGGATTCGATCCGGCGTTTATCAGCGCACATCTTGCAGGTGGCGGTCTGATGCTTGGAGCCTTCTTTATGGCAACTGATTATGTGACTAGACCAGTTACCAAAAAAGGTCAGTATCTGTTTGGTATTTTCTTAGGTCTTATGACTGGTATTTTTAGAATTTTTGGTAAGTCTGCAGAGGGTGTTTCCTATGCGATCATTTTGGGAAATCTGATTGTTCCTTTAATTGAGAAGATCACATTGCCTAAGGCTTTTGAAAAAGGAGGAGAGCGCTCATGAAAGAAATGATGAAAAATGCGGGAATCCTTTTTGCCATCACTTTGATCGCTGGTCTGTTACTTGGTCTTGTAAACGAGATCACAAAGGAACCAATTGCCAAGCAGCAGGAGCTTGCTAAGGCAAAGGCTCAGCAGATTGTTTTTGCAGCTGATGAAGAGAATGGCATTATTGGTGCTGAAAGCTTTGAAGTAGCCTGGTTTGATGCTGAGAAATGCGCGACCATCCTTGCCATGGAAGGCTATGGACAGGAATCAATCGACGAGATTTCTAAGGCTTATGATGCTTCAGGAAATCTTTTGGGATATGTATTTACAGTTACTACAAAAGAAGGCTATGCAGGGGACATTAGTTTTACCATGGGTGTTCGTCTTGATGGCACCTTAAATGGAATTTATTTAACCGCTATCAATGAAACACCAGGTCTTGGTATGAATGCAAGTAAGGTTTTGGTTCCTCAGTTTGCAGGAAAAAAGGTGGAAGCCTTTACCTATACAAAGGTTGGCTCAAAGTCACCGGATGAAGTGGATGCCATTTCTTCTGCAACTTATACAACAAGCGCTATTGTTAATGGAGTTAATAGTGGTCTTGTGATATTTGGACAGATTGAGGAGGTGATTCGATGAGCATGAATGGAAAAGATAATCTTTGTAAAAAGCAGTTTTTGAATGGCCTTTTGAAGGAAAATCCTACCTTTGTCTTAATGCTTGGTATGTGTCCAACCATGGCGGTTACCACTCAGGCAATTTATGGTCTTGGTATGGGTGTTTCCACAACGGTTGTTTTGGTGCTTAGCAATATGATGATTTCAGCTTTAAGAAACATCATTCCTGATAAGGTTCGAATCCCTGCTTTCATTGGAATCATAGCTTCTTTTGTAACGCTGGTTCAACTTTTATTACAGGCTTTTGTTCCATTTCTATACGAAGCGTTAGGTATTTTTATTCCTTTGATCGTTGTAAACTGTATCATCTTAGGTAGAGCAGAAAGCTTTGCTTCTAAAAATAAGATCGTTCCATCTTTGTTTGATGGACTTGGTATGGGTCTTGGATTTACTGTGGCGCTTACCATCATTGGTATGATCCGTGAATTTTTAGGATCAGGTCAGTTCTTTGGAATGGATATTCCGGGAATCTGTGAGAATCCGATCCGAATCTTTGGAATGGCACCTGGTGCGTTCTTTGTTCTTGGTATTTTGACAGCTCTTCAGAATGTGTTTAAAAAGCGCGGTGAGGCAAAGGGCAAGGATATGAGCAAGGTGCAGTCTGGTGCCTGCGGTGATTGCTCCGCTTGTGGAGAAACTTCCTGTGAGCACAGATTCTATGATGAATCTGGTGTGGATGGTCCTGTTGGTAAGAAGGACGAGATCAAGAAGGCTTGTGCTGAGAAGAAGAAAGCTGAGGCAGAATCTGAGGCTGGTGTGAAATCTGAAGCGGTTGAAAAGGAGGAAGAGTAAATGGATTTGGTAAGAGATTTGTTATTACTTATGATTGGCTCTTCTTTGGTTTCCAATGTTGTTTTGAGTCAGTTCTATGGACTTTGTCCATTTTTAGGTGTATCCAAGAAGGTTTCAACAGCTGCTGGTATGGGTGGCGCCGTTATTTTCGTTATCACCATCTCGAGTGCAGTAGTAGGAGCAATCTATAACTTTATTTTACAGCCAAATGGTTTGGGATATTTACAGAACATTGTTTTTATCCTTGTAATTGCTGCTTTGGTTCAGTTCGTTGAGATGTTCTTGAAAAGATATATGAAGGCTTTGTATCAGGCACTTGGTGTTTACCTTCCACTGATCACAACAAACTGTGCGGTTATGGGTGTTGCTCTGACAAACGTACAGAAAGAGTATGGCGTTTGGATGGGATGCGTCAATGGTTTTGCCACAGCGGTTGGTTTCATGATCGCTATCGTGATTTTAGCTGGTATCCGTGAAAAGATCGAGGATAATGATGTTCCTGAGTCATTTCGTGGAATGCCTATCGTATTGTTCACTGCCGGATTGATGGCGATTGCCTTCTGCGGTTTTTCAGGACTGTTATAAAGGAGGGCAAAAATGGATATTACTGGATTATTATGGGCAGTAGGTCTTATTGGAGGAATCGGTCTTTTTGTAGGACTATTCCTTGGAGTTGCTGCTATCAAATTTAAAGTTGAAGTAGATGAAAGAGAAGAAGAGATCACCAAAACACTTCCAGGAAACAACTGTGGTGGTTGTGGTTACCCGGGTTGTTCAGGTTTGGCAGCTGCCATAGTGAAAAATGAAGCACCAGTGAATGCCTGCCCTGTTGGTGGAGATGCGGTAGCAAAAAAGGTTGCAGATATCATGGGCGTTGAAGCAGGTGATTCTGTACCTCAGGTGGCATTTGTAAAATGTAAGGGTGATTGTGATAACACACATCTTGATTATGAATACGTTGGAACTGCTGATTGCCGAATGCTCCAGTTCGTTCCAAACGGCGGACCAAAGTCCTGCAACTCAGGATGTTTGGGATATGGTACATGTGCAAAGGCATGTCCATTTGATGCGATCCATGTTGTAAATGGAATCGCGGTTGTTGATAAAGAGAAATGTAAAGCATGTGGTAAATGTATCGCTGTTTGTCCAAAGAACCTCATCGAGCTTGTTCCTAAAAATGCAACACATTTGGTTCAGTGTAGTTCAAAGGACAAAGGACCGGTTACCATGAAAGCCTGTAAGGTTGGCTGTATCGGCTGTGGAATCTGCGTAAAGCAGTGTGAAGCCGGAGCAGTTACCGTAACAGATTTCCATGCACATATTGATCAGGACAAATGTACTGGCTGCGGAGCCTGTGCTGAGAAATGTCCGAAGAAGATCATTTTATAGAATGTAAGTGAGGCTTTATCCTTTTGGCGGATTACCATAAGGATAAAGCCTTTTATAATGTCAGCAGAGCTGCCTATTCGTTGTTACGAAATGAGCGGAATGATTGTAAAATATATAGTTAAAACATGATTAGATATTTTAAAATTAATCAAAAAATGAGCGATTTGAATGATTAAAGCAGGATTTAACAACCTCTCAAACCAAGTAGAATACTGGGTTTGAGAGGTGCTTTTTTATCTCAGTGGGTGAGCCCCTCGCCTCGTAAGGCTTCGGGCAACAAATACGATGCAGTGGCGGGTAGTGGTTCCCCTCTGAGATAAAGCCTCCGTGGGGGATGCGCACGCTTGTGCAGAGGAAGATGTCGCAAGTGATGCACAAGCTATGCTGGGTTTGCTTGCGATACCTTTTGTTATTGTGGATGTGGGTGGGACCTTTTAAGGGAATGATGTGGTAGGATTGTACTTTATTTGAAAGAAATGCGATTTTAAGTACAAGGAATGGAAAGAGATGGGCGTGTGATTGTACTTTATTTGAAAGAAATATGATTTTAAGTACAAGGAATGGAACAAGGTGGTGAGAGTGTTGTACTTTAAAATATACCCTATAAAGTGGACACGATAAGAAGAAGGGAACCCTAATAATGGACATAAGAAGAAGGGGGGAAATCCTTAATCGTGGACATTAATTAAAAGGGATTTCTGCTGGTAGATGTTATATAATAAAAATATCTC
>JAZQQB010000083.1:0-13754 GCA_045628865.1 Lachnospiraceae bacterium | reverse complement strand
AACTTAGCAATTGTAAGAGCCTTGTTAACGCTTGCAAGATATGCTGCAACTGTCTGCTTGCCATCTTCTGCCTTAACATATACCTGATCCATTAAGCTGATATCCTAAAGCTGCTTAGAAATACGACCTTCAACAAGGCCTGCGCAAATCTTGTCACCCATAATTTCAGCCTTAGCTGCCATAGCAAGTTCCTTAAGTGCTTCAACGGGCTTTGATTCAACCTTTGCAAGGAAGTTGAATACATAGTTCATGTTAGCCTTGTGCTCTTCGAATACAGCCTTAGCTTCATCATCCCACTTTTCAGCGATAGCCTGGTTGATAAGCTTGTTAAGAATAGGCTTAGGTAATGATGCGGGATCATTTAATGCGCTGTCGATAGTTATATCTCTCATCTTATCGATAGCTTCTGCAGAAATATCAGCACGAGAAATGTACTGAGGGCTCATAGCTGCAATCTGCATTGCGATGTTGTTTAATGCTTCCTTAGCTGCATCATCACAAGCACCGTTAGCTGCTACTAATACACCAATCTTTGCGCCTGCGTGAAGGTAAGGAGCTACGCAGTCGCCTGAAACCTTCTGGAATCTACGAACAGATAACTTTTCACCGATTGTAGCGGTCTTTTCAACAAGGAGATCCTTAAGACCACCCTGCTCTAATAATGCTTCGATGTCTTCACCGTTAGCACCACCGTTTAAGCCTGATGCAAGTGCAACGTCAGCAACAGTCTGAACGAATTCCTGGAATGTTTCATTCTTAGCAACGAAGTCTGTTTCAGAGTTAACTTCAACAACAACTGCTGTATTTCCATTGATTGCTACACGTGTGATACCTTCAGCAGCGATTCTGCTCTGTTTCTTAACAGCTTTAGCTGCACCGCTTTTTCTTAAGAATTCAACAGCTGCATCCATATCACCGTTAGTTTCTGTTAATGCCTTTTTGCAGTCCATCATACCTGCGCCAGTCATTTCTCTTAATTCTTTTACCATTCCTGCTGTAATAGCCATTTTTGTTTCCTCCATTTAATCAAATAAATGTATTGGTTGATTCTCGTAAGGTAGTTAAACTACCCATTACCCACATAAAGGGACGGTGAAACATCGTCCCTTTAATAATTTCTTATATACGTAAGAATTATTCAGCGTCAGCTGCAACTACTTCTTCCATATCAACTGCTTCTGTTTCTTCAACAGGCATATCAACAGCTGTCTCACCCTGGTTAGCTTCGATAACAGCGTCTGCCATCTTAGCAACGATTAATTTAACAGCTCTGATAGCGTCATCGTTACCTGGAATAACGTAATCTAATTCTTCTGGATCACAGTTTGTATCAGCAATACCAATAAGTGGAATACCTAATGCATGAGCTTCCTGTACGCAGATGTGCTCTTTCTTAGGATCTACTACAAAGATTGCGTCTGGGATTCTGTCCATATCCTTGATACCGCCAAGGTTCTTCTCTAACTTTTCCCATTCCTTCTTGATTTCGATAACTTCTTTCTTAGGAAGAACATCAAATGTTCCATCTTCAGCCATAGTTTCGATCTTCTTTAATCTTGCAATACGAGACTGGATAGTCTTGAAGTTTGTTAACATACCACCTAACCATCTCTCATTTACGAAGTACATACCACATCTCTCAGCTTCTGTCTTAACAGCATCCTGAGCCTGTTTCTTTGTACCAACGAATAAAATAGTACCGCCCTGTGCAGCAACATCGAAGATTGCTTTGTAAGCTTCATCAACTTTACCTACAGATTTCTGTAAGTCGATAATGTAGATACCATTTCTTTCTGTGAAGATGTAAGGAGCCATCTTAGGGTTCCATCTTCTTGTCTGATGACCAAAATGTACACCAGCTTCCAATAACTGTTTCATTGAAATAACGCTCATTTTATTACCTCCATTTGGTTAGCTCAGATTATAAGTATTGTATCTGAGTAGCTTCCGTACACTTCGCTTCCTGCACAACCTCAAGCGTTTAAGGCACCGGGCAGGACCCATGTACGTGTAAATTTTTCACAACATTAGTACTTTACCATAAAGAAACCCCTTTTGCAAGGGGTTTTCTAAAAGTTTTTGTATTTATCACACAATTCGTAATCTTTCATTCGAAATAGCATCTCAACGTGATTTTGTAAGTATTTTAGCAATTGTTTCATAGTCTGAACCCAAAGGTACTTCAAACGTTCCAACGCTGATTCTATTAGCATATCCATTCGCACACATATAGGTATCAAATTCTTTTGCATCACTTACTAGTCCAGCAGCTTCACAATTCAAAGCTACCGTATAGGAACCTGAGCCGCCACTAACCGTTATCGTCACTGTTTTACCAGCATCCTGCCCGGTAACATCATTAGTATTTGCAACTTCTATGTCTTTTCCTGCTTTTCCCGGACTTTCTTCTGATTCTTTCGTAACCGTATCCTCTTTATTTATTCCTTCATCAACTTCTTTCTTATTAACGTCTTCCTGTTCTTCATCTTTATTATCTTCCGTAATATCCTCTTGTCCAGCAGTAACATTCTCCTCCTGGATTTTTTCCTCTGTCTCAGTAGAAAGTGACTCTGTTTCTTCTAATACAGATTCCAACGTTTCTTCCGGATCTTCGTCGAAAACTTCCGGGACAACTTCATCCGCCTCATTAATCTGAGCTGTATAATCTGCATCGATTTCTCCCTGTTGTGAAAGGACCGTTCCTTCCACCATTCCCAGTTCCTTTGCTCTTTTAATCACATCTTCATCTGACATTGCACCCTGTGCATTGCTTTTTCCAAAGCTACAGATCATTGCAGAAAAAACAATTCCAATTCCTAAACCGCGTAAATAAAATCGTAATTTCATAACGGCACCCCCAATCAGCCCCTAAACAGATCTATCACAAGCTTCACTTCACCGATTCCCAGTCCCAAATCTTTAGCAATTGCCATATTCGACTTACCTGCCTTATGCAATTCTAAAATTCTTTCATTACTGTTCTTATTTTTGTGATCAGCAGGCATAAAGCTCAAATCAGTAGCAACATCAGACTTAAAAGTCACTTCCTGTTTTTTATCCTCAATCACTTCCATCCCATCGTCTACTTCAACCTTTTCAAAGGAAAGCTTTTGGAACTCTTCATTGTAATTCTTGTCACGTTCAGTGTTTTCTGTTAAATGACTGATCGCCTCGGTTGTTTCCTTTGCTTTTTCTTCTGTAACAGTCGCCATTTCACGAACCTTTTTCGCTTCTTCCACAGCCTTTAATGCCTCAGCTTTTTCTTCAGAAAGTCTTAGTACCTCTTCCTGAACCTTACGAATGGTTTCTAAAGCTTCTTCGTTGGCATGCACAATAGACTGACTTTCTTCTTGAAGTTCATCCTTATGTCTAGCCACCTCTTCAATTTCCTGTAAAAGCTGTGCTTCCCTTTCCATAGCACGCTTATTCGCTTCTGCCTCAATATTAGATGCAACTTCCTTCGCCTGCTGCATGGAAGTTTTCACCTCCTGCATTAAGGATTCGGCCTCTGTCTTAGATTGTTCCAGATTCTTTGTCACATCCTCCGCTGTCAGACGGTTATCTGTCACATCCTGTTTGATCTGTGACACTTCTTTTTCCATCTCGGAAACAGCACTCTTTAACTCTTCCTGCTTCCCTGCCAGCATATCATGTAAAAACATAACCTCTTTATGCGTTTTATTGATATCCTCCAATACTGTTTCAGAATATTCTGATACGGCCATGATTTTCTCATTAGAAAGACGTTCTAATGAGCGTTCGGTTTTTTCCATGGCATATTGAATAGACTCATCAACCACTTCATCTACACGTGAAGAAACCCCTTCCATTTCTTTCTCAATCAGTTTTCTGATTTCTTCCTGTTCTTCTTTCTTATTTTCCAGATTCTGCCCCTTCAGCATTTCTGGTAATACAAAACTAGCTGCAATCAAGATTGCGCCTATCACAAGCATTACGATTTGTGTTAACCCCATAATTGCATCCCCCATTCATTTAATCGTAATTAAATTTAACATTCAACCATTCATAAATCCCTACTTATAATTTAATATTTTTTCGCGTATATTGCAATGTTTTATTGCACAAATTATTAAAATCATTTTTTCATACTTTAATAGTATGAAACTCTTTTTTGAAGCCATGAAGTTAACATAAAAGAACTGATGATATGAAACATCATCAGTTCTTACTATATTCCTTATAAAAACAACTGTTTTTAAATTGCGCTACACTTCACTTCGCCCGCTTCCTTCACAAATCTACTATACTTATATGGAGATTTAACTGTCATAGAAACACCTGATATGGAAATCTTCACACCAGTGTAAACTTCGCCTGTAACCACTACAGCAGCATTGTCTGCTCCTGCCGTCTGTTCTTCTAATTCACACATCTCATCCATACCATCTTCTAAGATTTTCTGGCTTCTTCTATTACTATCAATGATTGACTGGAAATTTTTTGCCTGTTCAGGCATTAACTTCATTCCAAGCTTCACCTTTTGACTAAGCGCCTGAATCATTGGCGACGTCTGCTTAATCACCTTTTGAGCTTCTTCCATCTGTTTTTGTAATTCTGCCAGACGCTTCTTAACGGTTGGATCAACTCCAACCTCAACAACTGTAGCGGAACCCATTTCAGACCCTAAGGTCTTGGCTTCAATTTTGGTACCAGCTGTTACCTGCCCTCCAGTGATAAAGCCCCTTTTTCCAGTAACAAGTACCTCCCGTTTGGCGCTGACATTACTCTGCATAATTGCTTCTGCAGAAACCGTACCACCAGCAATGCAATTTGCATTCTCCAAAAATTTAACAACCACATTTCCACCAGCCTTGATGGTTCCCTTACCCATACCATTCATGCCTCTGGCAATAATCACATCGCCTCCAGCCTCCAAATGTGCACTTTCTACAATGCCATCAACTATAATATTGCCCTCGGCCTTTACCTCAAAATTTGCTGCAACATTCCCTTTAATCTTTACACTTCCTGAAAAGTCAATATTACCTGTTGCCGTGCCGATTTCCTTTAATTCCAAAACATTGGCAACATGAACCTTTCCGCCTGCCAAAGTAACCTGACCATCACAATCCGCAGTAATGGTTAATCTATCCTCTGATAAGGTAATATTTTTACCAAATTCCAGTTTTAAAAATTTCACTTCTCTTGGTTTCAATCGAGAGCCTAATACATCATCACCAAACTCACCTTGATCAGCCGGTGTTAATTCTGCTAACACCTGACCTTTTTTACATTCTTCAATAATACCAAGATTAAAAAAATCTACACTTCCATCCGGATTTAGTGCAGGCTTTGCTTTCCTATCCGTATTAAAAAAATACTCAATAGAAGCATCATGGCCTTGTCTTGGTGGTGTACCTTTGGCAAAAATATAGTCCTTACAATATCTTCTCTTCCCTAAAAACTCCTTAATAGCCTCTTCATCAATCCCATATCGAATTCCTTTTAAACGAAGTGATGATAATATACTATCCAAAGTAAGTTCATTTCCATCATTACTTGGCGCATAAAATCTTGCAATACAAGCCATGTTATCGTCTGTCACGCGCAGATCCATAACCTCTGCAATGGGATATTCTTTCTTGTTATTTAATACAACAGTTCTCATTTCGCCGGATTTTACTGCTTCATTCACTGCAACAAGGTCAAATGCAATTCCTTTTCCATCTAAATACTCTTTTACTTCCATGATATCCAGTGGTTCACCACCATTGGTGGCAGGTATCACCCGAAGAGCAGTTCCATATTCTGCTATCATTACCTGAAAATACGCATTCATTTAGATTTGACCTCCCTCTCTTTTTACTTATCCGACAAAATACCCATATATTTACCAAGTTTCGTTTTCATTTTACCAAGTGCTCTGGTATGAAGCTGTGATACACGCGATTCAGAAACCTCTAACACATGGCTGATTTCCTTCAATGTTAATTCTTCATAGTAATATAATAAAATAACTTTCTTTTCTTTCTCTGTCAAAAGTTCCAAAGCATCCATCAATGTTTGCTTCAGTTCTTCCTTTGTCAATTGTTCTTCTGGGGTCGCAAAATCTGAAGAAACTGTAGAATCACCTGAAATATCCGGTCCTGCTTCCATATATTCATTTAAGGAAACCACATTGGTAATCTTCATCTGTGACTGCCAATCCGTATATTCATCCTCTGAGATTCCCAGTTTTTTTGCAATTTCTTCATCTGTAGCAGGTCTTCCCATTTCATTCTCTACTTCACGCACAGCGGCATCAATCTGCTTTTGTTTCTGGCGAAGCGTTCGTGGAATCCAATCCATTTTTCGAATCTGATCTAGGATTGCACCTCGAATTCGTAAGCTGGCATAAGTTTCAAATTTAATTGCCTTATATGGATCATATTTATCAATGGCATCAATCAAACCGAAAATACCATAGCTGCACAGATCTTCATATTCAACATTATACCCCAAATACATGCTCAATCGACCTGCAACAACCTTAACAAGCGGCGTATATTCAATAATGATCTTATCTCTGATCTCGGCAGAACCTGTACGAGAATAATCCATCCAAAGTATCTTTCTACCTGCTTCATCCATAATCGTAACCCCCAATTATATCATTCTCCCAAAGGTTCTTATGAAAACTCATTCTCGTAATCCGCTTCATAGGATTCAGTTTCTTCTGATTCCCCATCCTTTGGGTAAGAATCTTCCACAAAAAATTCTTCGCTCTCATCCGTGAATTCTTCAGGATACTCTTCCATGATCCCCATTTTATCTATGTTCGTTTCAGCAAAACTTTCGTCATAATAGCCGTCTTCATAATCGGCTTCATCAATTATTTCTTCCAATTCCTCAGTTTCTTCTGATTCCTCCAACGGAATCGGAATTTCAATACGGTCTAGCGCTGTTTTCACCAACGTTCCTATAAAGTAACATGCCAAAAGTGAAATCAGCAAAACCTCCAGGGTTTCTCTTGATGAGTAGTGGTTATAATAAGTAATTGCAAGAGTAGCCACCGCCCCAATCAACATAACCAAACATGGTATTGTTTTTGTTTTCAGTTTTCTCATTATGTTCTCTCTCTTATCTTTAAATGATAGTTTCTGCCTTACCCACAGCTTTGATCACATAATTACCGGTTTCTGGATAAAAAATGACTGTTCTACCGTAATTTAATCCCGTATCCTCAGCAAGGATCTTAATATTTAACTCAGCCAGTTTCTTCTTGGTAGCCGCCACATTTCTTTCTCCAACCTTAATGGCACCACCACTTCCAGCGCTACTCTGAAACGCAAACATTTGTGCCCCACCTGCAATTTTGGCAACCAGTCGTTGTCTGTTTGCGCCTAGTGCAACAATCTGTTTTACCAATTCTTCAATGCCTGTATCCGCAAATTTAGGAATATTCGTATTGTTCGCAATCGCAGATGAATCAGGCAGCATAATATGTGCCAATCCGCCAATCTTCGTAATTGGGTCTCTGATTGCAATTCCAACGCAGGAACCAAGTCCTAACGTCGTAATTGCATTAGGAGCGACACAAGTCTTTAGATCAGCCATACCTACTTTTATCATTTCACTCATAAGGTATTAACCTTTCTTTGTTTGTTTCAAATTGCTACTATGCCATTCCCAATGCATGTAATATCTTTGTATAGGATTCCATCTCCGGAACCAGAATAAAATATCCATTAATCTGAGCCTCATCAAAGAAATGGGTCTGAATAAATAACATCTTATCTCCCGTTTCTCCGAACTCAATTGCAGGAACACTTAGAATTGCTCCTGCCATATCAAATGTCATATCTGGAACAGATGGATAAATTACCAAGTTCGTTAATTGCGCCATAGAATTCAAATAAGATCCAGCTATAATATTGCCGATTTCTTTCAGCGCTGAGGCTTCCATCTCTGAGAACTGCCCTTCTTCTGGCTCTGTTCCCATCAGCATTGATACCAATGTTTTGGCAGATTCACTTTCCAGAAGGAACATAATACTGCCTCGAATATCACCATCAACTTTAAAATAAATACCAGCCATCAGTGTTTCTTCTCCACCCATTGCTTCTCCTACCTGCGGAAAATCAAGAAGCATGATCTGTGGGACTTTCATATCCACTTTTCTGCCCAACATCTGAGCCAAGGCCGTCATTGCATTTCCTGCGCCAATATTTCCAATCTCACGTAGGACATCAAGATAAGTTTCCGAAATATTATCTACTGTAATATCACCCATAAATTCAACCTCATAGACGATTCAACGCCAATAATCAAAGAATTCTCATAGCAGCCTAAGCCGCTATGAGTTACTCCTTTTAGTTTTCTAATACGATTGTATTTAAATCCAATAATGAAATTAAACCAGCATCATATTTACCAATTCCATAAATAAAGTTTGATTTGTCATCTCTATTTTCATAAGAAACTTTTTCCATATGTTCCTCATCAAGTGTTACAACTTCTTTTACTTCATCAACAATAACCCCCATTACTTCCTGCTGTTCTACTTTGAGGATAATAATTCTGGTATTCTTGGTAAGTTCATCCTCAGAAAGTCCCATACGAAGTCTAAGTGAAATAACCGGAATTACTTCGCCTCGAAGGTTGATAACTCCTTTTATATAATTCGCAACCTTTGGGACTCTGGTAATATGCTGTGTTCTTAAAATATTATCAATGTTATTGATATTGATTCCATACTGTTCATCACCTATTTTGATCACAATAAACTGTGTGGTCTCAAGATTGACTTTTAATTCATCTTCCATTGTTTTACCCAATCCTTTCTTTTCGTCTGTTCATTACCCAATAAGCGGGTTAGGATCAATAATCAAAGCAACTTCGCCATCGCCAAGGATTGTAGCGCCGCTGATAAATTTTGTCTTACTGATATATTTACCCAATGATTTAATAACGATTTCCTGCTGTCCGATCAATTCATCTACTACAAGTCCTGCCTGTTTATCGCCTTTCTTAACGATAACGACTGTCATGTCTTCATCAGGACCTTTTTTGCTTTCTGTATCAAGGACATTATTCAGGCGGATAATTGGGATAACTGTTCCACGAAGATGAATTACTTCTTTTGCCTGTACAAGTTTGATATCATCTTTTGTGATGCTTTCAATTGTCTGGATTGAACTTAAGGATATTGCATATTTTTCTTCTCCAACTTCAACCATCAGAGCCTGAATAATTGCAAGTGTTAAAGGTAAGCGGATTGTCCATGTGGAACCTTCTCCCAACTTACTCTTAACTTCAACTTCACCACTTAATGATTCAATCTTAGATTTTACAACGTCAAGACCAACGCCTCGACCAGATACGTCTGTAATCTCTTTTGCCGTAGAGAAACCTGCATTGAAAAGCAAACCAATGATTTCCTTTTCTGACATATTATCACCCTGTTCCTGAGTAATAACACCTCTTTCAATTCCTTTTCTCTTTACAGCTTCTGTATCAATACCATTACCATCATCACCAACTTCAATGATAACGTTATTACCATCCTGATATGCATTTAAGAAAATCTGTCCAACAGCAGGTTTACCACGCTGAGCACGAGTTTCTGAGGATTCCAAACCATGGTCTGCAGAATTTCTAAGCAAATGCATCAATGGATCGCCAATTTCATCTACTACTGTACGATCTAATTCTGTTTCTTCACCAGTCATGGTTAGTTCCATCTGCTTACCTAACTTCTTAGAAAGATCTCTGATCATTCGTGGGAACTTGGATACGCAGCTTTCAATAGGAACCATTCGAACCTTCATGACTGATTCATGGAGGTTGGTTGTTACACTTTCCAGATATTCAATCTGTTCATTAAATGAACTTGCATTGGCATCTGCACTTGACGCACTAACAAGAGAATTCTTTGCAATGATAAGCTCACTTACAAGGTTCATTAATACATCCAATTTTTCAATATCAACTCGAACCGTTCTATTTACAACAGGTTTTTCTGCTGGTGCCTTCTTTGCTGGTGCCTTCTGTGCTGGTGCTGCAGCCGGTGCTGCCGGTGCTGGTGTTTCCGTTTTCTGTTCTACTGGTTTTGCTTCTTCCTTTGGAGCTTCCTCAGCAGGTGCCTGTGAATACTCAGCACCAATAACATCTTCTATTTCTGAAACACCTTTCGCAGAATTGATCAATTCCTCTAATTTAGCTTTCGTTGCAACAATCAAACTAAAATCAAGTCCAAACTTTTCATCTTCAATATCCTGTGCACTTGGATCAGATACAATAATCTCTCCAAAATCTTCGATTGCTTTGAAAACAAGGAACGCTCTCGCAGCCTTTAAAATACAATTCTCCTGAATTTGTACCGTCATGCCATATATTTTATTTCCTGCTTCAATCGCTTCATCTAAAGAAGCCTTTTCTTTATCTTTTAGTTCGATATTAGCCCACTTAGCAGTTGTACCTGCTCCTTCAGCCTTAACTTCTGCCTCTGTTTCTTCCTTTGGAGCTTCTGCAGGCGTTTCTTCCTGAGACGTTTCTGAATCTCCGCCATCTTTTCCGTTCAAAATATCATTCAAAGCCTTGATCAGATTTTCATTATCATTAGTTCCTTCATCCTGTGTATTCTGAATAAGATCAAGGTAACCTTCTAATGCATCCAATGTTTGGAACAGAATGTCAATCATGTTTGATGTAACTTTAATATTACCTGAACGTACTTCTGTAAAAACATTTTCCATATCATGGGTCAAAGTCTGCATTCTCTTATATCCCATGGTTCCTGCCATACCTTTCATGGAATGTGCAGCACGGAAAATTTCATTAATAGTGTCCATGTTCTCTGGTTCCTGTTCCAGATTCATGATCTGTGTGTTTAAGTTTTCCAAATGTTCTTTTGTTTCATCGAGGAAAATTCCTAAATATTGACTTGTGTCCATGCTAACGTACCCCCACGTTCGTGATGATTTCCTGTGCAATCTTATCTAATGGAACGATCTGATCTGACAGATTTGCATTTACAACGCTCTTAGGCATTCCATATACTGCACAAGTGCTCGATTCTTGAGCAATTACATGTAGTTTCTTGGTTTTCTTTAAATTCTTAATACCTTCGGTTCCATCTGCTCCCATTCCTGTCATAACAACACATACAACTTGGTCAGCAGAAACATCTTTCAAAGATTCATACATATAGTTTGCACATGGCTTCACACCTTCTCTTGGTGGGTTGTCATTATAATGGATTATTGTTTTCCCACCATTCGTAGTAACCGTCATGTGTTTTCCACCTTTGGAAACATATACCCAGCCTTTTTGAAGTTCTTCGCCTTCCTCTGCTTCCTTAACAGTCACATCGCTTAAGGTATTTAATCTGTCCGCCAAGGATTTTGTAAAGTTAGGTGGCATGTGCTGTACCAATAAAACTGGTGCATTTAGTCCTGCCGGAAGTTTTGGAATAACTTCCTGCAATGCTTTTGGTCCACCAGTCGAGCTGGCTATCGCTACAATTTTAGAGTTCCTTGTGGTTGACGTTTTTCTTGGTTCAGGCTTGATCAGTTCCTGTTCCTTTTTTTCTTCTAATACATTTTTCTGTACCGAAGTTTTCACAAACGAAAATTTACTTTCAGAAACTACGTCTAAAATTTCAAAAAATTTGTTTTTGAAATGTTCAACTCGGCATTCTCTGACATTATCCGGTTTATGAATAAAATCCAATGCGCCTTTTTCCAAAGCCTCAAGTGTTGTCTGAGCCCCATCTCTTGTATCGGTGCTTGCCATCATAACCCTTGCATCGATTTTTTCCTCCTGGATTTTTTCCAGAAGTTCGATTCCTGTCATAACCGGCATATTCACGTCAAGAATAACTGCATCATATTTCTTTTTTCTGAGGAGTTCTAAAGCTTCTAATCCGTTTGCTGCCTTGTCTTCCACTTGGTATTCTTTATTTTCCTCAATTATATCACACAGTATTCTTCTCATGAGTGCAGAGTCATCAACTATCAGAATTTTTTTCATAATTCGGTTATCCTTTCGTTCGTTTTCTGTATTTTCTTTCTTCCTCGAATATATATCTGATAATAGTTTCCCGATCATCATTGTCCATATTGATGAACTGTAATCGGTGTTCCACTTCTTCTTCCTTATTCTGTAGCTCTGTAGCCGAAAGAATTTCTCCAATTACGTTATATTCATACCATTCTCCGCCCTGTAAAAGATTAAATTTACAATAGATCAAATTTCCCGGTTTGTATTTTGCCTTACTTACGAATCGAAGTCCACCACCACTGATATCCACAATCACACTATGTCTTAGTGGAAGTCCTGGCAATAAATAATCTCTTTTTGCTTCAACCGCAGATAATTCTTCCTTCACCAAGCATCTAGAATCCATATCAAGAACACAATTAAATCGATAATATTCTCTTCTTTGGAATCTTCTTAAATTTGATGTCATCTCCATGGCAAGAATATAAACATTATTGCTCTTATATCTGTCAATAATTCTTGCGCTACACTGGTATAGCTGATTATCATTGGCTACAAAGCATAAATTATATTCACTATCAACAGGAAGCAGGATCAGTTTTGTCTGCTCCATTGGCATTAAAAGTTCAAAACGATCCTCGCTCAAAATGTCATATAGCTTTGTAACATATTGTTTTTTTCCGCCTGATTCCGTTCCGCCGTCTTCTAAATCAATCTGCTTCATGGCCTCTAATTCTACTTTATCACCTGTTCTCAAATAATCTTCAAGCATATTCTCACCTCTTATTTTATTATACCGATAACTTCATTTTCACGAAACCAATATCATGTGCTATTTTGTGTCATTTTTCGTGTAAATTGTCGAAATATCGCTCATTTGTTAATATAATTAAAAAATGATAGAACAGACGGTTTCATCAACCCATTGTTCTATCATTTATTTCTCATTTCATAAGTTGCAGCTTTTCTTTATTTCCATTGATCATATGTGTAAAAAAGGCTGCCATACCTCTTTTCCGAATTGTTTTAGTAGTTTCCACATTCATCAGTTTTCCAGCAATTTCTTCATAAGAAGAAGCTGATTTTGCATTCGGGTTTTGTAAAGATATTGGCTTTTGCTGCATGACCGCTCTTGATAATTGAGTATCCTCTGGTATACATCCCAAATATTTGATAGGAATCTTCAAGTACCGGGATACCACCGAATAAAGTTTCTGAAATAATAAAGTTCCTTCTTCTTCCTTATCTACACGGTTGGCAATCACCTTGATTTGTGTCAGTTCCTCCTGGTACCTAGGATGACGAGATAAAGCTTTTAGCAGAGAATAAGAATCTGTAATAGAGGTTGGTTCAGGTGTTGTAATCAGCAATATCTCACCGCTTGCCACCAAAAACTCTAGTACAGCATCTGAAATGCCTGCGCCTGTGTCAATGATGATCACATCCGCATAGGCATCTAGCTCTACTAAATTCTGAATAATATAGGAAAGATAATCCTTACTTAAATTTGCCATTCCTGCTATACCTGAGCCTCCGGAAATAAAGCCAACATCCATAGGTCCCCAGGTAATAATATCCTTAATATTTTTTCTTTGATAAATCAAATCTCCCAAATTATACTTTGGTATAGCACCAAACATAATCTCTATATTAGCCAATCCAAAATCGGCATCTAAAATAATCACTCTTTTTCCAAGCTTTTTAAACTGAACCGCTAAGTTAATTGCAGTATTGGATTTACCAACACCACCCTTTCCACTAGTAACCGTAATTACCCTGGCTAACGGCCTTGAAACCGGATTATTCTGCTT
>JAZQQB010000082.1:0-5588 GCA_045628865.1 Lachnospiraceae bacterium | reverse complement strand
ATACTAAACCACAACGTGCAAACATGGATGAAAATATGCTATTTCGGGCTATTTTCAGGGAGGAGATATTATGGCTACACTTTACAAGAGTACAAGAAGTGAGATGGAACCTATTACAGCTTCACAGGCTATTTTAAAAGGATTATCTGATGATGGCGGTTTATTTGTACCAACATCTTTACCAGTTTTTGATAAAACAATTAAAGAACTTTCTGAAATGACTTATCAGGAAGTTGCTTATGAAGTAATGAAATTATTCTTAAGCGATTTTACAGAGGAAGAATTAAAGCATTGTATCAATTCTGCTTACGATTCTAAATTTGATACAGAAGAGATCGCACCAATGGTAGAAGCAGATGGTGCTTACTATTTAGAGTTATTCCACGGTTCAACAATCGCATTTAAGGATATGGCATTGTCAATCTTACCTTATTTGATGACAACTGCTGCCAAGAAGAACAATGCAAAAAATGAGATCGTTATCTTAACAGCTACTTCTGGTGATACAGGTAAAGCTGCTTTGGCTGGTTTTGCTAATGTTCCAGGAACAAAGATCATCGTTTTCTATCCAAAGAATGGTGTATCTCCAATCCAGGAGAAGCAGATGGTTACCCAGAAAGGTGACAATACATATGTAGTTGGTATCACAGGAAACTTTGACGATGCCCAGACAGGTGTTAAAAAGATGTTCAATGATCCTTCTCTTGCAAAAGAGTTAGATGCACATGGATATCAGTTCTCATCAGCAAACTCAATCAACATTGGACGTTTGGTTCCACAGATCGTTTATTATGTATATGCATATACAAGACTTGTAAAAGAAGAAAAGATCGCAGATGGCGAGAAGATCAATGTAGTTGTTCCTACAGGTAACTTTGGTAATATCTTAGCAGCATTCTATGCTAAGAATTTAGGTCTTCCTATCAACAAGCTTATCTGTGCTTCTAACGAGAACAAAGTATTGTTCGACTTCTTCGGTACAGGTACATATGATAGAAACAGAGATTTCATCTTAACAACATCTCCATCTATGGATATTTTGATCTCTTCTAACTTAGAGAGATTGATCTATAGAATCGCAGGAGATTCTACAGAGAAGAATGCAGCATTTATGAAGGATTTATCTCAAACAGGTAAGTATGCTATCACAGATGAAATGAGGGCTCAGTTAGCTGACTTCGTTGGTGGTTTTGCATCAGAGAAAGAAGTTGCTGAAAGAATCCATGAACTTTATGGAAAGACAGGCTATGTGATCGATACACATACAGCTGTTGCATCAGCAGCACATAAGAAATATGTTGCTTCTACAGGTGATAACACAAAGACAGTGATCGCATCCACTGCATCACCATATAAATTTACACGTAGCGTTATGACAGCTATTGATACAAAATATGATGCTATGGGAGATTTCGAATTGGTTGATCGTTTATCAGAAATTTCTCAGACAACTGTTCCACAGGCAATTGAAGATATCAGAAGCGCAGCGATCGTTCATGATCATGTATGTGAAACAGAGGATATGGAAAAAGATGTTAAGAAATTCTTAGGAATGTAAGAAACTTGATTCGTATTTTTCGAAGAAAAATACGAATGATTTTGAATAGTTATAGTTTTTAGGATAGGTGAATACGTTTGTATTCACCTATTTTTTGAGATTTCACGAAGTGAAATGGAGATTAGTGTGTGATATATTAGTTACATTGGATGAATGCAATGATATTTGTCGCATTTGCGATCAGAGTTCATGGTGACAGGTAAGCTGAAATAGGAACGAAGGACGTGAGGATTATTTATGGGGTTGAATTATACATGGCACCATGCCAATAGTTTAGGGTTATTTTTTAAGACCAATGGAAAACGTTGCACTATTACGAGTTATCGCGGAGATGATGAAGAAGTGGTCATCCCAGATGAAATAGATGGAAAGCCAGTTAAGGCCATTGGTCATGGCGCCTTTGCACGTTCCAGGGCAAGTAAGGTTTATGTACCAGACAGTGTTCTAAGGATTGAGGACAGTGCTTTTCGCGATAGTAAGCTGAAAACTTTTTCCCTTCCTAAAAACATTAAGTATATTGGTGACTGTGCGTTTTATAATTGTGAAAGGTTTTGGTAACCAGTCATGGGAGAAAGGGAAAAAACCGAAATTCCCATGAAGGATTTTGGTAACCAGTCATGGGAGGAAGGGAAAAAAACGAAAATCCCATGAAGGATTTTCGTAACCAGTCATGGGAGGAAGGCAAAAAACCGAAATTCCCATGAAAGGTTTTGGTAACCAGTCATGGGAGGAAGGCAAAAAAGTAAAATTCCCATGAAGGATTTTGGTAACCAGTCATGGGAGGAGGGAAAAAAAGTAAAATTCCCATGAAGAAATTGAAAAGTGTTTGATCTGTAAAGAAAAATAGAATATTACGGTATATGCCCTGCATGTAAGATCATAAATGTGATGTGGAGGATTCGGGGGTTTTATATAAGGATTATAAGATTATGGAGTATTGAGTGAAGGATGATATAGAGTGTAAGTAGCCAAATTTTTAAGGTGACAGGGGATTAGTATCGGGTGTCTCTCCCCCATTATGCTCCAGTGGGTATACGACCGGCATGAAACGCCACATCAGACACAAATAAAACTTTTAAGGGAGTGAGTAGCATGTTAAAAAAGAAAAAATGGATGGTTGGTTGCACTTTACTATTAGCTTTTGGATCTATATTTTCTGGTTGTGGAAGATTAGAGGACGTAGCTAATAGAGGGCAAAACAGGGTAGAAAATAAAATGAAATCTTCGTTTGATTGTTGGAATCTATATTCGAAGAATTATTTAGCAGAACTTCGTGATACCTATGGATTGGAAGAAATGACGAAGGATTGTCAGTCTGATTACGAGAAGGTTCTGGTAATTACAAAATGGGTGTCTGGTTTGTGGCATCATGATGGAATAAATGAACCTAAACAGAGTGATCCATTATATATTCTTGATCAGGTGGTCAATCATGGTCAACAATATAGATGCGTTGAATATGGCATTGTAATCAGTGGCTGTTTAAATGCTCTTGGAGTTGATAGCAGACAGATTTCATTAAAAACAGAAGATGTTGAAACAAGAGAAGTTGGAGCAGGACATGTTGCATGCGAAGCATATCTAAAGGATATACAGAAATGGGTTTTCTTAGATGGGCAGTGGGGAGCGGTTCCAATGTTGAATGATACTCCATTAAGTGCTTATGAATTTGGCAAGGCAATTCGTGAAAAAAATGCGAACCTTTCTATTGATTGGGTGAACAATGTTTACGAAGCAACAGATGCACAGTATTTTGAATGGATTGAACCATATCTATTTTATATGAATGCAACCTATAAGAATAAAAAGGGCGGATATACTTCAGTCATATTTGTTCCAGATGGTGGAAAAAACGTAACGGTTTTCCAAAAGAAATATCCAATTAAGATGGATTATTACTTAAAGGATATAGAACTTTTCTATTATCAAAAGTAGAATGAAAAAATAGTATGTTTGGTCGAGTAGACCTCTAGGTATAATGGAATTAAATGTAAAGGCTGATTTCTTTTAAGGGATTAGCCTTATTTTTTTTCTTCGATTAGCCAATAAAATCTATTCGTGCTTTCGTATAGAGAATGGGAAATTCAGATGGTTTGGACTTTCCATGCATCTGTGTTATAATGTACGATGGTTTATTTTAGGAAAAGTGTACCGATTTTTGAAACAATTTTATGACGGGGGAGAAAAATTATGGCTGGAAAAATCATCGTTGACGTATTATTGATCGCATCAGGAATTTATTTTATGTATGCTGCTTTTTATTTAAAGAAGGGCTTTTTGGAAAAAATCATGGCTTTGCCAGAGAAAACACAGATTCCAAGTAAAGAAAATCTGGATCGTTTTATCAAAAGAATGTTTCCAATCACGATTATTTTGGGAATCTGGGGAACTGTCACAGGAATCTTAAATATGATCGATGATCTAAGCGGAGTATTAAAGGGTATTCCTTATTTTCTGGTCGTTGGATATCTGTTATTGATCGTGACCTATGGTTATTTTTCCACACATGCAAGAAATAAGTTTTTGGTGAAGGAGAGTATATGAAAAACAGTACATTATACAGGTGCATGTTTGCAGTGCTTTTGTTAACTGGATGCGGAAAGGACAAAGAAGGAAACCTGACTATTCCGGGAACCGACCACGATAAGTTAACTGAAGAAGCTACCATGAAAGCAGATGACATTGCCACGGAAGCGGAATTAGAGGATGTTTCTGAAAGAAAAACAGAAATCCATGAAGATGCTAGCTATGCAAACGACAAATTTGCCATGGCTTATGCCATGTATGAGGACTATTGTAGCGAAAATGAGATAGGAAGCCTTACACTGATTCGTTTAGATGCAGATGATTGCTATGATCTATTATATATGAAGGATTCTGTTTATCATGTGATTTCCTTTAAGGAAGATGGATTAGAGAAAGTAGAATTAACACCAAATGGGGATTCGATATATGCCTTTGGTCAATATGAGGGCTTTTTTTCTGAAAGAGAATGGTGTAATACTTTTTATGAATTTGAGTATGTAGAGGGTAAGAATCTGATTCGATATCATGAAGAAACCTCGGAATGTACAAGAATCGATCATTATATCAATTTATCTACTTTAGAGGAGGAACTTCGCACCGAAATTAAGTATGTTGATTGCATGGATGATGAAGGTGAGGCAGTTGGAAGCCAGATGTATATGGTCATGTCAAAAGAGGGAACGGAAATTGACTATGATGCATTTTATGATGAATTGGGTAGTCATTCTTATCATGATTTAGAACCTGCGATCGTGACCTTTTCTTCTGTGTCAGATGCATATCTTCATAGAATCGGATTAGAAGAGGGTGTTGATGAAACTGCCATTTATGAGGCATTTATTAACCACGAAATCAAGGCACGTGGAAATGTAGAGAAAGCATCGGATTGTTATGATGAAATTTTTAACTATATTGGATTTTATATTCCGGATAACGAAGAGGACGAGGAAGCATTATGGTATGACTATGATTATGACTTTAATGAGGATGGAATCAATGATCTTTATGTGAGTGGTTTTGGTTTTCAGGAGTTATATACGGTAATGGATGGCGAGCTTGTTTTGGCCTGTGATGGCAGTGGAACAGCGGCTGTGCTTAATTTTTATACACACAATGGAGATTATTATGCAACCACCACAGATACAACCCACGGTGGAAGACAGGAATGGAGATTTAGAAGATTTGATGGATGTTTTAGAGCTATCGATCTGTTTGATCTAGATGCATATTACTGGGAATATATTTATTTTTCAGAAGATGCAGACTGCTTTTATAGAGGAAATAAGGTCACAGTGGACGAATTTAAAACATTGATTGCGGATTGGACAGATTACGAAGAATAAGGAACTAGCCCGCTTTGGATTTTGCGGAGCGAAATGGAGATTATATGAGAAAAGACAGTTTTAAGCATTATGATGCCTTTATCAGCTACCGACACACCCCCCTTGATATGTTTGTAGCAAAGACCATACAAAAGAAATTAGAGGAATTTAAGCTTCCAAAG
>JAZQQB010000081.1:0-2943 GCA_045628865.1 Lachnospiraceae bacterium | reverse complement strand
GAACTCTTCCAACAAACTGTTATGGAGAAACAAAGCTTTCAATGGAAAAAATGTTCAAGTGGACATCAAAAGCCCATAACCTTCGATTTGTTTCATTAAGATATTTTAATGCATGTGGCGCACATCCAAATGGACAGATTGGTGAGGCACATAATCCGGAAACTCATTTGATTCCTCTTATTTTACAGGTACCAAACAACCAGAGAGAATACATTTCTGTATTTGGAAATGACTATGATACAAAAGATGGTACATGCGTTAGAGACTATATTCATGTTAATGATTTAGCACAGGCGCACATTCTTGCAATGAAGTATTTGAGAAATGGCGGAGAAAGCGACATTTTCAATTTGGGAAACGGAGTTGGATTTACTGTAAAAGAAGTTGTTGATACAGCTAGAAAAGTTACAGGACACCCAATCCCAGCAAAGGAAGAAGAGAGACGAGCAGGAGACCCTTCAACACTTATAGCATCAAGTGATAAAGCAAAAACAATTCTTGGATGGAATCCACAGTTTGCAGATCTTGAAACCATTATTGATACAGCATGGAAATGGCATCAGTCACATCCACACGGTTATGAAACTGTATAGGAGGCGATGATTATGATTAATAAGTTAATCAATGAATTGATGGAGTATGGAATAGAAAGCCATCTGGTTGATCCGGCAGACAAGGTTTATGTTACAAATTCTCTTCTTGAGCTATTTGGTCTTTTGGAGTTTACAGAGGAGACAGTTGAAACAAAAAGAGCACTTTGTGAAATTCTTGAGGATATGATGGCATATGCTTTTGAAAATGGTATTATGGCTGAAGATACCATTACAGCAAAAGACCTCTTTGATACAAAGATAATGGGATTGCTCACTCCGGCGCCTTCTGTTGTTAGAAAGAATTTTATGGAGTTGCAGAAGACAAGCAGTAAGATGGCTACAGATTATTATTATCAGTTTAGTCAGAGAACAAATTACATTCGTACTGATAGAATAGCCAAAGATGAAAAGTGGGTAACAGAAACGGAGTATGGCCCAATTGATATTACAATAAATCTTTCTAAACCGGAAAAAGATCCGAGAGATATTGCGAAGGCTGGACAGGCAAAGAAGTCAGGATATCCTAGTTGCTTGCTTTGTATGGAAAACGAAGGATATGCAGGTCACTTTTCATATCCAGCAAGACAGAATCATCGTATCATTCCAATCAAACTTGATGGAGAGGATTACTTCCTTCAGTATTCTCCATATGTATATTACAACGAACACTGCATTATCTTTAACAAGCAGCATACACCAATGAAAATTGATCGTGCAGTATTCAAGAAGATATTAGAGTTTGTTGACCAGTTTAAGCATTATACTGCAGGCTCAAATGCAGACCTTCCGATTGTTGGTGGTTCTATATTAAGTCATGATCATTTCCAGGGTGGTGGATCCGTTTTTGCTATGGCAAAAGCGCCTTATGATAGAACTTTCACTATAAATGGATATGAAGATTTAACTGCAGGTGTTGTAAAGTGGCCAATGTCGGTTATTCGTCTGCAAGGTAAGAATATCGACAGAATAGTTGAAGCCGCAGATCATATTCTTGCTGCTTGGAGAGGTTATACAGATGAAAGCGCATTTATCTTTAGCGAGACAGATGGAACACCTCATAATACAATCACACCAATTGCAAGAATGCATGAAGATTTATACGAACTTGATTTAGTTCTTAGAAATAACATTACAACAGATGAATGCCCTTGGGGTGTATATCACCCTACAGCAGATCTTCATCATATCAAGAAAGAAAATATTGGTTTGATTGAGGTTATGGGACTTGCAGTTCTTCCGGCACGATTGAAAAAAGAAATGGCAATTTTGGAAGAGTACATTCTTGAAGGCAAAGATATTCGTAGCAATGAAGATATTGAGAAACATGCAGACTGGGTCGAGGAATGGATGGGTAATTATTCTTTCAATAAAGATAATATTCACGAGATTATTCAGGATGAGATAAGTAAGGTATTTGTAAAAGTATTGGAATGTGCGGGCGTATATAAGAGAACAGAAGAAGGTATGGATGCCTTTATGAGATTTGTAAATTCATTATAAAGCACTCCTCAATTTATGAGGGTGGTTCACACTCATGTGTTCCGTCCTTTTATAATAAAAAGGACCATGTCACGATGTGAAATGGTCTGTTTACAATCACTATTCAGTTTTCACAAGATAGATCCTTTTAGATTTTTTATGCACGATACATATGCTTGAAGCATGGCTCGTAGAAATCTAAAAGGGTATTGATATAATTCTTAATCTTACTCATTTTGTGTATCCTCCTTTCCTTTCGTTCTGATGCAATTATATGCGAAAGATACCTTGATTACTCGCCAAATTGTATTAAAAAGTGGTCAAATCTTGCAAGGGTGAACTTGCGGAGTAGTGTTATTTTGTGCATGTTCTGTATTATTCGATTTATGGATTTGGTTTACTTCACGAAGTATAATCGTGTAAGAAAGGTGATGATTTTATGGTCTTAAATTACAAGAAAACCGATGCAATGCTTGATATAACTGATAGGAAATTGCATCATATTGCGCCACATCTTCATGGTGTTTTAGAAATGGTTTATGTGACAGATGGAACGTTGGAGATAGGGGTAGGAACAGAACTGTATCATATGGAAGAAGGAGACTTTGCAATTGTTTTTCCTGATTTGATTCATCACTATCAGGTATTTTCTGAAGGGAATAACAGAGCATACTATGTTCAAGCAGCAACTTCGATGTGTGCGGCATTTTCTGAAACTATATCAAAGTTATGTCCGGCAAATCCGGTAATAAAAAAGGACATGATTTGTAAAGAAGCCCAAAATGCAATAATGGAGTTGGTGCATCTGTCAAACGATGAAACCATCATGGCGCAGGCATATATTCAGATAATATTGGCAAAATGCATACCA
>JAZQQB010000080.1:0-11923 GCA_045628865.1 Lachnospiraceae bacterium | reverse complement strand
GTAATTACTCATTTAACTCCTAACCGCAGATAGTAATCACATCGAATCATACCACATAAAATACCTCCTTCTGCAAAACTCATTGCAACAGTTTTTTAGGAATTACAATGATTTTGTTGCGTTAACTTTTTCAATTAAAGCTTAAGTTCTTTTTGATGAATCCAATTATAAAAAAAATAAAGACCGATAATTCGGTCTTTACTTTTCAATAATCCGTATGTAAAACGATCTTTCTTCGTAAAAATTATTTCTGTTCCTTCGTCTTCTGCGTGGTAATGTCAATGCCACAATATAACATAATCAGTGCCATTGTATTATAGATACCATAAAAATGGGTTCTTTCCATACCGTGAGAAGCATGCACCCCTGTACCGATCAGTGCACCCGGAATATCATAACCAGCTCTCCACATAGCACCTACATCAGATCCATAGTATGGATAAATATCCACAGCATAGCTTAACTGATTGGCTTTTGCAAGTTCGATCAGTTTAGTGGTCAATGGATAATCATATGGACCACCACTATCCTTAGCACAAATAGATACATCATATTCAGTACAGCTTAAATCATCACCAATACAACCCATATCTACACCAAGCATAGAAATCAGGTTATCAGGTACAAAGCCTGCACCATGACCTACCTCTTCATACATGGTGATAACAAATTTCAAATCATGTTCTGGAACAATCCCATTCTCATGAATGATATGTGCAATTGTTAACAAACATGCCACGCTTGCCTTATCATCAATAAATCTAGATTTCAAAAATCCACTTTCTGTAACAGTTGTTTTGGTATCAATACAGATATAATCACCATTGGAAATACCAAGTGCTTCTACATCCGCCTTATCTCTAACTACCTCATCAAGACGAACATACATATTTTCTTCGTCTCTAGTTCTCGAATTAGCATCTAAGTACACATGTGCCGCTGGAGATTTTGATAAGAAAGTTCCTGTATAAACTCTTCCATCTCTTGTACGGATTGTACAATATTCTCCATCCAATGTACTTAAGATAGGGCCACCCACTTTGGTAAAATGAAGACTTCCATCACCTTCAATACTTCTTACCATTGCACCAAGTGTATCACAATGTGCACATGCACCCAATGCCTTTGTATGGTCCTTACCAGCAATTGTCAAGATTGCACAGCCTTTATTGGTCAACTGAAATGCTGCACCATTTTCTTCTGCGATTTTCTTAACAACTTCCATCACAAGTTCATAATAACCTGTTGGACTAGGTGTATTTAACAATCTGGTAACTGTATCAAAATAATATTTCTTATAAGCTTCTACTTCAAATTTCATGGTATTCACTCCGATATCCTAATATTTTTACGAACCACCATTCCTTAATCATACTAATTGGTAAATACCTGAACCCAATATAATACTCCATCTGGTCCTTCGTATAGTCCTACACCAACCTTACCATAGTCTGGATAAAGGATATTATCTCTATGGCTTGGTGAATTCATCCAATCTCTCATTACCCAGTCAGCATGTCTCTGACCATATGCAATATTCTCTCCAGCACACCAATAAGTGCAGCCCATAATATCTAATGCGGTAAAGCAGGACGTACCGTCTGGTCTATAGTGAGAAAATAAGGATGCAATTTCAACAGCTCTTGTATTAGCAACAACCATCAAGTCAGGGTCATAAACAACTGACGACAAACCAGCCATAGCACGATTCTGATTGATCAATTCAACAACCGCCAGCACTTCTTCATCATGATTATATGCAAGATCCGCAGTTGTAACTGTCACCATTGTCTTATTAGAATAGGAACCAGCCCCTTCTCCTGAGCTAGCATATTCATTTGCGTCCTGTATTCCTGTTTCAACTGTAATATTCTCACCATTTTCAACATTCGATACATATCTTTCACCAGATGTTACTGATGATGTTACTGATACATCTGGATGTACTTTTTGCAAATTTCCAACATCTGCCACAACAAAAGCCATACAAACCCCAACAACTGCAACCACAATTGCAGGAACAATCTTTTTACCCTTCTTATTCATTACTCCTAAACCTCTTTCTTGCTTTCCCAGCTTTTATATTATACTTTTGCACTATGTCCCACAATTAAAAGCTCAATGGCCAATTGCGAATCCATTCGTCCTGTCTTAATATCCTCATCCGCTTGAACACAATCTGTAAGTGCTTGTCTTAACTCAGATTTCTCAAACCTTGCAGTCTGGTCCATATACTTTCGGATCGTAAATGGCGGTACCCCCACCTTTGATGCCATTTCCCTTTCTGGATATCCTTTTTGCTTCAATTCCTTCAGTTGAAGCAAAATATTAAACTGTCTTCCCAACAATGCTAATATCTGAAATGGGGAAACCTTCAAAGCCAAAAGCTCGTAATACAAATTAAGTGCTCTTTTCTGCTGCTTAAGACCAATAGCTTCCATCATATCAAAAATGTGACTGCTTATCTGCTTTACTGCAATCGCCTCTACATCTGAAACTTCAATGGCATCCTTCTCTAAACAATAACAAATGAGTTTCTCCAACTCCTTGCTTATGTTTTCCATATCTGTTCCTGACTTTAGCAAAAACAATTCCAATGCTCTTTGGGTTATCTGCTTATTTTCTCTTTTCAGAATACCCAAAACCCATCTTGAAAGCATATTCTCATCAGGAGTAACAAATTCCGTATCTCTTCCCAATTTCTTAACAGTCTTGTATAGTCTGCTCCTCTTGTCCACTTCACTTTCCATGAAGACAAAAAAAGTCGTTGCAGGAAGACCTTCTAAATATTGTGAAAGTTCTTCTCCTCCTTCTTTAAACAAGCCGGAGTTCTGAATTATGATCACCCTTCTTTCTGCAAAAAAAGGTAGCGTTTCCGCCAGATCGATCACTTCACCCACACGAATGCCCTTACCCTCATACTCATGAAGATTCATAGTATCATCACCAGCCAATGCACTTTTTAGCTTGTCACGATACTGTTTCTTTAAGTAATCTTCAGAACCATATAAAAGGTATAGCTGCTTCAATTCTTTTTTTTCAATATCTTCGTTAATGAATTTCACGACATACTCTCCCCTGATTATGTAATCTTACTACAGATTCAAAATGTATTCAAACAAAAACTTACCGTCAACATATAAAATATTTCGCCACGTTTTTTGGTGATTTTATATAAATGTAATAAATCAGCAAAGTTTTAGTTATATTTTTTTCCTAAAATATGTTAAGTAATAATCTTTTTTTCGTTATTATTTACTTGACAAATTTAGAGCTATTTCTATTTAATGGTCATTGTTTTTCCTCCATTTTCCACTGAAATATAGATGTCTTCTGTTATTGTCTCCATCCTTTCTAATGCATCCTCATGAGGATGCCCGTAACTATTATTCTCACCACAAGAAATCCAGATACATTCAGGATCTACTCTTTCTAAAAAAATCTGAGAATTAGAATATTTTGATCCATGATGTGCCGCCTTTAACCATGTATAGCTTTCAAATGATAATCTGTTAAGAAGTAACTGTTCCTCATTGGCGGATATATCCCCTGTAAGGAGCCCACGAAACTGATCTGCCTTAATTTCTAAAACAATAGAGCCTGCATTTGTATCCTGATAAGTCAAATCCATAGATGGCCATAAGCATTTTAACTTCACATTATTCAACACCAATTCATCATTCTCCTTCATATAAAAAACTGTGATTTTCTTCTTTCCAGCAAGAGTAAGTATTTCCTGATATATTTCCTCAGTTTCATCGCAGTACTTCACTGCTTCTGAAAAAACAATATTTTCAATATGAATTCCACTGTTATCATCCCTTATGATTTCCAAAATTCCTGAATAATGGTCCTCATCCAGATGTGTTAAAATAGCATATTCTATAGTATCAATTCCATTATATTTTAAAAATGGTGTTATGATATTCTCTCCAATCTGCTTTTCAGAACTTGATCCTCCATCCACGGTAATGCAACTTCCACTTTGATCAATAAGTACGAATCCATCCCCCTGTCCTACATCAAGCATTGTAATATTAGTTGTTCTGTAATGATGTTTTGATACCATACAGACCGCAACACACATTCCAATAAACACCAATTTACGAGATAGCCGTTTTCTATAGAAAAGAAACAAAAGCATACATACATAATACAATCCTATTTGCCATAGAGATGGTCGTCCAACAACCCATTGATTCCCAGGTATACTAACTGCAATTTCTGATAATTTTTCATAAAAAGTTAAAATTAAAATCAATATTTTCCCAGGAATCATCGCCAGTGGTATACTCAAATATCCTAAGATCAACACCACAAATCCTAGAATCATAACGACACTCATCAATGGCACTAAAATCAAATTCAGCACCACTGCATACACTGAGTATTCGTAATAATGATAACATATGATTGGAAATGTAGCTAAAAATATACTAATCGGTCCACTAAACAGCTTTCCAAACTTACCCTGAAACAATGATTGAAGTAATGCTATTCCAAGCACAGCGCCAAATGAGAGCTGCATACCTGCTGTAAAAACTGACAATGGTTCCTGAAGCACCACAAAAAGTGCTGCTATCATAATCGCAGTAAGGGAATCATAAGTTCTTCCAACAATATCTGCAAAAATGCGTACCGAAAACATCACACACGCTCGAAATGCAGAAATAGACATTCCAGTTAACAATCCATATAAAATAATTACTGTTATGCTAACTACTGCGCCGATTCTGGTATTCATTCCCATCTTTCTAAGTAATTTGTATACCAATCCCCCCAGCAAAGCAATATGTAAGCCTGAAATAGCCAGAATATGAGAAATTCCACTTGTTTGAAACAAGTCCTTTATATTCTGATCCAGTTCATTTTTATCGCCAAGCAACATGCTCTTCATCATCGAGCTTTCTGCCTGGGTTAATACCTGATCATAAATCTGTTCTGATTGTTTCTGCAACTTATATAAATACTCCTGAAGTTTATGATAATCCACACTCTTTGCCAGAATACAAGGATGATATAGCTTACAATCAATATTCTTTGATAGATAATAAAAATCCATATCAAACTGTCCCGGATTTCGTGCTGCTTCATATTCCCTGATTTCTCCCTGAACGCAAAGATACATCCCAAGTTTGGGCTCACAACCTACCATTTCATCCAATGGAAAATAGCAGACCACACCCTTAGGTGGTTCAAAAGTTACATTTTGATTATATTTATTTATTAACTGTTTTTCTTGAAAATGACTATCCGAATCGGATAATTGAATTTCTGATAATGTAATACAAAGATAATTGTATTTGATTTCTTTCTTGATTACCTGTCCTGTCAGTGTTACTGTAATCCCATCAAACTCTGCATACTCCCTTATTTTGGGAGGATGCAGAAGTTCAGACAGAATCACAAGGATTACTACAAGCAGGCAAAATGTTCCTAACGGTCTTTTCATTCTACCGGCCTTTCTTATTCTATGATATCCAGGTTTCTTTCAAAGATGGTTTTTAAGCTAATATTGTCACTAAACATAACATCTGTTTCTCCATCAATCATAATCTGAACCTTATTGATATCAGACAATTCCACCAAAGAATTTGTAATGGAATAGATCACAACTTCCGGACTAACTGAATATGTCAGTGTCAAAAAGCTGCTATCTAAGTTCACGTAGCAGACGCCATCGATTGTGGTGACATTGACTACTTTTGTAAGTGGATTGATTACTGGGGAAGCTTCTGCCACCGTAGGACCTCCAATCAGCTGTTCTACTACCAGTCTTTCTAATGAAATATTAGAATTAAAATCTACTGTTCTGGTTACAGGAATCAATTCAGTCCCATCCTCATTGGCAAAAAACAATACCATTTTCACAGTTTCATAGGAATTAATCTCTGCTCCGGCATTGTCAATGAAAGTAGTTGCTGTCATGGTTCCCACTGGACTTCCAAGATCATCTAATAACATTTCACCATTGACACGGAACACAATATAATTCACGTCCTCAATCTGCACTAAGGTTCTAACGATTGCAGCTCTGGTCAATACCTCTGTAATAGGATCTAAGCTGTAATAGCTTGGTGCGAAATCAATAGATAGTAAAAAGTTTTCATATTTGTAAGAATCTACCACTACATCTCCTGACAACACCGATTTCTCATTAATATCCTTTGGTGTTTCAGCCATTTGTTCTAACAATTCGTCAATCTTTTCTTCGCAGGTTCCGATCACTGTATTATAGTTTTCTGATACAACCTTTGTTGCATCCTTGTTCATATAATAAATCTGATAAGTAATATCCCCCGAAGAATTAGACTGGTCTACTTTTCCACAGCCTGCAAATAATGTCATTCCCATAGCCAGAAGATTGATTGTTAACCCTGCTTTGCTTTTTTTAATTCTCATGCTAATAAGTCCTCCTACTTGGCGACATAAATAAGTGGAATCTTTAAGGTAAAGGTTGTTCCCTCACCCATAACACTGCTTGCCTTTAACGAACCCTTGTGCAAAAGCACAGCACTTCTTGCAATGGCAAGTCCAAGACCAGTTCCACCAATTTCTCTGGAATGTGACTTATCTACACGGTAAAATCTTTCAAAAATATGTTCAATGCTATCTTCTGGAATACCAATTCCTGTATCCTTGACCTCCACTGTAAAAAACTGATGATCTGCGTCTAAAACAACATGCACAGAACCTTGATCCTTGTTATATTTCACTGCGTTTTCAATCAAATTCATTAACACAAGATTTAACTTTACTTCATCTACATCAGCATTTACCTGACAATTGCTTTCAAATACCATGCTGACATCTTTCTTTGCAGCAATCGGTCCAATACGTTTCAATATAGACTCTATCATTATGTTAATATCACAATTGGTAACGTTAAGATCCTGAGATGTCTTGTCTAGCTTCACCAAAGAAAGTAAATCTGTGATAATCTGGTTCTCTCTATCAATCTCACGGGTGATATCCTGCATAAACTCCTTATAAAGTTCAATTGGAACATCATCCTGGGCATTTAATGAATCTGCAAGAATCTTTACAGATGTGATTGGTGTCTTCAATTCATGAGATACGTTGGATACAAATTCCTGTCTGGAATCATTTAGAACCTTCATCCTTCGGTTCAACTCATTAAACGCATCCATTATATGTTCTGTTTCCAAATAGTCTGCAACTTGTACCACTTCTTCCCCTGCAGTATCCTCCTTGATTTCTGATATTGCCTGAGAAACTCTATCAAAAGGCTTCACCATCAAATGTGCCAAAAACATAGCCAAACCAATGATCAGCATAATAATGATCCATTCAAGTATTTGTGCCTTTTTGTTCAAAAGTTCCATTGTATTTCGGATGTATTCTGTAGATACACTTGTTAGCATAACACCCTTTATGGTTTCCTTGGTATGACCTTCAGAATCTGTTTCATTTACAATAATCGGTGTCGTGATTTCAATATACCCGTTTACCGAATCATAATGACTTAAGCTCTCGCCTTTAAAACATTTGATTACTTCTTCGGAAATTACAGTCTTTCCCTCACTTAAGCTATAGGTATCCTTAACAACCTTAAAATGACTGTCAATGATCAGCACACGTCCATCATATAAATTTGATAACTGTTGGATTTCAGCACCAATGACTTCTGAAGATGTGTCATATAGATAATTACATGACATCAGATGATTAGAAATAATCTTTAACTGACTCGAAACATCAGAAATACGAAGATTCACTGCCTGATTCTCATATGTTTCAACAATTGTATGTTGAATCGCTATTGTTGGCAGGATACCTGTCAACAATAGCAAAACAAAAATACGCAGTTTCAAGCTTCGTAAGAAGTGAAAACGAGAAAAAAATAACTTTATCTTACTACCCATGATACTCTCCACATTAAAACTAATCTAATATCTTGATTAGTCCTTAAAATAATATCCTACGCCCCACTTTGTATGAACAAATTTAGGTTCGCTTGGATTTGGTTCCACTTTTTCACGGAGTCTTCTGATATGAACATCAACTGTTCTTACATCACCAGGATAATCTGCTCCCCAGATTAAGTTAAGCAGATTTTCTCGGCTATATACCTTATTAGGATTCATAACAAGTAACTCTAACACATCAAACTCTTTTGCTGTTAAGTTAATCTCTACTCCAGCTACATAAACACGTCTTGAATCACAATCAAGTCTTAAATCACCAATCACGATTTCTTTAGAGCTTGTCTGCTCTTTTTCTTTCACAGTATTGGTTCTTCTCATGATTGCCTTGATTCTAGCCTTTACTTCTAAAATATTAAATGGCTTGGTAATATAATCGTCTGCACCATACTCAAGTCCTAAAATCTTATCCATGTCTTCACTCTTGGCTGTAAGCATAACAATTGGAACATTAGAGAATTCTCGAATCGCCTGGCATACTTCAAAGCCTGTCATTTTTGGAAGCATAACATCTAATAAAATGATGTCATATTCGTTATTCTTAGCATATTCTAATGCTTCTTCACCATCATATGCACAATCAACAACCATATCATCCTGTTCTAAACTAAAGCGGATGCCCTTTACGATTACTTTCTCATCATCAACAACTAAAACTTTTTTTGACATATGCAAACCTTACCCTTCCCACTTTACCCTTATACGGTAATATATGATTTAATCTGTTCAAACAAAGATGTCTTAATTCCATTTACTTTCATGATGTCTTCAATGTTTCCAAAAAGACCATTCTGCTCTCTGTAATTGATAATTGCCTCTGCACGAGACTCCCCTATTCCCGGTAAACTCTGTAGCTGTTTGCTATCAGCTGTATTGATATTGACCAGCCCTTCTTCCTGTGCTTTGCACTCCGAAAGATAAGCTTCTTCCTCCGCCAGGGTTGGAATCGTAATCTGTTGCCCGTCCTGTATACATTCGGCAAGATTCACTGCAATCTGACTGGCTTCATCTGTAAAACCACCTGCTGCTTCCACTGCATCCACTACTCTTGAATCCATTGGAAGTTCATACACTCCCGGTCTATTTACCGCACCGCATACATAAACAAAACATACTCTAGCTGTAAATGAAATATCTTCCTCAGATGTCTGTGATTCATTCATCACAACGGTTTCCACACTACTCTCAGGAATAAGCTGCGGTTTTCCGCTGCAACCACAAAAAAGAAATAAGACCATACTAAATGGTAAAAATCTCATTCCTCGTAGTATAATTCTTTTATTTCTTATTTTTTCTTTCATAAGCATAGCCGCCTTTCTAATCGATTCGGCGCCCCAGTCTATGCTGACTCATACATTGTAGCTGATATTTTAAAATATTACAAGACTGTTAACAAAAAAAGGTGATCGAAAATAAAAATATATTTTCGACACCCTTTCATTTTGTATCAAATCTTCTTATTCAACTCATATAACATCCTACTGAATACCTGGAAGTTGTAACATAATCTGTTCCTCTACTTTTTTCAATTCTTCAGAGGTATCCTCTCCAAGCCAAACCTCTGTAAAGCAAACCTCTAACTGAAGCCAGAAATTAGCGAGCTGTGTAACCTTTGGCATAGAAATGGATTTCTCATATTCATCAATAAATCCCTGCATTGCTTCTAACTCATAGTTCTGTAAATAACTGCAGGCCATTTTACCAGTTCTTGAATATAAAGTATCTAAATATTTAGTAGATAAGAATGTGGCAAAGTCATTGGCGGCATTCTGTTTTGCACTAAATCCATTCACCGCAATAGCATAAGTAACTGACAATCCTCTTGCATTCAACTCTGCAATGGTTCGAACCGTACTGTCTGCATCATCCGCTTCAATAGCGTTACCATCTTCATCCTCTACAAATTCTTCTACGAAATAAGTTCCATCCGAAACAGCTGGAATCAGAGTAACTCCATACTCATATGGGAATCGATCCTCTGCCTTGGCTGTTTCCAGGGTTTCAATAATATCTGTTGTTGCAATTGTAAACAGATACTTTCCATCTATAAAGTCCTGAACCACCTGACTGTAGTTTGAGCTTTGTGCATCAATTGAAAAGAACTGATTCAATCGCTGATATACATTTAAACAGTCAATAGTCTGATCATTGTAAATATTCACCTGACTAATATCGTCACCAGCTTCGCCACCTACCACAATATAGTCACCTAAGAAGAAATAATTATAAAAAATATCTGATACATCCCATAAAAGATATCCTTCCATCCCCTCTTCCAGATCATATTCATCCGCCATTTCCAGGATTTCATCCATAGAATTAGGAATCAGTTCTGCCATTTTGTTCTCAATACGTGCATTGAGTAACAGCTGTTCCTCAGTTGGTTCAGCTCCTTCTGACTCAGTTTCAGCCACTGCTGCATCCTCTGCATCACTACCCTCTGCTGTACTTTCAGCTGTATCATACTGTGCCTGTGCTGCTTCCCCTTCCTCGGCATCAATCTCTGCTTCCACAATCTTAGCAGCCATTTGTGCCAAATAGGTCTTATTGTAGATCAATGCACTCGTTTCAAAATACATTGGATAGGCAACCTTTTTCCCCTGGTAACTGATAGCATTTATGGAAGTTTTAGGAAAAACAGTATCATTTACAACCTGCTCAGGATCTGAAATCTCTGCTGCAAGGCCTGTTAAATATGCCTTTTCCAAAGAATCGTTGCTTACCAAAAAGGCATCTGGTCCTTCACTGGTATGAAGAGTTGCATCATTGATTTCTTCAATGTATTCCAAACCAGTCTTATACTCAACAGATACCTTGATTCCTGTCTGCTCATAGTATTCTAAAGCAGCAGAATTTAAATAATCTGTCATTGCTTCATCTGTATACCAGAAATGTAAATTAGTGACAGAAGCATCTTCTGTCACTGAATCACTCTTTGTTGCTGTAAAATCTGTATTCTCTAAGGCTACTGCAAAAGTAGCTGTAAATAAACATGCTATTAATAAAATAGCTCCTAATCGTCTGCGCATAAAAACCCTTCCGTAACTGCTTCCACCAGTTAACGCTTTATTATTTATCAATACAGCTTCTTAGGATTGTAATCATCTGATCAACGTCATCTTTTGTAACAACCAGTGGTGGTACAAAACGTATAATGTTAGTTCCTGCGTTGATCAGGATAAGTCCCTTCTCAAGCGCCTTATTGATAATTGGTCCAACCGGTTCCCTGCAAACAAGTCCCTGCATGAATCCAATTCCACGGCGTGTCTCAATCACATCATATTCTGCCACAAGCTCATCAAGCTTCTCAGTCAGATATGCACCAACTGTATTAACATTATCTATTATATTGTTCTTCTCAAATAATTCAAGTACTTTATTTGCTGCAGCACATGCCAATGGGTTTCCACCGTAAGTTGTACCGTGATCTCCAGCCACTAAAGAATTGGCTGCCACCTTTTCTGTCATCAAAAATGCTCCGATTGGAACACCACATCCCAATGCCTTTGCAGAAGTCATGATATCCGGCTTGACATTATAACGCTGCCATGCAAACATGGTACCGGTTCTACCCATACCGCACTGAATCTCATCTAAGATCAGAAGAATATCCTTTTCATCGCAAAGAGCACGAACCTTTTTCATAAAATCTTCCGACGCCGGGAAAATACCACCCTCACCCTGTACTGTTTCAAACAGGATCGCACAGGTCTTATCTGTTACCTGGCTCAAAACGCTATCAAAATCATTAAGATCAGCAAATTTGATATGTCCGATTCCTGGTTCAAACGCCTCTCGATAATGTGGATTGCCAGTCACTGACAATGCACCCATGGTACGTCCATGGAAGGAATGATTCATGGCGATGATCTCATGATCTGTCTGACCATCCTTAAGATAGGCATATTTACGAGCAGCCTTTAACGCGCCTTCAATTGCTTCAGCACCACTGTTGGTAAAAAAAACACGATCCATAC
>JAZQQB010000079.1:0-9945 GCA_045628865.1 Lachnospiraceae bacterium | reverse complement strand
GTTTGGCGGTATTGCTGGCTTTCAGGGTTATCGAATCATGAAGCAGAATCAAAAAATCGAATCTCAAAATTACGGCTTGCAGATGCAGCAGGAGGAGATTCAGGAACAATCAGCGATTGTTTCTAAACAGGAAGAGGAACTTCAGGAACATTATAATAGAATTGCAGCTCAGGTTGCTGCTTCCTATGGAGAAAAATCTGTGGATTATATGGAACATGGCAATCGTGATATGGCGTTAAAATATGCCTATATGTCTGTGACAGAGGATGAAGAGGGAGCTGTGATGCCTGTAACACCAGAGGGAATCAATGCACTTTTTAGGTCGACTTATGCATATGAATATGGTAGAAGATCCCTCTGCCAAAAGGTGATGACATTTGATGGTGACATTGTAGTTATGGATTTTTCACCAAATAAAAAATATGCACTGGTTGAAGACGAGTCCAAAAAGATTACAGTGATCAATACAGAATCTGCGCAGGTTATGATGGAACTGCCAGTGGAGGATCAGCGGAGAAGAGAAATTTTTGCTTATACTAGCTGCTTTTTGGATGATGATTTGTTTTTTTATAGTACTTCAAAGTATTTTGAAATTTATAATCTTGTAACGAGAGAATCGGTTTTTTCCTATTCTTATGAATATAATGGTCAATGGGATGTAAGTTATATTTTACCATGCCCAGAAAGAAAGAAGGCATTGATTTGTATCGATGAGGATGTTTATGTATATGATATAAAAACAAATACGATTGAGTTGTATGCTACACATGAAGACCTAGGATGTTTAAATTATTCATCACTACAGCGTATGAAATATGTAAAAGAAACTAACTCCTGGTCATATGTTAGATCTGAACAGAAAGATGGGAATTATACCTATTACATCAGTGATCTGGATCTTGATACAAAGGATATTCTATCCTGTGTGACAGTTGATCAATTAAGTAAAATAAAAGACTATTTGTATATTGGTGATAAGTTATATGTGTTGGGTGATCTTAAGAATAACAGTGATGATCAACGTCGAAATTTTGTAGTACTTCTTTGCTACGACTCAAAGACAGGAAAACTTTTGTGGAGTAAACAGGAGGATAGTAAGAATCATGTTAATAATGCTTTTATCATTGCTAAGATAAATGAAGAAAAAAAATATGTTGGTTTTTCTTATGGTGATGTAATTTATGCTTATGGTATGGAGGATGGAAAAGACATTTCTTTGATAGAAATTGGTGGTGAGATTATTCATTTTGATCCAATTGAAGATAAAGATTTTTTTGCAATCGGTACGGCAAATGGAACTTACGGGTATATATTTTTGGATGATATGTTTTATTTATATGAGAATGCATTAGGGAAAGATTTAACCTACATGAATAGGGCTTTTGGACATTATTATACATATGAAGAAAAATCTAATTTGTTAAATATTGCAGCTACACAAAGAGGGCTTCGTTCTGAAATTGCAGGATGTCAAATATCTTCATCGATGGCTCGTACTGCGTTTTCAGAAGATCAAAAGACAGTTTATTCTTATAAAGATGGATTTGTTGTAGCAAAGGATACCACCACAAATGATGTATTGTGGAATTATGAGTTTACTGCAACGAGGATAGATATTGTGAATGGAAAATTGATCGTTTTCGGGGATGAAGCAATTCATATTCTAGATCCTTCTTCTGGCATGCTTTTGCATGAACAGGAGATTGGCAGATTTGATCAGATTAATAATATTGATAGGATAAATGGGAAATTGTTTTATGGAGATTCTAATGATGTCAAGATGTTAGATCTTACTACATATAAAACTGGAAAAATGAATGAGAGATTTAACTGTGATCAATATAGTTGCATGAATTCGCTTATTATTGATGAGAACAGTTTTATATTGGAAAGAAAATCGGATAAAAAATATGTATATGTGAAGGATAACGAGGAAACTCTCACATTTGATTTTGGTGAGAATGATATTTTAGAATTCCATGCAATTCCAGAGAAAGATGCGGTCCTTGTACAGTATCATGATTATTTATATGAGGTTATTTCTTTGGAAACTGGGGAAGTGTTTGCGGAAAGTGATGGTAGTTTTTATGTGATCGATGATGTCAGAAAGGGTGGCGGTGTTTCCCCATATCTTATTCGATGTGGTTTCCACACATATTTTTTGGATGAAGATTTCCAGATAGTTTTAGCATTAGATAATGGTGTGATACCAATGGATGGTAGTGATCAATTTGCGATGACCGTGATGGGACATGTGATCTTTTATCCATATTATACCGTTGATATGTTAAAAGAGGATGCCGAGAAGCTTATGAAGGGAGACGCTTCTACGGAGTCTGAAATCATAACAGATGATAATTAAAGGTAGGTGTTCTTGAATTAGGCAATTCGTTGTATTGTTTTTACACCTTTAATTTGTTATAATTTCGTTGTGTTTTCAATACTATAACGAATAGAGAAATCACCTGGACGGATACTTCGAATTTTGCTGGTGAAACGGAGATTATTTTGATTTTTGAGTTTCCCTTTTTAAAGGATATGGACAATCATAAAAAAGTCATCAGCATTGTTGGGGCAGGGGGCAAAAGCTCCCTGCTTCATTTGCTCGCAGAAATTTATTCGGATAAGGGATTTCGGGTCCTGGTTTCAACCACCACCCATATTTTTAAACCAAGGGATCACTATGCATCTTCAAGAAAAGAGCTGGAAGCATTTTGGAAAAATGGAACGTATGGCGTTGTGGGAGAGTTTCATAGTGAGAATGGAATGGAAAGCTTTCCATGCTTTCTGTGGAAAAGTTACAGGAGTATATGAACCTGGCAGATGTGTGTTTGTTGGAATCGGATGGGGCCAAGGGAATGTCCTGTAAGGTTCCGTCTAAGAAGGAACCGGTAATCCTTGAAAGTACGGATCTTGTGATAGAGGTACTAGGAATGTCCTCTTTAGAGAAAAAAATTGCAGAGGGCTGTTTTCGGGTGGAGGAAACCTGCCAGTTTCTCGGTAAAAATAAGGATGAAATTCTTACAGTATCTGATATGGCAAAGATTGCAGCAAGTGATCTTGCAGGAAGAAAAAATGTAGGTGATCGGGATTATCACGTGGTTCTTAATCAGTGTGATGATGAAGGCTATTATGAGTTGGCTTTAAAGATCAAAGAGCAACTTTTTGAAGCGGGGATTACGTAGGTTTCTATTGTGAGTTTAGAAAAAGGGATTTTTTGGATATAGATTTTTAGAAAGGAGGTTTTCATTTGGCAGGAGATTTTTGTACAGGCGGGGGCTGTACTGCAAAGCTGGGAGCCGGTGTATTAGAGAGAATTTTGGACAGGCTTCCTAAGCAGGACAGGGATGAGAATCTTTTGGTTGGATTTGATAGTAAGGATGATGCGGCAGTTTATCAGATCAATGAGGATTTGGCGATTGTACAGACTCTGGATTTTTTCCCGCCGATGATTGATGATCCTTATACCTTTGGCAAGATTGCAGCAGCCAATGCTTTGAGTGATGTATATGCCGTGGGTGGCGAAGTGAAGACAGCACTCAATATTGTTTGTTTTCCAGAACAGATGGATCTTAATATTTTAGGAGAAATCCTAAGGGGGGCTTGAAAAGGTGAAGGAGTCCGGGGGTATTTTAGCTGGTGGGCATTCCATCAATGACACCGGGGTAAAATATGGACTTTCCGTTACTGGAGTGGTTGATCCGAAAAAGCTTTATGCCAATGATACGGCGAAGGAACAGGATATACTCATTCTTACAAAGCCTCTTGGTGTGGGACTGATCTGTTCTGCAAATAGGGTTGAAGAAGCGAAGCCTGAGGAGCTTGAGGCAGCCATAGCGTCCATGTGTATGTTGAATAAGGATGCTGCTAAGATCAGTAGAAAGTACAGGGTAAATGCTTGTACGGATGTAAGGGGCTTTAGCTTTTTGGGCCATCTTCATGAGATGATGGCGGGGAGATTATCCTGTAAGATCAAGGCAAAAGATGTGCCGGTTTTGCCAGGAGCTATCAGATGTGCTGATGAATTTTTATATACTGCGGCAGGTCAGAGAAATCGAAATCATGTGGGAGATGTGGTGCATTTCGAGGGAATAACTTTTGCCATGGAAGAGGTGCTTTTTGCCCCCACAGACATCAGGAGGACTGCTTCTTGCAGTACAAAAAGAGGATACAGGTAAATGCGTTAGGAAAGGCTTGCCCTATTCCAGTTGTTATGACAAAGAAAGCGATTCAGGCAATGACAGAGCCAGATGTTTTAGAGATTTTGGTGGATAATGAGATTGCAGTTCAGAATTTTAAAAAATGAGTACACAGCTTGGTTTTACATCATCAAGTGAAAAGCGTCAGGAAAAGGAATATGCTGTTACGATTACGGTAGATCGTCTTCTGGAAAAAAATGCTGCTGATACAGAGGTTTTTGTCAATAAATGTGAACTATGTGGTGAACAAAAGAAAAATACGGTTGTTATGATTTCCTCTGAGTTTATGGGAAAGGGTGATGATAAATTAGGAGCAACCTTGATGAAGGGCTTTATTTATGCACTATCTACTCAGGAAACACTTCCGGATACCATTCTATTTTTCAATGGCGGCGCAAAGCTGACAACACAGGGATCTTTAGCCTTAGAGGATCTGAAGGAAATGGAAAAGCAGGGCGTGGAGATCTTAACCTGCGGAACTTGTTTGGATTTCTATGGCTTAAAGGAAAAGCTTGAGGTTGGTTCAGTGACCAATATGTATGTAATTGTTGAGAAAATGACAAAAGCAGATAAGGTGATTAATAACTGATGATCTATTTTGATAATGCAGCAACCACAATTCAAAAATCCCAGGGAACGAAGGATGCAGTGCTTTATGCAATGGATCATGTATCCAATGCAACAGAAGGTTTAAATACGGCCTTGAATGGTTTACTGAAACCGGGAGATCATGTGGTGTGTAGTGCCATGGAGCACAATTCGGTACTCCGGCCTTTGTATCGATTAGAGGAACAGGGTGTTAAGTTGACAATCATTCCTGCAGATAAAGAGGGTGTACCGAATTATAAAGAATTGGAAAAAGTGTGTCAGAATGGACATATTGATGCTATAGTTATGTCGCATGCGTCAAATTTGACTGGCTATATTTTGGATGTTTCCAGAGTGAAAAAATTGCCCAGGAAGCAGATTCCCTATTTATTCTGGATGGTGCGCAGTCGGTGGGTTCTATTCCAGTGGATGTGCAGGAAATGGGTGTGGATGTTCTGGCGTTTACAGGACATAAGGCACTACGTGGACCACAAGGGACAGGCGGATTGTATGTCAGACCTGACCTATTGATTAAACCATTAAAGGTAGGCAGAAGTGGCGTTAAAAGCTATGAGAAAAAGCATCCGGATCTTATGCCGGAATTACTGGAAAAAGGAATCGAACAGGTACGGGAAAAAGAATTGTCTTTGATGAAAACTTTTTGGTATGGAGCAAGCAACATACCAAGTGTAATTCTGTATGGACCAGAGAATCTAGCAGGCAGATGTCCTATTGTATCGCTTAATCTGACTGGCATAGATTCGGCGCTGGTTGCAGATGCTTTTTGGGAAGAGGGCGAGATTGCTGTGAGAGCAGGGGCTCATTGTGCTCCTTTAATGCATCAGTCATTGGGTACAGTGGACCAGGGTGTAGTCCGTTTTTCGTTTGCTTCCTATAATACATTGGAAGAGGTGGATGCTGTTTTAAAGATCCTTTATAAGCTGGCAAAGGAGATGCAACTATGAGAGAAAAAAATAAAGGCATTGGAAAAAGCAATTCCAGGTCGAATGATCCCTACACCGCAAAGTGTTTCTGCTGGATGTGGGATCGTATTTCGAATGGAGATAGAAGCTTTTGAAAAAACGGATATTTCTAAAGACGAATATGATAGGGCTTTGAGGCACAGGTTGATGTCCATTATGTCATAGAAACAAAAAGAGGACATAATTCAGGACGCGTGATCGAAAGCGGATGCGCAATTCCTAACACAGGTATTCCTGGCGTGATTGCAGGCTATGGAAAGGAACGTGTGATTCATTTAGAATATGTCGGCATTTTACATAATGAAAAGAAAATTGGTGACTATGTTAAAAAAGATGAGGTGATTGTTTTGATCGAAACTGACACCCATGAAACATATCCGGTGCATGCTTCTATTATAGGAATCATTCGTGGTTTGATCCGTGATCAGTATCCAGTTACTCGTGGGTTTAAAATTGCAGATATTGATCCAAGGGATTCAGAATATGATAATGGTTTTACCATTTCAGATAAAGCCAGATGCATTGCAGACAGTGTGCTAGAGGTAATCTGTGGGTTTTTAATAAATTCTAACAAGAATCTGTTTTGGCAAGGTGATGCGTCGCTTGCAACGTTAAAACGACGTATTTCTCCTGGAAACGAAAGAACGCGAAGCACTCTTTTTTAATAGGTAAAACCAAAGAAGAATGAAAAGGAGCGCGTATTTCTAATGAGAAATTTGTTGCAAAAAATGTGTGATCATCAGGGTTATAGATTGGTTACTATTGTAAGTGGCTCTGATTTTGGAAAAAAATATATTATTTTCTGGTTCAAAACCAATAGAATCCAGGGATTTTTCCATGGAAGATGAAGTGGTAAAAGAAATAGCTAAGAATATGGAACATGGAAATGATTATTTTACCTTAGAAGATGACACCCAGTGTATGGTACGTAGAATTGGGAAAAAGCCCAATATGGTTGTCTGCGGTGGCGGTCATGTTTCCCAGGCCGTGATAAAGCTTGCGAAGCTGTTAGATTTTACGGTTACATGTATTGAAGACAGAGCGGAATTTGCAGATAAAGCATTAGAGGCTGGTGCTGATTTTGTTTGTAACGGAGATTATGACGAGGAACTTCGTGGTATAGAAAATAATCAGGATACTTATTTAGTAGTTGTGACACGTGCACACAGTTATGATTTATCTTCAGTTCTTGAAATATCTAAGAAACCTCATGCTTATGTTGGTATGATAGGTAGTAAACGACATGTTCAATTTGTAAAGGATGATTTAAGAGAAGCCGTAGTCGAGGAGAATTTTATTGAAAACCTTCATAGCCCAATTGGATTAAAAATTGGTGCTCAGACACCTGCTGAAATTGGTGTCGCTATTGTAGCAGAGATCATTGCCTGTAAAAATACTTCTATGCAAAAGATTTCACTTCCAATCGATACAGTGGAAACGATTCTAAAGGCTGATGAAAGGGTTTGCTTGTCAACCATCATTCAGAAAAGGGGATCCTCTCCTTGTGGTGTTGGAGCTTCTATGGTTGTTTTGCCAAATGGAAGTATTGTAGGAGCGCAAGGCGCGGAACAATCCGTAAAATCCGTTTTTGGAACTTTTGACACCCTAATATATAGAAGAAAAGGAAATAAGTATGTTAGTTTTAGAGCACGGAAGACCAGTTAATGAGGCTGGCAGATTAGAGAAAGAAATCAGAGTATATAATAAATTAGAAGAATTGGGAATTGCTTTTGACAGAATTGATCATGAAGAGGCCAATACCATGGAGGCCTGCATTGAAATTGATAAGGCTTTAGCACCTGCAGTTATCTGCAAAAATTTGTTTTTGGTGAACTCGGCAGGAACTCAGTATTATATGTTGATGATCAGAGAGGATAAGAAGTTTAAAACAGCGGAGGTCTCAAAACAGATCGGTAGTTCACGATTGTCCTTTGGAAGAGCTGAGAAAATGGAAGCGTATTTAGATATATTGCCGGGTTCGGTAAGTGTATTGGGACTTATGAATGATCATGAGAAGAAGGTGCAGCTTTTGGTGGATGAGGATATTTTGAAGCAGGAGCTTTTTGGATGTCATCCATGCATCAATACCTCCAGCCTGCGACTTAGAACCAGGGATGTGTTTGAGGTGTTTTTGCCTGCTGTTTTCCATGATTACTTGACGGTAAAGATTGGACAAAAGGCTGAATAAAGGCAAAAATAGATCAAAATGTGTCGTTCGTCGTGGTTTATGTGTCGTTCGTCGCATTTTTAATACAAATGTCCTGTGGTGTGTATAATAAAATCATCAAGAGCGAACAAGCTTAAAAAAATAAATAATAAATAGTACATAATACGGAGGAAAAAATTATGGCACAGATTATGGTAACACCAGCTGAGTTAAGATCATCAGCAAGCACATTAAGAGAGTACAATGTAAACTTCAAAACACAGGTTCAGAACCTGGAAACTACAGAAACTTCATTAGGTTCAAAATGGGAAGGTGAAGCTAAACAGGCATTTCATACTGCATTTATGAATGACAAAAATTTTCTGGATAAATTTGCAACATTGATCGAGCAGTACTGCGGTACTTTAGAAGAAATTGCTGCAAAGTATGAACAAGCAGAAGCAAAGAACTTAAATACAGCTACAACAAGAACAATCTAATCTGGTTAGTAACACAGATTACAATTAGAAATTTACAAACAATAACAATTATAAAACAAACACTAAGCAAACAAACGAAAACAAACTTAAAGCAAAAGTAAAAAGAAAGGAACGTAGCAAAGGCTACGAGGTAAATAAACATGCAGGGAAATTTATTAGTAACACCAGAAGAACTTGAAAGCGCAGCAGATGATTTTAGCACAGCAATGGGTCAGGTAACATCCATCACAGGAGAAATGATGTCACAGGTTACAGGATTAAGCTCAAAATGGCAGGGTGAGGCTTCAACAGCTTACATTAACAAATTCAATCAGTTAGAAGACGATATTACTAAAATGAAAGCGATGATCCAGGAACATGTAAATGACCTTAAGGATATGGCAACTGTATACCGTCAGGCAGAATCTGCTAACCAGGAAGCTGCTTCAGCATTAGCTGGTGACGTATTAAACTAATAGCCTGCTCCGGATTTCACGAAGTGAAATGGAGATAAGTGTGTAAAATAGGATATTTTACACACCAGTCTATTTGTTGCCCCCCCTTTAGGGGGTGCCGAAATAGCCTGCTCCGGATTTCACGAAGTGAAATGGAGATAGTGTGTAAAATTGTAAATATATTTATTCGTAACTTATGGCGTGTGATGTTTCACACGCCTTTTTGTTTATGGGCTTTAGCCTGTTGAGTGCATCTTCATTTCTCAGCAGAGAAATGAAGATGTGCGAAATACAAAACCACTATGCGGGTGGAAAATAATTAGTAATAAAAAAAATCACCTTTCCATTAAAATAGAGTTGTTCAGGATACTATTAAAACGAAAGGAAAGGTGATTTACACGGTAACTAATTTTTAAACTTTATCTTTCATTTTTAAAACTTTATAATCGTTTCAATGTTACTTGTACAGCCACCTTTTACTTATCTCTTTCCTCATTCCAGACATTTAGTAAGTACAGTGGGATTGAATGAGGCAACAATAAAGAAATATATTCAAGAACAATAAAAACATGATATTGCGTTAGATAAATTAAGTGTAAAAGAATATGAAGACCCTTTTAAAAGGGGAGCCAGTAATACAAGCACCTTTTTAAGGGTTGCGACGAGTCAAAGGCAATAGGAGCTTGAACAGAAAGTGAAAGCCAGCGCCTTTAGACGCTGACCGGTAACAAAGGCTTATAGCCGTTGAGAAAACCACCCGTTAGACGGGTGGTAATGATTATACAAAAGTTTCATTCAAAGAAAATTTACATAATTTTCATTGCCATATTGGGATTTTTTTGCTACAATAGTCGAAAGATTCACTTTTTGTTAAAATGTGTCGTTCGTCATGGTTAATGTGCCGTTCGTCGCATTTTTAACACAAATCGTGTGGAGTATATATAATAAAATCATCAAGGGCGAACAAGCTTAAAAAAATAAATAGTACATAATACGGAGGAAAAAATTATGGCACAGATTATGGTAACACCAGCTGAGTTAAGATCATCAGCAAGCACATTAAGAGAGTACAATGTAAACTTCAAAACACAGGTT
>JAZQQB010000078.1:0-48350 GCA_045628865.1 Lachnospiraceae bacterium | reverse complement strand
CCTATGATTTCATACCTGTCCCTGTCTATTCCATATTATAATATTTAGTCTCTGCTAAATAAATCTCTTGTATAAACTTTCTCTTCCACATCAGAAAGTTCCTTAGTCATTCGGTTTGTTACGATCACGTCTGACATCTTCTTAAATTCATCCAGATCACGAATCACCTTTGAGCGGAAGAATTCATCCTCCTTCATAGCCGGCTCATAAATTACAACTTCGATTCCCTTCGCCTTCAGTCTCTTCATGATACCTTGTATAGAAGACTGTCTAAAGTTATCAGAATCCATCTTCATAGTTAATCTAAAGATACCTACCACATTAGGATTCTTCTTAAGAATCTGTGCTGCAATATGATCCTTTCTGGTTGTGTTGGCATCTACAATAGCACCAATGATATTATTAGGTACATTGTTGTAGTTAGCCAGTAACTGCTTGGTATCCTTTGGCAGGCAATATCCGCCGTATCCAAAGGATGGGTTGTTGTAATGATTTCCAATACGAGGATCTAAGCAAACACCCTCAATGATATCCTTGGTATCAAGACCTCTAACCTCTGCATAAGTATCTAACTCATTAAAGAAAGAAACACGAAGAGCAAGATAGGTATTGGCAAAAAGTTTAATAGCCTCTGCCTCTGTTGCGCCTGTAAATAAAATATCAATGTCCTTCTTAATAGCACCTTCCTGTAAAAGTCCTGCAAAAACCCTGGCTCTTTCAGACTTCTCACCTACAATGATTCTGGATGGATACAGATTATCATACAATGCTCTTCCCTCTCTTAAAAATTCTGGAGAAAAGATCACATTATCGATTCCATATTTCGCCTTTACTGATTCAACATATCCAACTGGAATAGTCGATTTAATTACCATAACCGCTTTTGGATTTACCTTTAAAACAAGTTCAATAACCGCTTCAATGGACGATGTATCAAAATAGTTCTTGTCTGGATCATAATTTGTAGGAGTTGCAATAATAACAAAATCTGCATCCTTATATGCATCTGCTCCATCTGTTGTTGCCTTTAAGTGAAGATCCTTATTGGCAAGATATTCTTCTATTTCCTGATCGATCAATGGTGACTTTCTAGCATTGATCATATCTACTCTTTCCTGGAACAAATCAACGGCTGTTACATCATGATTCTGGGACAATAAAATAGCATTGGACAATCCCACATATCCAATTCCTGCGATTGCAATTTTCATAAAAAACCCTCTTTTCTTAACTATCCGTTCCCTATACGCGTAAGCGCACACAGCTATACTATACCTTGAATCCAGATTTTTCTCAACATTTATTTATTCATCCAATCCAAAAATCTCATGAGCGGCGTTCATGGCTTTTTCAGTATCTTTTACATCAATCAGCACAGTTACACGTATCTCCGAAGTAGAAATCATTCTGATATTGATATTATTGTTATACAGGCATTCAAACATCTTGGCAGCCACTCCCGGGTTAGACATCATACCTGCTCCCACAACAGATACCTTAGCGCAATTTCTTTCCATCTCAATCTTTTGCGGGTTCAATCTTGCATGGTTTTTCTCAAGTACAGCCATCGTATCCTCAGCAGCATCTTTTGATACCGTAAATGCAATATCCGTAGTATTGTCACGTCCTGTTGACTGCAGGATCATATCCACATTGATATTGGCACTCGCCAATGCATCAAACAAACGAAAGGCTGTACCAGGCTTATCGTCCAATCCAACCACAGAAACCTTTACTACATCCTTATCTGCTGCCACACCACTCACTAACATCTTCTCCACTGCTGCTCTCTCCTTTACAATTGTTCCTTCTTCGTTCGTTAAACTTGAACGAACCACCAGCTGGACACCATATTTTTTAGCCAGTTCTACGGATCTGTTATGAAGTACCTCTGCTCCTAATGTTGCCAGGTCAAGCATTTCGTCATAGGATATTTCTTTCATCTTCTTTGCCTTAGGCACATATCTTGGATCTGCCGTGTAAACTCCATCCACATCTGTAAAAATCTCACAGGCATCTGCATGGAGTGCCGCTGCCAATGCAACCGCAGTTGTATCAGACCCACCCCTACCTAGAGTTGTATAATCATCGTATTTATTTACACTCTGAAAACCGGTAATGATCACAATTTTTCTCTGTTCTAATTCATGTTTGATCCTCTCTGTATCAATACGTTTGATTCTGGCATTGCCATAAACAGATGTGGAATGCATCTTGATCTGAAAAGCATTCAGGGAAATAGCTGGAACACCCATACTATCCATGGCCATTGCCATCAAAGCCACCGACTGCTGTTCTCCAATGGTCATAAGCATATCCAGCTCTCTCTTAGGTGGATTCGGATTCATATCTCTTGCCATTCTGATCAGTTCATCTGTCATCTTCCCCATGGCTGATAACACAACCACTACATCATTCCCCTTTTGATAATCCTCGATACATCTTCTTGCAACGTTGCAAATTCTTTCTTTGTTTGCAACACTGGTACCCCCAAATTTTTTAACAACTAACATGTTTCCTCCCCATAAAACAAATTAGGAATCTTTAAAGATTCCTAATTATGTTTCTATTATTCTATTCTTCCATACGGATTCTTGTGATCATTTCAGGAAGTTTCTTTGCCAACTCATTGAACTTCTCTTCTGTCATCTTCTCTGTCACAAATGCAAATTCACCAAGGATTCCCGGTGCATGAAGTTCTGTCACTTCACCAAAGATTTCCTGTACCTTTGCGAATGCTTCCTGATCACCGTTTACTCTTACAAAGTATGAGAAGGAAACCTTACCAATTCCACTCATCTTCTTGTTTTCTGCATCCCAGAAACACATTATATTCTTATTTAAATGTCTTGCACAATCTACAACATCTGAAACAACAGCACTTGCAGTTGGAAGCTTACCAGCTCCTCTACCATAATACATGGTATCTCCAAGCATATTTCCATGTACATACACACCATTGAATACATCATTTACTGCATACAATGGGTATTCGGTACCAATCATAAATGGTGCAACCATCGCAAAGCTTTCACCATTAATTTCTTTGCTCATAGCAAGTAACTTAATGGACTTATCCATCTGTTTTGCATAGGCAAAATCAGCTGCCGAAATCTTTGTAATACCCTCTGTATATACATCTTCAAAGGCAACATTCTTTCCATACATTAATGAGGAAAGGATGGCAATCTTTCTTCCTGCGTCGTATCCTTCTACATCAGCTTCAGGATTTCTTTCTGCATATCCTAATTCCTGTGCTTCCTTTAATACTTCAGCAAAATCACTTCCTTCTTTTGCCATCTTAGTCAAAATGAAGTTAGTCGTACCATTTAAGATACCTGTAATTGCATCAATCTTTTCAGATGTTAAGGAATCATTGATTGGTCTGATGATTGGAATACCACCACCAACACTTGCCTCAAATAAGTAGTTACAGTTGTTCTCCTTGGCAATCTGTAAAAGTTCCGGCGCATGTGCTGCAACCAGTTCCTTGTTAGAAGTACAAACACTCTTACCTTTCAATAATGCATTCTTTGTAAATTCATAAGCCGGCTTTACACCACCCATTGTTTCACAAATAATGGAAACTTCATCATCCTCTAAGATTGTATTCACATCGTGAACCAGTACGCTTTCTACTGGATCACCTGGGAAATCTCTTAAATCAAGAACATATTTTACAGAAAGCTCTTCACCAGCCTTCTTACTAATAATTTCATTGTTGGTGTTGATTACTTCAAAAACACCACTTCCTACTGTACCGTAGCCTAAAATCGCAACTTTGATCATTTTTTCATGCCCCTCTTTTATTCTTTTGCCAAAAGTCTGACAGTATGTACACCTTTCTGTGAGCCAAGCATATTGAGCATTTCTGATACATCACCTGTTGTTGGAAGTACCTGAATACTAATACTTAAAGATGCAACCCCATTAATTGGAATCGATTGATGAATGGTCAAAATGTTTGCTTTAAATTCAGCAACAATCTTTAATACATCCGATAACAATCCTGGTTCATCATCCATCTGAAAAGTCAGTGTGATTGTTGTACCCTGTGCCTTATCATGGAACGGGAAAATATCATCCTTATACTTATAGAAAGAACTACGACTGATACCCACAGCATCTACTGCTTCCTGAATCGTCATAACCTTTTCTGATTCGATCAGTCTCTTTGCCTCCACAACCTTTAATAAAACTTCTGGAACTGCTTTCTGTTTTACGATATAATAACTTGTAGTTTTTTCAGACATTTGAACTCCTCTGTGTATTTACCACACGGACAATTGTTTGTCAACGTTGGATATTTTAGCACGCTACAGTGAAAGATGCAACCCCTAATTGTTAAAAAATTATTTTTTTGGAGGATATATGAACTTATTTTATCGATTTAAACAATTTATGTACGGCAGATACGGGCTGGATAACTTAGGAAAGTTCCTCATTATAGCAACCTTTATACTAATGATTTTTTCCAGATTTGACCGCAGTTTAACATGCTATCTTCTTTCCATTATTACCTTTGCGCTCTATCTGTTTCGTTTCTTATCTAAAAACACCTATAAACGGGCTTACGAAAATGACAAATACATGAAAGTATCACAAAAAGTACGTACCTTTATTACATTACGCGTTTCTCACATGAAGCAACGAAAAACACATCATATCTATTCCTGTCCACAGTGTAAGCAAAAAATCCGCATTCCACGTGGAAAGGGCAAGATTTGCATCAAATGTCCAAAATGTAAAAACGAATTCATCAGAAAAAGTTAATGGAGGTCTTTCATGTTTGGCTATATAATCACAAACCAGGATGAGCTGAAAGTCAAAGAAGTCAAAAAATACCGTGCCTACTACTGCGGGTTATGTCAGTCTATCAAAAACAGACACGGTGTTTTTGCTCTGGCTACCCTCACATATGATATGACCTTTTTGAGCATACTTTTGTCAGGTCTTTACGATGTAGAAACCAAAAGCTGCACCGAGCGCTGTATTGCCCATCCGCTAAAAAAGCATCCGTTGCTTACAAATGAGATCACAAACTACGCTGCTGATATGAACCTGCTCATGGCATATCATAATCTCATAGACAACTGGACAGACGATCATTCCATTCCCAGCAAGTTAGAAGCTTCCCTGATCCATGGACATATAAAAAAAATATCATCTGAGTATCCTCGTCAGAATAACGCCATTCTTTCTTATATGAAAGAACTAAGTATCTGTGAAAAATACAAAGAACCCAATTTAGATAAGGCAGCATCTCTTACTGGCAAATTTTTAGGAGAAATATTTGCCATGAAGCAGGATGAATGGTATGATGACCTCTATCAGTTCGGTTTCTTCTTAGGTAAATTCATTTATTTGTGTGATGCCTATGAGGATGTTTATGAAGACGAAAAAAAGGGACACTACAATCCATTCTTATGTGCCGGACTGTCCTTTGAAGAAATTGAAGAAAAAAGTGGCGAATTTCTTACAATGATGGCAGGAGAAGCTGCCCGGTATTTTGAAAGACTACCGATCCTTGAAAATATCAATCTTTTAAGAAATATACTTTATTCCGGTATCTTTACCAAATATGAACAAACAAAAACAAAGCGTCTCGATAATAAAAACAAAAAAGAAAAGACGCATGATAAGTAAGGGAAGTATAAAGCAATGGCTAGAGATCCATATGACGTTCTTGGCATTTCACGTGGTGCCTCAGACGAAGAAATCAAAAAAGCATATCGTAAATTAAGCAGAATCTATCATCCGGATGCCAATGTAAACAATCCAAACAAAGCACAGGCAGAGGAAAAATTTAAAGAAGTTCAGGAAGCATATAAAAAAATCCAAGACGAAAAAGAATATGGTGGAAGCTACGGATATGGTCCGTATGGTCAAAGAAATCAAAACACCTATCGTGATGAATATGGCAATTCAGAATCCAATGGTTTTTCTGGTACCTATATGAACTTTGAAGATTTATTTAGAGCATTCGGCTTCGGCGAATTTGCCGGAAACTATTCCCATAGTTCCAATTCCTCTGATCCAGTTGAGCTTCATGCTGCAGCCAACTACATCAATGCCGGACATTATGAGGAAGCTATCAATGCCTTAAATCAGGTATCAGAAACAAATAGAAATGGTAAATGGTATTACTACAGTGCTGTTGCACACTTTAATTCAGGAAACAACATCACAGCCATGCAGCATATTGACAGGGCTATTGCTCTAGAACCTGCCAACATCGAATACAAGCGAACCAAAAACATGATGAACAGCGGTTCCTACGGTTATAGACGTACTGCTCAGGGATATGGAGCACCTGTCATGGAATGCAACAACTGTTGTTTCAAATTCATGTTTGCACAGGTACTTTGTACCTGCTGCTGTACCAACTATTGCTGTGGCGGTGGATATGGATTCTAGCAGCTATTCCTTTAGCTGCATATAATCCTTTTCTACCTCTGTCAATGTCAGTCTTCCATTGGTTCCCTCTGTCAGATCCTTTGTGATCTTTGCTGCCTCTGTTGCAGCGATCACAAAGGTAAAGGTAACCTTGTCTGTATATTCACTATCTTCGATCATAATACCAGGTGCCGCCAACAGATACTGTACCTTTCCCACTTCTGTATAGGACACTTCCAAGCGAAAACGAACACAATATTTCACCCAGGCTGTTTCGCAGGCTTCAATCCCTGCCTGCACGGCTTGTGTATAAGCCCGTACCAGTCCACCAGTACCCAGCAAAACTCCACCAAAGTATCTGGTCACAACAACCGCAATATTTCTGATACCACTGCCGGTTAATACCTCAAGCATTGGTCGTCCTGCTGTACCAGATGGTTCTCCATCATCGCTACATCGGGTCAGTTCTGCTCTGCTTCCGATCACAAACGCAGAACAGTTATGTCTGGCATCCCAATATTTTTTCTTCATTTCATCTATAAAAGCAGTAGCCTCTTCTTCTGTTTCCACAGGGCAAACGGTGGCAATAAATCTTGATTTTTTCTCAATAATCTCACCACATCCACCGCTTATCAATATTTTGTAAGGTTCTTTTTCTAATTCTTCCATAAAATTTACTTTCTCCAAATATCACTTCTACGTCTTTTTTTTATCATATCATAAGATACTTTTTATAGAAAGCTCTTTATCTTTCAGCATTTTTTTGCTACAATGGGGGTGATGCCAAAAATAAATAATAAGAAAGGGCTTCACAATATGAATTATGGAAAAAAGGGCATAAAGCAGAAACAGCTTGAGTTAAATGCTATCGGATTTAAATGGGCGCATAAACTCTCCCTGCTTTTGATCAAATTTATTCTGGTCTGCATCCTTTCCAGCGTTGTGTTGCTTGCCTGCGTAGGATTTGGTGCTTTTGCAGGTATCTTGAGCTCCGCTCCAGATCTTGAATCCATCAATATTATTCCTACAGGTTATGCATCCTATGTGTATGATAGTGAAGGCAATGAAATTGCCAAACTGGTAGCCACTGATGCGAACCGTGATTATCAGAAGATGGAGAATATTCCTCAATATCTCGCAGATGCGTTTGTTGCAATAGAAGATGAGCGTTTCTACGAACATAATGGTATCGATATTAAGGGTATTATCCGTGCCGGTTTCACAGGTGTAACAAGTGGTGATTTCAGTCAGGGTGCCAGTACCATCACACAGCAGTTACTCAAAAACAATGTTTTTGATAACTGGGTTGGACAAGATGACTTTATCGTAAAACTAAAGCGTAAGATTCAGGAACAATACCTTGCCATCGAAATTGAAAAGATTTACTCAAAAGAAGAGATATTGGAATATTACATGAATACCATCAACTTAGGTCAGAGTACCTTAGGTGTTCAGGCTGCATCAAAGCGATATTTCAACAAATCTACCTATGAGCTTACTTTATCAGAATGTGCTGTTATCGCAGCCATCACCCAGAACCCATCTAAGTACAATCCTATCTCGCATCCTGATAAGAATGCGAATCGAAGAGGCGAAGTACTAAATAAGATGTTGGAACAGGGATATATCACTAAGGCTGAATATGATGAGGCTGTGGCTGATGATGTTTACTCCCGAATTAAGGAAGTCAATGAAGTCGTTATCAATAATTCTGTAAACACCTACTTCGTGGATGCTGTTACAGACAGTGTATTGCAGGATCTAAAGGATCGACTTGGATATAATGATACTCAGGCCTATATGGCACTTTACAGTAGTGGTCTTCGTATCTTCTCTACACAGGATTCTTCTGTGCAGGCGATTGCCGACAGTGTATTCCAGAATGAAGAAAACTATCCAAAGGATATTGATTGGCTCCTAAAATATGACTTAACCATTGAACGGGCTGATGGTTCCCTGGAAAACTTCAGTTCCGAAATGTACAAAAAATACTGGGAAGAGACAAATAAAAACTTTAATATGATTTATTCTTCTCAGGAAGACGCTTATGCAGCAACTGAAGCATACAGTAGTTCCTTATTAGGAGAAGGGGATAGTATTTATGCCGAAAGCATTACATTGACCCCGCAGCCTCAGATTTCTTTGGTTGTGTGTGACCAGTACACCGGTTATGTTGTTGCTATGGTAGGTGGTCGTGGTACCAAGGAAGGAAGCAGAACCCTAAACCGTGCAACTGATTCAAAAAGACAGCCAGGTTCCACCTTTAAGATTGTATCTACCTATGCGCCTGCCCTAGACAGCGCAGGCTTAACACTTGCCTCTGTTCAGATTGATGCACCATATAGATATAGCACTGGAACCCCTGTGAAAAACTGGTGGGGAGCCAGATATGAAGGAATCCAGTCTCTTCGTTGGGGTATTGAACAGTCTGCTAATATCATTGCAGTAAAGACCTTAACCCAGATCACACCACAGTTAGGCTATGATTATCTTTTGAAATTTGGATTCACCACATTGGTAGAAAGACGTGTAGACGCTAATGGACAGGTCTTTTCAGATATTCAACAGCCGTTGGCTTTAGGTGGTATTACAGATGGTGTTACAAATTTAGAATTAAATGCCGCCTATGCAACCATTGCAAATGGCGGTACCTACTGTGCACCTAAGCTTTATACCAAGATCTTAAATGCTGACGGTTCTGTTTTGATCGATAACTCAGAGCCTGAACAGACTCAGGTACTAAAGGAAACTACTGCTTATCTGTTAACCAGTGCCATGGTAGACGTAGTAACCAAAGGAACTGGTACCAAATGTAACTTTGGCGGTTCTACAGGAATGGCCATTGCTGGTAAAACAGGTACAACCTCATCTTACAATGATGTATGGTTCTGTGGATTTACCCCTTACTATACTGCATCTGTATGGGCAGGTTATGATAACAACGAAAAAATGACCAATCCAGAATCCAAGAATCTTGCAAAGACTTTATGGAGAGCGGTTATGGAGGAGATCCATAAAGATCTTCCAGCAAAGGGCTTTACAATGCCAAGTGGCATTACCACATGTCAGGTATGTGCACAGTCTGGTAAATTGCCTATTGAGGGGCTTTGTTCAAAAGTAACGACAGAGTACTTTGCAGAAGGAACTGTTCCAACAGAAAGCTGTGATGTACACTATGCCGGATGGTTATGTGCCTATAGTACAAATGGTGTCTATAGTGTTGCCAGTCCAGAATGTCCATTTAAGATCTGGGGTACCTGTACTTTGATGCCTCAGGAAGATGAAAAGGTTCTTAGCGGTTCTACCACAGTAGATGCTGCAGGAAATGTTGTTTATTCCTATAATGTGACAGGCACATGTCCTCACAATGCTGCGTTCTTTGCAGATCCTAACTCTGCTGCTATTGCAGCACAGCAACAAGCAGAACTTGGTGGTTATTACAATATGGGAACTGAAGTTCCAACCCAACAGGAACAGCCCGGACAACAGTCGGCTCCTGAACAGCCACAAGGTCCTGAGCAACCTGGTCCTGCTCAGCCAGGTAACTGATAACAAAGTACCAAGAATACTTCTTTAAACGTAAAAATTAGCCAATGGTTCTAAAACGAACCATTGGCTGTTCTTTTATTGTTTCTCTTCATTACTTTGAATTTCAAATTGTCTTTTCAAACTTACATTTGTTCTTTTACGTACATGGATACTCTACTTTGTATAATTTCCACAACCTCATCTATGGATTTCTGATCTTGATAATAAGCTTGCGCTTCCTCATAAATGATATTGTTAATCTCCTGATGATACTCACGTTTCATATCCACCTTAGATATCAAATCTTTCACAGCCTTAACATCTTCTTGTGAAGCCTCAAAAACATCAAACCCATAATCGCCTTCATAATATGACCCACTACACAATTCATACGCATATCCTTCCTCATCAATTTCAACTTTAGCTTCCATTGCTTGTGACATTTTTTCATCAAATAGTTTTGCAACACAAGGAAAACCTATATCTTGGCAACCATTCAATATATAATATTTCATAAAATCCCAACATTCATCCTTATAGGAAGAAGATTGATTAATTGCCAAATCATCTCCTAAAAACTTAATTGTTGTACCCGTTCTATTTTCAGTTGGATATCCTACAAAAGCAAGATCCTCATTATATATTTCTTTATAAATTTGATAATCCGAGACGCTAGAAATATATGCTTCCGATAGAAGTATTTCACCTTTTTTAACACCCTCTAATAAACTATACTCATTCCACGAATACTCTTTTGAAAAATCCAACATCTCACGAAAATATTCAGAATCAAAATAACAATTTCCTGTTTTCCAATCAATCAATGTATCCATACTTGAGGTACATAAATCTATTAAAACAGTTTCTTCTTCCGAAAAACCACTTATAGCATTAATATCCTTTTCATAGAAATCTAATATTTCTTTCATTTCTCCAATTGATATACCTTCAGATTCATTCCAAATAGACTTTTTTCCTACCATAGTATAAATTGTAAACATAGGTGATAACGAATATAGTTTTCCATTTTGATCATATGCGTTTAATACTTCCTGAACAAAATCTTCCTTTTTTAGTTCTGAATCTTTCTGTAAATATTCATTCAAATCAACAAATAAATTTTTATCTGATAATTCACTAATGCCCATTCCATCAACAACCATTAGGTCAGGTGCCTTTCCTTGAATAAGATCCATTTTAAAATCCTGAACATTAGAGTCATATCCTTTTTTGTCATCACCATAGTCTTTCATAATCACTTGCACATCTTGTTGCGATCGGTTATATTCAGCAACACACCTTTCCAAATCATCTGAAATATACACAGTACCCAATGTCACACTTATATGGTCTACAGAATCCTTATATATTTTTGAATACTCACAATGATAATCTTCTCCATAATAATCTATCACTTCATAATAATCATCATTTTGTGTGAAACTCACAATTTGTCTACTCATAATACCAAAAGCTGATAAATCAAACAATTTTTTACTGCATTTTTCTTTTACTTGAAATTCATGTAATACATTCCCTTCGCAATAAATAAAACCATCCTTCGTTACAGCTAATATTTCAATAAAATCTGACGGCAGATAAAAATCTAGTTTTTCTATCTCTCTTTTTTCTAAACTACCCTTATCTAATTTTTCATAATAAAGATTCTCTTCTTCATCACATGCAACAAAGGAAAAGCTTCCTGTTTCATCAATTTTAGCAAATAATATTTTTCCATATCCGCTGTTCAATACATCTTCATAGTATACTGTTTGTAGATTACGATCTTTTACATAAATCCTATCAACCATATTATATGCAGGGATTTTTCTATTCTTTGAAGCCTGACTATTATAAGATAATAAATTACACCATATATAACAATTCCCAGTATCATCGAAATAAAAATCTTTCATTTCTACATCATCACGAACAATTTCATCTATATCCTCAAGTTCTAGAGATATTACTTCATTTTTATCACTTGCAATATCAAGCTTATGAAATCTAAACTCATTATCCACACATTCCATCACATACAACATACCTTCATCAGATACTGAGAAATCCAATATAGTATCTGTTTCCATAAAAACTGTATCATCCAGCAGTTCAAAATGCTCCATATCCCAAATATCGATATGATATCCATTTTCATTTTCACGGATACCATAAAGCTTATTATTTTGAATCACTGTATCAGCATAAGAATTTAGTAATGAAACATGTGTAGCATTCCACTCATCACAATCATTTGTCACATCAATATATTCAATACCATCATTATCTAATCCATATTCTGTGTTTAATTCTTTTTTTTCTTTTCCACATCCAATTACACATAAAAATGTACAGATTAAAAATCCCAATAAAATACTTCTTTTCATTCATTCACTCCATATACTTATTCTAGACAATACAAAAATCAACCACCAAATAAAGATTCTCTTTATTTGGCGAAAATACAAATAATTAGTATATTATATTAATTAAATAACTTGCACTCACTAATCCTGTGCCTCGATCAGCATAGACTGTTTGGAAATAATCACTATCATATCCATATGAATCATCTCTAGCATAATGTGGAATGATTGTGCCATTTGGAATTTTACCAATAGGAGTCTTTGTTTCTCCCCACATTGGATGCAAATTCAAATTTCCGCCACTTGTTTTCACTTTAAATCCACCTGCTATATCTGTAACAAAGGCGATATATGAAGCTTTCACCCAACCATATCTTTCCGTTGCATCATCTTTACTTTTTGCATATCTAACTTTATACCACTGAGCATCTGATGATCTCCCTACAATCATTATTAACGATCCCTTTGGTAAAGAAGTTAGTTTAGTTCCACTCGTACTAGGTGTACTCCTTACAATCAAATCAGACGATGCTGTATTTACTGTTCCAACTCCTGGTTTATTTGTAGAAACATTAGATGGTTGAATACAAGCTGCCTGAGCCGTTATGGTATTAGCATTACACAAACTTGAAATACCAATAACAGCTGACAATAAATAACATAACACTTTATTACTTTTTCTCATCGTATATTTTCCTCTTTCTCTCTCATTTTACCCATACTCTAATCATAAATTAAGATAAAAACGGCTCATAAACATTGATATACATCATTTTACATTCTTATATTTGAACATACAGATACAAAAACAAACTAACGTTCTTTTCTTCCTACGTTTGCTCAAATTCATCTTCTCTTAATTTTGTATACGTCTTGTATGAGTATATATATATATCACCACGTAAACTTAATGTCAACTATTTTTTATCGTTTTTTCGTTTTTCTAGTTTCAATTTAGATTATTTATGTTTAACTACTCATCTGCTTATTAGCCAAGTTCCTTCATATCCTCCATTTCAAAGCAATTCACACATTCCAGTACAAACTGTGTTAACTTTATTACTCAATCCGTATACCCATCCATTCTTGTACTATATTATCTCTCGAATTTTATCCTGCTTATCCCGAACACACTAACTTAAAAAAGAAGGGGCTGTAAAAAAACAGCCATAAAGTGAGGATGGTTCACCGAAAGGTGATGCCATCCTTAACTTTTTTCATAGAAGTGTTGAATTATGGGCTTACGCCCGATTTTAGATATGATTTCTTAAGCCTGCCGACGGCAGACTTGATTTGAATTGTACATCTATCTATTTTTATGCAGCCAGCACTGCACGATTTTTCTTATTGTGATATTTGTAAAGGTTAAAACCACAAGAAATTAATGTCAGTTCTAAAATCACAGCTTCCTGACCTCTTCTAAAGAGTCTCTTGTATGATCTGTCCCATTTGATTATTCCAAAAGCTCCTTCCGATTGAATGCTTCTATTCATGCAAAGTAATGCACCATGGATTGTCTCCAGATTATTTATTACTTCTTCATGAATAGACGTGAGCTCACGATTCATTTTCACTGTTCTATTTCCAGAAGCTCTTTTACAACACTTATCTTTATGTGGACATCCTGAACAATCTTCACATTCGTATATTTCTTCTGTACGACCATATTTATTCTTATAAACATGTTTGTCATACTTATAAATAAATTTCCTGCCATTAGGGCATATGAGATTTCCTTTTTCATCAGTTTTAAAATTCACTGCACGATATGGGTCATTATGATATTTTTCATCCTTCGTTTCTTTCTCAAACATGGTAAATTTCATGTATTTTTCCATACCATGCTCAGCGCAATAAAGATAGTTATTATAAGAACCATAACCTGCATCAGCTACAGGATATTTAGGATAATGACCATATGTTGTATTGAATTTCTCCATTAATGGAACGAAACATTCCATATCTGATGCGTACTGCTTCACATCAATAACTGCTATATATTCATCACAGATAGCTGCCTGAAGGTTATAAGCTGGAAGTAGCTGACCATTACCCATGTAATCACTCTTTACTCTCATAAAAGTAGCACTATGATCAGTTTTTGAATAACTATTTCTTTGGTCACCACAAACCTCTATGTGTTTGGCATAAGCTTTAAGTCTGTCTTTGTATTCTTCGAGTTTTTGGTACTGACGCTGCTCCATAGTTTTTCTATGACCACGCCCGTTTACAAACTCCTTAGGATTTATACCTGTTGCCTTTAATTCATCAAGAACGTTTTCTAGATAATCTATAGCGTATTCTTCACGCTTTTCTATTTTTATACCAAGGAATGACAATGTCTTATCATTGATTTCATCTATAAGAACAGAAATCTTTTCAAACACCTTGTCCCTGTTCTTTATACACAATTTCTTCCAGATCCAGGAATAACGGTTAGCATTAGCTTCGATTTTTGTTCCGTCAATGTAGGTATGATTAAGATCAACTTTATCAACATCAAAAATGTATGTGTAGATATCATTGAAAATATGTTCAATAGATTCAGTTAATTCATTACGAATAAGGTTGCCGAATGTAGCAAAGGATGGAGCCTTCATATCATCAAGTAGATACATGAATCGGATATCTGTCTTGCACATCTTTTCAATGTCTCTTAATGAACAAAAAACATGCTCCATAAAAGCAAACAGTATAACCTTAAGCAACTTCTGAGCATCACATCTTGGACGACCTGTTTTGTAGCCCTTCTCTACAAAATATCTTGATAGGTCGATGTGATCCATAACTTCACAGAAAGTATATACCGGATCAGAAATATCAATTAATTTTTCGATCTCTAATGGTAATTTCAGCTGACGAGCTGTATAATTAACATCAGTTGTATGATTGGTTATTGGCATAATTAATTATACCAAAAAATCGCTTAAACCTCACGGTCTAAGCGATTTTCTTTTTAGGGGAGTTTTTTTACAGCCCCTTCCCTTATTTGCTCTTAACCTAATGTCATCACCCATCAGTCAATGCAATTGTTTTTAATTTCAAGTCCGTCACTTATCCCTATGCACGTTTTGAATCTTTCATCAGATCCACTTTCTGCTGGAGACGTTGAATCTGCTCCTCATTTTCCTTCAACTTTTCAAAAAGATCATGGAATGGCGATTCTTCCTTGGAAGCTTCCATTTCAAATACTCTTCTTCCAATCTGTTCATAGATTCCTTTATTTTCTTTCTTTAAGGATGAAATCTGATTCTTTAAGGAAATGATCTCTGATGTATCCTTTACTACCTCTGCAGCGTATTTACCTGTTTCTGTAAGCTTTTCTGTTACCTTTGATAAAAAGTCCATTGCTTTTCCTCCTTTTGGGATACGATCCTTCATTCGGCTTTCAAATTCCTCTTTATCAGCAGTCACCTTCATAATCTTTCCCAGGATCACTGCACAGTGTCCTGGCACATTTACTGAATCTTCTATAAACACAGGTGAATCCTTAAAATGCATGCTGGACTCATTGTCTACCAATAACTGCCATTTTCCATCTGGAACTGGAATGCCTCTCATCATATCCCCTGCATTCAATACTACCATAAGTTGTGTCCATTTTAAACAGCCGGTTTTCTTGATTCGATAAGAAACTAACGATTTTTCCACCATATCAAATACAAAATTCTTTATAATTTCTGGATTATCTGATGTAAACACTGGACACATCTTTCTTAACTGGATCAAACCCTTATAGTACTGAACAAGTTCATCCCTTACCACTCTTCTCTTCCAATCGAGCTGATTGATGGATGGAGCAGAAATATAAGAATTCTCATCTCCAAACTTTGTTCTTGCAAATTCTTCACCTGCCTGGAAGAATGGTGTACCAAGGCTCATCTGAAGCAACGCTGCAATCAGTTTATTGGTCTTTAAGATATCTCCTGTTCCATGTACAAAATCTTCCTCTTCATCCATGGTAAGTACAAGCTTATCCCATAAAGTATAATTATCGTGTGCAGAAACATATGAGATAACCTGCTTAGGAGATTTTGGTGTTTCCTCATTATCTGTATCACACCATGCAAAGATCGAGTGCTTAATCTCTTCAGAAAAATCTTTCTCTCCACCATTTACAAATCCGCCTTCTTTTGCCTCGAAAACACTTCCTTTGATGGCATCTCTTGTTCCATCATGAAAAACTGCAACCCTTTCATCTAAATAACGAATATGCGCCTTATTTGCCGGCACAAGTGGTTCCTTGAAGCTTACTGGTTTTGCTGACCATGGTTCTCCATATACTAAAATATTTTTTCCTTTAGGTAACGAATTCACAGCCATTCTAATTTCATTCATGGTTTCATGATCATGAACACCCATCAGATCAAAACGAAATCCATCAATATGATACTCTGTAGCAAAGAATAGTACAGTATCGATCATATAACGGCGATACATTGCTCTCTCGCTGGCTGTTTCATTTCCACAGCTGGCACCATCTAATAAGTTTCCATCCTCATCCTGTCTATAGTAGTAATATGGGACACATTTCTGAAGTGGAGAATCCATGGAAAAAGTATGATTAAATACCATATCAAGGATTACTCCCATTCCTGCATCATGCAATGCCTTTACCATCTGCTTAAATTCAAAAATACGTACCTCACCATGAAGTGCATCTGTAGCATATGAACCCTCGGGTACACGATAGTTTACTGGATCATAGCCCCAGTTAAACTGCTCAGAACTTCCAAGCTCGTCAATAGAACCGAAATCATAGGTTGGAAGCAAATGTACATGTGTGATTCCCAATTCCTTTAAGTAACTGATACCCGTTGAGAATAAGCCCTCGGAATCAACAGTTGTATTTTCTTCTGTAAATGCAAGATACTTTCCTCTGTTTTCTTCACTGATACCAGAATGCGGATCATTAGAGAAATCTTTGACATGTAACTCATAAATAATAGCTGAGTCTGCGTTTCTTACAAAACGGTTATCCATATCCCAGTTCATTGGATTGGTTTTCTCCATATCAACTACCATACTGCGATGTCCATTAGCACCTACTGCAGTAGCATATGGGTCCTGTGTTTCAATGCTTTCTAATGCACCATTATTCTCTCTTCTAATCTCATAGGTGTAATACACTCCATGAAGATCACCTGATAAAGAGATTTCGAATATGCCCTTAGTTCCCTGATTCATCTGAATGCCTTTGCCATAGGACGCAACCACTTCATCATAGGCCACAGTATCCAGTACCTCTTCTGTGTCCGTACCTGCCTTATATAAATGAAGTACTACTTCCTTTGCCAATGGAGCCCACACTCGGAATTTAGTACCATTCTTGTGATACAGCGCACCAAATCTTTCCCCCGGACATTCATATTCTTTCTTAAAGTCATCAGACTCATATAATTTCTTCCATTCACTCAATTCCATACAAACCACCTGTTATCCTCTCCAAGATAATACATTATAGTTGTATTCTATCACGAAACTTCTCGAAATTCTATTGTGTAAAGTTTTATTTTTCTATTTTTCCTCCACCACCTGGAAGATGAAGAATTTCAGATAATAGCTCTCTGGTGTGTTTACCGAATTCGCCCAAAGAATTGGATGATCCGGACCCTGTGTACGGATTTCGATCTGACGAAGTCGTTTGTGAGTTGCCTTGGCAGCTTCCTTTACTGTCTTTTCCAATAGCTCCTGTGTCATAAAATGCGAGCAGGAACAGGTAGCAAAATAACCGCCATCCTTTACAAGCTTAAGCCCTTTCATGTTGATCTCACGGTATCCCTTAATGGCATTCTTAGTTGCCTCTCTAGACTTTGTAAAAGCAGGAGGATCCAAAATCACCACATCATACTTCTCCCCTGCAGCATTTAATTTAGGAAGTTCATCTAACACATTGGCACAACGAAAATGTACTGTATCCGATAATCCGTTTCTTTTGGCGTTTTCCGTAGCCTGAGATACTGCATACTCCGAAATATCAAGTCCAGTTACATCCTTTGCACCTGCTATACCAGCATTTAATGCAAAGGTTCCCATATGCGTAAAACAATCCAAAACCTTCTTATCCTTACAAATTCTTTGCATCGCTAAACGATTGTATTTCTGATCTAAGAAAAATCCTGTTTTCTGGCCATTTACAACATCCACCATATAGTGAACACCATTTTCTACGATTTCAACATCTGTATCAAATTCTTCTCCGATAAAACCTTTATGGGTACTTAGTCCCTCTTTGATTCGCTCCTTGGCATCGCTTCTCTCATAAACACCCCGGATTATGATACCGTCCTTTTCCATGATTTTCTTCAACAAGGAAACTATCCGCTCCTTAAACTGCTCCATACCAAGTGTTAAGGATTCTACAACCAATACATCTGCATACTTGTCAATGGTAATACCAGGCAAAAAATCAGCCTCGCCAAAAACAACTCTACAACAGCTCAAATCAGGTCTTTGGGTTGTTCCAATTCCTGGAAGATTCAGATCAGTATTCCCACCAAACATTACATTTTTTCTATAATCCCAGGCTGCCTGCAAACGGGCTTCTAAAAATGCATCATCAATCTCCTGCTCCACATTTCTTGTCATCATACGAATGCGGATCTTTGAATTCTGATTGATATATCCCTTACCCATTGGATATCCATCAAAATCATGTACGGTTACAATCTCACCATTTTTAAAGCTTCCTGTAATTGTATCTATTTCATTATCAAAGATCCATAAGCCACCTGCCTTAATGGTTCTTCCTTCACCCTTTTTCAATGTCACAATTGTATGATTCATGACTATTCCTCCTATGTTATCCTACCCTACAGTATAAAAAATCTATCCTTAAAAAACAAGACAGGAACAAAAAAGAGCACGAAAATGAAACCATTCTCATGCTCTTCACCACCATATCCTATAAACAATTCTCTATTTCTTTTTCACTTTTCCAGGAGAAATCTTGGATCCACCAGAAAAGGAATAAGAAAACTTGCTAGCAAACGCAGCATCCTGACCACTCTTAAATGAGTAACCTATCTGCTTACCAAGTGTCTTCGTTGTCTTGACAGCACTATTTTTCCCTTCAAGGCGTTTCATCTTTGCTTCATATGCTTCCTTACGAATATCATGAAGTCTCTCAATAAAATATTCAGTACTTGAAGTTCCTGATCTTTGATTCATTACTGCCATAGTTCATACCCCACTTCCACATCCGTGTTTGCGTTTCATAAGTTACATCGGTTTATCTAACCAAAAACTTTAGTCCTGCAATCAAAAATCAATGTACCTTCCAAATCGCCTTATACAATTCCACTTCTTTTACTTCCTGCATGTTCTCATAATCCACATACAGTCCATCATATAATTCAATATCTAAGTTAAAAAGGAATCCAAAGAATTCACTCATATAATCATCGCCCTGGAAAGAGAACAGCATGTCACTTCCAACCTTTGGAAGAAAATAGCTTGTATTGGTTTTTCCAAGATAAACATCCTCTGGATTGATACGAAGCAACTTATAGCTGTCACAATCATACTTCACAGAAAACAGGTAAGAAAGCTCATACAGCTGTCCCTGCGTTTCAAAGAAAATTCTTGTAATACTCATCTCTTCTGTTTCGTATTCGGATAATCCAATAAATGCAATATCATGCTCATAATTCACACTAAACACATTGTAGCATAGAATATGTTCGATCGACATGGTTACTCACTCTTTTCCTCAGAATTCTTAAGTACGCTGGACTGTTTCATAACAGCACTGATGCTTTTCTCACCCTGATTTTTCTTTGTAGCCCTTAAAAGACTTTGTTCCTTCTGCTCCTTGATCTTTTCTGGATCAATCTCAGGAATTTCACTCTTTTGATAAGTTTTGATCACATAGAATACCATCGCTACATTGAGTGCCAAAAGAACTGCAATACATGCCCACTGATCTGTCATAACACCAGCCAATACATCAAATGCCATTCTTGCTACCACTGCAATCAGATAATTGTATGTTGTCTTTTCAAAAAATGCAAAGAACAACAAGGCTCCAACACACACTTCCATCACGAACAGCAATACAACTGCAACCGCAGATAATATGAATTTAGAGGTTGGTGTATTTACTAGATTAGCAAGACTTTCTATTAACTTATCAATATCTGTCTGTTCCATCTCTTCCAAATTGTAAGTATTCTCAAAACCTTTTTCATTAATGGTACTCACTGTCATATACATGGAAAAGTTTCTAAGTGCAGAGCCAAGGCAATTCATTAAGCCAACACCAATACCTGTAGAAATAGCTACTTCTCTGGTTTTATAATTTTTCAAAAAATATTTTAAGATCAATAATACGGAAATAACAATCAATACCGCTGTTAACGCCCCATCAATGGTTACTGCAACCATCTGATCCTTTTTGGATAATGTTGCATCATTCGTAAATCCCATTCCCTTAAAGATCATCATCTCAATAAAATTTTTCAAGGAAGATGTCACAAGATACGAAAGCATTGCTGTTGCTATCATTGGAAGCACCGATGCTTGTTTTTTCTTCCACCAAAACACAAAAGTAATGATTGGTAACAGCACACCTACAACAGCTGCAATGATCATCCAGTTCATAGATGCCTGATCCATAGTAAACGTTGTCATATTATTTATTTTCTCCTCATATAAAGCTTTGTCTTATTCTATCATAGCTTTACTTGAATGGAAACTATTTTCCATGATAAATAAAAAAATGTAATTAGATTGAAAAGAAATTTACTTTTCAATCTAATTACATATGATTAAATAATTCTTAGTGAAGGTCTTATCTTCTGCATACACAGTGATCAAAACCGTCTTTCTTTTTTGAGATATGGTAATTTCGTTTTCTCGAATCGTATAGGCGGATTCATCCTTTGGTACTGGACGAAATGTAATCATTTCTTCTCCGTAAACCTTAGCTGTTACCAAAATAGAAACTCCCTGATTTCCAGCTGCCTGGGCAAGCTGGGCAACACTAAGATCATATTCATTTCCCTGGAAAACATAGGATAAAGAAGCCAAAGAAGCATTACAGCTCATTACATGAAAAGAAAGCTGATATTGTTTGCCCTCTGCACTGATCTTCACCGAACCGTTTCCATCACGCAAAGACAAGCTCTTAGTACCAAGATATGTTCCATCTATATCCACAGTTGAAACTAAGATCACAGCATCTTTCGATGTAAGTCCAGACAATGAAATCGTTACACCGCCCGTTTTTGCTGCTTCTTCCACCTGTTTTTCAGAAAGTAAAAATGTTTTTCCTTCAATTTCATAAACCAAAGATACATCTGATTGAATTCCATCCAATTCCTCTCTGGATTTAGGAATAAAATCTGAATCTTTTCGATAAAACTCCACAACATAATCTCTCATGGTAACCTTGTCGTTACCAACTAAAGTTACATACAAAGATGCCATTCCTTTTTTCATAATCTGCTCATTACAAGCAGAAAACATTGTTTGTGAATCCGTTGCAAGTCCCTGTAATTTAATCTTTGTTCCATTGTTCCATTGATCATCCACCGGTATTGCAAGATACCCGTTTTGGGAAAGTTCCTGCATCTGTATATCGCTTAAATAAACCGCTTCCTCATTTCCCAATATATATCCCAGTTCTTTCAACGTAACATCCTGAGAAAAAGAATGGATCTGTTTATCAGAATCTGTCACCATCACAGTTTCATGATAATATGGATAATAAATTCCTGCCTTGGTTTTAACGGAGATAATACTCATATTTTCTGGCAAATACAAACACAACTGGCCATTATCATCTGGAATGGCTTCTCCAATATCAAAAGCATATTCTTCTCCAGATTCGTACTGTACTATCACCTGTTCTGCCTTTTGCACTTCCACTACATTTGCCAGTTCGATCACAATAGGATAAAGCATCTTTCCATCAGAATTGATCGGAGTTACCACCTGGTTCAATCCATCACCAATTGCATTCGCGCCAACAGCTTTTACACTACCTCCATCTATCAGTATCTGCCCTAGACTTCCGCCTCGTCCACCGGCACCGATTCCTGCTCCATAACCCAGCGATGTCGCTTCAACCGTACTTCGGATAATTTGAATATTATCTGCGCCGGCAGAATCACCTCCGCCAATTCCTGCTCCACCTGCCGCCGGATATAGATCATCTCCTCCTCCAACAGCATACACGATACTCGCTTCTACATATAGATTATCAAGTGTTCCGGAAAATCCTCCACCAATTCCTGCCCCCCACACACCAGCATTGGATCTCACTTCACTATTTTTGATTACAATATTTTGTGCTTTTCCATAGTTCCCGCCACCAATTCCAGAACTATATGCGCCTCCAATTGCGACAATCTCTGAACTTGCAATAGAAAGTGACTGACAAGAACTTAGATTACCACCACCTATTCCTGATCCCTCACTTCCACCAACAGCATATACAAAACTGTCTTTGATAGAAATATCTTTCGCATTTGCAATAGATGCAACTACATTTCCATCCTCATTGTTCATATTATTTCCACTTCCAATGCCTGCTGCCTTTTCTCCTGCCCAGGCATAAACACTGGAGTTTGTATCTATCACAATATTTTCAGCACTTCCTTGAAAACCACCACCAATTCCGGCTCCATATTTTCCACCAGAAGCACTGATCTCACTAACAGTGATATGAATGGATTCTCCACCAGACTGATAGCCGCCACCAATTCCGGCTCCATACTCGCCTCCGATTGCAGTGATATTACTATTCAAAATAGTGATTCCATTACCTTTACCACTATTTCCACCACCAATTCCAGCTCCATAAGCATCGCTTCGTGCCTGGATTTCACTATTCACAATATAAACACTTGACGTCGAACCTTTAAATCCGCCACCAATTCCAGCCGCACTGCTCCCGCCAAATGCTGTTATATTAGAATCAATAATCTCAATGTTTTCCACATCACCGTACCCGGAATCACCTGCATTTCCACCACCAATTCCGGCTCCACCATAACCACCTGAAACCTTTAGATTTGCGTTCTGAATCAGGATGCTTTGTACACTTCCTCCACTTCCTGCTCCAATTCCCGCTCCATTATTACCCCCTACCGCACGAATATTTCCACCTTCAATGGTGATCACACCTGCTGTTTTTCCCTCGCCACTTCCGATACCAGCAGCGGAATACCCACCAGTCACCGTCAAACTATCATCTTCACCTTTTGCAGTCAAAATCAGCGGAAAACCATCTGACTGAATTCCCGCTTTAAATGCACCACTTGATATTTCATTTTCACCTGTATATGTCAAATGCAGACCACCATCTGAAATCAAAACCGCATAGGAATTATCAATACTTGAAGTATTAATCTTCACAGAATCAAAGGTTAAGTCTGCTATCCCATTTTCTACCTGGATTCTAATCTGCTCTTCTCCAGTAAGTTCTCCCTTTGTAGATACAAAAAGTGGTGTAGATGATTGCACGATCAGCGCCTGTTTGGCATACATATAATCCTTTCCCTCTATTCCACCCGTAACTACAAAATACCCATTCGTAGTAGTTTTCATATTTTCATCTTCATCAGCAGATACTTCGAATTGTAACATACCCACAATATCACCAAAGGTATCCCCCTGCTTTAATCGGCCTATGATTCCGATTGTTCCCAAAAGGACGCACAAAACCAAGATAGATACTATAATGATCAGTTCTATCTCGCACTTTTTCTCAGTCTTTTTCTGATTCAATTTTTCTTTATCCAAATCATTCTTTTGATTATGATCCAAATTTCCATTTATCTTTGGTTTCATTGTCAAAATCCTCTATTTGTACTTCAAAAAACTGGTATGAATTACGCATACTAACGACTATTCTTCACAGTAGAATCAATATAATCATACCACAAAAATGTATTGATTCGCAAGTGAATTTCGCGTATTATCTGACAGTTTATGTTTTTTTAACATTTATATTCTTATTAACAGATATTTATCAACAATATTATGTTCATCTCGTTTTTCCTCGCTTATTCCACTCGTAAACACTGCTTTATAAACCAGCATAAAAAAAGCTGTAAAAACGCATTTTTGCGTTTTCACAGCTCTATCCATTTCATTATGTGATTTTTGTTTTTACAACGCCTCAATCAGATTTACTGTTTCATCATAGACTCTTCGTAACTCAATCAATTCACCTTTCATATCTTCTGCACTGCCCTGTTTAATCTTTCTATGAATCGCATTATTTGCATTTTGCAAATTCGTTAAACCTAAATTGGAAGCCACCCCGCTGATCGCTGATATATAATTCTCTGCCTGCTCATAATCTTTAATTTCCAGACAATAGTTCATTTGTTCAACTGTAGGATCAGTAAGAAACTTCTTCAAAAAACGTACATAATTACTTTCATTGCCTCTAAACCGGATAATTGCACCTTTTACGTCATTACCACAACTATCAAGTCTTGCAAGCCCATTTGTCATATGACGTCACCCCTTTTACAACTTTTTCCCTCACTCTCGACTTTTTTCGACATCTACTACCATATCGAGAATGTATATTCATTATAATTGTAAAAAAGACATCTGACTAGGTCTAACTCTTCGTTATATTTCGACATCTATCGACATTTTCGTGCAAACTATCTTACAAATTCTTCATTTCATTTTCTTTTTCCAAAAAAATAGTACTAATCTGCTTTGCTACCTGATAAGGATATACTTGAACAGCTTTAAACGTAAGAACTTCTCCAACTTTCATCCTAAACTCTATACATACAAAGGTTTCTTCATCTGGAAATGTATTTAAAATCATATCACTTGCTTTGGTAACTTTACTTTCTGGAGTGGAAATATCAGTAGGCGTATCTAACATATTACTTAAGGCAGTAGCTGACGCTCCCATCATCTGATTCATTGCTTCCGAAACAGCGCTCAAGTGAAGATCACTTAAATCTCCTTCTGCAAACATACCATTTCCATCACCACCCATCATAAGATCGGCGATTTTCTTAGCATCGTTCACATGCAGTAACAGAAGATCACTACGAATCAAACCAACTACATAGTTGCATCGCACAGCGACTCTCTCTTTCATAAAATTCTTTTCAATCTCTTCTTTGCTATGAACTGAAATAAATGGTGTTGTTATATTTACATCATTATGAAGCAGTACATTTAATGTAGTTGCGGAAATTCCAAGACAAATATTGGAAATTTCTCCAAGAGTATCCAATTCCAAACTATTTAATCCAAATTTTTCCATTCTAGCCTACCTATTTCTTTCTGTAATATAATTATCGTTCTATATTATTCATCCACAATTCTAATATCTTATATCATTTTATCATCAATTGCATGCAAATGCAATTATTTTTAACAAATTGTCTGAATAATTTGCATAGATTTTTATTTATAGAAATTTTATAACTTTCCTATCAAAGAACAAAGAGTGCTTCGCACTCTTTCGCGCCCGAGCGGAATGCGTCGCATTATCTTCCTTTCCGCGAGGTGCGATCCATCGCGGAGCTTTTTATTTGATAGGTAAGTTCGGAGAACTTTCCTATCAAACAAAAAAAGAACTATGCGTAAGCATAGTTCCTCTCTATATCAATTCTATTATTCGTTTAAACTTACAAATTCATAGTTTGCCATCTGTGCAACAAACTCAAGTACTGAATTATAGCAGGTCTGATAATCAACATCAAATTCTTCCATAAGTCTGTCAACGATTTCTTTAATCGTAAGCTGATCTTCTTCTGTTAACATATCCCAAATATCATTAGCAGGACCTTTTAACATAAAATATTTACCTGTACCAAAATCGATCATTACTTTTTCCCCTGCAAGGTCAGTCACATCAAGATCCTTAATCAACTTCACACTTGTACTTTCTGTTGTCATCATAACTTTATTCCTTTCTCGTCTACCTCTTAATTAGAATATACCGCCTGCATAAATTGCATTTGGAAAATACTCCAGCATATCTTCCCACTGTACCAGGAAAAGATCCGCTATCTTATACATTAATTTGCCGGTTAGTGATGGTGTATCTACTCTGGCGAATGACTCTATGTAAATCACTTTAATTTTGAAAAATTTAGCCCATACACAAAGTGGGAATGTAGCCAACGCGCCTGTTGAAATAACGCAGTCTGGTTTCTCCTTTTTCAAAATAAAGAATGACTTCACAAACAAATGTAAAAATTTGATTGGAAATAAAATCTCATGACGATTAATCTGGCTCACATGAATCACCCTGTTGCAAAACTTAATTTCATTGAAATCACTTGCTTCAGTAACCAAAAATGAATCATGTCCCTTTTCAATTTCTGTCAATCTGCAAATTTCTTCTAAATGGCCCCCTGAAGAAGCAGCAAAACAAATTTTTCTACACATATCATTCTCTCCTCAACAAACATCTCACTAGATTGTTACACTTTTCGCAATTGTAAGGAACTCTCCACCGTGTTCCTCATATGCTACATAAACATGATATCCTGATTTCATCAATTGCTCCCCCAAGTCTTCTTGATCATCATTCATCATCTGCTTTGTTAAGAACTGTTGCACCGCAACTGGTATGCTTGGTTCTAATTCCTCTAGTGGCAATTCAACAACCACCGACACTTTTTTCCCTAATAATGCATCATTCAACTCGCTATACAACACATCATGAAAAACTACTGTCTGATCTTCATAATCTGCGTATACAGTTTTTAAAGTTAGTGTTCCTCCGACACCTGAATAAACTTTTTGAACGATAACATTACCGAACAAATACATTTTATTTGTAATCGTATACATATTTATTTCTCCATCAGTAACTTACCTTGAAGAATATAACACTTATTTTTCATCCTTCATAGTAACTGAGAGTACACTCTTAAAAAAAAACGTATCTATCATAAAATGCCTTGTTGTTTTCTTTGGCAGTTTCATGATAGATACGTTTCTATTTCCCTCTATTTATGGAATTACTTTACAAAATACTGTTTTACTTCATAACGCTTTTTGACACCAAGTTTAGATAAGATTCTTGATACAATCTGCTTCTCATAGCTATAAGAAATCATTAGTTTATCTGATATTTCCTGATTTTCATATCCAACAGCGACTAACTTAGCTACCTGAAACTCCATATCAGACAGAACCTTCTCCATTTCTGCCAGCTTCTCTGGATCAAATTCAATCAAGTTATTATTCTCAGCTGTTATAGCAAGGTTTCTGGTTTTCAGCGCATCCTCCAAGTGGCGATTAACTCTCGAAATAAGTATTTCCGGTACAAATGGCTTATGTATATAGTCCACAGCACCCATAGAAATACCTTTCACTTCGGACTCTGGATCCTCTAAGGACGTAAGAAAGATTACCGGTACATCTGAACAATTCTCCATTTTCCGAATCATTTCAAAAGTTTCATATCCATCCATTTCTGGCATGCTAATATCCAATAGGATTAAATCCGGTTTCTTTCTAGACAAAAGCTGGAATCCCTGTTTTGCTGATTTTGCTTGTCTAACATCAAATTCCTTTTCCAAAATTTCATAAGCACGCTGAAGCATCATACTATCATCATCAATCATCAATATCATTCGTTTTTCGCTCATAATTTCTCCCTATCTTCTATTTCACTCATGTTTTTTCCAAAAGCTCCTCTGCTTGTTCATATTCCATATCATCTAACAGATGTTCTAAATCAATCAAAAGCTTATCTACTGTCTCATCAAGCTGATAAGATCTGGTTTCCTTGATCAATCGAATTGCCTCCCCTGATTGAAAATCCTCAATATAATCTGATAAATGTTCGAATACTTCCTTCAATTGTTCCTCACTTAGGGTAATATTTAATTGTCGATCTTCTCTTCTGTCTTCCTCCCAAAGCTTGGTTACATTCAAAAATTCTTCGGCACCCTGATACGCTCTTTCCATTTCAAGTAAAAGTAGATGCTGTGCCTTTATCAGGTAATCTGTATCCTTATGCTTTCCTCGCTTTTCCATTCGCTGAGCAGTATAGAACAAATCCAATGCTCCCATGGATTTCGCGTTTCCTTTCAATGCATGTACTTTAACTGTATAATATTCAATATTCTCTTTTTCCAAGTTGCTGACCAATTCTTCCCGAATCTTAGGATAGGAGTGATAAAACAATTCCAGAAACTTCGCATACTGAAAAATATCCTCACCAGTATATCTGAGTCCTTCCTGCATTTGTATATCATATTTATGGAGTAGCACCTCATAAGAAAGAAGTTCTTCCTCAGTAAACTCTGGCTGTTTTGAATTCATAACGGACTCAACAATCAAATGCTTTGGGAGATACCTCTGAATGGTATTTTCTAAATCTTTCCATACGATTGGCTTAGAAACAAAATCAGTGAATCCATTTTGGATCAGCATCTGTTTTGCTCCCATAACCGCATTGGCTGTTACCGCAATATATGGTGTATCTCTATTCAGATTACCCTCCAACGTCTTGGCTTGCTGAATGGTTTCCACGCCATCCATTTCCGGCATCATATGATCCAATAAAATAATATCATATTTCTTTTTGGTGATCAGATCTAAACAATCCTTTCCACTCTCTGCCACATCAATTTCCATTCCCGTTCGCTTCAAAAGACTCTTGATTACTTCAAGGTTCATATGATTGTCATCTACTGCAAGAACAGTCGCTTCTGGAGCAATGAAACCATGTTCCACAATTTTTTGATGTCCTAACGCCTTATTAGGTGCATATTCACCCAATGTTTCCTGTTCTTCTTCTGGTAATTTTACAGGTACTGTTAAGGAAAAACAGGAACCCTTTCCGTATTCACTTTCCACTCCAATAGTTGCCTGCATCAAATCTGCCAGCTCTTTTGAAATAGAAAGACCAAGACCAGTACCTTCGACTTTCCTGTTTTTCACAAGATCCATTCTAGTAAAATGCTCAAACAATCGTTGTTGATCCTCTTCTTTGATGCCCATACCTGTATCTACTACACTTAACTTAAGCATCAATGGGTCTGTTCTTACAGAGCTTGCCAATTCTACACAAAGCTTTATCTCACCATTTTTTGTATATTTACTTGCGTTGGAAATAAAGTTGATCACAATCTGTCTAATTCGTTGCTCATCCGCAATCAATTTCACGGGAAGCTCTCCGGAAGCCTGTATTAAAAATGTATTTTTGTTTTTATAGCTTCTTTCCTTTCCAATATTATTTAGATTGTCTAAAAAAGTTCTAAGATCAAATTCCGCATAAACAATTTCCATTTTACCAGATTCAATCTTAGTCATATCCAAGATGTTGTTGATCAGATACAGTAAGGAACGACCGGACTCATGGATACTTTCTGCATAACCAGTCAATTCCTCTGAATTACTTTCACGAAGAATCATTTCATTCATTCCAAGCATAACATTCAACGGTGTTCTAATTTCATGACTGACATTAGCTAAAAAAGCTGTTTTGGCTTCGCTAGCTTCGATTGCTTTGAAATTCTCATGTTCCCTTCGCTGCATCTGACTCATGGCTGTAAAACTCATGATGATCAAAAAGATCAATACACCAATGGTCATATAAGAGCCCCAAATAGAAACATTCTTAATATCAACCTGAAGAATTTCTATCAAAATAAACAATCCACTAAAACACAATGCAACAAAGCTTTCCACAATCTCAGGACGTTTATTTTTATGGAGATCATAAATAAACAATCCGCATACAACTACCATAGAAACACAAATCAAAACATGGAAGCCCAAGATTGTAGAAGCAAAATCCTTAATTTGGAAAACATGTAAAAAGAGTGCAATCACATAGCAGACTAAATACGCTGTTTTCATATGAATGTAAAACTGCTTATATCGATACTGCTGTAATTCATCCAAAAAACAAAGTAGCGGGATAGCACAAAGATCAATACCCGTATATGTTAAAATGTTCATAGCAGACAGATTGGTCATATAAAACTGTCTAACGTATGATCCTGAAAAAATAATGAGACCAATCATCATCGGAAATGCACCTAAATAATGAAAGCCCTGTTTTTTCCCAAAAATTACATTAGTAACCAAAGAAAAGAAAATAAAACACATACCAATGATGAACAATAAAGCGGCTGTCAGCAATGTATTGGCATATCGCTTTATAATATAATAAATAAATCCTGTTTCACTTCCATAAACAATATCACCAATGCTTCCTGACTTACGGCTGATCATTGTATAGTATTCCACCTCAATCTTTTTAGAGGCATCATCCTGTTGTAAATCAACCGTTAAATAATAGCTTGGAGCACTGGTTCCAAACAATCTCGTCACTCTGCCATCATAAGACGCTACAATCTCACCATCAATACGCACTACCATATCCTGATGAGTACCACAGATATAAAGCTTATATCCTTCTGGAATTTTTGATGGAAGAACATTCTGCAAGTAAACACTTTCTCCCCTTTTGGCTTCTACCTGTGTAGGAATCGTGATTTCCTCTAAGGCTTCCTGTTTCACATACTTCCATCCCTGATAATATTCTATTTCCCTTTTCTGAAAAAAAGTATCATCTAGCTCTAACCATATCTGAAAGCTAAATGTCAAAAAAATACATGCGAAAAAAATAACCCAGAAGATTATTTTGATAATTCTAATCCATCCATAATACACTTTGTCTGAATATCGATATGTCATAGTATGCTTTCCTCATAATTAGTATATAATATAGTACCATTTTACCAAAACTTCAAAAATCTGTAAATCAAAAGCCTACATGATAATGCCTTAACAAGTATGCAAAAATATTGTATACTCATAAAAATTATATTATATTAAGTTTATACGCAAAATGAGGGGGATATATTTATGCATGAGCTCAATCTTTCAATGACTTCTCTTCCTTTGGTTATTGATGCTGGAATTGTTCATAATTCCAAGCCCTTTATTCTTAAAACACACCGGCAGGAATATCACGTTCTAGGATATATTACACATGGAAATATTGAAATCACAGAAGAAAGAGAAAACTATAATTTGAATACAGACAGTGTTTTGGTACTTACTGCAGGGCACCCATTTTTCAGCAAGGAATTATCAGCCCCCAATACCAATTGGTACTATATTAGATTCCACCTACCAGAATCTACTGATCCTACCATTGACTTGAAAAATTTTATTCCTTTATCTGCCTCTTCTTCCTTGCAGCCAAAGGACTATCAGTTTTCCATAACCATTCCAAAATTTGTTCAATTACAGCCAGGCAATATTATCCGAGAAAAAATTGAAAAATTAATCCTTCATTATGAATCAGATAGTCCCCTTCGATTTGGATACCATAATGCTCTCTTATTGGATATTTTAATGGATCTTGTAAATGCCAAGGTGGAAAAACAACATTCTGACATGGACACATCCAACATTAACGCTTTATTGCATTATTTAAATAATCATGTTGAATCCCCATTTCATTCTGAAGAAATTGCTAAAGCAATGAATTTAAATTACAAATATATGTGTGAGCTCTTCAAGAAAAAAACTGGTACAACCATACAACAATATCACACTTTATTAAAAATGAAAGAAGCCGAACGCTATTTAAAAACAACTGAATTACCTATTGGCGAAATCAGCACAAGGCTAGGTTATCAGGATTCTCTCTATTTTAGCAACGTTTTTAAGAAACATCACGGTATCTCTCCAAGGCAGTACCGTCAAAAAAATCACACCACCAAGATATCGGAATAACGATATCCTGGTGGTGTATTTTTATCCTGTATATTCCTCTTCAAATATTTCCACAATTCTATACATTCAGTAAAACCAGGGAAAGGATTTCATCTTCAAAATTGATATTTTCATCAAAGATCATTACATTAATCTTCAAATAGGTATTGGCTCCTATATCCTCATAAATGGTATATAGCCTGTTTTGAGGGTTAATGCTCTTCATCCCATAAAAGCAATCACGACCATTTGCTGTAAATGCAGAAGCATCCGAATATCCCTCAAAAGCAGACATAATTGCCTCTGAATCATTTATTTGGATCAAACTGTCTGTATAGTCCATTTCCACATCATCACTCATATATACAATGATCTGTTCTTCACTGGTACTATCATCTACTTTCCAATTAGAATTAAATGTAAAAGAAACACTCAAACCACCAATCTCTCGAACCACTGTTTTAGGTGCTTCTAATGCACTAAGATCCTCCTCACTGATTGTAAAATCAATATGAAGAATAGAACTAAAATCGTCAATAACAGTAAGTTCTGTAGCATATGGTTCAGACATCATCAAAAAACTATTTTCTAACGCAGCATAATAAATAAAAATCTTTAAATCAGTTGTAAACACAGCACCATATCTGACTTCACCATCCTGACCTTCTGCAACTCTAACTGAACCACTAAAATTTTGATAGTTATTATAAAAAGTGTCTGACATGGATCCATCCTCATATTCCAGCGCCATTACTTCCACTTCCTTACTCTGATCATACCAATAAAAGTCATCCTTAAGATCATCAATAAAGCTGGCAAAAAGTTGCACTTCAGCAACCTCTGTGAAATCATAGATTGGGTTATATCCATTGCTATAAATATAATCGGTTACCTCGTCAACTGTAATATTGCTTACAGCTCCTTCTGAATCCTTAGCTTGAGTGGTTTCAACCGTTGTTTTCTGCTTATCTTCTTCTGATTCTTCCTCATCTTCTTTACCAATAGAGCTTTCCTTTTTGGGGTCAAAAACAGAGTTTTCCTTTGCCTGCTTCTTTTCCCCACATCCAGATGCACAAATCAAGGTCGAAATCATTAAAAACATAAACACTCTTTTCTTCATAGTAATCTCCATTTCACTTGTGAAATCCGGAGCGGTCTATTTGGTCACCCCCTAAGGAGGGATGAAACAAATAGACCGGTGTGTAAAATATTCTATTTTACACACTAAATCTCCTTTTTATAAATATTACAAAAAACTATTCTCATTCTAGTACAATAGAAAAGTGGTAAAATATTGAAACAAAAAGGTTGAACCCAATAGAATAAAATCTACTAGTTTCAACCCTTCATTTTACGAGCTGATAACGGGAGTCGGACCCGTGACCTCCGCACTACCAATGCGACGCTCTACCACCTGAGCCATATCAGCTTACCCTATTGTGCAACACGTTCTGACATAGTGTCATTCCGCATCGACGAATGATATTATAGCATAGGAATTTCCGAAATGTCAACGCTTTTCTACTGAACTTTAATGACTTTTCGTAATTTATTTTTGATTCTTTGTAATGCATTATCTGTTGATTTAGCATCCTTAGAAAGTACCTTGGCGATCTGGGTATAATGCATACCTGTCAGGTACAGATCAAGTACCTGCTTTTCAAATGCTGACAGTTCCTGTTCTATGATTTCTTCCAAGTTTTCTAAATTCTCCTGGTCGATCACTCTCTGTTCCGGATTAAAGGAATCATTGGCAGAAATACTATCCTGCAGAGTAACTTCTGACGCATCCTGATCAGAAGATGATGCATAAATGGAGATATAGGAATTTAAAGGACTATGTTTCTTTCTTCCTGACGCCTGCACAGCAGTATACATCTGTCTTGAGATGCAAAGATCAGCAAAGGTAAAAAAGCTGGCGTCTCTTCCAGGATCATAATCCCTGACAGCTTTAAACAACCCAAGCATTCCCTCCTGAATCAGATCATCATTATCTCCACCTAAGATAAACATTGATTTCGCCTTGCTTTTTACCAGATTCTTATATTTATCACAAATATAATCCATGATAGAGGTTTCCCCCTCACGTAGTCGAATGATCAGTTCCTCATCTGCTTCATTTTCGTAATCATTTTTCATGCATTTTCCTCATTATTTCAATCTCTGTCTAACAATCTCATATGCCATAACGCCTGCTGCCACAGATGCATTTAAAGAATCAATGTCACCTTGCATTGGAATAGAGGCAATATAATCACACTTTTCTCTAACCAGTCTGGCCACACCCTCTCCTTCATTTCCAATCACAAGTCCAATCGGTCCTGTAAGATTCAGATCATACATGGTTGTACCACCCATATCTGCACATACAAACCAAAGTCCCTCTTTTTTCAGTTCTTCAATGGTCTTTGCGATATTGGTCACCTTGGCAACTGGTGTGTAATTCAATGCACCAGCTGAAGTGCGGGCAACAACTGCAGTTAAACCTGCTGCTCGGTTTTTTGGAATGATAACACCATGTGCACCAGCAAGATTGGCTGTACGAATAATTGCTCCTAAATTATGAGGATCTTCAATATTATCCAAAATAAAGATAAATGGATCTTCACCTTTATCTTTCGCTGCCTTTAAAATATCATCTACATCCGCATATTCATATGCAGCGGCATATGCGATAACACCCTGATGCTTACCTGTTTCTGACATCTGGTCAAGACGTTCCTTTGTTACAAACTTTACCAAAGTGTCATGCTTCTTAGCCTCTCTTTTGATTGTCATGATAGGACCATCCTGACAGTTGTCTAAAACAAATACTTTATCAATTGGTTTTCCAGAACGAAATGCCTCTATTACTGCATTTCTTCCTTCAATCGTAAATTCTTCGTATCTCATTTTTTCCTCCAAATTCAATAACTTTAGCCGCCAAATTTGATCTGATTTTTTTCCAGCCCACTTTTGATCAAACTGATCAAACGATCAACATCACCTTTTAGATACAGATAACCACATAATGCCTCAAAACCTGTTGCCTTATGATAATCACGAATATCTGCATTTTTAGCAGGACTCATGGTCTTGGCATTTTTACCTCTTCGAAAAACTGACATTTCCTCTTCTGTCAATTCATCCATGATGGATTCGACGATCCTAGCCTGCGTACCTGCGTTTACAATCTTTGTCTTCGACTTGTGTAAGGCATTGGCCTGACGATTGGCATATTCCAAAACCAAGGTTCTTATAATGATCTCAAACACACCATCTCCCAAAAAGGCCAGTGACTGTGGCGAATATGTATTCAATGGAGCAATCTCCATTCCAAAAGCCTCATTGATCTTATTTGTTAATTCCATGGCTATCCTTTCTTACTGAATCACAGACCAAATAACACCTTCACGTGTATCCTTGATCTCAATCTTTTTCTCTAAAAGTTCTGCTCTGATAGCATCTGCCTTTGCAAAATCCTTTGCTTTCTTGGCTTCTTTTCTTTCTTCGATCTTAGCAAGGATAAATGCCTCAAGTTCTGCATCAATGCCTGAATCCTGATTAGAAAGTTCCTCTGCTGCCTTTAACAGATCTAGTGAAAGAACTTCATCATAACTTGCAACCAATGCTTTCTTTGTTGCATCTGTAGTATCAAGCTTAAATACATCATATAAAAGGGTTATTGCCTGCGAGGTATTTAAGTCATTGCAAAGAGCATCGGCAAATTTATCCTTGTTCTCCTGTAATACAGCTTCGTCGACTGCTCCATCCTCTTTCAAGGAAGCTACCCTCTTCACTAACTTTTCATAAGCAATCGCTGTATTATCTAATACTTCATATGAAAATTCCAATGGTTTTCTGTAATGTGACTGTAAGCAGAAGAAACGATAAACAAGTGGATTGTATCCTTTTTCCTTTAATACAGAAACCGTAAGTACTGCGCCCTTTGATTTACTCATCTTACCAGAACGGTCATTTAAGTGGTTGCTATGGAACCAGTAATTGCACCATTTATGTCCAAGGTAGCTTTCTGACTGTGCGATCTCGTTGGTATGATGAGGGAAGATATTATCAACACCACCGCAATGAATATCCATATATTCACCAAGATGCTTCATACTGATGCATGAGCATTCAATATGCCAGCCCGGATAACCTACACCCCATGGACTATCCCATTTTAATGCCTGATCTTCAAATTTAGATTTTGTAAACCACAATACGAAGTCATTCTTGTTCTTTTTATTGGTATCTTCTTCAACATCATCACGAACACCAACCTGTAACTGTTCTTTTTCTACAGAAGAAGAGAATACAAAATAATCCTCTAACTTGCTGGTATCAAAGTATACATTTCCACCTGCCTGATATGCATAACCCTTTTCAAGTAATACTTCTACCATGTTGATAAATTCTGGAATACAGTTTGTTGCCGGCTCTACAACATCTGGCATCTTATTATTCACTGCCTTGAAATCGTTCATGAAAGCATCTGTATAGAACTTAGCAACCTCCATAACAGTCTTGTGCTCTCTTTTAGCACCTGCGAGCATCTTATCCTCACCTGTATCAGCATCTGATGATAAATGTCCAACGTCTGTAATATTCATAACACGCTTTACATCATAACCTACATACTGAAGTGCCTTTACAAGGGCATCCTGCATAATATAAGTACGGATATTTCCAATATGTGCAAAATGATATACTGTAGGTCCACAGGTATACATAGAAATCTTTCCATCCTCACGTGGAATCACTGTTTCAACTTTTCTTGATAATGTGTTATAAAACGAAAACTTATTCTCCATCTTATTTAACTCTCCTTTATAAATAAACATATTAATCTAATTTCTATTCTGCCAAACTCTGCTTTTCTCGTTTCAACTGCCTGATTTCATTTTCTAGTTCAAGTAAATGATTGGTTAGTTCTGCATTCACCTTTTTGATATTCACAATATCCTCTGATACAGGATCTGGAAAATATTGATCCTGATCTCCGGTGTATGGATTGGTTGTTTTTACAACTCTTCCTGGAATACCAACTACGGTGGAATTTGGAGGCACATCCTTAAGTACCACACTTCCTGCACCAATCTTACAGTTATCACCAACTGTAATAGACCCTAATACCTTAGCACCTGCTGAAATCATAACATTATTTCCAATGGTGGGATGACGCTTTCCCTTTTCCTTACCAGTACCTCCTAAGGTTACTCCCTGGTAAAGTGTTACGTTATCACCAATCTCGGAGGTCTCACCTATAATTGTACCAGTTCCATGATCAATAAAAAAGCCCTTTCCAATCTTTGCTCCTGGGTGAATTTCGATTCCAGTCTTATGACCTGCTCTTTGTGAAATCCATCTTGCTCTAAAATAATGACCTTTTACATAATGCCTATGGGCTCTTCGGTAACTTAACATCACCTTAAAACTAGGATATAGCAAAACTTCCCAGTTGGAATGTATCGCTGGATCTCTGTCTCTGATAATGGCTATTTCTTCTTTTATCATTTTGATCAGTCCCATATTCATCCTCCTCAACTCACGGGCGCTTGTTTTCCTTACCTCTTTCATTCGTAAAAGCACTTACTTCGCAAGTGACGCCGCTTCGCGGCTTACTCTTTTACTCATGTACGCTCGGGTGAAAACAAATGCCCTTCGGGCGCTTGTTTTCCTTACCTCGCTAACAAAAAAGGATTATTTCGTCTCGTAAAGAGACGAAATAATCCGCGGTTCCACTCTCATTCTAGATATTAATCTAGCTCTTTATCCCGTAACGAGGGCAACGTACCTTGCTAGCAGAAATCTGTTCACAAAGTCAACTCCTGGATGCACTTTCCACTATACTTTTGAAAGCTGCTCTCAGCCCATCGACAGCTTCTCTCTGACAAAAAATCAAGTGTACTCTTTCCATTCAATGTCTTTCTATCTTAATATAAATTCTTGTGACTCCTTAAGTCTCAAGGATTACTAACTGTTATAAACTACATACATGGTATTGTTTTTTTTACCGATTGTCAATAGAAACCTTTTCAGATTTTCTCTCACAGAGTATGAAATCTATACCATCTCGTTAATGCAACCTAATCCATAAGGTCGTAAGCATTTTACCTTATAGCTAATCTCATCCTCAATTCCCCTTACAGACGAAAGAATTGTAAAACATTCCTCAAAAGTCTTGTAACCGAAAATATAACCAAGAAGTTTGTCTACAGTTGTTTCAATTTCCTCTGGATGATCACGGCCTGACTCATCCTCCCACATATTTTCATAATAAGACTTTGTCATTCGTTCAATACGCGTTCCAAAAATACTTGTGCGAAGTAAAAAGGTTCCATTGTTTTTCTCAATAATAGGATCTGTAACCTTCATACAGATATCCACTGCCTTTTTACTATGGATATTAGAAAGCAATGTTTCCAAATGGATCAATCTTGCCATAACACATGGTTCCTTCTCTCCAACTGGAATAAAATAATTCAAATCCTCATACTTAGGAAGTACACCACATTCTCTCACTTCTAAGCTTCCATCTGGCAACTTTTTACTGGTAAAATATCCCTGAATTGCTCCATTTGGCTTACGAAGCACATACACATTACCACCGCGGCTAGGATATGCCTTTTGCATTCTGCGAACATATTTTTCATCACGCTGCATAAAAAGTCCATAATTATCATAGCAAAGCTTGCTCATAAACTCAGCGAGTTCACCCCATTCCGATTCCTTCAAAACTGATAAATGTAAAACATCATTTCCTCTTCCTGGAATCTCCTTTGGACCAATCTTTGCTTCTTCTAAAAGGCTTTCCGGAATCACATCTTCATTTAATTGAAAATTCTGGCGATCCCAAATATAACGAAACTGAAAAGGTTTAAAAATCTCTTCAGAAACTGGTCTTAAATAAATGAATGGTACTTTGGAATCATACAAATCCTTTATAGCATCTGTAATTAACTCTTCCATCTTTCCCTGACTACGAAACTCAGGCGTGGTAGCAGCAGAAGTCATATAGTAGGTGTTTACAATATGTTCTGTATGATCACCATCTTTTCCTTCGTGTCCTGGATAACAATTTAAAACTGCCGTATACGGATTCAAATGAAGCATACTGATTACTTTATCATTCTCTTCCATTGTATAGATGATATTATCTATACATTTATCCTCATAATAATACTCCGAAAACTCTTTTGAAATCGGAAACATCTCATCATATAATGCTCTTGTTTTCTGTTTTTCTTCTAATGTAATTAAAATCTTTTTTTTCATTCCCCGAAACACTCCAAAAATATTGCATCACTTACTGTTTTTTTGTACATCCAGCACAGCCATTACATCCCCCAAACATAGTCATATCCTGAGACATCATTTCTCTAGGTGTTGCTAACATACAGATTGCTTGAGACGAGATTCCTTCCATGGCACCTGTAAAACCAAGCCCCTCTTCGGTTGTAGCCTTCACATTTACCTGGGAAAGATCAATGGAAAGCGTTGTGGCGATATTCTCTCTCATCCGATCAATGTAAGGTCGCATCTTAGGCTTCTGCGCAATAATAGTTGCATCAATATTTTCAATGAAAAATCCGTTCTCCTCTAATAGCTTTCCAACATGTTCTAAAAGCTTCAAGCTCGAGATTCCCTTATACTTCTCATCTGTATCTGGAAAATGCTTTCCAATATCTCCTAATGCAGCTGCACCAAGCAGTGCATCCATGATTGCATGCAACAAAACATCGGCATCTGAATGTCCCAAAAGGCCTAACTCATAAGGAATCTCCACGCCTCCCATAATCAATTTACGATCAGGTACCAAACGATGCACATCATATCCCATTCCAATTCTCATAGATTCATCTCCTTTGTGATCATGATCCACTTTACACTCATTATACTATCAAAAATCAGGAATAATATTCTTTCTTTTCTAATTGATAAAAAAAATCCTCTACATAATCTCTGTAGAGGTTTCTAATAGCGAGAGGGGGATTCGAACCCACGACACCATGGGTATGAACCATGTGCTCTAGCCAACTGAGCTATCTCGCCATATTATAAAGGTAATAGATGGGACCTACAGGGCTCGAACCTGTGACCCCCTGCTTGTAAGGCAGATGCTCTCCCAGCTGAGCTAAGATCCCACATCTATTGGTCATTTGTTTTTCACAAGCGACTGTATTATTAAATCATGAAACAAATAAAATGTCAACCTATTTTTTTCATTTTTTATGACATTTTTTTATGATTTTTCTTTTTCTTAAAAAACAACTGGTTCCTATGATTTTGTAAGCATCATGAGCCGAAAAGAACTGCTCTTCTCGGCTCATTTTTAGATCAATTATTCTACAAGCTTACAAAATTCTTCAATTTCATCTGCCATTAACTGTAAAGAATCTTTCCAGAATTCCTTCTTGGTAAGATCAATACCCATCATAGCTCCATCTTCTTCGATTGTCTGCTTGCTGGTTGCATTAAGCATAGCCTTATATTTAGGAACAAAGCTTTCTCCCTCTTTTAAGTATAAGCTATAAAGCCCCTTTGCAAACAAGTTTCCGAATGTATATGGGAAATTATAAAAGCTTAAGCCTGAACTGTAATAATGTCCCTTACATACCCACATAAATGGATGCATATAAGCTTCATCTAATCCGTCACCATATGCTTTCTTCTGGGCATCTAACATAATCTGTTTCAGATCATCTGCCATCAAGAACTTATCCTTAGTCTGTTCGAAAACAGCAGTTTCAAACAAATATCTAGAATAAATATCAACAATACATTGTGTACTTTCTTTTAAATCACTTTCTAAGATAGCAAGTTTCTCTGCATCTGATGCCTGTTTTAAGGCATATGCTGCAAGACGAACCTCGTTGAAGGTAGATGCAGTTTCCGCAACAGGCATTGGATAATCACGATTCAATGGTCTTTCGTTTTCAACCTGTTTGTTGTGGAATGCATGTCCTAACTCATGTGCAAGTGTATCTACTGCACCAAAGGTTCCATCATAGTTCGTTAAAATACGGCTCTGCTTGATCTTTGGTGCTTCTGCGCAGAATGCACCACCCTGTTTTCCTTTTCTAGGGTAAAAATCAATCCATTCCTGGTCAAATGCTTCCTGAATCATTTCAGCCAAATCCGGGGCAAAATCCTTGTAGCAAGCAACCAGATAATCTCTCGCTTCTTCAAGAGAATATGTTTTTTCATCTTTACCAACTGGTGCAAAAAGTTCATACCAAGGAAGACCATTTTTGTAACCTAAATACTCACCCTTTTTGCGAAGATATTTTCTAAATACTGGTAAATATTCTTCTACAGCTTCCATCATGGCTTCCAATGTTTCTCTGCTCATTTTGGATTGTTCCAAAGTATATGCCAATGGAGACTCATAGCCTCTTTTTTCTGTGATCATTGTTACCTGATTTTTAATGTTGTTTAATGCAAATGCAATAGAATCCTGAATTTTTTCATAGCATACGATTTCTGCTTCATACGCCTTTTTTCTAACATTAGCATCATCACTGTATGCAAGATTTCTTACTTCTGATAATGTAATCTGTTGGCCTTCATAATCAACCTTTACTGTTGATGTTAAAAATGACTGAAGACTAGACCATGCTCCGCCACTAGTTCTATCCATTGCTGAAATCATTGCTTCAACATCATCTGAAAACTTATGACTTAAGTCCTTTTTGTTTTCCTTTAAAAAGAAAGTATATGTTTTCACAAGATCACTTTCCTTTGCAAGTGCATCAATATCTTCAACGCTTCCTAAAATTTTTGTCAATGCACTTACACTGGCAGCTGACTGATTATAAACAGCCATCAGCTTGTTTTCCTGAGCCATCATATCACCATCTTCTGTGTTCACAGCCAAACGAAGACCAATGTACAAGCCTAAAGAGCCCATCAGTTCATTCATTTTTTCCATAGCTAACAAAATCTGTTCTGTTCTTTCAATCTCGCTTAAAGAAGGGGCCTTCTCAACCAATGCTTTAAGTTCTTCTGCCATACCTTCCATTGCCTTCATATCAGCAATATATGCTGGATCCTCTACACCATTGTAAAGAGGATTTAAATTCCATTCTGTATTCATACTCCTAATAGATCCTTTCTAAACAAATCAATGCACCCATTATACAACCTGCATTTAACAAATTCAACACTAGAATATACTCTGTTAAATTTCTTTAGACCTAACTTCGATAATAATCTTTCATCTCAGTAGGTGAGACCCCCGCCTCGTCAAAACGTGCTTGGCGTTCTTGAATTTTTACATTAGTGCAAACAAATAAAAACCCTCTACAAAAATTGTAGAGGGTTTCGTAGCGAGAGGGGGATTCGAACCCTCGACACCATGGGTATGAACCATGTGCTCTAGCCAACTGAGCTATCTCGCCATATTTAATTGTTGGTATAATGATGGGACCTACAGGGCTCGAACCTGTGACCCCCTGCTTGTAAGGCAGATGCTCTCCCAGCTGAGCTAAGATCCCATGTCCATCATTATCTGTCGCAACCGACTTGATTAGTATATAATCTTCACGGTATTTTGTCAACTAAATTTTTTTATTTTTTAAAAAAATTTTTTTCGCAAATTTCGTGCTACTGATTCTGAGTCACTTTGTTTCCTCAGAATCCAACAGTTATTCGCACTTCCGACCTTCGGTCTTCGTGCTCATATCTGTTGAAAATCAAAGTCCCATACCTCTCCCCATGCAAGCATGGTCGAGGTATGGGACTTTGATTTTTGTATCACTTACATTCTTTCTGGTGCTGAAAAGCCTAAAACATCAATACAGCATTCTAAAACATTCTTTGTTAATTCTAATAAAGAAATCCATGATTTCTTCTGTGCTTCATCTTCTTCCACAAGAATTCTTGTTCCATGATAAAAACTGTTAAAAGCATTGGCAAGTTCATAAATGAACGCACATACCTTGTGTGGTGCTGTATCCTGCGCAGCATCAATCATCATAGCATTAAACTTCGCCAAAGACATTTCTAATGCCTTTTCATGAACATTGGCAGCAGGCTTGATCTCCAAATTTTCTAAATTGCCACCTTGTTCTTTATATTTGTTAAGAATTGACTTGATACGAACGATTGTATAAAGAATATATGGGCCTGTATCTCCTTCAAATGAAGTAAATTTATCTATATCAAAAATGTAATCCTTGCTAGCCTGATTAGAAAGATCACCATATTTCAAAGCTGCTAATGCAACTGTCTTTGATGTTTCGTTTGCTTCTTCTTCTGAAAGGGCCTCATTTGTAGCAATTTTGCCATGCATTTCATCCTGAATCTGCGCAATCAGATTTTCAAGACGCATAACTCCACCTTCACGAGTCTTAAATGGCTTACCATCTTTACCATTCATAGTACCGAAACCTAAGAATTTCAAATCTGTGTCAGCTTCTACAAGACCTGTTTTTCTTGCACAACGGAAATCCTGTACAAAGTGAAGTTCCTGTCTCTTATCTACTACATAAACAATGCTGTCTGGATGATAATCCTGAGTTCTTTGAAGCATTGTTGCAAGGTCAGTTGTATCATATAATGCAGCACCATCTGATTTTAAGATCATACATGGTGGGATTTCTTTCTTATCTCCCTCTTCTGCTACATCAACTACTAAGGCTCCGTTACTAATATATGCAAAACCGTCGCTTTTCATTTTTTCAACCATACCTGGGATGTATGGCTGTGCGTCAGACTCACCAAGCCAAAGATCAAAAGAAACATTGAGCTTCTCATAATTTTTCTTTAAGTCCGTAACTGAAACATTTAAAATATGCTTCCATAATGCACGATAGCCTGGTTTACCAGCCTGTAACTGTGCTGTTGCTTCCAATGCTTTTGCTTTATATTCTTCATCTACCTTTGATTTACCACTTGCTGTTGGATAGATTTCTTCCAATTCAGAGATTGTAAATGGTGCTTCTCCAGGATATTCTCCAGTAAATGTATCATCAAAATATACTAATTCCGGCTTTCTTTCCTGTAACTCTGTGATAATCAGACCCATCTGAAGTCCCCAGTCCCCTAAATGGATATCACTGATCACTTCATGTCCAACAAATCTTTCCATTCTTTTTACTGCTTCACCAATAACTGCAGAACGTAAATGTCCTACATGAAGTGGCTTTGCAACATTAGGTCCGCCGTAATCAATTACAATCTTCTTCACCTTTTCTGGTGCTTCTAAACCAAACTTCTCAGATGCTGCCATATCATTACAATAGCTAGCCAAAAAGCTATCTTTCACATTCATATTTAAAAAGCCTGGTGCAACTGCATCTACTTTTTCAAATACAGCAGAATCCACAAGAATCGCTGCAACGTCATTGGCGATCATGATAGGGGCTTTCTTGTACTGCTTTGCTCCTGCCATCGCACCATTGCACTGATATTCACAAAGGTCAGGTCTATTTGACACGGTAACCTTTCCTAAATTAGCATCATAACCTGCTTTTTCAAAAGCAGCACTTACTTCTTTTGAGATTAAATCTAAAATTTTGTTCATAAATCTTTCCTCCAGCGTTTCGCACAAGGTTTCTTTTATTCAATCATCTTTGCCAAACAGATACATTGTACGATAAAAGTATTCATTTTTCCAGCATTTTCTTGAATAATTATTCTTGCTCTCTTGTAATTATTCTTGTTCTCTTGATTTTTGTGCCTCACGCTCCGCCTTTGAATATGCGCATCCACAAAAATCCTGTCGATACAGATTATATTGTTTGGACAATTCAATGGAACGTTTATATCCATTTTTCTTTTTAAAATCAGATGGAAGAAATGCCACGTCATATTCTTTGCTTAATTCTTCCCCAATCTCATTTAACTTTTGTGCATTTTTAAGTGGCGAGATGGTTAAGGTTGTTGTAAAGTAATCTGCTCCAATCTTTTTTGCCACTAGTGCTGCTTCTGTTAGTCGTAATCGATAACATCTAAAGCATCGTTCTCCACCCTCAGGAACCGTTTCATATCCTTTTGCAATCGTTAAAAATTCTGAAGGTTCATATCTTCCTGCCAAAAATTCAATCCGTGTTAATGGAACTTGTTTTTTTGTGATCAGATTTTGGGACAAAAGATCTTCATATTTTTCTTTATTTTGTTCCATTGTAGTTTTCGCAATTTCTTTTCCTCTTTTATCTATATAAATCTCAGCAAATGAAATCTCATTATAGCAATTAATCAGCCTGCTCTGCTCTGCAACTCTATGTTCATATTCCTGACTATTTGTAATATTGGGATTATAATATAAAAGAATGATTCGAAAGTATCTTCTTAAATACTCCATACAGTGACTGCTACATGGCGCACAACAACTATGTAATAGTAATGTTGGTTTTTCCTCTGGTACTTTTTCATCACATTGCTTCTTTTGAATGATCTGTTCTAACTCTAATTGATAATTACGGTTCATATTGTTCCTCGTCTCTTAATTAATTCAAGAACGCCATGCACATTTTGATACGGCATGGCTGAAGGCAAATCTTTCTTCTGCCTTTTATAGACTGGGCATCAAAACAACATTGATTTCTTCTAATTAGTATAAATACTCTTTGATATATTTGTCTATGCTTTTTACATTTATTTGATTTTCTTGTGATTCCATTGTTATGATGAGCTTTTTTCCTACCAGAATATTATTTTTATGATATTCCTCTAATTTTGCGAGACTAGATTCCAAATAAATCGGATTATCCATCATCCCCAAATGCTCCCAATAATATTCCTTTCTCGTTCTTTTGTTTAGAAGTTTAAAATCTGGATAAATGACTTTCCCATTCCCTAGTTCTAGCTTTGGCTCATATACATAAGGTATTCCCAAATAGGTCAATTTATTGGCAATGATCAATTCTATCCTTGATCGCACATGTTCTCCTTTTTCAGAATAGTAATCCTTCTCGATTCTTAATGGATTTTGTCCCCCTACCTGCTCTTCTAACCACTTCTTTGCATAATCTTCATCAGATAACACAATTGTAGTAATGTGTTTTTTGTATCCTGCTGGCATTTTTTCATAGATTTCTTCTATATAATTTTCATGATATCTGTTTTGGAATTTCTCTAAAGCATTGATCTGATTTTCTGTCTCTTTTTTGATGCGTTGGATGTATTTTTTTTGACAGAGAGCTTTGATTAGTTGGGTGTTTGTTGATGATATATATGTTCCATTTTCCAATTTTCCATTAGTTCCTTGTTTGATCAAGTAATATTTTGGATACTTCTTTGTACCTGAAACCTTTATATTATCCATATTTGTATTTTTTAAATATCTCTCGCTCAATTTTTTTATTTGTAATAATGATTCTTTTATTTCATTCAATTCTTTTTCGATCTTCTTCATATAATTCCTCTCTTTTAGTACATGCTTTTTTCATGACTATGTTTTTGATCAAATTTTTATTTCTTTATTAACACCTGCTAGATCAATTGTACTTTTTCTTTCCTTTTTATACTTTTAAGTACAAGATTCTTCCTCATCTTTTATAGAATTGTACTTTTTTTCTTACTAAGTTTTTTTAAAGTACAATCAATCCTAATAATTTTTTTATGTTTGTACTTCTTATGATTTTTTTCATGCGCAAAGTACAAACTGTTTTTCACACTTGTACTTTTTACGTCCCTTGCAATCCATAGAGTACAATTTCATTCTTCTCATTTTATATTTTTGTACTTTTTCTAATCATATTTTTTATCCAAGTACAACTAATGCCTTTTTACACACTAATCTCCATTTCACTTTGTGAAATCCAGAGTGGGCTATTTAGTCTTTTCTAATATTAAGTACGATACTTGCTTCCTCTTTCCAATTTGCGTTTTTTCTATTCTCTCATGCACACCTCCTTCTAACAATTCACTCCAACGTTCCTTCACCAAAGAGCATCTAGCAAAGTATAGAATGAAGTATTGAATTAAAATATGGGATTGACTTCTTTTCCAAAACAAAATATAAGTTGAGATTCATTGAGCCGAAGCACTCAAGATGCACCATAGAAATCATCTACAGTTACACAATAGATCAATACATGAAACATGCACTAGGCATATTTGATATATATCAAAAATAAAATAGCAGAAGCTACTTCTTTAATAAAGTATCACACTTAGCAGTTTTAGTCTACATAATTCTGTAAGTAGTGTAAGTATAATTCTGTAAGTGGCATAAATATAAAAATTATAAGTAGAATAAAACTGTTCACTCACTACATCACAAACTATCTGCATACCAATGTTTCGCACATCTTCATTTCTCTGCCGAGAAATTCCGATGCACTCATCAGGCTAAAGCCCATAATAAAAAATAGCACACAAACGATTCACCCTCGTTTGTGTGCTATAAATCACAATACACTAATACTTATAAGAATTTCCAAAAATCTTTTCTAATGACTTTCTTATCATCTAACCAATTTTTTGGATTTCAATCGATCTCCGTAACTATCTATCTCTGATAGTAGAAACATCAATCAGGCTAAGTTCATCTCTGTTAGCATGCTCTAAGCTTGTAAGCAATGCACTTGCTGTATCTAAGCTTGTTAAACAGTTAACACCTGTTTCAATTGCTGTACGACGAATCAAGAAACCATCTCTTGACTTATCACGCCCCTGGGTTGGTGTATCGATAACAAGATCGATCTTATGGCCAAGGATCAAGTCCATAACTGTTGGGGATTCCTGAGAAATCTTGTTAACCTTACGTGCCTTTACACCAGCTACATTTAATGCTGCTGCTGTAGAACGTGTTGCATAAATAGTATAACCTAATTTTTCAAATCTTCTACCAATTTCAATTGCTTCACCCTTATCAGCATCCTTAACAGTAATAATCACCTGTTTATACTTAGGAAGATCCACACCTGCTCCTAAGAATGCTTTGTATAACGCCTCATTGAAGGTTGTACCAATACCAAGACATTCACCTGTTGATTTCATTTCTGGTCCTAAGCTGATTTCAGCTCCACGGATCTTTTCAAATGAGAATACTGGCATCTTAATAGCAATGTGTTCTGCCTCAGGCTGAAGACCTGGCTCAAAGCCTAAATCTCTGATTTTCTTTCCAATAATCACTTCTGTAGCAAGGTCAACGATTGGAATACCTGTTACCTTACTGATATATGGTACAGTTCTGGAAGAACGAGGGTTAACCTCGATTACATATACCTCTTCTCCAACTGCGATAAACTGGATATTAATCAAACCAATTACATGTAAAGCCTTTGCAAGTCTTCTTGTGTATTCAGCAATGGTTTCTTTTACCTTATCGCTTACTGTATGAGCTGGATATACGGAAATACTATCACCTGAATGTACACCGGTTCGTTCAATATGTTCCATGATACCTGGAATCAAAATATCTGTACCATCGCATACAGCATC
>JAZQQB010000077.1:0-27590 GCA_045628865.1 Lachnospiraceae bacterium | reverse complement strand
AACCAGCAGTAAGCCCAGTGTCAGATGATCCAAATCATACCATGACACCGGAAGAGATAGCAGCATTATTCGGAAATGCAAGTGAAGAGCCTGCAAGTGAAGCCCCAGAGGTAGCTGAAGAGGCAATGCCAGCCGAGGAATCAGTGCCAGAAGAGGCCCCAGAGGCAGTCGAGGAACCAGCAGTAAGCCCAGTGTCAGATGATCCAAATCATACCATGACACCGGAAGAGATAGCAGCATTATTCGGAAATGCAAGTGAAGAGCCTGCAAGTGAAGCCCCAGAGGCAGCTGAAGAGGCAATGCCAGCCGAGGAATCAGTGCCAGAAGAGGCCCCAGAGGCATCCGAAGAACCAGCAGTAAGCCCAGTGTCAGATGATCCAAATCATACCATGACACCGGAAGAGATAGAGGCAATGTTTAGCGGAATGCAAAGTGAGGTTCTAACAGATGATGAAGCAACAGGAGATAGCTTCAATGGAGAAGTTGAAGAGACTAATGAGTCTGCTTCGGAGGAACCAGCGGCAGAAGATGATCCTTTGAAAAAATTGTCTCAGGATGATATAGAGGATTTGATCAATCAAGCCAACAGTTCTGCAGAGGAGTCGGTAGGAGAAGTTTCGGAAGAATCTGTGGAGGGTAATATTGACGAATTATTCGGCAGTGAAGGTGATGATCTTGCGGATATTAATGAACTTCTTATGAACACAGAAGAAGGTGGCATGGATGATGACATGTTAGCTTTACTCGAAAGTGCAGAACATGAAAACGCAAGTTCAGAAGAAGATGAAGAGGAAGAGGAAGAAGCACCGAAAAAGAAGAAATCAAAGAAAAAAGCAAAAGCAGAAGATGGTGAAAAGAAAAAAGGATTATTACAAAGAATTCTAGAGTTTCTTTTTGAAGAAGATGAAGAAGACGAAGAGGAAAACGCTCAGAAGGTACCAGAAGGTGGTGAATTGGGTAGTATAACCGATGAAAATCTTCAGATTCTTGAGGCATTAGGTGATTCTGATACGAAAAAGACTAAAGATAAAAAGGGTAAAAAAGAAAAACCTGAAAAGCCAAAGAAAGAAAAGAAACCAAAGAAAGAAAAGCCAAAGAAAGAACCAAAACCAAAGAAGGAAAAACCACCAAAACCAGAAAAAGCGCCTGAGAAAAAAGGAAAACCAATTCCAAAGGCAAAAATTATTTTAGTTGTTTTACAGACAGCTGCAGTCATTGCTATCGCATATATTTTTGGTGTGATCATGCCGACACAAAGTGTAGTGAAACAGGCTAGAAAAGATTATGCACAGGGTAGTTATTTGGATGCTTATGTTGGTTTTGTGAGTTCATCTGAATTAAATGTAAGTGATGAACTGATGATGAATAGATGTGCGATATTAAGCAGGTTAGAAAGATCTGTACAGTCCTATGAGCATTATATGGAAGTGGGTATGGAACTTGAAGCATTGAATAGTCTGATTCAGGGTATTGCCACATATTCAGATATTGAAGCATTGGCAAAGGAATATGGAGTGGGCGCAGAAACTGCAGTACTCTATAATAAAATTGAAGAACTTCTGATAGAACATTATGGAATTGATGGAGAAACAGCGGCCTGGATTAATTCAACAAAGGATGATGTGATTTATACAATCAATGTAAAACATGTACTTGCAGGTGAATTAGATCAGCTGATTTCAGAAATTAAAGTTGACTATGTACCTCCTGTAGATGCATCCTTGAATGAGATAGACGCACCAACAGATGTTATAGAGGATGCACCAACAGTTGACTCAACAGATGTTCCAGAGGAACCACCAGTAGATGAAATCGGTCAGGAACCGAATATGGATTCAAACGATATGCTTCCTGGAGAAATTGGATTGTAACAAGGTATAAAATGAAAGAAAGCCCCAAAAAGCTTTCTTTCGTTTTTCCTATGAAATTTGTAAAAAAATATCATTTATACTTGCTTTATGTCAACGTTTTTGCGATAATTCATCATGGGGAGATTAGATGCATTTGCAGAAATGAAAAGCATCATTATAGAATCATTTTTGGTGATTTTATGATAGAAAGAGGAGATAGATGATAGCGATTATTGATTATGACGCAGGTAATATCAAAAGTGTAGAGAAAGCAATTCAGCATTTTGGTCAGGAAGCAGTGATCACAAGAGACCATGATGTGATTTTAAATGCTGATAAGGTTATTTTACCAGGTGTGGGTGCATTTGGTGATGCCATGGAGAAGATTCGTAAATATGGTCTTTTTGATGTGATCCATAAGGTAATTGATAAAGGAACTCCATTTTTAGGAATTTGTTTAGGCTTGCAGCTTTTATTTGAAAACAGTGAGGAAACTCCAGGTGTTACAGGTCTTGGTATTTTGAAAGGAAAGATTTGCAGGATTCCTGACCAGGAAGGCTTGAAGGTTCCACAAATCGGTTGGAATTCTTTGGCGTATCCGAATAAGGGACGTTTGTTTGAAGGCATTAAAGAGAATTCATATGTATATTTCGTTCATTCATACTATTTAAAGGCAGCAGATCCGTCTATTGTGACTGCAACCTGTGACTATAGTACATTGATTCATGCATCTGTAGAAAGTGGTAACGTATTTGCGTGCCAGTTCCATCCAGAAAAAAGCTCTGAGGTTGGATTACAGATTATTCAGAATTTTATTGCATTATAGTGAAAGTTTTATCTAAATATAGTAGAATGTGAGGGAGAGATATGCATACAAAAAGAATTATTCCATGTCTTGATGTAAATGCTGGACGTGTTGTGAAAGGTGTAAATTTCGTGAATCTGATTGATGCAGGAGATCCAGTTGCAATTGCAGCTGCGTATGATGCTGCTGGAGCAGATGAACTTGTTTTTTTAGATATAACCGCTTCTTCTGATGCTAGAGGGACTGTTGTTGATATGGTTCGAAAGGTAGCAGAAAAGGTATTTATTCCATTCACTGTTGGTGGTGGTATTAGAACAGTAGATGATTTTAAGGTTATCCTTCGAGAAGGAGCTGATAAGGTTGCAGTTAATTCAGCAGCAATCTTAAATCCGAACCTGATCTCTGAAGCAGCAGATAAATTTGGTCGTCAGTGTGTTGTTGTTGCCATTGATGCAAAACGCAGAGCTGATGGAAATGGCTGGACTATTTATAAAAATGGTGGCCGTGTGGATATGGGAATTGATGCGATTGAGTGGGCTATGAAGGCGGATTCTCTTGGTGCAGGAGAGATTCTTGTAACGAGTATGGATTGTGATGGAACAAAAAATGGATATGACATTGAACTGACTAGAATGATTTCTGAAAATGTTTCCATTCCAGTAATTGCTTCTGGTGGAGCTGGAAATAAAGAGCATTTTTATGATGCATTGACACAGGGTAAAGCTGATGCTGCATTGGCTGCATCATTGTTCCACTTTAAAGAGTTGGAGATAAATGATGTTAAAAAATATCTGCAGGACAGAGGGGTTTCTGTACGATTGTAATTTTTAGCAAAAGGAAAATATAAGGGTTGATACAATGGCAATGATAGAGAATGATTGGCTTCCAGCGATTCAGGAAGAATTTAAGAAGCCATATTATAAAAAGTTATATGATTTTGTAAAGAATGAATATGCAACACAGGTGATTTATCCACCAGCAGATGATATTTTTAATGCATTTCATTTTACACCTCTTAGTAAGGTGAAGGTTTTGGTGTTGGGACAGGATCCATACCATGAAGAGCATCAGGCACATGGCCTTAGCTTTTCGGTTCATACAGATCAGCAGATTCCACCATCCTTGCAGAATATTTATAAGGAATTGAATGCAGATTTAGGATGTACAATTCCTAATAATGGATATTTGAAAAAATGGGCTGATCAGGGTGTGCTTATGCTAAATACAGTATTAACAGTACCTGCTCATCAGGCGAATTCCCATAAAGGAATGGGCTGGGAGAAATTTACAGATGCCATCATTCAGGCTGTAAATGCGCAGGATAGACCTGTCGTATATTTATTGTGGGGAAGCCCGGCACAGAGTAAAATTCCAATGCTTACAAATCCAAAGCATTTGATTTTAAAAGCACCACATCCAAGTCCTTTATCGGCTTATAGAGGATTTTTTGGATGCAAGCATTTCAGTCAGGCGAATGCCTTTTTGAAAGAGAATGGATTAGATCCAATTGATTGGCAGATAGATAATGTATAAACAGATTGATTAAGGTGAAGAGGATGAAAGAGGATTACCTTTTTGTCAGCTATTCCAGTCGCGACAAGGTATTTGTCGACATGGTAATTGGAAAGCTGCGTGATCGAAATGTGAATATATGGATTGACGATGAACTTACAAAGCATGTGGGCGAAGAGTGGTTCGACATTGTAAAGGATCGCGTTTGCTCGAAGTACTGTAAAGGTGTTTTGTTCTTCATTTCTAAAACATCAGTTTCTAGTCAGCAGGTTTTGAAAGAGCTTGAGTATGTGAAGTCAAAAGATGTGAGGGCAAGTCATCGTGGAAAGCCGCTCAGAATCTTACCGATAGAGGCTGAAAAGAATATTGAGCAGATTGATGAATGGCTTTACGATCTTAGAGATGAGAAGGAAGATGAGCGAGAAACCAATGAAAATTGGAAGGAAGAACAGAATGCAATCGATCTTTTTAGGGAAATTTGTTTTCCGGATAACAATATGCTACGAATTCAGTTAAACAATGATATTGAGGCAATGATCAATCATTTGTTTGACACTATTCAAAAGGAGCTACCATCTGTTATCAACGATTCAGATAGTAATGCTTATTCTAATGTGAACATACGAGAAACCTATGTATATGAACGATGTGGAAGGTGTCATATCAATCCTTTCCAAAATGTGTTGTGTCATAAGCCTGTTCGCTTAGAATTATTATCACAAAATTATGGTCTGTTTCCACCAGTCATTGAATTGTATATTAACAATGGGAAATGCGTGGTGGGAAGGACGAATTTAGTTAGCTCAGATCAGGCTGATTATTGCTTTGATCCCAGCCTATCTTTTATTAGTAGAAAACACTTTTGTCTGGAAATGGATGGAGGAGAAATTCTGATCGCTGATCTTGGTTCTATCAATGGAACATTTTTAAATGGGGTTCAGTTACAGCCTCAGCTTAGACATCCAATTTCAACCAATGATCAGATTATGATTTCATTGGAAAATCAGTTAACATATAGAGTAGTATTATAGAACTCGCTGGATTTTATTCAGCGAGTTTTTTTTATTGAATAGGAAATTCCTCGAATTTCCTATTCAATAAAAGCTCCGCAAAGGATGCGACTGATGCGCAGAAGAAAATTGCAAGCTAAAGCTTGCGCGCATCAGCGCGCAAAGAGTGCTTTGCACTCTTTGTTCACGAATATTGTATGATATTACGTACAAAATAACGCTAATGAATATACGAAATACCGTTGACCGAAAGATGATTTTCAGGTATACTAAGTGTCGTATGTGAAAATATACAGATAATAAATATGGTGAATTTGAGCATGTAAAATGTAAGATGAAACCGTAAAAAAAAGGAGAATCTATTATGAAGAAAACGAATGTGGCAGCGTATGTATGCGCGGTAGTGGCTGCAGTAAGTCTTTGCGCTTGTGGAACAAGCCAAAAAACTGCAGGAAACAACGTAACAGAGACCACGACAACAACTGAGAGCACAGAAACAGTGGCTCAGGAAATGCAGGAATCTGATGTTGTTGAGGTTACAGAAGAATCTGTTGCAAAGGAAGCAAAAGTGAATGGTGAGGAATTGACACCTGACGAAGCATTAGAACTTTTGGTTCAGGGAAATGCAGATTATTTAGCAAATGATCGAGATGCAGAATTAAGAGAAGATTTGGCAACAAATGGACAGCATCCATATGCTGTTGTAATTACATGTTCAGACTCAAGAGCTGTACCAGAGATCGCATTGGGTGTAAATTTTGGTGAGATTTTTACAATCCGTACAGCTGGTAATGTTATCTCTGATTTTGAAACCGGTAGTGTAGAATATGGTGCAGAGCATTTAGGAGCTCCATTGGTCGTTGTTTTGGGACATACAAATTGTGGCGCGGTAACAGCTGCAGTTGAAGAAGCAAATGCAACTGAAGAGGCAGAAGAAGTGAATCATATTACAGATATTGTAAATGAAATCGCTCCTGCAGTTGAAGAAGCAAAAGAAAATGGTGCTACAGAAGAAACCTTGTTACAGGATTCTATTATCTGCAATATCAATCATTCTATTAGCAGATTACGTGAAAGCGAAGTTCTTTCTGAGTTAGAAGAAGAGGGTCAGATCAAGATCATTGGCGCAATCTATGATATTGCAACTGGCGAGATTACTTATTTAGAATAAATGAAATTACACACTGTCAAAATGAATCAATGTATCTTACAATAATAAGATAGAAGTTAAATTGCCTCGGCTATAGAAATAGTCGGGGTTTTTTATCAAATTAGCATTACTTTCTGATACTGGTGTAATTATAGAAGCAATAAAAAATCCCTTGAATAATCAAGGGATTTTTATGCCGGCGATGGGACTTGAACCCATACGTGGTTGCCCACAACAGATTTTGAGTCTGCCTCGTCTGCCATTCCGACACGCCGGCTTATCAGTCGTTTCTCACGAACCGATAATTATATTATCATATTGCATATAGAATGGCAAGTGTTTTTTTGAAAAAAATTTATTTTTTTATTTTACGTGTTTTGGACGTTCTGTAAGCCACTTTTTAAGAGTCTGTATTGGCACCACCTGTTATTTCGAACAGACTAGTACAGTTCTCAAAGGAGTCGTACCAGTAGTCATAAACATTTGCTCCAAGATGAACTGACACAACCGGTTTGCTTAAGAATGTACCTGGAGTTATTGCTGTAACAGGATAACCTTCTATTTCATCTGGTATGGTTACAAAAAGGTCATTTCCAAGATAAAATGTGATTTGCGCTACAGTAGTTTCGCCATCATCATAAAGGCTATATTCAAAATCGTCATATATTTTGCTTTCTTCCCATTTGCAATGATATTCTTCACGTTGCCGTTTTTGAAAGTTGTATTCATAGAAGGCAGCTATGATAAGAAGCGATAGAACGGGTACAGAAATGAGAAGCCGCAGTAGTATTTTGCGTTTGTTCTTTGACTTATCATTCTCTACACCAGCATTTTCTTTTGGATTTTTTATAGCAGATAGGAATAAAAGAAGAACAGCAAAAAATAAACCTATCAAAATCACATTGATCTGATTTCGATGAATTTCTCTTTCCTCAACCTGGTCATTAAAGGGATTATATGGGTAGTCTTGTTCAGCCATGATCGGATTTTTATATTCGTAATTCAGCTTTAATAAAGTGTTGCCGCGAATATAGATTTTATAATTATAGGCAAGCAACGACATGTCGGAATAATCCGCTTGGTTTTTGTATGTACTATCTGGTATCAAATGATCTAAATAAAAAACCAATGTCATTAAGCGATGATAATTTCCATGACTCAAATATTTGGTCGAGTGGAGTGTTTCATCCATTTCAGATGCTGTGCCGGAGTATGTAACATCACTTCCATAAATAGAATTGTTGAAATAGGCTTGATCCGGATATTGGTCTTCTGGCGAAAGCGTTGCATCCACATGGTGTTTGAGCGCGGACAAGAAGGTATCAGTGCCGTATTTTCTCATTAGTTCAATATCATACAGTGTTTTATGTGTCATTCCAAATTGTTCTATACCTGGATTGTAAGTAGAATCCTTTTTCAGAGTACTTTTTGGTGCATTAAAAAAGAGAAAAGAAAAAAAGGCAAGAAATAGTACACTGAGTAGTATTTTTTTATTCATTCAGATCATCTCCTTCCAAGGTCATAAATGAACCATCAAAATCAAAAGCATTGGTTCCGATAAGGTACAAGTTGGTTTGCTGGGATATAAAATCATCATATTGGGATTTCAGTTTTGTACAATTCCAAAATGCCTGATCACCAACACATTTTAGAGAATTTCCAATAGAAAGAGTTTCTAACTGCGTACAGTTCATGAAACAACCAGATGAAATGTTTTGCAGTTGTGCTTTTCCTGTTACCGATTTTAATTTGGTACAACTACAAAAGGCATCATTTTCAATGGAGATGATATTTTTCCCTAAGGTTACTTCTTCTATTGGCAGATAAATAAAGGCTCTAGGACCAATGATAGTAACGGGTTTTCCTAAGTAGGTGTCTGGAATTGTAAGGTGTGCATTCTTTTTGGTACAGTCTCTTACTACAACATGATCATCATAAATCTCATAGGTATAGCCAGAAAATGATTTTACGATGTAGCAGCCATAATAGGAATCATAGGCAACGTGATTATTGAAAAGGAATAAGCCAATAATCAGCAATTCCAGGATAAGAAAAACAAAAATATATTTTTGGGGTAGCTTTTTTAAATTCTTTGTTATGTTCATGATTATATTTCCTCCATTTGAAATTTTTCAAAAGCAAAAAACTATATATATTGTGAGACATTGTACCATTTGGTGATAAAAATCACAATGATCATAACAGAACTGTTAGTATTAAAAAAATGCTATTTTCCATAAAAGCATTTGGCTGATTCGTATAGTATATAATTTGAAACAAAGTACATTTTACAAAAGCATTTATTATGTGAGATAATATATATGAATATCTATGTTATGAAACAGGAAAGAGAGAACTGTATATTATTATGGAAAAAAAGAAGGTTTTTGTATTAGCTCGATTAAAGGAGCAGGAGATACAGGATTTAAAAGTTAAGTTTCAGAATGAGTATGAATTTTTGCTTGCAACAAATGATGAGGATAAGGAAAAATATTTATCTGAGGCAGAGGTTGTGATTGGAGAGCCGGACATAAGTGAAATCAAGGATAGAAAGGCTCTTAAGTGGGTTCAGATGACCTGGGCTGGAACAGATAAATATACTTGCGCATCGGATTTTCCACGAAATGTGATGCTTACCAATGCAAGCGGGTCCTTTGGAGATATTATGTCGGAGTATGCTATTGGACAGATTCTAGGTGCTATGCGTCATTTTTCTTATTATAAGGAACAGCAGAAACAGGGTGTCTGGATGACATCTCCATATAAGGACATCACATTGTTTGGAAAAAAAGTGATGATCTTAGGGGCTGGTGATATTGGAAGTAAGACAGCCATTCGATTAAAGGCATTTTCTTGTGAAACTATTGGAGTTTGTCGTAATGTGAATGGCAAAAGACCAGGTTTTGACAAGCTGATCACATTGAATGAAGTGGATCAGCATTTAGGAGATGTAGATATTGTGATCGGATGTATTCCAAACAATGCAGATTCCAGAGGTTTTCTTCATAAGGAAAGATTAGAAAAAATGAAGAAGGATTCCATTCTATTGAATATGGGAAGAGGAAATCTTATTGTTACAGATGATCTTTTAGAAGTTCTTCAAAAAGGCTGGTTTGAAGCAGTGATTTTAGATGTGACCAATCCAGAACCACTTCCTGGTGATCATCCACTTTGGAAGCAGGAAAGGGTGATCATTACACCACATGTTTCGGGACCAAGCTTAAATAAGAATGAACACACACAGAAATTAATCGTAGATATTATCACAAACAATTTAGAACGTTATGCAAAGAATGGAGTTCTTTGCAATTTAATTCAAGGATGGGACAATGAAAGAAGATAAGGACAAAAACAGTCATAAAAGTGTTGAAGATTTAAAGAACAGAACATTGTGGGATAGTGTCAGGTGTGCGCATCAGGGACTTTGGTTTGCATTTAAAACGGAGAAGAATTTTGCTATTTATGGGATGATTGCAGGTTTCTTTCTGGTTCTAAATCTGATCCTTAGGGTAAAGGTATCCTATTATCTTGCGTATTTATTAGCAGTAGGGGGCGTTTTTTCAGCAGAGCTTTTAAATACCGCTATTGAGCATGTTGCCAATTTTATTTCAGATGAGATCCGTGAGGAGATCAAGTATGTGAAGGATATTGCAGCGGCAGCAGTATTATTTTTTGGTGTAGTTTACTTTATTGTGGAATTTATGATCATAGGGATGGCGTTGTTATGATAGGTAGAATGTATTTAACCATGATGTGCGTCATTCTAGGCGGCATCTTTAATATGATTTTTTGCAAAACAGGCTTTTATAAAAAACACAAATATCCCATTGATGGTGGAAAAAACTGGAAGGATGGAAAAAGAATCTTTGGAGATCATAAGACCATTATTGGATTTTTCTCCATGATCATTATCTGCATGGTGGTGCAGATCCTTTATGGACTTTTGTTACAGGGCATTTCTAAAAATGAGCTTTGTGATATTTACAAATACCATGATAATACAGTGCTTTTCAACATGGTGGTAGGTGCCCTGTTTGGGTTTGCCTATATGATTTGTGAATTGCCAAACAGCTTTATCAAAAGAAGAGTGGATATCCCAGATGGAAAAACACTGCAATCCAAAATAGGTATTTTGTTTTTCATAAATGATCAGTTAGATTCCATGTTTGGAGTAATGGTGGTGCTTGCCATCGTGGCACATCTATCCATACCTGGATATATCGCTTATGTATTATTAGGAGGGATCACGCATATTGTGATCAATCTGATTTTATATAAATGTAAAATCAGGAAGAATTTGTAAGGAAGCAGGAAAGGGAAAAAATATGATACAGGCTATTAAGAGACTACATATTTATTTTAAAGAGATGTACCCAATTATTCCAAGATTATTGTTGGGTTTTTTGGTGGCAGCAGAGATCCATTTTATTATTTTATTGAATCATGGTGTGACTTCGTTTGACTTAGGAATTCAGGAGATTGTTTGTGGATTTACTGTGTTCAGTTTTTTGTGCTGGTTAAGGATCGCAGATGATTTTAAGGATTATGAGTTGGATTGTCGTTTGTTTGCGCACCGTCCACTTCCATCGGGACGAGTACACAAAAAGGATCTGGCCATTTTTGTTAGTATTCTGATTGCATTTACTTTGGTCATCAATTTCATATTTATGAATAACTTCATATTCTGTTTGATCCTTTATACCTATGGATCCTTGATGGCAGTGTGGTTTTTCCAAAAACATAAGATTGCCAAAAGCTTGCCACTTGCCCTTGTAACACACAATCCAGTGCAGCTTTTGATCAATACCTACATTATTTCCTTTACGGTAATAAAATATGATATTCCAGCGTTTGACTTGACCAATGCTATGGCGTTATTTACCTTATATTTCCCAGCACTGATCTGGGAGGTTTCCAGAAAGATCCGTGCGCCAAAGGACGAAACAGAATACACGACCTATTCCAAGTTGTTTGGTTACAAAAAGGCTGTAAATTTTGTACTTATCGTAACCTGGATGGATATTATTACAAACTTTATCTTAGTATGGAATTTAAATAAGATTTCAGTGGCAGCCTTATTTATTCTGGTAAGCTGGATGACATGGGTATTTATTGACTTTAAGAAGGATCCAACCAGATACAAGATTGTTAGTCGTGTTGAATTATATACCTATTTCCAGGAATCCATGATGATCTTAACTATTGTGTTATTCTTACTTGGTGTTAGAGGATAGTAGAATGAAAGCAGATAATTTACGAATCTTGCAGGATATGGGATTTTTGGTGCCAAGATTTATCATGGTTACTGAGGAAAGTGAGATCGACCTGTCTTTTTCCACAGCGAAAAAGTTCGCAGTTCGCTCTTCCTTCACAGCAGAGGATGGAGATGAAAGTTCCTATGCAGGACAGTTTGATACTATTTTAAATGTAAAAAGAGAAGATGTGGTTTCGGCCTTTCGGAAGGTAAAAGAAAGTGCGGATGAAACCCTGATCGGAACCTATCAAACCGCAGTGGGAAGCAAAGAAGCAAAAGAGGGTCACATGGTGGTCATCATTCAGGAAATGGTGGATGCAGAGGTTTCGGGTGTGTTATTTAGCGCCAATCCATTGGGAATCTTAAATGAGATTGTGATTGTTGCAGGTTTCGGACTAGGTAACAACGTGGTGGAGGATAAGATTGAAACCACCACCTATTATTATAATGCAGATGACCAGATGTATTTAAGAGATGGTACGGAGGAAACTCCAAAGCTTACAGAGCATCAGATCAAGGAGCTTGTAAAGATGTCAGGCCAGATCAGAAAGCATTTTTCACAGGAAATGGATGTAGAGTATGCGATTTTGGATGGGAAGATTTATCTGTTGCAGGTGCGTCCTATCACAACCCTTTCTAAGGAAGCATTAGATTGTATTATTTTAGATAACAGCAATATTGTAGAAAGCTATCCAGGGATAACGCTTCCACTGACACAGAGCTTTGTACATGAGATATATTACAAGGTTTTTGAAACATTGGTACTTCGTTTGACCAGGAATAAACAATTGGTGGATCGTATGCAGCCATCGCTGCAGCATATGACAGATATGGCCAATGGCAGGATCTACTACAGGATTAGTAATTGGTATACAGTATTGGAGTTACTTCCTTTTTCTAAAAAAGTGATCGCTATCTGGCAGGAAATGCTTGGTGTGAGTCAAAAAACAGTGGTCTCGACAAAACACAAGGTAAAGCTATCCACAAAGCTTCGTTTACTCCATGGATTTTTTTCCTATCTTCGTAAGACACCAAAGCTTATGGAGGAATTGAATACATATTTTCGAAAAGAACTTCCGAATTATTGGAAGAGTGTGGAAGCAAGCAATGAGATTCAGGAACTTCTTGGGATTTATGAATCCATCAAAAAGGAGCTGACTTCAAAGTGGGACATTACTTTGATCAATGATATGTATGCCTTTATCTATACGGCCCTTGCAGGTAAAAAACACAAAAATGCCCTTTCTTGCATCAAGAATCTAGAGAGTATGAAGCCTGTGAAGGCAATGGAAGAACTGGTGGCTTTGGCAAAGAAGGATGGCATGGATTCCGAGGTTTTTGCTACTGCGAAGTCAGCGTATATTGCAGAATATGGAGATCGAATCTTAGAGGAATTAAAGCTAGAAACCAAAACCTATCGTACAGATCCTAAACTGGTGGATGCGTATGTGCTGGCTCAGGTGAAAGCAGACAAGAAGAATGGAAGCTCATTAAATAATACAAAAGAAAAAGAATTGACTAATAAAGTCAAAAATACATTATTTGTAAGACGTGCCAAATTGGGAATCTATAATCGTGAGGTTTCCCGTTTGAATAGAAGCAGGATCTTTGGTATTGCAAGAGCAATTCTATTAAAGGTAGGTGTCCTTTTGTATGAACAGGGCTTTCTTGAAACACCTTATGATGTATTTTATTTATACTATGAGGAGATTAAGGCAGGTGCCTTTGATGATTTCAAGAAATTAGTAAGCGATCGTAAACAGGAATATGAGATTTATGAAACCATTCCGGCATTTTCAAGACTGATCTTTGAAAAAAAGGTTGTTTCCAAGCATTTGAAAAATAGTACAAGCTACGTGTGTGCACAGGATGTATTGCATGGAATAGGAGTGTCTGGTGGAAAAGTGACTGGACAGGTCATTGTAATAGACAAGCCAAGCCAGGATATTGATACCACTGGGAAAATCCTGGTGACAAAAATGACGGATCCAGGCTGGGTATTTTTGATCAAAAACTGTGCGGGTATCATTGCTGAAAAGGGATCTTTACTTAGTCACACCGCCATTGTCACAAGAGAATTGGGAAAGCCTGCAGTGGTGAATGTGAAGGATGCCACCAGGATCTTACAGAATGGGGATATGGTGGAACTTGACGCAGATACAGGGCTGATCAGAATGCTTGAATAAAAAATATTACTGGAGGATGCGACATGGGAAATTATACTTGCTTATATGGAACTGAACAGGAGATTAAGACACGTTTTTTGCATCTTCCTAAGGAGTTGTTTGGGAAAACACTACATATTCAGGAGGCATCTGGAAATGGAAAATCCATCCGGATACCTTCTTTTTGTGACCCCAAATTAGAGCGTTCAATTTTGGAGGGAACTCATGTGCTTAGCAATGAGTTTACGGTGATGCCCTTTGTAGTCATTGATGTGGATACGGAAACAACAGTTTCAAGGGCTTTGGTTACCTTGTATGCGGATGATGATCTTTCCTATGTGGGATTTTTTGAAAGTATCAATAAGGAAGAACCAGTGAAACTTTTGATGGAGAAGATAGCTGCTTTTTCAAAGGAAAAGGGGAAAAAAGCCTTAGCAGGTCCATTGGATGCATCCTTTTGGATCAAATATCGTTTCAAGCTAAATCATTTTGAGAAGACCTATACAGGAGAACCTTTAAATCCGCCATATTATCCTGAACTTTGGGAAAAGGCAGGATTTATCATATCAGATCACTATTATTCAAACCTTGTCCGTATTCCTACAAAGGAAGATTCTAATGAAAAATGTGTGAAGCGTCTGGCTTATATCAAAAAGAAAGGCTATGAGATAACCCACCCGGATAATGCGAGTTTTGAAAAGGAATTACTTGCTATTTATGATTCTCTGATCCGCTTGTTTTCAACATTTCCAGGCTATCATTTTATCAATCAGGAGCAGTTTTTAGCACTGTTTTCTTCCTTAAAATATGTGCTTGATTATTACTATGTGGAGCTTGCAAAAAAAGACGGAGAATTAAAAGGATTTATGATCTCTATTCCAAATTATGATGGCTACACCAATGGCAGGTTGACTCTACCAAAAATATTACATATACTAAAGGTGAAAAAAAGACCAAAGGAATACATTACTCTGTATATGGGTGTGGAGCCAGACAGTGTGGGACTTGGTGGGGCTTTTGCCGAAATCCTTCGACAAAAGATGGAAAAGGATCAGGTTCGGTCGGTTGCAGCCCTTATCCATGATGGAAAAGAAACAGGACATTACTATGAGGAACTCCATGATGGAAAGGTAGAGTATGCATTCTATAAAAAGGAACTGTAATACATGGACATGAACAACGAAATGGATCAAAAAAAGAGAGAACAGTCAAATTTAGCAAGGCAGATCATGAAGCTTGCATTTGACCAGATCCTGGTAAATTTACGTTTTTTTGACGTGGCTTTATCCAGAATGGAGTATCAGGAACGTCCCTATTTTAATGGGATCGCACTGAATGGTTCTACTCTTTTTTATGATCCTTTATTTGTGTTAAAAGAATATAAAAAAGAGCAGACATATCTGACAAGAAGCTGTCTTCACAGTTTGCTTCACTGTATTTTTCACCATGGAAGTGATGTTTCGAATAAGGATGATACCCTGTGGAATCTAGCTGCTGATATGGCTGTGGAAAATATCATCATTCACATGAATTTAAGTGGATTTTCTCTTCATAAGGATGAGAGATTGAAGAATAGACTTGCCTTTTACGGAAAAGAGGCAGGCGGGCTTACGGCTGAAAAGCTGTATGCGTATTTTCGCCGAAATCCTATGTCTATGGAAATGATCGAGGAATTTTATAAAGACTTTGCATTAGATGTCCATGAGTGGGATGGGGAAGCTACATTGGAAATTAGTTTAGAGGACTGGAAAAAGATCAGTGAGCGTATCCGCCAGGAATTAAAGGCATTTTCAGGTGATGCCGGAGGAGATCAGGAACTATTAAAAAGCATTGAGGAATCCAATCGGAAAAAATACGATTACAAGGGATTTTTGGAAAAATTCATTTCATTAAGTGAAGATCTTTGCTTGAATGATGATGAGTTTGATTATGTATATTATACCTATGGCTTGTCTTTGTATGAGAATATGCCTTTGGTGGAACCCTTGGAATATAAGGATAATCGAAAGATCAAGGAATTTGTGATCGTATTGGATACTTCTGCCTCCTGTAGGGGAAACGTGCTAAGGAGCTTTTTGCAAAAGACCTATGAGATCATGAAGACACAGGATTCTTTTTTCCATAAGGTGAATATCCATATCATACAGTGTGATAACATGGTACAAAGTGATAGTAAGATTACCTGTGATGAGGATTTTGATACTTTTATGAAAACAGCCACATTAAGTGGATTTGGTGGAACGGATTTTAGACCAGCCTTTGATTATGTGGATGATATGATTTCTAAAGGAGAGTTTGAGAATTTAAGAGGTATGATCTATTTTACAGATGGGTATGGATTGTTCCCGCAAAGGAAACCGGAGTATGAGGCGGCTTTTGTATTTGTATCCAATGAGGACAATCAGCCGCAGCTTCCATACTGGGCGATCAAGCTGGTGCTTCCACCAGACGAGATCACTGAGGATGCATAGAAGTAGTAAATTTGAGAAAGAGGATAATAGAATGAACATCAAAGAAGCAAAAGAGCAGATCAAGAATGCTGTTACCGTATATTTAAAAAAGGATGAATATGGAGAATACAAGATCCCCGTTGTAAGACAACGACCAGTGTTTTTGATTGGTGCACCGGGTATTGGTAAAACTGCCATTATGGAACAGATCGCATCGGAATTATCCATTGCATTGGTTTCCTATTCCATGACACATCATACCAGACAGTCCGCCTTGGGTCTTCCTTTTATCAGCCACAAGACCTATGGGGATGAGGAATTTGATGTTTCAGAATATACCATGAGTGAGATTATTTCTTCCATTTACGAGGTAATGGAAAAAAGTGGGATCAAGGAGGGAATCTTATTTTTGGACGAGATCAACTGTGTCTCAGAAACCCTTGCCCCATCTATGCTTCAGTTTTTGCAATATAAGGTATTTGGTCGCCATAAGATTCCGGATGGCTGGGTGATCGTGACAGCTGGTAATCCACCTGAGTTTAACAAATCCGTTCGTGAGTTTGACGTGGTTACCATGGATCGATTAAAGATCTTAAATGTGGAAGCAGATTATGGAATCTGGAAAAGCTATGCCAAGGAAAGACATATTCACAACGCGATCATCAGCTACCTTGATCTGAAAAAGGATGATTTTTATCGAATTGAATCCACAGTGGATGGTAAAAATTATGTGACCGCCAGAGGATGGGAAGATCTGTCAGAAACCATGCTTTTATATGAAGAGGAAGGGTTAGTGGTAGATGAGGTGCTGATTGGTCAGTACTTAAATCATGATAGAGTGACCAAGGAATTTGCAGCTTTTTATGATATTTATCAGAAATACAAGAGAGATTATAAGGTGAACGAGATCCTTGCTGGTAAGGCTACAGCCCAGATTAAGGAAAGAGCAAGAATGGCGAAGTTTGATGAACGAGTTGCTTTGGTTTCTATGCTCATCGAGAAGATCCAGCAAAACATCCAGGAGCATATGGAATTATCCGATTCCCTGACAGAGCTTATGAAACCATTAAAGGCTTTGAAGGTGAATCCGGTGAAGACTGCATTAGAACTTGCAGATCGTTTCTCTTCCTTTGAAAAGGGTATGATAAGCAAAATGGAGAGCCTAAAACTGGCGGGTTCTTTATCAGATGTTGAGAAAAGAAAGCTTCGTTTTTTGGAAAACTTCTATAAGGAAGCTGCAAAGGCCATTCGTTTTTCTGATGCAGCAAGCTTTGAGGACGCATTTGCAGTTGTAAAGAAGATGTTTGATGAACAGGTTTTATCCATGAAGGAAGACAATGGCAAGATCAAAGCAAAAATGCATGAGATGTTTGCTTTTGTGGAGGATGTATTTGAAGATGGAAACGAAATGCTTTTGGTTGTGACAGAGCTGACGGTCAATAGTTATACAGCTCGTTTCATCAGTTTATTTGGAAGCGATGATTACACCAAGTACAATCAGAAAATGATGATCACTGAAAGAAAGGATACCATCTTATCTAAGCTTGAAGAAATGGAACTGTAGATGGATGAGAGGAAGAATTCATGTCAAAGGAATATGAGAAGGATCAAACTACCTTTATATATGAAGAAACAGAAAAAGGAATCGAGATAAAGGGGGTAAAGGGCAATAGCTCTCAAATTGAGATTCCAGCAAGCATCGAAGGAAAAGAAGTGTTTGCTATTGGAAAAAAGGCTTTTTTAAGTCTGCGTGGCTTATACGGTGTAACGCTTCCTGATACCATTGAAGAGGTTGGGGAGTGGGCTTTTGCTTACAGCAAAACCTTAGAAGAGGTTTCCATGCCGGGAAAAGATATTTTCTTTGGAAAAAATATTTTTTTAGGCTGTGAGGGCTTGCGAAAAATTACATTTCGGGATTCTTTTGATAAAAGCTATGGAGAGGATGTTTCCTATCTAACAGCCAAGGCAATGGTGGAATTAAATGCTCCATTTTTGTGTAATCCAATGGAAGCTGGAAGTGCTGATTGGTTTCGGATGTATGATGATCGTTTACTGGATTTTTTGAAAAAGGATGATATGGAAGGTTTTTCTGAACTTTGGACCTGTGGAGAAGAGGATTATGAGGGAAAGGACTATGATGCTGTTTCCTATCCAAATGAGCGAAGAAAAGAAAAAGTCAGAGCCTGCTTTTTCAGATTGATCCATGCAGATGGACTTTCCATGGAAGTAAAGGAAACTATTTCTTCCTATTTAATAGAACATACTGTAGGACGTGTGAATGAGGAAACTTGGGAAGTAATAGAGGAAGGACTTGGAAGCTCTTACGATCACTATCGATTGTTTGTTGAAACTGGATGCTTAACAGATGATAATTTTGATGAAATCATGAATCGTTTGCAGCGTTTGTCAGAACGGGATGTAACGAAACAGTATCCAGAGATGAAAGCGTATTTTATCAGGTCACGCCAGGAGGAAGAAACTGTTTTGGGAGATGCGTTTTTTGATGCTTTTGATCTGGATGCATTATAAGAATTGATTGCTTAGAGCCATGCGTATTTTTTTAGAAATTGTTACTATTCAGAGCCATGCGATTTAAAATACAAATAAAAGCATTTAAGCAAGCTTAAGCATTTATTTGTATTTTAAATCGCATGGCTTATAAAAATTACATTTTATTTAAATTTTTATACTTTAAACTTGCAAAGTGATAAAGATGGTGCTAGAATCATAGACACAATATATATAAGCTTTGGAATCCGACGGCGGAGAACACAATGTTTTTCCGCCGGTTTTTTGGTTAGTGGAGATGGAAAGATTTGCATGACCAGATCCAAGTGAGGGTAATATGATTGGATCGAAATACATTTTGGGTGAATGTACGGAACAAAGCTGAGAGAGGAGTATAGGAGATGAGGAACAAGAAGTTACTCGCGTCTTTGTTGTCAGCAGCATTGGTAGTCTCATGCTTACCAATGAATGTTAATGCGGCAGCAGGAACAATCAACAATGGTGCTAACTCAAAATTAGGAAGTTTTGAAGTTAGCGACGAAGTCCTTGCGACAGATTTAGAATTTATTCGTATGGATGAAACATTACAGCCAGTATCAGCTGAGGAAGAAGCAGCATTACAGAATGCAATCAAAAACCCTGGTGTGACTGTAGAAGCAGTTGAAGAAGGTAGTGTAGAAATTGATACGACACAGATTGCAGAGGTAGAAGCAGTTGAAGATCTTCATGCAGATGATGAAGTGGTTAAAGCAATCATTATCACAGAAGATGAGTCCTTATTAGAACAGGGCTACGAGATAGAAGAGATTGGCTCAACCAGTAGTGCCATCAAAGCAGAGGATGCTTTGGAAGAAAGCCAGAACGAAGTAATCGAAGCCATTGAAAAGGAAGTTTTAGATGGCGATTCTTTGGATGTTGAGTATACATATCAGTATGCAACAAGTGCTATTGCAGTAACTGTTACTTATGCTGAATTAAAAGAAATTGAAAAAGTAAGTGGTGTAAAAACAGCATTTGTTTCACCACAGTTTGAATTGGATCCTAATGAATATACAGTGAATACTATTGCAAGCGAAAGTATGATCAGTAAGGATGTTGCACAGAATAAACTGGGATATACTGGTCAGGGTACAGTAATTGCGATACTTGATACTGGTATAGATGTAAATCATCCTTCTTTTGTAGCATTGCCAGAAACAAGCTTAACAGAGGATTCTCTTACTGTAGAGGATATTGCAGAAGTATTACCTTCCTTAAATGCATATAGTTTAATGGATGGAAAGATTACTGCAAAGGATTTATATGGAACAACAAAGCTGGCATATGAATTTAACTATGCAGACGTGAGTGCAGATGTTACACATCATGGACGAAGTGAACATGGTACACATGTAGCGGGTATTGCAGCAGCTGATAAGATTGAGAGCAGTGATGTGATTGGTGTTGCGCCAGATGCACAGCTTGTTATCTGTAAGGTTTTTGGAAGCAAAAAAGATACAGCTGATTTTGTTGATATTTTAGCAGCAATCGAAGACTGTATTGTACTTCATGTCGACACCATTAATATGAGTCTTGGCTCTTCTGCTGGTTTTTCATCAGATGGTGAAGAAGTTGATGAGATTTTTGCTAGAGTAGCAGATGCAGGTATTGTAATGTCAGTATCAGCTGGTAATAGTACTTCAGCAGCTTATAAAAATGCATCAGGATATGACTTAAATGGTGTGGATCATCCAGACAATGGTATTGTTGATTCCCCAAGTACGCTTTCTTCTTCAACATCAGTTGCAAGTATTGATAATATAGGTATGACTTCGGAAGATTATATTTCTGTAGGAGATGATTTTATCATTTTAACACCAGGAACATTCCCTGAAGGATATAAAGATACATTTTTAAGTGCTTTGGCTGGAAAAAAATTGGAATATGCTATGGTCGATAATTGCGGACAGGAATTATCTGATTTTACAGCTGCGGATGTAAAGGGCAAGGTTGCAGTTGTATCCCGTGGTGTTACAACCTTTGCAAGCAAGATGGCATTGGCAAAACAGGCTGGTGCAGTTGGTGTGATCATTTACAACAATACAACAGGTTCTATTTCAATGGATTTATCTACTGCAAAGGTAGCAGAATGTATTCCTGCAGCTTCTATCAAAATGTCTGAAGGAGAAATCTTAAAGAATGCAGCTACAAAAGAATTAACTGTAGGAGATGGAAGTAGTACAGCAACAGTTTATGGCGACGAGCAGTATTATACTATGTCAAGCTTCTCTTCATGGGGAGTGACACCAGATCTTAATTTAGTTCCAGATATTACAGCTCCAGGCGGCAGTATTTATTCTACTTTGGATCAGAGCAAATATGGTTTGATGAGTGGTACATCAATGGCTGCTCCTCAGGTTGCAGGCTGCTTCGCCTTGATGAAGGAAAGATTACATGCAGAATATCCAGAGTTGAAAGGTTTTGAGCTTTATACAGTAACAAATGCATTACTTATGAGTACTGCTGAACCAGTAGTGAAATACAACGATGATCTTAACGATGTTGAATATTCACCTAGAAAACAGGGTTCTGGTTTGGTTAACCTTGAAAAAGCGTTAACAGCTGAAACATATTTGTCAGTACCTGATACAGACAAGCCATCTGTAAGCTTATATGATGATCCAGAACGTACTGGTAAATACAGCTTTACATTTGATATTGTGAATATGAATGATAAGGCAGTAACATATGACTTAGATGCAAGTGTATTAACAGAAGCGATATTTGAAGATGAAGATGGAAATCTTTATATGGCTGAGCATCCATTATGTCTTGATGATGCAGCAGTAGCATTTAGTGCAGAGTCAGTAACTGTTGAAGCTAATGGAAAAGCCAGTGTTTCTGTAAGCATTACTTTAACAGAAGATGATAAAGAATATATGGACACATATTTCAAAAATGGTATTTATGTAGAAGGTTTTGTATATTTAACATCTGATGATGATGCAGATCTTTCATTACCATATATGGGATTCTATGGAGACTGGACAAAGGGTGCTATGCTTGATTCTGGTTACTACAATGATCCGGAATCTGTTGCAACAGCTCAGTGGAATAACACACTTTTTATTGACTTTGGTGAATCATACAATTTATTAGGTTTTAATCCATATTTATCAGATTCAAAGGTATACCATAATGTTATTTCACCAAATGGTGATAAATATGCGGATACTTTTGATGATATTTATTATGGTCTTTTACGTAATGCGAAAGATATTACCATTACATTTACCGATAAGAATTCAAAAGAGGAATACAATAAAATGGTTCTTCCATATGTAAGAAAAGAATTTTATCAGGCTACTGCAGGTCAGATGATTCCTGCATATATATCTGGCTTGACAGATGAAATGTATGATTTTACAGATGCGGAAGGCAATGCATTGACTGATGGAACAGTTGTAGAAATGAAGTCAGTTGCAACACTTGATTATGACAGACATGAACAGAACAATGATTCTGATACATGGGTAGAAGATATCTTGATCGACACCGTGGCTCCAGAACTGATTTCTGCTTCTTATGCAAGTGGAGAGTTAACCTTAAGAGTAAAAGATGAAGGTTATATGGCAGGTGTTCTGTTTGCTGATGCTTCAGGTGATATTTTAGATCGTGCTGAAGTTACTGGTGAACTTGGTGAAACAATTACAAAGACTTTTGATGTAGATGGATTTGGTCAGGAATTTTATGTAGTACTTGGTGACTACGGCTGCAATGAAGAAACTTATAAAGTAGTTTGTTCTTCTAATGAAAAGTTTGTAGAAACATTAGGACTTGCAGGATTAAATGCAGATAGTAGTACAGTGGATCTTTTTGATTTCGAAACAGATGAAATTATTACTGTTATGGACTATACTGGATTTGAGATGGTTGCAGCAGATACAGTGGAAGATGGTACTATTTTCTTTGTATGTGTGATGAATGATAAGGATTACATCTTATATCTTCCTAAGGAAGAAGATGATTATGGTGAATTAAAGGCTCTTGGTTCATTGCCATTGTCTTCATTCGATATCAGAGATATTGGATATGATTCAACAACTGCTACTCTTTATATGGCAGGTGGTGAAACTGCATCTATCTTTGCACTTGATTTGAAAGAGGGAAGTGTGATTGATGCGTTCAATTTGAATGGTGTGATGGAATCAGTTGATGCCATTACAGTAGATAGTAAGGGTAATGTTTACTTCGCAGATAATCATGCATTGGTTGCGAAGATTACCACTTCTGGATCATTAAGTGGAATTGTAAACTTTGGACTTGATTTAGAAGGAAAGTATACCTCTACATTAGCGTATGATTCATTTAATGAAGAATTTTACTATGGATTTAATGATACCGAAATCGGAGAATATTATGTAATTGCAGTTTCAGGAGATTGGAAAAAGATTGTAGATGAATTCGCATTACCAGATACTTATCATGCTTTGTTCATGATTCCTGGAAAAGAATATGAAGCTCAGACAGATATCGTAACAGAACTTGGTACATGGGTATCTGGTTCTTATGCGCAGCACAATGCGAAAGAAGAAAATAATGCAAAGAGAATCCGTTTAACAGAAAGCTTAGCAGTAACTGCAAATGATACATACGAAGCTGTTGTTTCTAATCCAGCATTTAGATTTATCGTTCGTAAGGTAGATGGAAACGGAAAGGTTTCTACTTTCTACTTATCAAATGGTGATAGATTCAAAGCAGAAGAGAATGCAACTTACTATGTATGTGTTCACAACGTATACAACAACTACAAAGAACTTGATTTCGCAATGTATCAGGATTTCTTTAGAGGTGGCATGATCATGAACATCAAGAATGTTTCTGAAGCCGCTAATATCGAAAAGACAGAAGTCGAGAACGAACTTGGTATTTGGAAATCTGGTACATATAGTCAGGATAAAGCTGTTGTAACAGAGAATAAACAAAGAATCTATTTAGAGGGTGCATTCGAAACAGTAGCTGGTCATGAATATGAAGCAGTTGTTTCTGATGATTCATTTAGATTCATTGTTCGTAAAGTTGATAATGAGACCAATACAGTATCAACAATCTATCTTGCAAATGGAGAGAAATTTGTAGCAGAAGAAGGTTACACATATTATTTATCTTCACAGAACTACTTAGGAAAACACAAGGATGTTACTTACCAGACATATGTAGGTTTGTTTGAAAATGGTTTTGTATTCACAATGAAGGATTTAGATGCTCCTGAAGAAGTAGTTGAAGAAACTACAGAAGAAGTATCTGAAGAGGTTGTAGAAGAAACTACAGAAGAAACAGTTGAAGTGGTTGAGACTACAGAGGAAAGCGTTTCTGAAACTGTAGAAGAATCAGAGGAAGAAGCTCCTGTTAATGCAGAAACAACTGAAGAAACTGTAACAGAAGCTGCAGATGCTGAATAATATGATTCAAATTTTGTAACTCTGAATAGTTACCAAATTTTTTAAATAGGGACTCCATTCTATGGAACTTATTGACAAGCTTCATCATGAGGAAGAAATTCCGAGTGATGGGGCTTGTTTCTTTTTGCGATAAGTGATATGATTTGTTAAGAAATTATCAATAAGAGGTGCAACTATGAAAAAACAAAATTTGATGAGAAAAAAATTTTTGGCGGTAGCCCTTACTACATCTGTAGTATTGACTGGCTGTGGAAAGGATACAACTAAGGAAACAAAGGAAACAAATCAGACTGTAGCAACTGATACAGTTGAAACAGCAGATTCATTAGTGAGTACAGAAGCGGCAGAAACAGAAGCAACCGAAGAAGAAACAATTGAATTAATTGATTATTCAGAATATACGATCCGCCTTGGAGGTTTGAAAGGACCAACAACTATGGGTATGGCGAAATTATTAAACGATGCTTCTAATAATGAAACAAGAATCAATTATGAGTATACACTTGCAACTGCAGCAGATGAGCTGACTCCAATGTTAGTACAGGGGAATCTTGATATTGCAGCTGTTCCAAGTAACCTTGCAAGCATTTTGTATGCCAATACAGAAGGGGCAGTAGAAGTTCTTGCGGTAAATACATTGGGTGTTACCTATATTGTGGATACAGCAGATTCTATACAGTCAATTGAAGATTTAAAGGGGAAGACAATTTTAGCAACAGGAATGGGCTCTGTTCCAGAATATACATTAAAATATGTGTTAGAAATGAACGGAATCGATCCAGAAAATGACGTGACTTTAGAATTTAAGTCAGAACCAACTGAAATTGTTTCTATCATGGCTTCTTCTGAAGAAGAAGTGATCGCAATGCTTCCTCAGCCTTTTGTAACAGTGGCTGCTACACAGGTAGAAGGATTAAGAGTGGCACTTAGCATCAATGATGAATGGAATGCCCTTAACACAGGAAGCGCACTTGTTACAGGTGTATTGGTGGTTAGAAAAGAGTTTGCCGAGGAGAATGCAGATCTTTTACAGGCATTTTTAGAAGAGTATGAGGCATCTGTTACTTATGTGAATGAGAATCCAACAGAGGCATCTGTTATGATCGGTGACCTGGATATCGTGAAGGCTCCTATTGCAGAAAAAGCAATTCCAAACTGTAATATGACCTGTGTATCAGGGGAAGAGATGAAGGATCTTTTAACAGGATTTTATGAGGTATTATTTGAAAAAAATCCACTTAGTGTAGGTGGATCACTTCCAGAAGAGGACTTTTATTATCTTTCAAAATAGGGTAATTCAGAACTGAAAACAGAAAAGAGAGAGGCATATGAAGCATAACCGTGACACACATTCAATTGGATATATGGGTAAGATGGTTTCTATTTTACTGGCAGTCATACTGTGGGAGCTTGTGGCGAAACGATTAAACCAGCGTGTATTGTTGGCTAGTCCCATTGAGGTTTGTGCTTCATTGCTCTGTATCATAAAACAATCTTCCTGCTGGGAGTCTGTCCTTTTTTCCATAGGACATATTCTGGCAGGATTTTTTCTTGCCCTGGTCAGTGGTATCTTGCTGGCAATCTTAAGTAATCGGATTCATTTATTTGAGGTATTTTTGTGGCCATATATGGCAGTGGTGAAAGCCACACCAGTAGCTTCTTTTATCATCCTATGTTTAGTGTGGGTAGACATTAAGAATCTATCTATTGTGATCAGCTTTTTGATGGTTCTTCCTGTGGTGTATCATAACTATCTATCGGGAATGCATAGTATTGATAATAAACTATTGGAAATGGCAAAGGTGAATAGAATGCCTTATTTCTATCGTTTCCTTGCAATTGATCTAATGGGACTGAAAGAAGCCGTGCTGACTACGGTTTCAACAGGTGTTGCTATGGCATTCAAGTCAGGGATTGCAGCGGAAGTAATAGGGGTACCAGCTGGTTCTATTGGAAAGATGTTATATCAGGCAAAAATATATTTGTGTACAGCAGATATGTTGGCATGGACAGTGCTGATTGTTGTTTGCAGTGTTGTGGTTGAGAAGGCACTAATGCTTTTGGTGAAAGCGGGGTACGGATCAATGGAAAGGATTGTGAAGGTCATTTGATGGATAAAAAGAATCTGATGGAAATCAAAAATATTTCCAAAGCTTTTGGAAATCATAAAGTGATCTTAGATTTTTCACAGGAATTTCAAGGTGGAATTTATGCTTTGATGGGAGAATCGGGAAGCGGAAAGACAACCCTTCTTCGCATGATCGCGGGATTAGAAGTCCCAGATGCAGGTGAAATTCAAGTGGATAGAACAAAATTGCGAATGCTCTTCCAGGAAGACAGACTGGTTCAGGAATTTCAGGCATATACCAATTTAAAACTGTTGAATCCGAAGTTAAACAGGAATGATGCTTTGAAAGCATTGAAATGTATAGGAATCGATGATGTAGATAAAAAGGATGTTTATGATATTCCAGTGTTACAGTATTCTGGCGGTATGCGTCGGAGAGTTAGTCTTTTATCTGTTATGTTGTCTGCGGCTGATATTATTTTGTTAGATGAACCTTTTTATGGTCTTGATTTGGAAACCAAATGTAAGACTATGGATTATGTGAAGACTCAGGCAAAGGATCGATTGCTTATTATTACCACTCATGATGAGTTTGATGTGCAGTATTTGGGGGCGAATATTATCAAACTGTAACTGTTCAAAATCGCATGGTTCTTAACAGTTACAGCAAACTTTAAAATAAGTGAAATTTTTGTGAAATTTTTTCTATTATCTACCATAAATAAGAAAACCATTTTGCGTACATATATCAAAGAGATCGAGCGGAGTTGATCAGGGAGGATAAATTGTATGTTATTTCAGGGTATTAAGAATGAAAATGGCTGGGTAGTATTGGAATATACCGCAACTTGGAACTATGGGTATGAGTTTATGTTAGATGCATGTCAGATTTTGTTTGATACAGATTTAAAGAATAATCTGCAAAAGGTATGTGTTACAAAAGCACCTGGAATGCAACAATATAACTGTATTGACGAATTTAATCGAGCACAGTGTGATTTAAGAAGATGCGAAGTGACAAATCAGGAGAATGGAATGTTGGCAGTTGCCGGCTATTCAGCAATCATGGGATGTCCACTTCACATTTGCTTCTATAACAATTCAAACATGGTGAAGGTATACAGTCCTTCCATCCAGTATTTTAATATGAACGGACAGCATGTTTTAGATAATTACATGAATAGTGTTGAAATCAAAGCATATTGTGCAAGCGCAGAACGAAATGCAATGTCAAAGATTGGCATGGCTTGCTAATGGTTTCTGATTTGAACCTAATTGGAAACTTTTTATTTTCCATGAAGGATGTTTACATAAAAATACATATGGTTTATCATTAAATTATAGCAACGTAGAAGTTGCTTAAAGTATTATGAAATG
>JAZQQB010000076.1:0-15881 GCA_045628865.1 Lachnospiraceae bacterium | reverse complement strand
AGGCCCGGAATACGTCTGGGGTGTTCTGCTGATGTTCGTATGCTTTGCTTTAATGCAGAGAACGGTAATCGCTATTTTTGGTTTGGGATATAAGGATCTGATTGCAAACGTTAAACTGAAAATAAAAAGCAAAAAATAGATCAATTCCAGTTTGTAGAGATAAATCTTAATTGAACTAAGTCGCTGCGCGACGGCCTGATTTAATCTTTGTTTTAAAAATATAGTCTGTTCAAATGATGACATTTATTGTATTCTAAGTTTGTAGGTAAGCTGAACGGATAACTTACCAAGGGATAGCGGCAACAGATGTCTATCTAACCATACTACCATTGAGATCGAAAAGTATGAATTGAAGAGTACAATAATAGGGTTGATTGAATGTCAGCTTTTATTTTTTGTACCTTCATGTTAGAATCAGTTGTGGACTATTACCTAAAAACAATAGATATAGCACAAAGAGAATTATTCAATCTATCCAAACAAAACAGGAAGAAAAAGATTGAAATTCCATAGGTAGTGGCTTCGTTGACGCGACTGAGTTCAATAAGGAAAAATCGGTCTGCAGGTATGTCAAACAGAAGTCACTTTTTTTGAACCTGAGACCGATTGTTTCCGATACTATTCTCAGAATTAGAATTATTTAGCTTTCATTGGACAAATATTGTTGAAAGCAAGTGAAAAGAATAGATTAGAAAAGTTCTAAGTCAGGGGCTCAAAAACTGGGGCCTGATCAAGTCTTCAAGCCCCTGATTTAGTACTTTTCCTTTGAACCAAGTCACGCATGCGTACGTACTATGTAGTTTTGATGTGTGTCTGTATCCTTTATTTCGCACATTGATCTTTGTTTCTGTCAGAAAGAATATTGCTATTTCGTGTATGAATACATGAAAAATGACATGGCGATAAGACCATCCTTCATTTTAGGACAGCCTATTAAAAATAGTATGTTTATTTCAAGGAGCAGATTTTCATTGCTGGTATCTTTATTTGGCCTCTTGGATAGCGTATAAGCTGTTCTTTACATTCCGGGCAGGAGCAGATATCCTTTTGATAAAGAAGCATCATGAGTTCAGCCATATTTTTACCAGTTACTGGGTTTGGAATAAATACAGTATCTCTAAGTTTGTGTATCAGCTTAAGATTTTTGGTTTTCTTGCAATTACTGAGAAAGCCACTAAATCGTACTCTGCAAAAGCCTTTTGGTAAGATATGTTGTAGAAAAAGTTCGATAAACTCTTCACCACTTACAGTTTTGATTTTTGGAGTATTATTGTCAGCGTAATCCTTATAACGAAAAGAAACAGAATCTTCAGAAATACTTTCTATTCGACTGTTACTGATGGCTGTTCTGTAGGCATATCGGGCAAGATAGCTGATTGCATTTCCATTACCATTGAATGTTTCTTTGATAAAAGGACACCAGTCTTTCTCATAAAGAAGATCAAGAAATGATTTCCATTCATAATGATTTTGGAGACGAGAACATTTTCCTGAGAAAGACAAAGCATTTTTATCATGATAGGATTTTAACTTTTCCAGGAACTTACCACGATATATTTTCCCCATAGTCTTGACTGGAATCATAAATCCTTTGTGGCTTGATTCAATGAATTGACCAGAATCTGTAAGTCCACCACCAGAAAGACAGCAGTGGAGATGTGGATGAAAATTCAGCTGTTGTCCCCAGGTATGTAAAACAAGAATAATACCCGGGGTAGCTCCCATGTACTTTTTATCCTTGCATAGTGTGATTAGTGTATCTGTAGCGCACTGGAACATCAGATCATAAAGCAATTTTTGATTTTCAAAGATGAGATCATTCAGCTCGAAAGGTACAGTAAAGACCGAATGATAATAAGCACAACCCTCGATCAGTTCAGAATTCCTTGCCATGATCCATTTTTGTTCCTGTGGTGCCTGACAATTAGGACAGTTTCTGTTGTTGCAGGAACAGGCATGTACTTCGATGTGTCCACAGGATTCACAGAAACTTACATTGTATCCAGGATTTCCAGTTTTACAGTCAGATATCATTCGAGCAGCTTTGTTCTGCTCATTTGATACAAAGTGATCTTTTGAATATCTGGGATAGAATTTTTGAAAAATAGTTCTGATAGGATAATCATTTGAAGACAGTGATGCTTCAAGGGCTTGATAAAAACTAGCTGCATCAGACATCATAAGGACTGGTCACACTCCTTCCATTACCGTAAGGTAAACAGTGGTGCTGGAAAGTGATTTATGTCCCATGGCTTCTTTAATGGTCATGAGGTCAGTGTTTGCTTCATACAAATGAAGACCAAAGGCATGCCTTAGGCTGTGGAGCGTATATCCTGAATCAGAAAGATTGAGAAGTTTCAACCATTTCACAAAAGTTAAATAAATCGATTGCTGATGGATGTGAGAACCTTCTTTTTGACCTGGAAAGAGCCAGTCGTCTTTTGTAGCCTTCGGAAAGTCTTTGCGGATGTAATCAACTAAGAGACCAAAAGCTTTTTCAGAAAGAACAGCATAACGATCAGAACGATTCTTAGATTTTGCAATGTAGATACAGTGCTTGGAATAATAGATATCTCCGCATTTTAAGCGAATCAGTTCACTGACACGGATTCCAGAGGAATAAAGAAGTGCGAACTCGGCCTTATGTTTTGGGTTGGAAATAGAATTAATAATGGCATTTACTTCATCTTTAGTAGGGACGTTTGGTAGTTTTTCATCAAAATGAAGAAAGGGAACCTGATAACGATCCCATTCACGATGAAGGACATACTTATAGAAATCGCGTAGCTGAGCGATGTAAGCATTGATCGTACGTGGATTAAGCTGACGGACATCTTTTAGATAGGTCAAAAAAGAGCGGATTTCCGCCCAGGAAATGTCAGGAATTGGTTTAGAATGTAAGCTACTTTCTACCCATTCAATAAATTGAGTCATATAGGAAGAGTAAGTGGAAACAGTCCCGGGAGCAAGATCGCGGAACAAAAGGATATCGATATGTTGTTTTAAAAATATAAAATTCTGTTCATTCATAAATAAAAGCCTCCTGTAAATGTAAAAATAATTTTCTAACAAAAAAATTTACAGGTGGAGCACGAATGAACTTGAAAAAAATGTAAAAAGACCATATACTCATACATGAAGTTGAAACCTCATGGAATGAGAAGCCCGGTCGCCAAACTAAGCTTGAACTCATCCATGGGGTTTTTTCCTTTCTATGATGAGTTGATTGTAAAATAAAAAAACTGCCAGTACAAGACTGACATAAAAAAGTAGAAAGGGCTATCACGCAGCATGCGTGATTTGGTTCAAAATAGTAGATATAAAGTTATAAAGGAGTATGATATGAACCTAGAAGATGAGGAAAAATATACGGTAAGAATTGGAACGATCGACGAGCTAATTAACTTATGGGGATATAATAATCGAGAACTTAGTAGTACAACACAGTTTTTTGTTGAGAAGATCAAATCTGGAGAAGCGATTTTTTATATATTAGCCTGTGAAGATGAGTGTATTGACATCGAGGATTAGGTACATTTCTGATTAATTCTGTGATGGATATATTAAAAGCGCAACATATAGAAGAGGTTACTATCGGAGTCGATGAAACAGAAGAAGACAATATTCGTTTGTATAATAGACTTGGACTTTCTACAAAAGTGAAAGATTGTTTTTGGAATCCATGTTGTGTAGATGAAAATATGAAGGCCATCAGCTCTAAGATAGAGTTGATGGCTTTTTGACAACAGTATGGAATATTAAAACTGAGCTTAGTATTTTTCGCTTACTTGACAAAACTAATAAAGTTAGTATAATAAAGCTAACATTGTTAGTTTGCCGACGTGAGGAGACATTATGCCAAGAACAGGATTATCAAAAGAGAAAATAATAGAAAAAGCTGCGGAACTTGCAAATGAAAGAGGATTATCTTATTTGTCTGTTACAACACTTGCGGATTATCTGGGAATCAAGAAGCCATCTTTATATAACCATATGAAGACTATTGATGATATGCATAGAAGTCTGATGATATATGGATGGAGAATGGTATCGGAAGAGGTTGTAAAAGGAATTGATTCCTTAGACGAGAAAACGAATCTAACTGAGTATGGACGAAAATTTTATAAATTTGCTATAGATAATCCTGGCGTATTTGAAGCTATGCTTTGGTATAACAAGTATTCAGATGATACATTAATTTCTGCTACGGAAGGGTTGTATACATTTTTCTTTAAACAGACAGATGGATTAGGAATTGATCGAGAGATTGCGAATCACTTACTTAGAACATACAGAGCTTTTCTGGAAGGGTTTATCATGCTTCAGATTCATAATTCTTTTGGTAATCCAATTTCAATGAATGAAAGTTTTGAGATATCAATGAATGTGTTGATATCAGGGATAGAACAATATAGAGAAAAGAGAGAGTGCAAGGTTAGAATTTAGAATTTATAAAAATGGTGGAGGATTTTTATGAGAGTAGAGATAAATAAACTATCAGCGGAATTATTTTTAAAATTATATACATCTGTTGGCTGGGAACCGCCATGTAAGGAACAGGTCGAAAAGGCACTTCAAAATACGATAGCAACCTTTGTGGCATATGATGGAGATTCAGCAGTAGGAATGGTCAGGATTATAGGAGATGGTGGAATGTCATTTTATATCAAGGATTTTGCAGTGATTCCTGAATATCAGTCAAAAGGTATTGGAAGACTTTTGATTGAAAATATTGAAAAATACATTAAAGAATCTGTCCCTGAGTGGGAAGTCAGTCTTGAACTTATCAGTACAATAGAAGCTCAGGCATTTTATGAAAAAATGGGCTTTGAAGCAAGACCATGTGAGTGGGATGGTCCGGGAATGTTTAAGATGATTAGATAAAAACGACTTTTTTCAGAGTAATGTTTTTTCATATGGATGAGAATAGAAATCCAATATGGAAAGATACATGTGTATATGCAAAGAAAAATAATAAGAATGGAGAAGATTATGGTATATAAGTTAGAGGATACGTCAAAAGTATATGAATTATTTGAGGGATGGGAAGAAACCTTAGTTTATTCGTGTCTTCAGAAGGTGATGGGAGATATTTTTGTAACGGATATTGATAATCCGAGTTCAGCGATGGCATTTGTAGGATGCTTTGCTTTTTACGCAGGAATACCTGATAAAGAACTTGTTATAAATAAGCCAGATGGCTTTGTGATTATGACACCACAAAACGAAGAATGGGGAAAACTTATAGAGGAATGTTTTCCTGATTGCAAGAAGGTAACGCGTTATGCAATTAAGAAAAATACTTGTTTTGACAGAGCTTATTTGCAAAAGTTACTTGAGCAGCTCCCTGCTGTGTATGAAAAGAGAAAGATTGATGAAGATATTTATGATATGTGTCTACTAGATCCAGTCACAAGGGATTTTGTTTCATCTTTTGGAAGTAAAGAAAAATATCTTAAGCTGGGTCGAGGGATGGTTATCATTAAAGACGGCAGAATTGTTTCTGGAGCATCTTCTTATACGAGATATCAGGAAGGTATTGAAATTGAAGTTGATACAATAGAAGAAGAGAGAAGAAAAGGGCTCGCAACTGTTGTGTGTGCTGCACTTATTTTACAATGCCTAGATGAAGGCTTGTATCCAAGCTGGGATGCTCAGAATATGAATTCAGTTCGTTTGGCAAAAAAGCTTGGTTATGAATATGCTCATGAATATGTAGCATATGAAGTGGCTGCAGATATGAAAACGCATTGATAGAAAAAAATTTGCATCTCATCTTGTGCGAAGCACTCTTTCGCAGAAGAAGTTGGCGCTTCGCGATGTCAAAGATAAAAGGGGGGATTGTAGGCAATCCCCCTTTTTATAAAATATTTTGTTTTTTCCGGTATTCCTTTGGAGAACAGCCATTTTTTTCTTTGAATCGATTGAAGAAATAACTGCTATTATCATAACCAATAGCATTCATTATTTGTTCAATAGTCATTGAACTTTGGGTGAGAAGATATTCTGCCTGTTGCAGTTTGCGGATCTGAAGTAATTGCTTGAAGTTTTTATCCATATGTTTTTTAAGCAAACGACTCACGTAATAAGTTGGCTGATTTATTTGTGCAGCAATTTCAGATAGACTTCCATTTTTATAGTGGGTTTCGATGTACTGTAAAACTGTAAAAATCTGATTTTGTTCATATTGAGCAGGAACATCTTTGTTGATGTTTTCAGCGAAAATTGACAAATTCATGAATAGAAGTCCCATTGAGGTTTGTGTTACGGTGTTGGTGTTGGAACGCCCTGAAAATATAGTCCAGATCATATTCTCAATCAGATTTTGTACCGGAAGGATTTCTTTTGCAGAAAAATGAAGATAGCTATACATTGCACTATCTGGTGACAGTGTATGCAAAAGAAAATCTCTTAATATATTTTCCTGTTCGATCATGGAAATAGAGCGGTCAAAGAATTCTGGCAAAATAATAAAATTAACTGCAATGTCGTGTTCTGAAGCAGGAAGAATTTCCTGTGTTGCGTTTTGATTAAGAAATAGAAGATCCCCTTCTTTGAGAATGAGCGTTTCAGAACCATTTATGATATGTGTTGTACTGCCGCTGCACATATAGACAAGTTCAACATAATTATGTGTATGCGTTGGAAAATGTACAAAACGTGTGTGAGGACGCACTTCGATGAGCTTTCCTTTTTGAAGTAATTTATTGCAATCGATGGTGAAATTGCGAGGCGAAGCAACTTTAGACGTATACAACTCTGAATGGACATAACCTTGTCCAGAGAGAATTTCGGCCTCTTCTTCGGTGATTGCTTTCAATTTGTCTAATAATTCTTTTGTCATAAGCATATCCTCCGTTCTTGCAAATAAAGTCCTATAATTTATTTCCTTTCGACCTAAAAATCTATATATATCCATTATAAAATAGTATTATCAAATTACAAGAGGGAGACCTAATGTGGAAAAATATTTTTTTCACATCGGACTATTGTTTCATGTGCGAAATGGAGATTAGTGTGTAAAATAGAATATTTTACACACAGGTCTATTTGTTTCATCCTCTTAAGGGGGTGCCTAAATAGGCCGCTCCAGATTTCGCAAGGCGAAATGGAGATTAATATGAAATACTATTTAGCTGTTGATATAGGCGCATCAAGTGGACGACATATTCTATCATACTTAAAAGATGGCAAAATCGTGTTGGAAGAAATATATCGTTTCGAGAACGGCATGATGCGTGAAAATGGCCATATGGTATGGGATAGTGAAAGGCTGTTTTCTGAAATCCTTAAGGGCATGAAGCGTTGTAAGGAACTTGGAAAAATTCCATATAGTATGGGAATTGACACATGGGCTGTAGACTATGCGTTACTGGATGAAAATGATCAGCTGATTGGTAGCGTATATGGGTATCGAGACAGCAGAACATCGGGAATGGATCGTAAGGTATATGAAATGATACCTGAAAACCAGTTATATGCGAGAACAGGAATACAGAAGCAGGTTTTTAACACGATATACCAGTTAATGGCACATAAATATAGAGAACCGGGACAAATGAGAAGAGCAAAAACCATGCTTATGATTCCAGATTATTTTCACTTTCTTCTTACGGGGAAAAAGGTCACAGAGTATACAAATGCCTCTACAACCCAGTTGGTAAGTCCGATCACAAAGGATTGGGATTATGAGTTGCTTGATATGCTAGGGTATCCGAGAGAAATATTTACGAAGATAGAACATCCAGGTACATGTATCGGTGAACTGCGAAATAGCATTCAAGAAGAAGTTGGTTACAATTGCAAAGTGGTTCTTCCGGCGACTCATGATACAGCTTCTGCTGTTATGGCTGTTCCAGTTGGACACGAAAACGGAAAAATGAAAGATTGTATTTACATAAGCTCTGGAACCTGGTCTTTAATGGGTACTGAACTTATGGAAGCAAACTGTACACCTGAGAGTGAAGAAAAGAACATGACGAACGAGGGTGGATATGATTATCGATTCCGTTATCTGAAAAATATTATGGGAATGTGGATGATCAATTCTGCCAGAAATGAGATGGCTAGAGAATTAAGTTTTGCATCGATTTGCGAGATGGCTTCAAAAGAGAGTATTGAATCAATTGTAGATGCCAATGATGCGCGTTTCTTAGCTCCTGAGAGTATGGTAGAGGAAGTAAAAAAGGCTTGTGAAGAATCAGGACAAAAAGTTCCTGAAACGATTGGAGAGATAGCAGCAGTTATCTATAACAGCTTGGCAAAGTGCTACGCTGATACGGTAAAAGATATCGAGAATATCACGGGAAAACAATTTGAAACGATTCATATAGTAGGAGGCGGTGCTAATGCCAGTTACTTAAATGAATTGACAGCAAAGGCTTGCAAACGGAAAATTCTTGCTGGGCCAATTGAGGCGACTGCTATAGGCAATGTTACATGTCAGATGATTGCAGCAGGTGAACTTATGGATTTAATGACAGCAAGAAGGTGCATAGCAGATTCATTTGAACTCAAGGAATATAAATAGGTTATTTAGAAGGAGGATAAAGATGTTAGTAGAAACAAAAGCAAAAGTAGGTGTTTTTGCCATTGCGTTAGGTGCATATCTACCTCAGTTTCCATCGTTGGTTCCTGAATTTGAAAAGCAGTATGAAGCTTTTAAGAAGACAATTCCAGATACAGTAGAGTTGGTTGATGGAGGAATTGTTACAACGAAGGAACTGTCTATGGCTGCAGGAGATAAATTCCGTGCAGAAGATGTTGATTTAGTTATTCTTCAGTTACTTACCTATGCAACTAGCTACAATATGCTTCCGGCAATTCGAGATTTGAATGTTCCTGTAGTGCTTGTCAATGTGCAGAAGTTGAAAGCACCTGACTATGCGAATACAGATACTCCAAAGTGGCTGGGCGAGTTATATGCTTGTGGAGCAGTTGGAGAAATGGTTGCAGACCTTGAAAGAGCAGGAAAAAGACATGCTGTCATCACAGGTGTTGTAGAAGGTGGAGATGAATATGTTGCAAGAGAAATTGAGGAATGGTGTAAAGCTGCACAGGTTCGAAGAAGATTTCGTTATACCAACATTGCACAGATTGGCAGACCATATCCAGGAATGATGGATCTGTATATCGATGAAACCAATCTCTACAATCGTATGGGACTTTATACAAAACAGTTTGATTGGGAAAAAATGTGGGCAATAGCAGATCATATCAATGATGAGAATGCAATTAAGGCAAAAGCCTTAGATATTTTGGAAACATTTGATATTGCACCTGATAAAGATGGAAAAGAAGCTACAGTTGAGACTGTATGGGATATGGCAAAGTATGTGGTTGCTTTTGAAGAATGGGTTAAGGATGAAGATCTCGGAATGGTTGCTTCCCATTATGACGGATATGCAAAAGGGATTGCAGGAAAACTCGATAGTATGTTAATTCCAGCATTTTCTATGTTGATCAAGCAGGGAACAGCTTGTGCTGTTGAAGGAGATATCAAGGTTGCCATGGCAATGAGTATTTTAAAGACAATTGCAGGGACTGGACAGCTTTCAGAAATGTATTCTATCGATTTTAATGAGGATATATGTATTATTGGACATTCAGGTTCTGGTGATGCAGATATTTCTCAGACCAGAAAACCAACTATGAAGATTGTAGATGTATTTCATGGAAAGACCGGTGGTGGATACCTTACACAGTTTTACCCACCTGTTGGGGATATAACATATCTTGGAATCACGCAGGACATGAATGGAAAGTTTAAATTTGTGGTCGCAGAAGGCGTGAATGAGGATGGTCCAATCTTTACATTTGGAGACACAAATATGAGAACGCGCTTTTCAATTGGAGCAAGAGAATTTTGCAATAAATGGAGTGAAGCGGGACCTACTCACCATATGGCGGCAGCAGTAGGAAAACATATTGATACAATTTTAAAAGTTGCGAAGATTTTAGATGTTCCAGTGGACATCATTTGTAGATAATAACAAGCAAATAGTAGAAAGGAATAAAAAATATGAGATTTTTAGATGCTGAATTTGTACAGGGATTTATTCGAATGGCCAATGATGGATGGGAACAGGGCTGGCATGAGAGAAATGGTGGAAACCTTTCGTATCGTGTAAAGGCAGAAGAAGTTGATAGCGTAAAAGAGAATTTTGAAGCAAAGGAATGGCAACCAATCGGTACGTCAGTTCCTGCACTTGCAAATGAGTTCTTTTTAGTAACTGGAAGTGGAAAGTATTTTAGAAACGTTATTATTAAGCCAGAAGACAGTATTTGTATGATTGAATTGGATGATAAGGGTGAAAATTATCGTATTGTCTGGGGGCTGGTTAATGGTGGAAGACCAACTTCTGAGTTGCCAAGTCATTTGATGAATCTTGAAGTTAAGAAACTTCAGAATGAAAACTATCGAGTTGTATACCATGCACATACCACCAATATTATTGCACTTACCTTTGTGCTTCCTCTTAAGGATGAAGTATTTACCAGAGAACTTTGGGAAATGGCAACAGAATGTCCAGTTGTATTTCCAGCAGGAATTGGTGTAGTTCCATGGATGGTTCCAGGCGGAAGAGATATTGCTGTTGCAACTTCTGAACTGATGAAAGAATACGATCTTGCTATATGGGCTCATCATGGTATGTTCGCGGCTGGATATGATTTTGATCTTACATTTGGCTTAATGCATACAGCTGAGAAATCAGCAGAGATTTTAGTGAAGATGTTATCCATGAGACCAGATAAACTTCAGACAATCACGGCAGACAATTTTAGAGCGCTTGCAAAAGATTTCAATGTAAATTTACCAGAAAAATTTCTTCGTTAATATTCAAAAAAAGGGAGAAGACAGGGATTGAGGTGTTTCCTCAATTCTGTCTTCCCCTTTTTTATTTCTGATAATCTTTAAAGTATGATAAATCCAAGTCAACGTGATTTTTATATAACTGTTCGGCTTCTGGGAGAAGCTGTCCATCTGTAATTTCACCAAGCCATTCACTTTCAGAAGGTTCAAGACTACCTGTATTATTGTGGAACCATCCCAACTGGGTTTTTGAACTATCGTTAAAATCTGTAAAATAGCTTTCGGTTGGAAGTAAGCTATTTGTATTTTCATCCAAACTAGATACCATATAATATGTATAATCAGCACCGCCACTACCAATGTTTAAGATATTACTTTGACCTAATAAGTATAATTTATTACGTATCCAGCCACCAGCAACAAAAACTGGTGTTTCGCCATTTAATGTATAGATTGCAAGAATTCTACTATCACCGTCTGCATTGTTGGCAAGTAATAATTCGTTTACGCCATTTGCGTCTATGTCCATCATTACGTATCCGATATCAGCTAATGATTTAGCTGTATCTTCTCCACAAGATTCCAATAATCCTATGGTGTTATCATCAGCAATCACATCAAAATTTTCACCTGAAACGATACCATATGCTTCATCTAAAACTGATTTGTAAAGAGCATAGTCCTCTGCTACGATAGAACTATCTGCTTCAGTGCCTTCCGATGTAGTTCTATCTACTTCTTCTGTTGTTACTTGTTCTGCAGCATCAGCTTGATTATCTTCTACAACAGTTGCAGCAATTACAGTACTCTCCTGTACGCTTTCATTTGATGCTGTAGGGTTAGTTTGACTAGAACAGCCACCTAAAACGGTAATTCCGATCAAGCTTAATGCTAATAAATACTTTCTTTTCATATATTATTTCTCCTTTCAAGTATCTGAATCAGTATTGTAAATCATTAACTTAATTATGTAAATTGCTTTTTGGAATAACGTGTGAATAAAATAGTATGTTCTCCAGGAGCAATCGTGGGAAAGCATAAAAAGATGCTGTTTTATTCTTATTGCATTTTCTGGAAAGAGTGTTTATAATAACACTAATATTTTAAAGGCTATGAAGAGAAGAGTAGTCCAGATAGAAATCTACAGAGAGCTTTCGGTGGTGAGAGAAGGCGATGGAAGATGGATGAAACAGGCCTCGGAGCTGCATACGGATCTTGTCTATGAGTAGGCAGGTGATGCTATGACGGGAGTTCCCGTTACAGAATCAGAGTATAAAATCCTTGTTAAAGAATGTGTTTCGGTGCATTGGAGGAGTACTTGTAGAGCTGTGGTTAGTGATGATCACAGGAAATAGGGTGGCAACACGATTTTATTCGTCCCTGTAATTGCAATAGCAGTTACAGGGACTTTTATATTGTAAAAACTAATCTCTGTTTACTGCAAATGTTTTTTGAAAAGGTAAGGAGAAGAACTATGAACAAAAGACTTGAAAGAGGAGAAAGACCAGTATTTCCAAAACGTGCGGTGGTGACAGGAGGCATGCCATATGGAAATAAGTCCCTTCATTTTGGACATGTTGGGGGAATGTTTATACATGCAGATATTTTTGCACGTTTCTTAAGAGACAGAATTGGGGAAGAGAATGTTATTTTTGTGTCTGGAACGGACTGCTATGGTTCTCCAATTATGGAGGCTTATAGAAAATTAAAGGAAAATGGCTTTTCTGGTACGATGGAGGAATATGTACTCAGTAATCATGAGAAACAAAAAAAGACACTAGAGGATTATCAGATCAGCTTAAATTTGTTTGGTGCATCCGCTTTTGGGAAAACAGGAAAGATGCATTCTAAATTTTCAGCGCAGGTATTCAACCAATTATATGAGAATGGATATATTGAAAAATTATCTACGCTGCAGTTTTATGATGAAGAAAAAGAGACCTTTCTAAATGGAAGACAGGTACTTGGAAGATGTCCGATTCCAGGGTGTACTTCAGAAAAGGCATATGCAGATGAATGCTCTTTGGGACATCAGTATATGCCATCTGAATTGATTGCGCCAGTGAGTGCATTATCTTTAAAGAAACCGGTGCTTAAATCAGTTGAAAACTGGTATTTTTGCTTAGAGGAGCTCATTGCAATGATGAAAACCCGCAATGATACATTAAGAAGATACTCCAATACAAGGAGATACATATTAGATGTAATAGAAGAATCTTTGAGAAAACCATCCGTATATATTCCAAGAAAAAATATGGAGGATCAGGAAGAACTAGAAAAGCTAATGCCTAAGCATGAAACCATTGATGAGGCGAAGAAATCTTTTGTGCAGTTTGTTTTTGAAAATTTAGAGGAAAGAGACCAGGCCAAAAAGGTATTAGAGGAAAAAAATATTCACTACACTGCGGGAAAAACATTGGTTCCATTTCGTTTATCCGGAAATATAGAGTGGGGAGTAAGGGTACCAAAGAAAGAAGATATGGATAATCTGACTTTTTGGGTGTGGCCAGAATCTCTTTGGGCACCAATCTCCTTTACCAAGACTTATTTGGAAGAAAAAGGATTGCCTGATGATGAATGGAAAAAATGGTGGGATGATGAAGACGCATCTGTGTATCAATTTATCGGCGAAGATAATATTTATTTTTATGCAATTGCAGAGATGGCAATGTTCGCTGGTTTGAAATATTCAAGGGAAGAACATCCTGATATGGAAAAAATCAATCTCCCACATATTATTGCCAACAGACATGTGCTGTTTATGGATACAAAGGCAAGCAGCAGCTCTGAAATCAAGCCGCCAATGGCAGATGAACTTTTAGAGCATTATACACCGGAACAGCTTCGAATGCATTTTATGGGACTTGGCCTTTCTTCTAAAAGTGTTAGCTTTAAACCGCTGGTCTATATGCCAGAGGGGGAGAGAAACGGAATTGATATGGTATTGAAGGAAGGAAATCTTCTAACCAACGTATATAATCGATTGATTCGATCTTGTTTTTATGCAGCTCAGAACAATCACGAAGGAAAAATTCCTTCTAATCATGTTTCGAGCTCTGTTTTAGAGTTGTCAGAAAAGGTTGTTTTGGAATATGAGCGACATATGTACAATCATGATTTTCATCGTATCGCTTATGTGATTGATGATTATATTCGTGAGGTAAATAAGCGCTGGGTTAGCGGCGTAAGAACAGCTGATAAGAATGGAGATATGGAGCTTCGTGCACAAATGGTAGCAGACTGCTTCTATGCTTGTAAGGTAATGGCGGTATTATTGCATCCTATCGCTCCAAATGGCTGTGAAATGTTTAGGGAATATATGAACATGGATAAAGATTTATGGAATTGGGAGAAGATTTTAGAGCCAATCTCATCTTATGTCGGTGAACTGAAGAATCATGAATTGAAAATACTTTTACCACGTGTGGATTTCTTTAAAAAGCATGCTACGCAGATCATAGCAGATTTATAGTAAACGAAAGGTTTAATGAATCAACCTATAATCAACACTACGGTTATTGAAAAAAGATATTGAGAATATTAAGATACTATCAGAACAAGCGCTTGTAAAAATTCCTTAAAAGAGAGGGTTTGATTTATGAACATCAAAATCACAGAAAAGTTGAAAGAGTTTCGTATGAACCAAGGTAACAAGCAGGAAGATTTAGCAAAACATTTAGGTATTTCAACACAGGCAGTATCAAAGTGGGAGCGAGGGGAAGGATTTCCGGATATTTCATTACTTCCATCCATTGCTCTTTTTTATCACACAACCGTAGACGAATTGCTTGGCTGTGGAGAGATAGAACGGGATAGAAAAAGAAAAGAATACAAGGAGCTTTGGCTTAACCTTAGTCAGAAGGGTAAAACCATGGAAGCCATAGCAGTTATGCGTGATGCACTGCATGAATTCCCCGAAGATAGTTCTTTTATGTATAATCTGCTTATGTCGCTTGATTTATTAGGAAGTGAGACATACCTTGATGACGCAGTTGAATTGGGACAGAAAATATTGAATGATGCAAAAGAATGTCCAGACTGGATGCGTTTTTCTACCATACATCACATGGCAATATTATATAAGAAAAAAGGAAATATGGAAAAGGCAAAAGAATATGCTTATATGCTTCCGGATTTTTATGGAACAAAGGAGCATACATTAGCTGATATTTTATCAGGGGATGAACTAAGATATGTGTTACAGGAAAACATTCAAAAATCACTTTCGTTGATTGATCATTTTATAATAAGTATGCTCGATAGCAAAGAGTATAGCATGGAAGAAAGGATCTTTGCATATGAAACAATGAGCAAACTTTACGATTTATTTTTACAGAATGAGATGGATTTCGCATTGAACCCTTCCTATCATGTTTCGTTATGGCAAAGAATCGCATTCAGCTATGCTGAATTACAAAATAAAGAAAAGACAATAGACGCACTTTGTAAAGTACGTGAGTTTGTTCGTTTGCAAGATGCATGTGTGACAGGACAATGTAATTCGTTCTTTACGGATTGTCTTACAGCTCCATATGGCTATGAGATATTTAACAATGAGTTTATTAGCTATCTTGATTTGTATCAAAAGCATTTACTGAATCCAGTGTATGATTTTATACGTGATTCCAAGGAGTGGAAAGCAGTACTATTATAGATAAACAAGGGTACAAAGATAGACTTTGTGCCCTTGTTTTATTTGTAAAAAAAAATAAATAAAAAAAGTTTAAAAAAGATGTTGACATAATGCTTTAAGGGTGGTAGTATGTACAAGTCGCTTGTGAACGACAGCAAAAAAGCAAGTCACGAAAGCTAGTGTTTTCAAGGCTTTGCAAAATGTTGTTAGCGACAAAACGAACAATTGAACCTTGAAAAATGAACAGCAATGCAACCCAGAAAATACATGAGCGTTTCTAAAGTCTCTGCTTTAGAAAACGATAGAATATTCAGAGAACTAGATTCTAGAAATAGAATCGACCTTAAAACAGTAATGATTATTTAAAGACAGGACTGTGATCTTAAAGATCAAAAGAAGTTTTTAAAGAATCGGGATGCCAGTTGAACTGGTGTC
>JAZQQB010000075.1:0-45034 GCA_045628865.1 Lachnospiraceae bacterium | reverse complement strand
CTTAGCTTCTTCTGCTGTATAAACAGTTCCACCTGCTGCTCTTGGGATTTCTGTTTCTTCAAGAATCTTATCAAACAATTCTCTATCTTCTGCTGCATCTACATCTTCAGCCTTTGTTCCAAGGATTGGTACCCCCATCTTCATCAAAGCTTCTGTTAACTTGATTGCAGTCTGACCACCAAACTGAACAACCGCTCCGTCTGGTTTCTCAATATTTACAATACTTTCCACATCTTCTGGAGTTAATGGTTCAAAGTATAATTTATCAGCGATATCAAAGTCAGTAGAAACTGTTTCCGGATTGTTATTTACAATAACTGTTTCATATCCTGCTTTTGAGAATGCCCATGTAGCATGAACCGAACAGTAATCAAACTCAACACCCTGTCCGATTCTGATAGGGCCAGAACCTAAGATCAAAATCTTCTTTTCTGGACGAGTTTCAGCTGCTTCATTCTCACCATCAAAACATGAATAATAGTATGGAGTCATTGCATCAAACTCGGCTGCACAAGTATCAACCATCTTATATGCTGCAACAATGTTGTTAGCATAACGATAGTCTCTGATTTCCTTCTCTGTTTTATTCTGTAATTTAGCAATTACATTATCAGGGAATTCCATGCGCTTTGCTTCTTTCATGAGTTCCACTGTCATCTCTTCAGACTCTAATCTGTTCTCCATACGAACAATTCGATCTAATTTGTTGATGAACCATACGTCAATCATTGTAATCTCATGAATTCTATCATAAGCTGCACCCTTACGAAGTGCTTCTGCGATTACCCAGATTCTCTGGTCATCTACGATAGCCATACGTTCATACAACTGTTCCAAAGAAAGTTCTGTAAAATCATAACTTCTTAATGAGTCTACATGCTGTTCAAGGGATCTGATGGCTTTCATCAAACCACCTTCGAAGTTAGTACAGATACTCATAACTTCACCTGTAGCCTTCATCTGAGTTGTTAAAGTACGTTTCGCTGTAATAAATTTATCAAATGGAAGTCTTGGGATCTTTACTACGCAGTAGTCAAGTGTTGGCTCAAAACTTGCAAATGTTTTCTTTGTAATTGCATTTGGAATTTCATCCAATGTATAACCCAATGCAATCTTAGCAGCAACCTTCGCAATTGGATAACCTGTTGCTTTTGATGCAAGAGCTGAAGAACGACTAACTCGAGGGTTAACTTCGATTACACAATATTCAAAACTAGTTGGGTGTAAAGCAAACTGAACATTACATCCACCAGTGATACCAAGTTCATTGATGATATTTAATGCTGATGAACGAAGCATCTGATACTCTTTATCAGAAAGTGTCTGAGAAGGAGCAACTACAATGGAATCACCTGTATGAACACCAACTGGATCTAAGTTTTCCATGTTACATACAGTGATACAGTTTCCTGCAGAGTCACGCATTACTTCGTACTCAATTTCCTTCCATCCTGCGATACATCTTTCAACAAGTACCTGATGTACACGAGAAAGTCTTAAACCATTTTCTAAGATTTCTTCTATTTCCACCTGGTTGTGGGCAATACCACCACCTGAACCACCCAGTGTATAAGCAGGGCGAAGTACAACTGGATATCCGATTTCATTGGCAAAATCAACACCATCCTGTACATTCTCTACCAATAAAGAAGCTGCACATGGTTCTCCAATTCTTTCCATTAAGTCTTTAAATTCCTGACGACCTTCTGCATTACGAATTGTTTCAGCTGTTGTTCCTAAAAGTTTTACACCATGAGCATCTAAAAACCCTGACTCAGCAAGCTCCATACCTAAGTTTAAACCAGCCTGACCACCCATGTTAGGAAGTAAACTATCAGGTTTTTCTTTCTCAATGATCTGCTGCAATACTTCTACTGTTAATGGTTCAATGTAAACCTTATCAGCAATATTTTTATCAGTCATAATGGTTGCAGGGTTTGAGTTTACAAGGATAACCTCCATACCTTCTTCTTTCAAAGAACGGCATGCCTGTGTTCCTGCATAGTCAAATTCTGCAGCCTGTCCAATCACGATAGGACCGGAACCAATTACCATAACTCTATGTATATTCGGATTCTTTGGCATTTTTATATCCTCCATCATTTCGATTTTTCAATCAATATATTTTCTTTTCTATCTGCATTACTTTCTCATCATCTCAATAAATCTGTCAAACAGATATCCCGAATCCTGTGGTCCAGGACAGCTTTCTGGATGGAACTGAACTGTGAAAATATTCTTTCCTGTATAAGCAAGTCCCTCATTGGTACCATCATTTACATTTTGGAATGCAGGAGTTGCTACCTTAGGATCAAGTCCATCTGTATCAACTACATATCCATGGTTCTGAGAAGATATATAAACCTTACCTGTAGCTAGATCCTTTACAGGATGGTTTCCGCCTCTGTGTCCATATTTCAATTTATGTGTATCTGCACCTGTTGCAAGAGCCATCAGCTGATGTCCCAAACAAATTGCAAAAATAGGAATTTCTGTATCATAAAGCTTCTTGATTTCCTGAATGATTGTTCCGCAATCCTTAGGATCTCCAGGTCCATTACTAAGCATAATTCCATCTGGATTAGAAGCAATAATTTCTGATGCAGGTGTACGAGCTGGATATACAGTTACTGTACAACCTCTAGCAACCAAGGAGTCTGCAATATTTGATTTTGCACCAAAATCAAGTAATGCCACTGAAAGACCCGTACCATTTAATTTCTTAACCATTGATGGTCTCTTTTCTTTCTCACCTGTAAAGCGAGCAGAACCTGAGATTGCACCATTTTGTTCTAAGGAAGTAACACCTTCCATTACATATTTCTCTGAACAAGTAACTTTATCAACTACATTTCCTGTTTTATATTCTTTCAATCTTGGAAGCACAGCACTTAAATCAGAGTACTCAGTTGTAGTGATCATACCATTCATAGTACCCTTTTCTCTTAAGATCTTAGTCAATGCTCTAGTATCAATTCCTGCAATACCTGGAACTCCATTCTCTTCCAAATAGTCTTGAATTGACATCTCACATCTAAAATTACTTGGAACCTCTGATAATTCTCTTACAATAAATCCATCTGGCCATGGCTTTAAGGATTCCTCATCATCCTTACAAATTCCATAATTTCCAATCAATGGATATGTCATACATACAGCCTGTCCCGCATAAGAAGGATCTGTTAGTACCTCAAGATAACCTGCCATAGATGTATTAAACACAATTTCACTCACAACTTCTTTTTGAGCTCCAATGTGGGTACCAGTAAATACAGTTCCGTCTTCTAAAATCAAAAAAGCCTTCATTCTACTACCGTGCCTTTCTCTAACATTTATTTCTATCTAACCCTAAATCGACTCATTATAGCACAAGCGTGATGTTAGGGCAAGCAAAGTTTTTTCATTTTTTTGCATATTTATACAATAATCTCGCAACAAGGCAGGAGTCTGCTATTTCACAAACTCCCGCCCCCTCGCGTCATGTCTTATTTAAAATACTTCACACCAGATTCGAAAATCTTCAAATCCTGTTCTCCGTAAATATTCATTGCAATATGGTTACCACGTCTCTCAGAATGAGCCATCTTACCAAAGCATCTACCATCTGGAGATGTGATGCCTTCGATTGAACAATAAGAGCCGTTGATATTCCATTCTTCGTCCATCGATACGTTACCATCTAAATCACAGTACTGTGTAGCAACCTGTCCATTTTCAAATAATTTCTTTAACCATTCAGCATTGGCAACAAATCTACCTTCACCATGAGATGCAGGATTTGTATATACGCCGCCTAACTCTGCTCCCTGTAACCATGGAGATTTGTTAGATACAACCTTAATATATGCCATCTTAGAGATGTGACGGTTGATTGTATTGAATGTTAATGTAGGAGCCTGCTCGTTCTGTCCAGTGATTTCACCATTTGGAACAAGTCCTAATTTGATCAATGCCTGGAAACCATTACAGATACCTAAAGCAAGACCATCTCTTTCATTCAATAACTTTGTAACTGCTTCCTTGATCTTAGCATTCTGGAATGCAGTAGCAAAGAATTTAGCAGAACCATCAGGTTCATCACCAGCTGAGAATCCACCTGGGAACATGATGATCTGTGCCTGAGCGATTGCTTTTTCAAAAGTTTCTACACTGCTTCTGATATCCTCTGCAGTCTGGTTACAGAATACCTTTGTAATAACATTCGCACCAGCATTTTCAAATGCTTTCGCACTATCGTATTCACAGTTGGTTCCTGGGAATACTGGAATGAATACGGTAGGTTTGGCAATCTTATTCTTACATACATAAATATTAGATGCATTATATAAAGGTGACTCAACAGCGTCTGTATTCTTTACAGCCTTTGTTGGGAATACCTTTTCAAGTTTTGAGGTCCAAGCTTCAAGTGCCTCATCCATTGTAAGTGTCATGTCACCTGCAACAAATGCTGCATTTTCTGTAACTTCACCAACCATAGTAAAATCACAAGTAATTTCACCAAGCTTATCTGCTTCGATTTCGGCAATAATATCACCAAGACCATTTTCAAATAATTCAGCAGCTGAAACGCAAGCATCAATCTTCACACCAAGCTTATTACCAAATGCCATCTTAGAAACAGCAGCTGCGATACCCTTAGAATCAAGTGCATATGCAGATTTGATAACGCCTGCATGGATCATTTCTGTGATCTGTGAATATAATGCCATTACAGATGTATAAACTGGAAGATCATTATCATCTTTCTCAATTGAGAAGCGAACAATCTTATTACCGGCTTTCTTTAATTCTGGAGTTACTAAATCCTGAGCGTTAGCAACATCAACAGCAAAAGAAACTAATGTTGGAGGTACATCAATATCATTAAATGTACCAGACATAGAGTCCTTACCACCAATTGATGCAATTTCAAAACCAAGCTGTGCATCATATGCTCCAAGTAATGCTGCAAAAGGCTGGCTCCAACGGCTTGCATCTTCTGACATTCTACGGAAATATTCCTGGAATGTAAAATGCAATTTCTTATGATCACCACCATTTGCTACTACCTTTGCAACAGATTCTGTTACTGCGTAAACAGCACCATGGTATGGGCTCCAGCTTGATAAATATGGATCAAAGCCATAACTCATCATAGTAACAGCATCACAGTTTCCTTCAAGCATTGGCACCTTTGCTACCATTGTCTGAGTTTCTGTCAACTGATATTTACCACCATATGGCATAAATACACTACCAGCACCGATAGATGAGTCAAATCTTTCAACAAGACCTTTCTGAGAACATACATTTAAGTCATTTAACAAGCTCTTCCAAGCTTCTTTTACATCACCTTTATTCAATGCATCTTCTACAGCTGGAACTGCAATTTTATTGAAATAGTTTTCTTTTTCATCAGGCACTTCCACAAATACACTTGTTTCCTGATGTGCACCATTTGTATCAAGGAAAGCTCTTGAAAGATCAACGATCTTCTTACCTCTCCATGTAAGTACCAATCTTGGTTCTTCCGTAACTGTAGCAACCTTTACAGCCTCTAGGTTCTCTTCTGCAGCATATGCTAAGAACTTATCAACATCTTTAGGATCAACGACTACTGCCATACGTTCCTGTGATTCAGAAATAGCAAGCTCTGTACCATCCAAACCAGCATATTTCTTAGGCACTTTATCAAGATCAACCGTAAGACCAGGCGCCAATTCACCGATAGCTACAGAAACACCGCCTGCACCAAAGTCGTTACATTTCTTAATAATATAAGAAACTTCTTCACGTCTGAATAATCTCTGGATCTTTCTTTCAGTAGGTGCATTACCCTTCTGAACTTCAGCACCACATGTTTCAATAGACTCTGTTGTATGAACCTTTGAAGAACCTGTAGCACCACCACAACCATCACGGCCTGTACGACCACCAAGTAAGATGATGATATCGCCTGGATCTGAATTTAATCTCTGAACAGCACGTCTTGGAGCAGCACCCATAACAGCACCGATCTCCATACGTTTTGCTACGTAATCTGGATGATAGATTTCCTTTACATATCCAGTTGCAAGACCAATCTGGTTACCATAAGAAGAGTATCCATTAGCAGCACCACGAACAAGTCTCTTCTGAGATAATTTACCCTTTAATGTTTCAGATGCTTTTACTGTAGGATCTGCAGCACCTGTTACACGCATCGCCTGATATACATAAGTACGACCTGACAATGGATCACGGATTGCACCACCTAAACATGTTGCAGCACCACCAAAAGGTTCAATCTCTGTTGGATGGTTATGTGTTTCATTCTTAAAGTTAATGAGCCATTCTTCCTCTTTTCCATCGATCATAAGAGGAACAACGATAGAGCAGGCATTGATTTCATCTGATTCTTCAACGTCTGTCAACTTACCGTCTTTCTTTAATTTTCTCATAGCCATTAATGCAAGATCCATTAAGCACTGGAACTTGTCATCACGACCCTTAAACATTTCATTATGTGTATCAACATAACCTTTATAGCTGTTCTCTAATAATTCTTTGTAGAAACCATCACCAAAGGTAACATCTTTTAACTCTGTTGAGAATGTTGTATGACGACAGTGATCTGACCAATAAGTATCAAGAACACGGATTTCTGTCATAGAAGGATCACATTTTTCTTCATTATTAAAATAGTTCTGGATATGTAAAAAGTCCTTAAAAGTCATAGCAAGACCTAAAGAATCATAAAGTGCACGAAGATCTACTTCGTTCATAGACTGAAAACCTGTAAAGATCTTAACATCTTCTGGGTCTTCAAAAAGAGATACTAATGTATCTGGAACTTCTTCCCCTGTTTCGCGGGAATCCACTGGATTGATACAGTGCGATTTTATCTGTTCAAATTCATCATCGGAAACACTACCGATCAGCACATAAGTAACTGCTGTCTTAATAATTGGTTCTTCATCTTCTTGTAAAAACTTTACACACTGAACAGCTGAATCTGCTCTTTGGTCAAACTGACCTGGTAAAAATTCTACACTAAAAATACGGCTGTTTGCCGCTACTTGAATCTGATCTAAATAAAGATCATCTACAGGTGGCTCAGAGAATACTGTCTTACAAGCCTTATCAAAAGTAGCATCTGAAATATTCTCCACATCATAGCGGATAAATACTCTTACTTCTTCAACAGTTTTTATTCCGAGATAGCTTTTAATCTCAGACTCTAATTCTCTCGCTTTTACAGCGTAAGGTTGTTTTTTCTCAACATAAATACGTCTTACGTTTCCCATGAATGAATTTTCCTCCATTATTCGGTTGTACTGGTTTTAGACATGATTCGTCATTAAACTCTCTTTCCTTATTATACTGATATTCTTTTTTTTTGCAATGGCTATCTTTTAAGTAATCTACGCTATTTTTGCCATATTCTTAAACGAAATGCACAAAGAAAAAAAGAAAAAAAGAAAAAGAAAGAAAAAGCATTTTTCTTTCTTCTCCCTTTAACTCTTATCTTAAAAATCACTACAAATGTAACCTGTGTATCAGTTTAAAAATAATCTCCTGTTCATTTACCAGTGGCTCATTATGTGCATAAAAAACGATACCATCTGTAGGTGCCTGCACACTTTCAATCACATTACCTTCATAAGGATCCACAACCTCAGCAATCACCTGATTAAACCGCACCTCATCACCTGGATGCACCAGATTTCTAATAAAGCCTGATGCCATATTATGCACGCTGATCAAATCTTCCTCCATGATCACATGACTGATGTAACCACTATGACTTTCATATTTGATCACACCCATTCTAGTCAAAAATCGTAACACTCCTGCGACCGCCTGCTTTGCAGTTGTCTCATCTACCTTTTCACTAGTATTAGTATATACCGAAAACGCTGCGGTCTCCTCATTCTGCCAATTATAATTCAAGGTTTTTGTATCAATGGGCTTTGGTTTTCTAATGACCACATAGGGAAATCCAAAAAGATTGGCTAAGGATGCATTCTGATAACCCGTTTCCATCATTCTAATATGTGGTACAAATTCTCCCGACATATAAAAGCTGGCAAACTGAATACCTAGCGAATATTCCTTAACAATATCCATTACTCCCGCGGCAATTCTTGATGTCGTATCTCCATAATCATTTCCAGGAAACATACGATTGATATCCAGGTCATCATGACACCAGAATTTTTTGGAAACGTTTGCCGAATATGGATTCACATTGGGAATCACCAATATTTCTTTATTGTTGCTGATTGCCCCATTTGACTCTAGTTCCTTTAACGCCTTAACAATCTGTGAGCAAATATACATCTGCTGAAGTTCATTTCCTCTTTCCGCACCCAGAATACATGCTGCAGGTTCTCCCTTTCCAAAGGAATATCCTCGAATGATCATGGGCTGTCTATAGGGTGATTCCAGCGTAAATAGTTCTTTTCGAAGCATATGCTATTCCTCTTTTCTTTTGGATTCCTGACTTAATATTCTTGCAATCAAAGCACCTTCATAAACAATCGGAAACTCTCTTAGTGTGAATACAAGACCCTCTCGATCTGCAAATATTTCCTGTTCTATCTCACCGGTAAAGGAATTCACGATTTCACCAAGCTTATCCCCTATGATCACATAATGATTATGTTCAATATTGGGTAAAAATACACCATTTTTTTCAGCCCTGATAAATGTCACTTCTCCATCCGTAGAAATAGCAGGTGCATGAATACCAGTAGGCTTTTCAGTCCATATGCCTATTTCATACATCAAATTAAAAATACCTTTTACAAGCTGATCACCAAAAATACGGCTGATTCTTGTTCCCAAACCGACCTCCACAACCATGGTAGGAACTCCCATTACATTCAAAGAGTGGGCAAGGGTTGATTCATGTACAATATCTGTATCATTTACCCAGATCATATCTGCATTCAACAATTTAGACAAGGCAAGCAAACGATGTGAAAATTCACTACTGATTCTGACCTGTGGTATTTCCCTGACAAAAACATCCGACGCATGAATATCCACACAAACATCAGAACCTATGATACTATCCACAATGGCACTTGCAACACGTTCCATACAGGTCCCATCATTGGATCCAGGAAACATTCTGTTCAAATCCATATCAATCTTCGGGACATTATGCTGTCTTGCATCAATCCCCAAAGGATTCAATGCTGGATATACATCTACAATACCTACAAGCTTCTCTGGTTCTGCTTTTATTCTTCTGATTACCTCATAGCAAATATACTGACCTTCCAGCTCATCTCCATGAGTTCCACTAACCAAACTGATTCTTTTGGTTCGATTTGTGACCTCTTTAGGTTGAAGTCTATTTCTTTTTATCTCTAAACGTTCTCCAATTGGGAGACCTATACTCGTAACAGTTTCTAACATTTATTTCCACTGCTCCATCAAATCTTCAAATTTTTTTATTACTTTGCAAAAAATGCCTTTTTCAACAGCTTCCACCCAGTAAGCGCCCTTTACCATACCTTTTTGCACATAATAACTCAAAATTCCCTTTAAAATATGCACGTCCTGATAAGTTGCCTGTTCGATTGCCTTAAATTCATCATCATGAGTTTTAAGTCCATATCGAGAATAAATATAAGGATAATTTCGATCCATTAATGTTTTACAAGAAGTTGCCTTTTTCACAAATGCAAGTAAATTTGCATCAAAAACCGGAACCGGCATAGAATTATCACCAATTCCATCCCCGGTGTAAGAATGAGCAGCTTCCTTACCACTAAGTCTCTCTAAATAAGCAACATACGGCTTTAGCTGGTCAATGTCATGTTTAAACTCACGCATAACCTGTCTTGCATACTGTTCTGAATGTTCTTTTCCATCCATCGGCATTTCCTCCTGCATTTTTAACAAAATATCGTCATAAATAGAATAATCCATTCTTTATCTGGTATCCATAGATATATTTATTATATCGTAACTGTATAAACTATACAATTATTTTACGAAAAACTGTTATTCTATTGCCAAATCCATTCACGTTTCTACGTTCTATTTTTCGACATTTTGAACAGGATAACGATAACTACCCGCTTTTGAATGTCGAAAAATAGCAAAAAATAATAGAAAAGATAATATAGTATTACAAAAGAGCAATATAGTTATAGATAATTATCTTTATTTCGTATATACTAAAACCATCTTAACAGAGATGTTGAGATAAGGCTAATTAGCATTTAGCAATTCCGGAAGAATTCCCCTTTTACACAAACAGAAACCCTGAAAGGCACACTTTCAGGGTTTTTGTTTGTGTAAAAATAAAGAATTATAAAAGAAGGAGAAAAACTCATGTATCAAAATATTATCTTTGATCTTTATGGAACATTAGTAGATATTAAAACAAACGAGGATCAGCCTGCACTTTGGAAGAATATGGCAAAGATCTATACAACCTTTGGTGCAGCCTACAATGCGAAAGAATTACGTGCATCTTACGAAAGACTATGCCAGACCGAAATGAATACCTTTTCCTATGATAATCCTGAAATATGCTTAGACAATGTTTTCTCCAATCTATATGTAGAAAAGGGGGTTCTTCCAGAACAGTCTTTAGTATGGTATACCGGAAATACCTTCCGCACACTGTCTAGATCCAAACTAAAACCATTTGCAGGAATCCTTCCGCTTCTAAAGAATTTAAAAAAAAATGGTCAAAACATATATCTTTTGTCAAATGCACAGCGTATTTTCACCTGGCAGGAATTGTCCTATTGTAAACTCATTCCATATTTTGACGGCATCTTTATTTCCTCTGACCATGGCATCAAAAAACCTGATGTCAGATATATGGAACTACTTCTTTCCACATATCAACTAGTAAAAGAGGACTGTATTATGGTGGGAAACGAGATTAGAAGTGATATTACCATCGCCAATCGTGCAGGCGTGGATAGCTTATATATTCGAACTTCAGATTTCGAACCACTACCGGAAAAAATAAATGCAACCCACCAAATTTTAGATGGCAGCATTACAAAAATGAGTCAGATCCTATTAAAATAAGTTTTTCTTTAAACTGAATATTTTCGATAGTCTCCAATCAAATCATGCAATATCCAGTTATTATCCAACTGAATATTTTCTATAAAGCAGAATATATTACTATTGTAATCAATATATTTCTTTTGATATAATGTGGATAACAAATATACGAAACAGAAAATAGAGAACAGGAAAGGAATACTAATGACCAACCCACAAAAAACAACTCTTAATAAGTTCTCTGGGCAAAATACAAATTTAGACTATCCAGTACACATTGCACATGTCAATACTGCTACAGAAACCAAGTTAAAAGATAATTTTCATTGGCATGACGAAATTGAAATATTACGTGTTAATTCTGGAACATTATTGGTTACAGTTGAAAATAATCACTCTTTCCGGTTAGCACGAGGACAGGCTATGGCAATCATGCCTAAACATATTCACAATTATACTTCAGCTGATGATTCTCCTTGTGATTTTGATTTATTTTTATTTCACCCAACGTTTTTGTTTGGCTATGACAAAGCACTTCTAAACGCAAAATATCTTGCACCTTTGCTGGCTTCACCAGAAAAATTTTATTACTCAATTGATTTTTCTGAAAACTGGCACTACAGTGCTTTTAATCTCATTAATGAATTGATTACAATCAATGATGAAAAAAAATATGGTTATGAGTTGAAAACCAAAGGTGTTTTGTGTGAGCTTTGGGTTCTGTTCTTAAGCCAGGTCTCAATGGCATACAGAATCGTTCCAAAATCTCAGCCTGTACTTCCTAATTCTCGTGTGAGAAACGCAATTCTTTATATTGAAGATCATTATGCAGAGGCTGTAACATTAGAAGAAATTGCTGATTCTATTCACGTATCCAAAAGTGAATGCTGTAGAAGCTTTAAGCGTTCTTTAAATATGACACCTTTTGAATATTTGATGAAGTATCGTATCTATACCGCTGCTTCAAAAATCGCAGCAAATGATCCAATTGCCAATTCTATCTCCGCTTTGGCTGCATCCATTGGATTTAACAATACCAGCTACTTCAACAAAGTATTTAAAGAATTTTTGAATTGTACTCCAACACAGTACAGAAAAGATATTTCTTCCTATGATATCACTGAATTGTTACCACTCAGTTCTCACGAGGAATAACAACGAGAATTCTTGATTTTAATCAATAAAGGAGCCAGATTACTATTCCACAAATTTATATGTGGATAGCAATCTGGCTCTTATTATTCCTTAATCTTCATAAAATACTTTCGCAAACTCTACCAAATACGCTGTATCCTTCACTCCAGCAAGCTCATAACTAGAATGCATTGCAAGCTGCGGAAGACCAATATCTGCACTGTTCAAAGAAACATGTGCGGTAGAGATATTTCCCAAAGTCGAACCTCCAACTGAATCTGAGCGGTTAGTAAAAATCTGAACAGGTACCTTTGCTTTTGCACAAATACTTTTTATCACAGCAGCAGTATAACCATCTGTTGTGTATTTCTGACCTCCATGAAATTTCAATACAATACCACCATTCATATATGGACGGTTTGTTGGATCCGCTTTTTCAGGATGATTTGGATGAACCGCATGCGCATTATCAGCAGAAACAAGAAAACTTTCTGCTACCATCATACGATATTCTCTTTCCGTTTTACCAAGTGCTAACACAATTCCTGCCAATGTATCCTGTAAAAATGTGGAATCAGCACCCTGTCTGGTACCACTTCCAACCTCTTCATTGTCAAACACTGCAAGCACAGCTATTTTATCCTTAGGTTCACAAGATAAAAAGCCCTCCTTAGAACCAAAAACGCTCTGAAGATCATCTAATTTCCCACTTCCGACAAATTCTTCATTAAGGCCAATAAACGAACCCTTTTGACGATTTACCAAAAACAGATCATAACCTAATATATTTTCTTTGGAAACACCTGCTTCTTGAGCAAGACATTCCATGAACAAATTCTTCTTATCCGAACCTGCCATCAGTGGAAGCATATCCACCTGTGCATTATAGGCATAACCCTTGTTGATCTCACGATTCATATGAATGGCAAGATTAGGAATAATCAGTAGGTCTTTATCTGGAGCAACCAATATTTCCTTCCATTTTTCTGATTTCTCATCTGATTTCACAAAAACACGTCCTGCAAAGGATAATGGACGATCCATCCAGGTCGACATGATCATTCCACCATACCCTTCCGTATTGAGCTTCATATACTGACCTTCCACGATCATCTCTGGATTTTCTTTGATTTTGAACGTAGGAGAATCACTATGGGAAGCAATAATGGAAAATCCCTTTGGATTCTTTTTCGGAATCTGAAACGCAATAATCGAAGAATGATTTCTGCAAACGTAATATTTCCCGCCCTTTTCAATCTTCCATTCCTCGTTCTCTAAAAGTTGTTTATATCCAGCCTCCTTCAGTTCCTTTGAAACATTGGAAATCACATGAAAACAACTTGGACTTTCTTCTATAAATGTAAGCATCTTTTCACTGACTTCATGAAAGGCAAAATCTTTGCTCATAAACGCTATCTCCTTTTCTTGTCTATCTACTTTGTTTTGTATCTTGAAATTTAATCTAGATTTGATACAATATATTTATTGTCATATCTTATATTTTACACAATTTTTTTTATTTGGAAAGGCATTTTTTATGAAAACTCAAAAGCGCCAGACTCTGGCAGATTATTTATATATCACCGTAGCCGCTATCATTTTAGACCTAGGTGTATATTTTTTCAAATTCACCAATAATTTTTCCTTTGGAGGTGTTACCGGTATTGCAGTTGTTATGCACAAATTTATTCCTTCTCTAAGTGCCAGCAGCATCAACTTCATTTTAAATATGCTTCTTGTACTGATGGGATTTCTGTTTTTAGGAAAAAGTTTTGGCATTAAAACAACCTATGCAAGTGTTATCATATCCGTATTTTTAAGCTTATTAGAAAAAATTTTTCCACTAAGTGGTCCACTTACAAATCAGCCCGTCCTGGAGCTGATTTTCGCCATCTTTTTACCGGCCTTTAGTTCAGCCATTTTATTTAATATTGGCGCAAGTGGCGGAGGAACGGATATTGTTGCCATGATTCTCAAAAAGTATTCCAAGGTAAACATTGGAACTGCACTTTTTATTGTGGATCTAATGATTGTTTTGGCTTCTTGTCTCGTATTCGATATTCAGACCGGTTTGTTTTCTTTAACAGGTCTTTTGGCAAAATCCTTGGTAATTGATAATGTGATAGAAAGCTTGAATCTTTGTAAATATTTCACCATTATTTGTGATGATCCTGATCCTATCTGCGAATTCATTCATCAAGAATTACAGCGAAGTGCTACAAAATTTGTGGCGGAGGGTTCGTATACTCACAATCAAAAATACGTTATTCTAACAGTTATGAAAAGATCTCAAGCTGTAGAACTTCGAAATTTCATCAGAATCAACCAGCCTTCTTCCTTTATTATGATCACAAATTCCAGTGAAATCATTGGAAAGGGTTTTCGTGGATTGAATTAAATTTAAGGCAGTGTAACTTGTATTTCACTAAGTTACACTGCCCTATTATTTCATATCTGATATATCTTATTGTTCATTCATCTTTGCAAGCTTGGCAGCCTGGTCTGCAGCGATACATGCATCAATAATTTCCTGAATATCACCATTCATAATCTTATCCAGCTTATATAAAGTAAGACCAATTCTATGATCAGTTACACGTCCTTGTGGGAAGTTATATGTTCTAATCTTCTCTGAACGATCACCAGTACCTACCTGGGATTTACGAAGTTCCGCTTCTGCATCATGAGCCTTCTGTAATTCCAAGTCATATAGCTTTGTACGAAGCAAAGCGAATGCCTTTGCTCTGTTCTGGATCTGAGACTTTTCTGTCTGACTATAGATCACAATACCTGTTGGAATATGTGTTAAACGAACAGCAGAGTCAGTTGTATTGACACACTGCCCACCTGCTCCTGAAGAACGACATACATCAATTCTAATATCTTTATCATCGATTACAACGTCAACATCCTCTGCCTCTGGCATAACTGCAACAGTGATTGTTGATGTATGAATACGTCCACCTGACTCTGTTTCTGGAACTCGCTGTACACGATGTACACCTGATTCATATTTCATGACTGAATATGCACCCTGACCAGAAAGCATAAATGTAACACTCTTCATACCACCGATACCGATTTCTTCGAATTCCATGGTCTCTACTTTCCATCTTCTGCCTTCCGCATAATGAATATACATACGGTAGATTTCTGCTGCAAACAATGCTGCTTCATCTCCACCTGCACCTGCACGGATTTCTACGATAACGTTCTTATCATCATTAGGGTCCTTAGGAAGTAATAAGATCTTCAAAGTATTTTCTAATTCAACAATGCGATCCTTTGCTTCATTTAATTCTTCCTTCAGCATTTCACGCATTTCTTCGTCAGATTCACTTTCTAACATTGCAACACTATCTTCAACCGTCTCATTGCACTTTTTGTACTCTGAATATGCTTCAACGATCGGGGTTAAATCTGACTGTTCCTTCATCAGCTGTCTGTAACGCTGCTGATTATTCGCTACACCTGGTTCTGCAAGTTCGCTCATAATTTCTTCAAACTTAATCAGTAAATCATCTAACTTATCAAACATCTTTCATTCTCCTATCACTCAATAAAGGTGCCATAGACAACTCTGTCATTTCCTGCAAAATCTTTCACAACATTTACTTCAATATATCCCGCTTCTTTCATCAGCGTGCTGACTGCTTCACCTTGATCATATCCAATCTCGAAATAAAGCATTCCATTTCTGTATAAATGTTTCTTTGCATCCATTACAATTTTTCTATAAAAATATAATCCATCCTCAAATCCATCCAGGGCAAGACGAGGCTCATGATCCTTTACTTCTTCCATCAGACCCTCAATCACCTTTGTTGCTATGTATGGTGGATTGGATATAATCTTATCAAATTCACCTGTTACCTTCTCAAAAAGGTCACTTTCTACCCAAGTAACATCAATCCCTAGATTCTCTCCATTCTTCCTGGCAATTTCCAATGCCTTTGGTGAAACATCAACGCCAACGCCGGAACAATCATTGGAATAATGAAGCAAACTCAACAAGATACATCCCGAACCTGTACACATATCCAAAAAACGCATACCTGCATGCAAGTCCTTCATAACCTCTTCCACAAGATTTTCTGTATCCTGTCTTGGAATCAGCACATCCTTTGAGACCTGAAAGGTCAATCCCATAAACTCACATTCTCCGGTAATATGCTGAAGCGGTTCATGCGCTGCTCTTCTTTTTAGGCAAGCCTGATACTGTGTCATTTGTTCTTCATTTACTTCTTTATCAGGATCTACAAATAAAGTACTATAGCTGGTATTGCAAACATACTCTAACAACAATCTTGCATCAATCTTTGCATCTTGTATCCCAGCCTGTTGCAAAAATGTAAATCCATCCTCACAGACCTTAACATACTTCATTAAGCATTGTCCTCGTCTAATCCTACAACTTTAGAATCTTCTACTTCTTCTACCTGAAAATCATCCTCTTCTTCAGTTTCTTCCACCTTGGAATAATCCTTAAGCCAAGAATCATCTACTTCGTAGCCAAAAGTATCCTTCAAATACTGTTTCCAGTCAAATACTGCTTCCACTGCCCGAATCGCAACCTCTACCATATCTGCATCCGGCTCTTTGGTTGTTAGTTTCTGAAGCCACAAACCAGGCTGAGAAATTGCTCTGACAATAATATTGTTGCTTCTTCCTGCAAGTCGGATAATCTCAAAGGAAATGCCGGCAATCACAGGGATCAAAGCCAGTCGAATCACAATCTTTAATGCTGGATTGTGAACACGAATAAAGAAAAACAAAATAATACTTACAAGCATAACAAATAACAAAAAGCTTGTACCACATCTTCTGTGCTGACGTGAACTTTTCATAACATCATCAACCGTCAGTGGACGTCCTTTTTCAATACAGTTAATGCATTTATGCTCTGCACCATGATACTGAAAAGTTCTCTTGATATCCTTCATGAGTGATATCAATAATATATACAGAATAAAAATAACAATACGTACAACACCCTCTACAAGTGCAACCAATGAATCATTCTGTACATCCTTTAAAAAGAATGCTGAAATGGCATATGGAAGAACCATAAAAATACCAATTGCAAAAATAAAAGAAACTAGCATGGTAATCGCAGTGATTACATTCTCTTTCTTCTCATTCTTCTCTTCACCCTCTTCTTCATAAAAGGATGCAGAATAGTTTAAGGATTTCATTCCCAAAACAAGTGAATCGATAAAGCTAAAAACGCCTCTGAAAAATGGAAGCTTTGTTAATTTATTCCCAGCAAGGACCCCTTCATATGTCTGAACGTCTACAGCTATGTTCCCATCAGGCGTACGAACAGCTACCGCATATTTTTCTTTATTCTTCATCATAATTCCTTCTAAAACCGCCTGTCCGCCGATTCCAGAATATTTAGCACAATTTTTCTTCATACAATAATCCCTCATACGTAAAAGAAGGTTGAGATAATAACTACCTCAACCCTTTTCTGCAATACTTATTTTGCTTCAACGCCATACTTCTTATTGAACTTATCAATACGTCCATCAGCTCTAGCAGTCTTCTGCTGACCTGTATAGAAGGAATGACATTTAGAACAAACTTCAACGTGAAGTTCTGGTTTTGTAGAACCAGTTACGAATGTATTTCCGCAGTTACATGTTACTGTTGCCTGATAGTATTCAGGTTGAATTGCTTCTCTCATTGATTTCACCTCTCTATATGAATAATCACATTTTTCTCATAAACAGCTTCCTTAGTGTATCATATGAACACTATTTTGACAAGACCTTTTTTTGAAAAATTTGTAATTATCCCTCTATTTAAAATCACATGGTTCTGAACAGTTCCTAGAATATTTTCATTTTGAAAACTCTATTCACAAATTCAAAATTTGATTTTGTGTCCTTAAACATGTCAAGAATCTGGTCTACAGCCTCATCTGGCTTCAAGCCATTAAGAGCACGTCTGATCTGCTGCATAGCATCCTGCTCATCCTTGGTAAGTAAAAGATCATCTCTTCTTGTTCCTGATTTTGGAATATCAATTGCAGGGAAGATACGTTTCTCAGATAACTTACGATCAAGCACCATTTCCATGTTACCTGTTCCTTTAAATTCCTCGTAAACAACATCATCCATCTTACTTCCTGTATCTACAAGAGCAGTTGCCAAAATTGTTAAACTTCCGCCTTCTCTCATATTTCTGGCTGCACCAAAGAATCGTTTTGGCATATGGAGTGCTGCTGGATCCAAACCACCTGATAAAGTTCGTCCACTTGGTGGTACAGTCAGGTTGTATGCACGTGTCAAACGAGTAATACTATCAAGCAGGATCATAACATCCTTTTTATGCTCTACAAGACGTTTTGCACGTTCAATTACCATTTCAGAAACTCTCTTATGATGTTCTGGCAATTCATCAAAGGTCGAGTAGATAACTTCTACATTTGGTCCCTCGATTGCTTCCTTGATATCTGTTACTTCTTCTGGTCTTTCATCAATCAGTAAGATGATCAGATGCATTTCTGGATTATTGGTGGTAACTGCCTTCGCAACTTCCTTCAACAAGGTTGTCTTACCAGCTTTTGGTGGAGAAACAATCATACCTCGCTGTCCCTTACCAACCGGACTGAAAAGATTCATACATCTCATTGCAATAGAAGAGCTTCCTCTGCATTCCAAATTAATACGTTCATTTGGAAAAATTGGTGTCATATCCTCAAAATTCTTACGTGTCAATGCCTTTTCAAGTGGAAGTCCATTGATTGTCTTTAAGTATAGCAAAGCACTAAATTTCTCGTTTGCAGCTTTAATTTTTGTATTTCCAACGATAATATCACCAGTTTTTAAATTGAACTTACGAATCTGGCTTGGTGCCACATATACATCATTCTCACCTGGCAAATAGTTGGCACAACGAATAAATCCATAGCCGTCAGACATTACCTCCAAAATACCATTGGCAACATTTCCACTATCAAGATCCATCGGAATATCATCCTGTTTGATTCTATTCTCGATAGCTTCTGCTTCCAAAACATTCTTTCCATTCATTTTAGGTTTTTTCTCTTCTTCTGGAGCATCCTTTACAGTTTGTTTTGCAGACTGTTCAGACGCAGGTTTTTTGCTTCCAGTTGCCATCACAATTTTTTTCTTTTTCTCAGATGTTGCTTCAACTGGTGCTTCTTTCTTTTTTTCACTTTCTGCTATCTTAACCAGTTCATCGATCAATTCAGCTTTTCTCATGGTTGAAACACCCTTCAAGCCACTTGCCTTTGCGAATTCATGTAACTGTGTTAAGGACAGAGTTTCCAATTTTTCTCTCATATCGATTTACATCCTCCAAATACTCTATAAAAAAATAATCGTTTCATAATCGGGAATCCGGGCGACTATACAATGCCCCACTGACTCAAAATATCTTCGTATGATATTTCCTAATAGACTAATATGACCTAAAATTGTCACACAGTATATTATAATAGATACTTTTTAATTCGTAAAGTATCTATTATTCACGAAAAATAGATTCTTTTTTATTTTTTTTTGTCAAAAACGCTTTTATTCTGTACCTTGCGTTCAAATTCATTTTCATATATTATAGAAGATAGCCAAAATAAAATACTATAAGAAATAAGAAAAGAGGACATTGCAATGACATTAAATGAAAAAGCACTTGCACTTCATGAAGAATGGAATGGCAAATTAGAAACAGTATCAAAAACACCTGTTAAATCAAGAGAGGATCTTGCATTGGCATATACTCCAGGTGTTGCCGAACCATGTAAGGTAATTGCAGAGGATAAAGAAGCTGCTTACAAATATACTATGAAAGCCAATACCGTTGCTGTTGTTTCAGACGGTAGTGCAGTTCTTGGTCTTGGTAACATCGGACCACACGCTGCTATGCCAGTAATGGAAGGTAAAGCCGTTTTGTTCAAGGAGTTTGGTGGTGTCAATGCAGTCCCAATTTGTTTAGATACACAGGATACTGAAGAAATCATCAAAACTGTTACCTATTTAGCACCTGGTTTTGGTGGTATCAACTTAGAGGATATCAGTGCTCCAAGATGTTTTGAAATTGAAGAAAGATTAAAGGCTACTTTAGACATTCCAGTTTTCCACGATGATCAGCATGGTACAGCGATCGTTGTTCTTGCAGGCATCATTAACGGTCTTAAGGTTGTTGGAAAGAAGAAGGAAGATTGTAAAGTTGTTGTCAATGGTGCCGGTTCAGCTGGTGTTGCTATCACAAAGCTTCTTTTAACATATGGATTCCCTAATGTTACCATGTGTGACAAGGTTGGTATCGTATCCAAGAACACCGAAGGTCTAAACTGGATGCAGCAGAAAATGGCTGAAGTAACAAACTTAAGCGGTGCTACAGGTACTTTAGCAGATGCAATGAAAGGTGCTGACATTTTTGTCGGTGTTTCCGCTCCTGGTATTGTAAGTCCTGAAATGGTTGCTTCTATGAACAAGGACGCAATTCTTTTTGCAATGGCTAACCCAGTTCCAGAAATCATGCCAGATGTTGCCAAGGCTGCTGGTGCCCGTATAGTTGGTACAGGACGTAGCGATTTTCCTAACCAGGTAAATAACGTAGTTGCATTCCCTGGTATTTTCAAGGGGGCTTTAGAAGGAAGAGCAACTCAGATTACAGAAGAAATGAAATTAGCAGCTGCCAATGCAATTGCCAATCTCGTTCCGGAAAATGAATTAAACGAAGATAATATTATGCCAGAGGCATTTAATCCTGAAGTTGCTGAAGTTGTTGCGAATGCAGTTAAATCTCACATTGTAAAATAGATTTTTCACCAAAAGCGTCCTAGGAACAGGACGCTTTTCTATTATCATTCTAAAGGAGACCTTTTATGCAATTTTTTGGCGATAAACCATATTATGCACTTGATCACTATTTAAAAAACACATATGGGAAAAAGATCTACAAAATTGCTATCGATGCAGGAATGACCTGCCCTAATCGTGATGGAACCATTGATCACCGCGGATGTATTTTTTGCAGTGCTGGCGGCAGTGGTGACTTTGCTGCGCCTAACACATTATCCATCACGGAGCAAATTACCTATGGTCTGTCCTTAATGAATGGGAAAAAAACGGGGGATCTGTTTATTGCTTATTTTCAATCCTACACCAATACCTATGCGCCTGTTTCACAGCTTTCTGTTCTATTCACAGAAGCGCTAGAGCAGCCCAATATTGCAGGAATTTCCATTGCAACACGTCCTGATTGTATTTCAGGTGAGATTCTTGTTCTCTTATGTGATTTACAAAAGAAATATAAAGACAAGTTCATCTGGGTTGAACTTGGTTTGCAAACCATCCACGAACAGACTGCTACTTACATTCGAAGAGGCTATTCATTATCTGTTTTTGATCATTGTATCAAGCAATTACAAATTGCCTCCATTCCCGTGATTGTTCACGTAATCTTAGGATTACCTGGAGAATCAAAAGAACAAATTTTAGAAACAATTTCCTATTTAAATTCTTGTCACATTTTTGGAATTAAGTTACAATTACTTCATGTGCTAAAAAATACAGATCTTGCTATTGATTATGAGCAACAGGCATTTGAAGTATATTCACTGGAAGAATACTTAGATATTCTCACAAGCTGTATTACACATCTTTCTCCTGAAATTGTACTTCACCGCGTTACTGGTGACGGTCCAAGGGATTTGCTGATTGCTCCTACCTGGAGTCTCAACAAACGTCTTGTATTAAACAGTCTTCACAAAAAAATGAAATTAGAAGACTTGTATCAGGGAAAAGATTTTAAATAAAATTTTTGGAAAAGGTAGGTTATGATATGACACAAGATCCATTAACACTCTATAAACTGATTGTTCTATATATGCTTGGAAAAGTAAATTTTCCACTAACCAAATCACAAATCTGTGATTTTATTTTGGAAAAAGAATATACGAATTTTTTAAATCTCCAACAAGCCATTTCTGAACTAATTGATGCAGGGCTGATCATTCCTAAATCTTTGAGAAATCGTACCCATTTACAGATTACAGAAGAGGGCACTCATACACTAGAGTTTTTCGGCAACAGAATTGGAGATGCCATCACCAATGAAATCGATGCCTATATGGAAAAAAATGAATATGACCTTAAAAATGAAGTTTCTGTTACCAGTACCTACTACAAATCCACGAATGGTGATTTTGAAGTTTCCCTGGTAGCAAAAGAAAAAAATATCGAACTGATCCATTTAACCATGGCTGTACCTACTACAGACATTGCAGTTTCCATTTGCGAAAATTGGGAAAAGAAAAATCAAGCAATCTATCAGTATTTGACAGAACAGTTATTTTAACAATAACGGGGGATGTGAAAAAATATTTTTCACATCCCCCTGTCCTTTATTCTTCTGCCTCCTCTTTTAATTTCTTTAAATGCTGCTTGATCTTTTCCTCATATCCATTGCCAGTTGGTTTATAGAATTCCTTTCCATCTAGTTCATATGGCAAATACTGCTGTTTCACATAATGATTCTTATAATCATGTGCATATTTATATCCTGTTCCGTGTCCCAATTTCGCCGCTCCTTTATAATGCGCATCCTGAAGATGCGTTGGTATTGGTAAATTTCCAGTTTCTTCTACTGTTTTCATAGCCGAAAAGATTGCCTTTGTGACAGAATCACTCTTGGGAGCACAAGCTACATAAACTGCCGCCTGAGCCAAAATCAACTGTCCCTCTGGCATTCCGATACGTTCAACTGCCTGAGCTGCACTTGTAGCAACTACCAATGCATTCGGATCTGCCACCCCGCATTCCTCAGCAGCTGCAATCATGATTCTCCGTGCAATAAATGTAACGCTTTCACCAGCATATAACATTTTTGCAAGATAGTATACTGCCGCATCTGGATCAGAGCCTCGCATACTCTTGATAAATGCAGAAATATTATCATAGTGATTATCACCTGACTTATCATAGCGCACAGAGCGTTTCTGTATACACTCCTCCGCAACCTCTATCGTAAAGTGGATTTTTCCATCTTCACTTCTTTTCGTTGTCAGAATTCCCAATTCTACCGCTGTTAACGCATGTCTTGCATCACCACCAGCGATATCTGCCAAGAATTCCAATGCATCTTCTTCCATCACAGCATCATATGCACCCATTCCATTCACAGGATCCGTCACTGCTCTAAGGATCAGTTTTTTAACATCCTCTTTATTCAATGGCTTTAACTCAAAAATAATAGATCGTGACAAAAGCGCTCCATTTACTTCAAAGTAAGGATTTTCCGTTGTTGCTCCAATCAGAACAATGGTTCCATCCTCTACAAATGGAAGCAGATAATCCTGTTGGCCTTTGTTAAAGCGATGTATTTCATCGATAAAAAGAATGGTTTTCTTTCCATACATGCCAAGGGTCTGTTTAGCCTTTTCAATGACTTCTTCCATATCCTTTTTCCCAGCAACAGTTGCATTGATCTGTGTAAAATCCGCCTTTGTAGTATTGGCAATCACCTTAGCAATAGTCGTCTTTCCTGTGCCAGGTGGTCCATATAAAATCAATGAGCTTAATTTATCTGCACGAATCGCTCTGCTGAGCATCTTTTCTTCCCCTAAAATATGCTCCTGCCCGACGATATCCTCCAAGGTTTTTGGACGCATTCTGGCTGCTAATGGTGATTCCTTTTCATATTGTGTCTCTCTCATATAAGAAAAAAGATCCATAACCCTCTATCGCTTTTGTAATGATCTATTTTTAATCATTACTTTTCCTCCCTGACTCATTTTTTGACTCATATTGTTCTATTCAGTCAATGGCCATCCACATTTTCCACAAAAATGACAAACGCCCAATTTATCCACCGTTTTTCACATTTTAATCCACAATTGTGGATAAATAAGGGGTATATGGGGATGAAACATGTGGATAAATGTGGATAAATTATCCAAAACTGACTATTTGAGTCGATTTTTGTGTAAAGATTTACACAAACTGATTCTGCTCCACACTATAATGATAATCAATTGAGCTCATTCTTTCAATGATTTCCTGTTCAGAAAGTGAAAGGTCCTCACAAAGTGCTGAAAAATCCTTATACTGATCTCTTAATTTCATATTTAAAAAACTCAATAACATCACTGGATCATTTGGTATCATATCTTCCTCCACTACTTATAACGAAATAGAACGACAAAGAATAACCTTTGTCGTTCCTAAATAATCTTATTTATTGCTACTATTACTGGCAAACCAAGAAATGCTCCATTGCATCAATTGCCTCTGCTTCGTCCTTGCCTTCTGCAAGCAAATCTACTTCCATACCCTGATTAGGATTGAATGCGATAATCCCCATAATACTCTTCGCATTAATCTTCTTGTTCTGAGATGTAATATAAATTTCACTTTCAAACTGACAAGCTGTCTGTACTAATTCAGCTAATGGATTACCATATTTTTCTGAAATATCTGCAACTACGACTGTTTTTTTCATAACTATCCTCCCGCATGTTTACAAACAACCTACTTTTGTTATTGTAACAAACGTTACCGAAAATTGGAACTGTTAAAATATCCAACTTCTTTCACTACCTAAACGATTACGTTAAACAAAACTAACAAAAAAGTGATTATGTAAACATGTATATCAGAAAATTACTGAAAAAAACATTACTTTCCAAGAACTTTACGCTCTTCTGCAATTCGTAAGTTTTCCATTTCTGCATTATAAATATTCTGAGCAATTGTACGAATAGTACCCGCAATCTCCATCAAGTTATTCTGAGACTTTTCCATAAGTTCTTCTAAAGTTGCTCCCTTTGTCATAAAGTTCTGGGAATATGTACTATTCCATGCACCTTTTAAATTGGTCAAATTCGTATCTAATTTGCCTTTAGAAGCACCCATACCATTCGCAATTTCTTCTATCTCAGCTGCTTTTGCTTTCGCCACTTCAAAATCCATCTGAATTTCAAATCTCGTTGTCATCTATTCTACCTCATACTTTCCTTATTTTTCTCATATTTAGACTATAATCAGTCCTTACATCAAAATATCTCCTGGAAGAGTTGATGCTACTTCCTCAATCTTCAATTCCGTTTCTGTATATGTCTGTGCGATTGCTACAAGATCAACTGGATGCTCCTTCAATCTCTTCATGATTTTTTCGATGGTATCTGTTAATCCATAATACATATTTCTGTTAGCATCTCCACCTTCACCAATCCAATAGCCCTTTGTCTTATCCATCAAATTTCTAAGTTCATCCAAATGCCCTGACATTTTTGTGATTTCATTGGTTACTTCCTGCGCTTTTGCAGTTAACTCTTCTGGAGTAACCTTTATATCTACCTTTCCAAGTGATAAACCCGTAATATTCACATTAGGTCTGATCAAACCACCCTTTGGTGTTGGTGTATCTATTCTTGTTACGACTGCCATATCAAATCCTCCATTATTCCTCTTCGCATCTATTCTCTATTTCTAAAAAATATCGTAACTATTCAGAACCCCATTCTCAAAATCACTGCTTTGCAGCTTTCCTTTTGCTCATGTGGTTACTTAGCCATATAAATTTGCTCATCTGCCCGAATGCAAGCATTCGCAGAAAGCAAATTTGCATGGCTCTGAATAGTTTCAAAATATCATTAACCAATCTTAATACTATTAATGGTTTCACCAACCTGTTCTTCACAATTCTTGTACGAAATATTGGCTTCTGTCATGCTTTCCAAAACTTTATCAACTGATCTGCACAATTCTTCAAACATCTCTTTGTCTAACATAAATTGCTGAACAAATGCTTCATTCGCTGGTCCATCCCACATACTATCCATTTCTGTCACTTGATCAAACATATGAACCATATCATTTCTAATGTCACCAACCACATTCTCCATTGCTGTAATATCTGTTCCTAATGTCTGCATATTCACTTCATAAGTCATAATCATATTCCTCCAAAATTCTATATCTATCCCAATGATATGTCCAATTCTCTTTTTCTATTGTATTATACACAGAATGATTCCGCAATTGTTTGTTATCCGACAAACGACACATCAAATAGGATGAACTGCACATTTTCAAGAACGCCTCTGACATGAGAACAAAGTGTGTGCTCGCACACACTTCGCGCCCCAGCGGAATGCGTAGCATTATCTTCCTCTCCGCGAGGTGCGATCCATCGCGGAGCTTTTATTTCATGGGAAATTCGAAGAATTTCCTCGATGAAATAAAAAAGACTGCAACTCAAAATTATAAATAATTTCAAGATGCAGTCTGCTTTCTTATCTTTTTCTACTTTATTTTTTACAAATCTGTCGCATTGGAATCGTATTCAATAGATACAACTGTTTCATTATCTAGAACGAATTTTAACTTCATATTACCCATTGAATAAATCAAAGTACCATCCACAATATCCTGCTCACCATAAATCTTAGTTACTTCAGAAGCATTCATTCCAATATAAGCACCCTCTTTAGTAGTAACAAGATCATCCATCAAAATAATCATCGAAATCAAATCCTTATCTTTTGCAGGATATGTTTCAATCTGGAAGCTTGAATATGTGTAAATCTTGTCCAATCCTTCAAATGCACAGCTTTTTGCTTCATAGTATGACATTGGTTCACCCAACGCGTCAACAATAGCCTGTGCATCTGCATCTGGCTCTATTTCAACCTGATTATATGAAAATACATATCCACCTGCTGCCTGAGTAGTAACAATTGCATCATTTGCTGCTTCTTCTGTTATAGAAGCCTCAATACTGTCTGTTGACTGAGTCGTTATCTGTGTTGTTTCCTTTGATTCTACTTTCGCCTTCTCATCTCCACAAGCAGTCAATCCAAACATTGTCATGCTTACACATAACATATATGCTACAAATCTTTTTTTCATTTTTCTCACTATCCTCCTAATTATCGATCAACCTTACCCGTTGCTTCAATTTCTGCAAGCTGGGCATCTATTTCAGTCTGATATTCGTTTCTTGCTGCATCCCAGACTTCTTCTAAATGTGCTTCCTCACGTCTGCTTTCTACACCACACTCCGTAGCCAGTACTTCGCCAATATGTTTAGAAAGTTTCTCAGCTCCATACAAATTCATATGAAGTCCCTGATCGTAGGTATCTGTTGAAAAATCAATTCCAAGTTCATCTATCAGTTCCAGATAATTAATATAAACAATATCATGTTCTTTCGCATACTGTTCAATCTGTTCTTCCCACTGATCATACCAATATGGATAAAGACTAGGTGCCTTTACAAACATAAGCTGTACACCGTGCTCCTCACATAACGCTACCATCTTATCTAAATATTCATAGCAGCTATCTCCAAATGTATAATTTCCTAATGGCTTTCCCTTAGGTACCGCATTTGGATCAACACCTAACACATCACATCTCATATAATAACCATTAAAGGTTACCTTATCTGCATCAAATAAATACTTTACATCCTCTGCTCCCACTTCACTCCAACGGGAATGGTATCGCAGGATCGGAAAAAGATAATCCAAAAATTCCTCTTCTTCTGTCATAGATGCCTTGATATTCTCCACCTTTGCCATGGACCACTCCATGCCATCAATACTCATTCTATTATAGGCCTCATTCTGAGGAACATCATATTTCATAGACAGGACATTAAACACAAACACATCTGGCGTTTCATATCGTAAGGTATCCTCCATCAAATAATAGGACTGCCAGATTAACTGCTGGGCACTTCCTCTGATGTAAGAATTGATTCCATACTCGTCCCACAGAACCTGTGGTGAAAAATTCTCATATACCTCACAATCGCCAACAAATACCACATCAAAATCATGTTCTGTATCATAATATTCTGCGATCATGGCTCCTTCCACAACATCAGACATATATTTTGGCATCAACAATCTTTGTAAAAAAAATAAACTAACAAGGATCACAATTGCAGAAAGCACAAAACGAATACAACTACGTTTTCTATTCTCCACCTTATACCTCTTTTCTAAAATTGATTGTAAATAAATTGACTAGCATCATAGCCAATACCATAAGCACCCCATAAAAGTGTCAAAAGAAATAATCCATACCACAAAACAAATCGAAAAACAAATGGTAATTGTCTAATCTTTTCTCTGACACTTCCTGTACGTTGGATCACACTTACGGCAAATATAATCACAAGCGCTATTGCCAGTATCTTATAATCTAACAAAGTAAGTCCTAACTGAAGCAGTCCACCCTGAAACAATTCTTTATAGTTATTTGTTGCAAACATCGACCACCACATTTTAAAGGTATATGGTACATCCAAATAACAATCGAACATTCTAATGCAGCACATTAAAAGAAATGTTCTTATAATACGAAAATCTCTAAACCAGCGTTTTTCTTCAACAGAAAATCTTTCATGAAACTTACGGTACAGCGGCTCCATTTCTTCACCCAAAATCAGGAAAAAGCAGTTTGCAAATCCCCACATTAGGAAATTCCATGCAAGGCCATGCCAAACGCCAGTAACAAGCCACACAGCAATGGTAGACACATAAACCGGCACTCTTTTGCCCATATGCTCCCCGAAATGACTTCTGGTAAATTTGGAAAACTTCAGCATTGGTTTGCATACAGAAACTGGATAAAATACATACTCTGTGAACCAAATACCCAAGGAGACATGCCATCTTCTCCAGTATTCCTTAATGGATTTTGAAAAGAATGGTCTATAAAAGTTTTCTGTTAATGTGATTCCCAAGGCCTCACTAATACCAATTGTGATATCGATTCCACCTGTAAAATCACAGTACAATTGAAACGCATGAAACAATAATCCTATGAATACATATGCGCCTGTATAATGATTGTCAATTTCAAACAGATTCTTCGTTGCAACCAGCAACCTGTCTGCAACTACCATCTTTTTAAAATATCCCCACAAAACTCTTTGTAAACCAGAACAAACTGTCAAAGAATTAAATTTGTGCGGTGTAAACATGGTCTTTTTCGTTTGATCAAACTTCCCAATTGGACCTTGGATCAATTGTGGAAAAAAAGAAACCAGCAAAGCTAATTTAAAAGGATTCTTTTCTGGTTCATACTTCTCACGATACACATCGATCATATATCCCATACTCATAAAGGTATAAAAAGAAATACCCAGCGGAAAAACGTAGCTCTTATAAGGTATGATCTTTTTAATCCCAAAAGTATGCAACAAATGATTAAAATCTCGTATACACAGTTCAGAGGTCACTTTAAAGAAAGCCAAAATTCCAAAATTAAGAAGCAAACAAACAACCAGCAAAGCCCATCTTTTCTTCTTGATGTCTGCCTTGTAGGCCTTCTTTTCCTCTTTGGAAAGTTCCTTCTTATGCGCCTTTAAATAGGCTGCTTGCACATCTGACCAATATCCTAATCTTCTACTTATTATATAAGAAGATACGGTTGTCACAACAATGTATCCTATATATTGAATACCGCCAAACGCATAAAAAATATAACTGGCAATCAGTAATATCACCCACTGCGTTTTCTCTTTTCGTGGCACCAAATAATATAGGAAAAAGAGTATGATGGCAAATAAAAAGAAATGATATGCTGTAAACGACATACAAACTCACCTATTCCCTATTAGTCTTCGTCGCTTAATCTTTCAATTAATGCATACAATGCCTTAGCAGAGTTAAAATTCTCTGGAATGATCTCATCTGCTGGAATTGCAATATCAAATACTTCATTGATTTCTGAGATTAACGATACAATATCAAAAGAATCTAAAATCTTATCATCAATCAAAGTATCACAATTCTCAAAGTCTACATCTGCATGTAAATCCTGTAAAATTTCTAATAAATCTTCCATTTTGTATTCTCCATTCTTGCGCATTCGCGTTCTATTTGTTTCAAACAAACTACGATTCAGTATATAACTGTTTTTATGATTTCGTCAACTTTTTACTTCATAAATGGGAACGAATCACAATTACTTATTTTTATACTTATTAGAAAGAAATACTCGATCAATCTTTCCATTTGGTGTAAGCGGCATTGTTTCTAACTGTTCCACATGATTTGGAATCATATATCTCGGAAGCTTATCCTTTAATGTAGCAGTCAGATCCTTTGTTGAGATATCTCCTACATAATAAAGAACAATCTTACTCTTATCCTTGTCATAAATACAACCACAAGACTTGATCTCTGGCACTGTATTCACATTGGCTTCAATTTCGCCAAGTTCAATTCGATGTCCCATGTGCTTAATCTGATAATCCTTTCGGGATACAAAGATCAATTCTCCATATTCATTGTACTTTCCGATATCACCGGTTCGATAGATCAATTCTGGATATGCTGTATTAAGCGGGTTCTGTGTGAAAGACTCACTTGTCTTTTCTGGATTATTGTAATAACCCAATGTGACAGAAGTTCCTCTGATGCAGATTTCGCCTGGTTCACCATCCTTGGCAAGCTTATTCTCCTCAGTCAACAACATGATCTCTGTATTATGGAAAGGACGTCCAATTGGAATCACATCTCCTAATTCGAATTCTCTGTTAACACGATAATAACAGCACATTCCTGTTCCCTCTGTTGGTCCATATAGATTAGTGAAAGTTGCATCTGGAAGTGCCTTTCTCCATGCTTTAAACTGTTTGATTGGGAATACTTCACTACCAAATGCTATGGTTTTTAAGTATTCTGGCTTTACCTTATCTAATACCCCAAAAGCTGAGATCATCGTCAACGCTGATACAACCCAGCATACTGTATTGATTTTTTTCTCATTCAAAAATTCCACAAGTTTGATTGGGAACATAAATAGACTTTTGGGAATAATATAGGTAGTTGCACCAAATTTAAGAGTTGGATACAACTCCTTTAAGCAGGCATCAAAATAAAGTGGTGTCTGATTACCAAACACAGTGTCCTCATTAAATTCCAATACATCTGATAATCTTTCAATATAATCCAGTACTGATCTATGGCAGGCACATACACCCTTTGGTACTCCTGTAGATCCTGATGTAAATACAATATAAATTGGATCTGTATCAATTGCTTTCTCACGAATCAGAGACAATACCATATCATCTGCCTTTGTTGCACTGATTTCATCAAAAAGATATAGCTCACCCTCAAAATGAAATGTCTTGGCAATTTCGATAGTTTCTGCATCACAGATAATCGCTCTTGGTTTGCAGTTATCCAAGATCAGATCAATTCTTGCTGCTGGCATTTCCTCATCGATTGGTACATAAAAATCTCCTGCTGCAATCACACCAAAAAAGCTAATGATTGTTTTTGGATGCTTTTTCATAAACACAATAACTGGTTCTTTATATAGACCCTTCTGATGTAAAAAGGTTGCAACTCCTCTATGAAGATCATACACCTGTCTAAATGTAAATTCCTCAGATTCATTGGCAAATGCAACCTTATCTGGAACTCTTTTCACTGTTGGATCTAAATATTCTAACACATTTGTTAACATGACTTTTTCGCTCATTTTCTATTTCCCTTCAATCTTATCTACATTTCGTTCCACGAAATCCTATGTATTATGGAGTAGCCTCTACTGGTGGAGCAGCAGGAGCATCTCCTGCACCTGTGTCCCCTGCTCCTGCATCTCCAGGAGCACCTGCTGCACCTTCTTCTGCCTGTGGTCTAGGTTTTCGATAATTTGGATTGAAATCATGATATTCTGTAGTACCCCATTCTACATCCTTATAAAGCTCTGGATCATAATTATGTGATCCATAGTGAATGTTAGAATATGACATCATCTGATCATCTGTCAGCATAAAGAATTCTGCACCTGTTGTTCTTGGAGTTGTATCAAAATGATACCAACCATCTCCAATATTCACCAGATTCCAATAATGACGTGATTTACTTGGAATCTTTTCAATATCGCGATTCTCAATACCTGCCTGTGTTAAAAGCACCTTGGATACTGCATAGTATGCATAACAGTCACCCTGCTTTCTGGTAAATGCTTCATAGGCAGCCTTTAAATAATCATCCTTATCCGTGTGATTGATATAACCAACATTCTGACGAATCCATGTATAGATGGCATTACATTTCTCATAATCTGTCATGCTAGGAGTAATGATCTTATTCAAAACCTCATCTGCAAGTGCATTTACCTGTTCCAAGGAATATTCATGCGTACGAACCTCTATGGATATACTGGCCACAGTTTCATTTCCGGCAAAATCTCTTGCTGTATAGGTTGCAGTATAGGTTCCCTCCTGTGATAGATTTACTGCGGAAGCTTCAATATCATAAGTTAGTTCCACTCCCGAATTATCTTCAACAGTAATTCCAGTTCTATAAGAATAGGAATCTCCCACATATGTCACCTTATCTGTTAATCCATAAAACACTGGTGGTTCTGTATCTTCCAATACTGTCATTGTCGTAGACTGCTTTGTAGCATTACCACTTTCATCCGTTCCAACAACCGTCACCTGGTAAAGACCAGTCTGCATAGTATCAATACTTTCTTCTATTGAATAGATAACAGTTCCGCTCAGATCATAGCCATTATCTACAAACATCTCTCCTTCTGGTGTCACACCCTGATAAATGAAACGTTCACTGACCGTAAACATTGGTGCAAGAGTATCTTCAATTCGAAGTTCACTGGTAAACTCTTTTCCAGCCACTTCTATGATCACTGGATATACACCTACATGACTCATATCCACCGTAGAAAGATTTGGGGCATTGGCTTCGCATGCAGCAACCAAAAAGTCCTGTACATTAGGCTTGCTACTACCAAGTTCTAATGATAAGTACTCTACAACCGGTGAGATTGTAAGTAAAGATTCCACAACTGTTTCGTTCTGCCCTAGATCGGATACGATCATAGTTACCTTTTGATCACCAAGTAACGAAAAATCTGGTTCAGTTGCAAATCGTACAGATACTTCCGTTGCATCCAAAATATCACAAACCATTTCACTTGCAGCCACTATCTGTCCATATGGAATCACCAAATCTCTTCCTTGTGCTACTGGAACAATGGTATCCTCCACGATCAGCTTACTATTTAATTTAAAAATACCAGCCTGAATCTTTACCGGATAAGTTCCTGGAATCTTCAAATCAAATTCGCTTTCTCCCGGAACAAAAGAAGCTTCTATCAAATGGTGTTCTAAAAAATCACTGGCAGTAAGCTGTCCTCCTGCCTCAATGACTACTTCCCCATATATACCAAAAATATAATCAATCGTAAAAAAAGCCCCTGCTCCGATTATGATTCCAAGAACCAGCACGATGGTCAGAATCCGTTTCTTTTTCATAAATATCCTCACCTTAGTATTTTTGTTCTCAATTAACTAGAAATATTTTATACTCATTCAGAACGGGCAGGGGTGACACTCCTGCCCGTTTTCTTATACATTGATTTCAGCTTTTACACCTAACTCAGCTTTGTTTGCTTCTAATACAGGTTTACAAACCTTTTCAACAAAAGCTACTACCTGTTCTCTGGAACGTCCAACATATTTTGCTGGATCTAAAGTTTTCTGTAATTCTTCTAGTGTTAAGTTAAAGGATGGATCATTGGCAATCAACTCTAATAAATTGTTATCCTTTCCTTCTTCTTTCACAGTTTTTCCAGCTTCCATAGAAAGCTGACGAATCTTTTCATGTAATTCCTGACGGTTACCACCATTCTTAACCGCATCCATCATGATATTTTCTGTAGCCATGAATGGAATCTCAGCCATAAAGTGTTTCTCAATAACCTTAGGATATACAACAAGTCCATCTACTACATTCAAGCAAAGATCTAAAATACCATCAATTGCCAAGAACGCTTCTGGAATAGAAAGTCTCTTGTTTGCTGAATCATCAAGTGTTCTTTCAAACCACTGTGTAGCAGATGTAATTGCTGGATTTAAGGCATCTACCATTACGTAACGAGATAAAGAAGCAATTCGTTCTGAACGCATTGGATTTCTCTTATATGCCATTGCACTTGAACCAATCTGGTTCTTTTCAAATGGTTCCTCAACCTCTTTTAAGTGCTGTAATAAACGGATATCATTAGACATCTTGTGTGCACTTGCAGCAATACCAGCTAAAATATTGGCTACTCTTGTATCTACTTTACGAGAATATGTCTGACCAGAAACTGGATAGCACTGTTTAAATCCCATTTTTTCCGCGATCATTGGATCAATTTTGTCAATTGTTTCCTGATCACCATTAAATAATTCAAGGAAGCTTGCCTGTGTACCAGTTGTTCCCTTTGAGCCTAATAACTTCAAAGTAGACTGTACATACTCAAGATCCTCTAAATCCATCAAAAATTCCTGTGTCCATAATGTTGCACGTTTACCAACTGTTGTAGGCTGTGCTGGTTGGAAATGTGTAAATGCTAAAGTTGGCTGATCCTTGTACTTCATAGCAAACTTAGATAACTCATCAATTACATTTACCAATTTCTTATGAACAAGCTTTAATGCTTCATTCATAACGATAATATCTGTATTGTCACCAACATAACAAGAAGTTGCTCCAAGATGAATGATACCTGCTGCCTTAGGACACTGCTGTCCATATGCATATACATGGCTCATAACATCATGACGTACCAATTTTTCTCTTTCCTTGGCAACATCATAATTGATATCAGTTGCATGTGCTTTCAATTCATCAATCTGTTCCTGAGTAATAACCGGCTTTCCATTCTCTGAAAGTCCTAATTCCATCTCTGTTTCAGCCAATGCGATCCATAATCTTCTCCATGTTCTGAATTTCATATCTGGAGAAAACACATACTGCATTTCCTTACTTGCATATCTTTCTGACAGTGGGCTTACATAAACATCTGTATTGCTCATTCACTCATTCCTCTTCTTTCTTTTGGTTTAAAATCATTTCTATGCACACGAAACACTATCAGGATAACCTGATAGTGTCGGTTACAATCTCTTAAGCTTCCATCTCTCCACGGATATCCTCAGTTGGAGGATCCATTGGATAATTTCCTGTAAAGCATCCCTTACAGATTCCAAGTCCATCAACCATTTCTGACAATCGATCGATTCCTAAATATCCAAGACTGTCAGCACCAATGATCTGTCTGATTTCCTCGATGGATTTATTGTAAGCGATCAGCTGCTCTCTTTCTGGAACATCTGTACCAAAATAACATGGCCACAAAAATGGCGGCGAACTGATTCTTACATGTACTTCGCTTGCGCCTGCATCACGAAGCATCCTTACAATTCTATCTGAAGTGGTACCACGAACAATACTGTCATCGATCATGATCACCCGCTTTCCTTTTACTGCATCGCGAACAGCATTTAATTTCACCTGAACACTGCTTTCACGATTCTTCTGCTTAGGTTTGATAAAGGTACGACCTACATAGGAGTTCTTTACAAAAGCAGTTCCATAAGGAATTCCTGACTGTAAAGAATAACCAAGTGCCGCACAGTTACCAGATTCTGGAACACCTACTACCAAATCAGCGTCTACTGGCGAATCCATTGCTAAAAACTGACCTGCCTTGATTCTTGCATTATAAACACCAACACCATCAATGTTACTGTCTGGTCTTGCAAAATAAATATACTCAAAAATACATCTTGCATGTTCTTCTGGTTTCAAACACATAGATGTATCTGATCGAATTCCAAATTCTGGACTTATCGTTACTACCTCACCTGGAAGTACATCTCTAATAAAGGTTGCACCAATTGTATCTAATGCACATGTTTCACTTGCAAGCACATACGTATTGTCTCTTTTTCCAATGACTAATGGTCTAAAACCAAATGGATCTCTTGCGCCAATAAGCTTTCTTGGAGACATTACTACCAATGAATATGCGCCTTTTATCTTCTTCATAGCGCGAAGCACTGCTTCTTCGACGCTCTTTGTGTTCAGTCGTTCTCTTGCAATTCCATAAGCGATAACTTCAGAATCAATGGTTGTCTGGAAAATAGCACCTGTATAAGCCAATTCCTGACGAAGTTCTGGTGCATTGATCAGGTTACCATTATGCGCCATTCCTAAGGCACCCTTCACATAGTTGATTACGAGCGGCTGTGCATTCTCTCTTGTGGAGCTGCCTGCTGTTGAATATCTAACATGTCCAACGCCAATATCTCCTTGCATCTTTTCTAAAATTTCCGGTGTAAAGGCTTCATTCACCAAACCCATATCCTTGTGTGTGATCACCTTCCCCTTTGGCCCCTGTGTGTCACTAACTGCAATACCACAACTTTCCTGGCCTCGATGCTGTAATGCTAATAAACCGTAGTAGATTGAGGAAGCTACATCACCCCCGTCAAAATCGTACATACCAAAGACACCACACTCTTCTTTCAACTTGCTCTCATCATCCATCTGAATATGTAACCTATCAGCCATTGTGCAACGCTCCTGTCTGTTTCTTCTTAAGAACTTTTTTCAACCTCGATTATATTCCACAAACCCTTTAAAATCAATCATTTCAAGTTAAAATCTGATTTTCTGTTCAAATCGATTGACTTCTTTTAAAATCTCTTCCGCGTATTGTGGATATTCACCAACTGCATTCTGGATTTCACTTTGTGCATCCATTGATAATTTTTGATTATATTCCAATTGATTTCGAAGTTTTGTCCGACGAATGATCAGACTATGTCTGATTTCTTTAAAAAGCTGCATATTTACTAGAGAATCATACTGTTTGATCCATCTATCTGAATCCTTTAGTTTTGCTTTTCTCAAAATCTTATGAAGCTCCTGCTCACTTTCATCTAACTGAGCACTGTTCCCTGCCTGTTTGCGTCTTTCCTCAGCCTCTTTTAAAAACCGATTATACTTCGCCTTCAGTTCTTTTGCACTTGAAACCTGATACTTTGCATACATATAATCCAGCAGATTTGTATTATTTACATAGCGGATCTTGACACGATTTTGTAATCGAATCAGTTTATTCTTGGTTTTATTGATCTTTTCAAGTTCTGAGATATTCTCTTCATGTTTGATATATACCAGGATCAAAACAACTGCTCCAGCAATCGCTATAATCAGATAGCCAATCATCGTATCTAAATGTAATACAAACTGTAGAATACAAAGCATAATTACACTGACAAGCATAGCAACGATCACAATCAATGCAATTCCTCGAATATTATTCTGTGCATTGTTCAGTTCTGTTTTCCGAAACTGATAGGCACTTTTCTCATTCTCGATCTTTCTTAGATCATGATGCACCTTTTCCTGATAATCTTCCGCTTCTTTTAATTTCTGAATAGCCTCTAGGCAATCCTTTGAGAGGAATTCCAGTTCCTTAAACTCTTCTTCACGCATTCTGTTTGGATCACTTCTGAATTTCTGCTCTTCCTCTTTGCAGATTATGATTCTGTTTACACAGCTTCTCATTTCCTCTTCCTCTTTTTTAGGAAGATCCTCTATGATTTCCATATCAGCCAGATAGGATGTAACATCTTCATATTCTGCAGTAAGCAACTCTACCTGTTTGGATGCGTCCGCCATTTGTTCTAAGCATTCCTGAATAAATTTATGTCTTTGTTCCCGATTCTCCATCTGAAAATAGGAATGTTTGATTTCTGGAATCTCTGTTTCAAATGCCTCATCCAATTCGTCTAAAATTGATTCTTGTCTTCTACGAAATAACCTGGAAAAAATACCCATAAAATGCGCCCCCACATTTCCCCAATTTCTCTTAATCCTAAGTTACTAGTTCATTTGCATCCTATATCTATCTTTACATTTATTGATTTCATGATACATATTAGATTCATAAGCATCCATATTTCCACTTGCACGAAGTGATATGATCTTTGACAGATGTACATTTTCAGCAGATGCCTGAAACTGTGTCTGACTTGCCTTTACCTTGGTTTCTACTGAAAGCGCTACTTCGGTAGCTTCTTCTAAATCTGCAACAAATGTAATATATTCCTGTTCTTCCATCTGCATTCTCATGGCACACAAATATGCCTCTATACTTTCCTTTGCGCCTGTAATATGATAGCTTTCCTGAAAGCACTTTGCTGCCTCTGTATATAGCATCATTCCAGCATACGCAACACCTTCATTATGACAGATCTTAGCATACAGTTCTGATTCCTTTTCATCGATCATGCCTCTTAATCTATGATATTCCTTCTGGGCTCCAGCATATCGCTTATTTGTAACCATATAGTCAGCGTGAGCCTTTTCTTTCTCGATAGAGGAAAGGCTTGCATTGATCTTCAAATAATTCTGAATCTTTTCAATTTCCTGCTTTGTTACATATCCCACATATTCTAAGATCGTACCTACAAATACAGAAACAGATGCCTGGGTATTCACATAACCATACAGTGTTCTTCCCAATTCCTTTAATCCGCACTGTTCATCGATCCAGTCCACAAGTTCTCTGTTCACGATCTCTCTATCCAATAAAAAAGCATTTTCTGTCAGATAATAGCATAATTCTTCCATGGAATATATGTGAAGCCCTATGGTTTCCACATAATATGGCGCCTCCGCATAGTCGCCAACGCACAACATTGTTTTTCCCACCTTGTGCTTCCTCCTTTCCTTCCTAGCCGCTACACTTCAAATTTCTCGTTCCAAACAAGTCCAGAGGATGGAAACAACTCTCCAAATCCTAAATCCTGTACTGACACATAGGCTGTATTCTCATCCAACAGCTTCATATCCAAATGAAGTCTTGTTGTTTTATTCGGTCTGGTCGGCAAATCACTTAATGGAATTTCAACCTCCGTTGGATTTTTTCCATTTAATGGTGTGATCAAAAGTTGAAAAGAATTTCCGGATTCCAGGATAAATTCACAGCTTCCCTTTGCATCAAACCAGTTTACGCCTGCATCCAAAAGAGCTACATAGGACTCCTTACCTCTTCTTAGCACCTTCATACCAATGTTGGATTTCAATTTATCATTTCCAAGAAATACATAATTTCTTCCCTGCTCACTTGCGGATATTTTCTCCCTGGCAGCAAAACAAGCTCCTTTGCTAAACAGATTGTTACCACGAAAAACTCTTCTATTGTTTTTACACAAAAATCGAAGAGATTCACTGCACCAGTCTGAATCAAAGCCCTCTCCTAACAAAAAAATAGAAGAAACATATCGTCCTGTCAGCATTTCAATCATGATGGTTGAAAATTCTGTATCTCTTTTATTGGCTTCCTCTGCATATAACAGATCATCCTTATCCAATTTTCCACCACTCATAGTTGGAAATTCCTGTTTATCAATGAATGCAACTATCGGTGTTGTTCTTGTATTACATTCAAAACGATAAGTTTTTAAATATTGTCCACAGTAATCGCATGCAATGACCTGTGTTTTCCACAATTCTTTTGGCTGATGGATGGTATAGTAATAAAAACTTTCCATATGACTCTGAAATAAAATCTTAATCTGCTTTAATTTCAAAGTCTCCACAATCTGTGTCAAAACCTCAACCATACGATGATCAAGATCATCTACCGTGATCATAATTGCTTCAATATGCTCAAGTGGAGCAATATTTTGAAACAATGACAAGCTTCTTTTCATATAAAGTGCAAGCAACGCAATAGGATCAAACTCTCGATCCTCCACAATCACCGGATTTCCTTCCTTTGCCAAGGTCAAAAGATTATGAACTAAGGTTCCTCCCTCTTCCTCCCTGGCATTTCTAATGGCATCTCTTCCGTAAAACCACTGGTTCACATCGGGTCTTTTATATAATACAACGGGTATATTATAGATCTCACTAGAAGGGATCACTGATACTGTTTCCGGTTCTTCCCCTTCTAAAGTACAAAAACTGATCTGCGCCGCATAATCATTTAGATCATATCCTAATACCAGTCGTTCTCTATTTTTTTTCTCAAACAGACTTGTTTTTTCCAATAACATAATGCAAAACTCCCATTCCCCTGTTCCATTTCTTACAACAGTTTAAACAAATCCTTCATGCAGTATTCCGATAAATAATATTCCTTCAAAAGCTGATCGGCTGTATCATAATCCTGCATACTATGAGCGATAACAATATCATTAAGCAGGTTGAATACGCCTTCGTTATCTTCCCCTGCAATATCACTCTTTGAAATAGAATCGCTTTGTGTCAGCTGTTCTTTACGTTCTGAGACCTCTGTAATGTAGTATTGCAAAGATTCTCCATAGAAAATAGAAAAGCTTTTTTCAAAAATACCGCCATACATATTGACCATTTCTTCTTTTCTAAATTCAGCTGCATTATCCTGATCATTCTCGAGCATATAATGAATGTACACTTTACTATCCGGATTGGTACGATATTCAATGGTTGTTTTATCAGCCATATATTTGATTTCTGGTACCAAAGAGGCATAACGCTGGAAAAATGGGAAATACATATTTAACTTGATCATTCCCTCCATTATTTCCTTTAGATCAGCATTTTCTGAGCTACTCCTCTTGCCAGGATGTTCACTATAAAACTTAAGAATTGCAAGACGACATACTACATTTAAGTTATTTCCTCTGTGATAATGGCGAAGCAACTCTTCAAATACAAAATCATCCTCCAAACGCTCTTTTACAAAGTAATCAAACGCACAGAAGGAAAGGAATGCTTCCTCCACATCCTCACTTCCTCCATTTCTTACGTAGGAACGGAATATTTCCATTTTTTCTCCAACAAAAGAGCCTGTATACATCATCTGCAAAAGCATACGTTCAACAATGATCTGTGTATCAATATCAAAACTTTCCGCAGCCTTCCAAATATTTCTTAACTGTCTTGTTAATCCGGTATAGAATCGAACCAGATAACGCAAAACAAACTCATCATATTTCCCTTTTTGGAAAACATAATAGGTTAGTTCTGTCATCAGTTCATCTTCCTCCATCTCACCTCGGCTGATCATACGACTACAAAGACGAACTAAAATCTTAGGGTCTACACCATTTGTTCCATAACGGCTGATCCACTGGTATGATTTCTCATACATACCGCGTAGTATCATATACTGAATTGCTTCAGAGCGCTCAATTGGAAGCATCTGTTCGGCATTTAAACCATCCAGGTAAACATCCAGTTCATGGACCATATCATTTTCAAAGAAATATCTCATGAGACTTCTTCGAATTTCCTGACGATAATCCGTTGTGATTCTGTCCGACTCAGATAATCGTTCAAATCGTTCAATATTACCAGAATCCAACACACCCTGATTCTTGTTATTTTCACAATGAAAAAGATCGAAGCCAAAATGAACCGGTTCAAAGTTGTCGATCATTTTTACCATTTTCCCTGGGATGATCAGCTTTTCTAATACATATGGAATACCCTCAATATATCGATTTCCTTTACTGTCTTCTAATGCAAGAACATATTCCTTGCTATAAATTGGCACATACGCCTGCCTTTCATCCACATAAAACGGATATTCCCCTGAGGTTCTTTCATTGATCAGGATCACCTTACGAATATCATCCCTATTCACCTCTACAAGGTTTGTAAACAGGATTGGAATCATTTCAAGAGCTGTTTCCTCGTTTAGCATCGCTGGTGTCAATTCCTGATAATACAGATATGCCAAATCCCTGTTAATGTGGCCCTTATGGATCTGATCGATCATAAATCTATCAATGGCGCCTCGATATGCCTCATACATTTCAGGCATCTTATCCTTAAAGCGAACTACATACGCATATAAATAAGCATTTCTTTCATAATCAAGATCTGAATGATATGCAAAATACATCAAAAGCATTTTGGGCAACTGTTCTGTCTTATTTAAATCAACAGAAAACATGAAATATTCATATAGTCTGGTGATTCGAAGTTCACTCTCCACACCAAGTCGATACCATTTCAAGCAGTCATAGCTTGTCTTATTATTCTTTGTTAAAGTCATACAGATCGAGGTTAAAGTATCACGATCCTGATATTTCTCATAGCCCTTATATAAAACATCAAGAATCCTCTCAGAATAGATCTTATTCTTAGCAATCATTAAGTTTAACTGTGCCATGATTTCCTTTGTCATTACATCATTTTTCACAGCAAACCAAAGTACCTGCTGTTCAAACCCACCCAACTTCATCAAAAGCGTTGGTGTTCCAATCAAAAGCTGTAAAGCCTCTACATACCAAACAGGACTAAAACAGCCAAGTTCATACTGTTCCTCCAAAAACAGCCACTTTTTTGTACTGCTTTCCTGCAAATCCAGTCTTAAAAAAAGTAACGTCCAGGCAATATGCCAATTGGATGGATGCTTTGCAAAAACACTTTCTATTTCAGCTGTTATCTCATCCACATACTCCTCGTCACGATTATAAAGAGTAGTCAGATACAGATAATAACACCAGATATCCTCATCCAAGTTAGTCTTACTTAATATATTCTCAACATGATCCAAGATCCATCTAGCTTCATTGAAACGTTCCTCTGCAATTAAAAGATGTGCCTGAAACAATCTGCTCATCACATTCCTCTCATCAATCGCATTGAGTTTATCTACAAGCTGCATGGACTCCGAAAGCCATGTTTCTTTTCCAATCTTTCTCAAACGAAATGCCAGATAGTAGGTTAAAATCTGGGTCATCATTCGTTTCTCATCACGTACATGATTAATCTTTAATTTATCCTTTGGTGGAACCACTGCTCGAATTGTCACTTCGTATGTATCATACAAGGATGTAAATTTCACACATGCAACATTGTTACCTGAATGTAATTTAGAGCTTTCTACAAACAATTTATAGTTGCAGACATCTCCCTCAAAATCACTTAACTCAATCCTGCTTTTTTCAAGGAAAATAAAATCCTGATCACTGGATACTTCTAAAGATACGAATCCCCATCCACTCTTATCAATTTCAATCTCACACTCTTTAAATCCAACCGGTGCATCTACTCTGAACTGATCCTCCTTAAAAAAGTATTCCACCTTCTGCTTTTTGTGGATCACATTCAAAAATTCTTCTACATTCTGCTCTCTCATTGGTATTGCAGAAAGCAATGTATAATATGCCAGATAATCCTTTTCCCCTTCGCCAAAGATCTTAATAAAATCTGGTGAATAGAATAAGCTAACCGCTTCCTCCCAGTTTGTCTTGGCAAGATTGGTAAAATGGAACATATTCTTAATTGGTCCTAAGGATGATAACAAAACCTTGTGTTCAATGATCACAACGTACGGCAGATAATACTCGCCCTTATTGCTTACCACAACAAACTCACCCTGAATAACATCTCCTTCTTCCATACCCTTGCTGTCAAATCGATAACCGACTGTTATTTCATTTCCCTGAAATTCTCTATTTAAAACTGACATTCCATCCCCGGTTGCAGAGATATACCCCTCTGATGGGCGCTTGCTTCCGGTGATTGTCATCGTAAAAGAACCTTCACGAACTTCACCCTTCACAAGATTTAGTTCTTCTTTTTCAGTAGAAAAAGACAAAACCCCCTGATCATGGTCAAACTTTTCTTCCAACAATCGATTGATTATTTCCCTCATATCAGTAACAACCTTTCACGTATGTAAAGCTAAATCAAAATAAATTATGGCCCACTTTTCTTCATTTATATCCCTTCATAAGCAGCCGATTTTTTTGATAAACATACAAAATGATTATAGCATTTATTACAGTCTCAGTGCAATAAACTATAACGCTTTTTCGACATTTTATTTACACTTCTTGGAAAAAAAGTAGTATGTAAAATATCCTATTTTACACTCTAAGCTACATTTCTTGAAACTTTTTGCTGTTCCTTTTTTCTTAAGATAGTCTGCGCCAAAACAAACTGAGTTGGATAATAGATACACAAACCGATCATTCGAATCCAGGTTGTAGGAATGATCTTAAAAGCAGAAGTTGCAACAAAAATGTCTGAGATTAAAAAAGCAATACTTGCGATACAGATCACCAATGTTGATTTATCTTTTATCATTCGATAATTATAGACACCCTTTCCTACCATCAATGAAATAACGGTTGCATAAACAAAGCATACCATCATCATTTTGAATCCTCTATAATTTAACATAAACAATGCAAGTAATATTGCTTGTGTGGCAATCCATGATATTCCAAGATCTAATAATTGTCTTTTCTCAAAAGGCAGAATGAAATGATACGCTACAAAATACATCACATGTCCTCCTAAAAAAAACAATGCACCCATCATGAAATTCTTCATAATGGAAACATCCCCAATCATTCCTAATATCAACGCAAGTAATGTTGCAATGCTGTATTTATTATCTTTATTCTTATTGGCTATGTAATCCATGACACCCACAATCACAAAGCACATACTTGCTATTCCCTTAGCCCATATATCCTTTTCATAGTTGGCTTTCACCATCATAAAAACCATCAGAATAAACAGCAAACCTTTCACACAAATCCCTAAATATTTTTTCGTATTTTTCATACACAAACACCCCTTTTCTTGCTATTCTTTTTCCCCTACCATTTTATTCGAATCCAACCATAATCGCAATAACAATTTTTTTTTATCTTTTTTTCGTAAACACTATTCATATCCATTTTGTTTTACCAGCACGCGAGACGGGATGCTAGTTGTCAGTGGCACCTGCTTAGCACCGACCGAGGTGAGTACCAACTGGCCGAGATACGAAGCCGTTCGAGTCCCGGCGGGGCTCAAACAAGAATAAAGGTGGGACTTTGTCCCACCTTTACCCTTCTACTAGAGCGCGAGACGGCGCAAGATGTCCAGGGGACATCTGCTTTGCGCCGACCGAATTAAGCGCCAGCTTAATGAGACCTCGAACTTCGAGTCCAGGATTGGACTCGAATAAAGCAAAAGAGATATCCTCATCGGATATCTCTTTTGCTTTACTAGAGCGCGAGACGGGACTCGAACCCGCGGCCCCGACCTTGGCAAGGTCGTGCTCCACCAACTGAGCCACTC
>JAZQQB010000074.1:0-21183 GCA_045628865.1 Lachnospiraceae bacterium | reverse complement strand
ACTTCGTTTTTATCTTGTCAACAACTTTTTTCATCTTTTATTAAAAGATTTATTTAAGTTATTTATCTCGGCGACGAAGATAATAATACCACTCCCTTAGACGTATGTCAACAAAATATTCAAAAGTTTTTTCTTTTTTTTGAAAAATCTTTCAAAGCCCTATTTTCAAGGTTTTTTCGACATTTCAGTGTCGAATTTTGTCTCTGATTCTTTTGAATATTCTGATTTCTCTGATAAAATGTTACAATTAGCTGTTTTCCTTTATTCTATTCAAGTCATTATAATTCTTTATCTAATATCCTGCTAATTTCTGATTGCCATTCCGTTTTTTGTCCTGCTATCTCATCGAAATAACTGCCTGCAACATTACACATTTCTTCGACATTTTTCTCCAAGCACATACTAACCATGATTTTTTGCTCATCAAATAACAAATCATGCCCATTACTGTCTACTACAGAAATACTGCTATATCGATCCTCATAACGAGTAAAATAATCCGAAGATGCCTTCAAACACATCGTAGTATAAAAATCCTTACACAGATTCTGTTTCATAAATAAAGGAATATGTGTTATATTTCTATCTCCATAATTATATGCTCTACCACTTCTTCCTGGAATATTCTGAAACTGTCTTTGCTTTTTATCATGCAATTCCTTTTTCTGCACAATAGAAAGTAAATGGTTTTCTTCAATCTTCTTATTACTTGCTTTTTGTGATACCTTTTCTTTCTCCCACTGATCAACCATCCTATCTATAGTCTCTTGTACATCTCTTACATCATGAATGGTCTTTTCTCTCCACTCTTCTCCATCAAAAAGCTTTATTTGCGCAGTGGTCTCTAAGACGGTATCTGACTTCACTTGATTATTGGCGTGAAATTCAACATAGGTAATGGTGCTTTTCACTGTCTTTACTTCCGTGTAATACTCTTCTGAATATGTAAACATCCTGCCTCTAACTACTCATCCTTTCTAACGCATACCTATTAATTCCAAGTCTTCCATTGATCCGGCTGATAACCTATGCTGGACTGTTTTCCATTTCTGACTACTGGAGTTTTAATCAGCTGTGGATTATCTAAAAGTTTTGAAAGTTTGTCCTCGTCCGCTAGGTATTTGATCAAAGCCAAAGTATCCTGGTCCTTTGCTTCCCAATTGATCATATTCTCCAAACCACCATTTACCTGGGCTACAGAATTAAACTCTCCTTTGCTCATGCCCTTTTCTTTCATATCAATAAACTGATACTTGATTCCTCTTTCTTTAAAAAAACGTTCTGCTTTTTTGGTATCGTTGCATTTCTTTGTTCCAAATATCTGTATATTCACTCATGCTCCTCCTTACTCTTCAAAACAATTTAACTGTACCACTCTGTTGTGTTTTCTGCAAATATAATCATTGTTTATCCGTTTGTACACCACGCAAAAAGAGACTATGAAACCATAGCCTCTTTCTTCTATAAATATATAATCATTTATTTCTTATGCCAAAAATGCTTTCACATCTTCGTATACACCCTGACCATCCAGTTTGTACTTCACTAATAATGATGCAGCTGGACCTGATTCACCAAACTGGTCATTCATACCAAGTTTCTTTACTGGTGTAGGACATTTTTCTGCTAAACAATCACAAACTGCTGATCCAAGACCACCAATCACAGAATGCTCTTCAACAGTTACAACCTTACCTGTCTTCTTAGCTGAAGCAACTACCAATTCCTCATCAAGAGGTTTGATTGTACAAATGTTAACTACTTCTGCATCAATTCCGTCTGCTGCTAATTTCTCAGCTGCTTCTAAAGCTGAGTTTACGCAAAGACCTGTTGCAACAATTGTTACATCCTTACCCTCACGTAGGATAGTTCCTTTACCAATTTCAAACTTGTAATCAGGTTTGTCATTGATAACAGGTACGGCATAACGTCCAAAACGAATATATACAGGACCTTCATGCTCAATAGCTGCACGAACACAGGCTTTAGCTTCTACATCATCTGCTGGGTTCATTACTACCATTCCTGGGATTGTACGCATTAAAGCGAGATCTTCGTTACACTGGTGAGATGCACCATCTTCACCTACTGTAATTCCAGCATGTGTAGCACCAATCTTAACATTTAAATGTGGATATCCAACTGAGTTACGAACCTGTTCAAATGCACGTCCTGCTGCGAACATTGCAAATGAACTAACAAAAGGGATATATCCTACTGTTGAAAGACCCGCAGCGATACCTACCATGTTACATTCTGCGATACCACAATCAATGTGTCTTTCAGGATATGCTTTCTTAAAAATACCTGTTTTTGTTGCTTCTGCTAAATCGGCATCTAATACTACAAGATTTGGAAACTCTTCTGCCAATTCTTTTAAAGCATTACCATAACTTTCTCTGGTTGCAATTTTCTTTACTTCTGACATAAAGCTTCACCTTCTTTCTCTAATTCTGCCATTGCTGTAGCATATTCTTCATCATTAGGTGCTTTACCATGCCATCCAGCCTGGTTCTCCATGAATGAAACACCTTTACCCTTTACAGAGTGAGCTATAATTGCTGTAGGTTTACCCTTTGTCTCTTTTGCTTCCTTAAATGCTGCACGAATCTGATCAAAATCATGTGCATCTTCCAAGTTGATTACATGGAAATTGAAAGCTTCAAATTTCTTATCAATTGGATATGGTGAACAGACATCATCAATCTTACCATCAATCTGTAAACCATTGTTATCAACGATTACAACAAGGTTGTCCAATTCACGATGTCCAGCGAACATTGCTGCTTCCCAAACCTGACCTTCCTGAATTTCACCATCTCCTAATAATGTATAAACGCGGAAATCTTTCTTACCCTGGCGAGCACCAAGTGCCATACCAACGGCTGCTGAAATACCCTGACCTAATGAACCAGATGACATATCAACACCTGGGATATGTTTCATATCTGGATGTCCCTGTAAATAAGAACCTAATTTTCTTAATGTAAGAAGGTCTTCTTTAGGAAAATATCCTCTGTTAGCAAGTGCTGAATATAAACCTGGAGCTGTATGACCCTTTGATAATACAAAACGGTCTCTGTCCTCTTTCTTTGGATCCTTAGGATCGATGTTCATTTCTTCAAAGTAAAGATACGTAAAAATATCTGCTGCAGATAATGATCCACCTGGATGTCCTGCTTTTGCAGCATGAACTGCTGACACGATACCTTTACGAACTTCATTAGCTGCTTTCTGAAGCTCTAAGTTCGTCATAAAAATTTCCTCCAATAATTTTACAAAATATCATTCTCTTGAGGTTTTCATACATATTGATGAATTCTTCCCTCAATACAGATGACAGTATAGCATTTTTCACCAAAAATGTCTACGAAAACACTTCATCTTACCCGAATCTAAAGGATGTTGCGCAATATTTAAGCAGTCTTTTTTTATTTTTTTTAAAAATTGTTCATAAAATAAGCGAGCTCACCTGCAACTATCGCAAATCAACTCGCTCGTTATCATTATTTATTTACTTTGCTCTTTTGAAGAAGCTGTAACAAACCAGCTTTTTTCAACGCTACATATACTGCTTTTCCAAGTATTGTTCCCAAGATTACCTTCGCAATATCCGGAAGAATAAATGGATATACACATAAAGAAAGCGCAGCCTGATAAGTCATCTTCGTTACCTTTACAAACCAGATTGTTCCGAATGCATATGCAACGAACGTGCCCAGAATCCATGCAATGATAGTGATTATAATATTTCTTCGGCTAACCTCCATTGCAAGACCACCAATTATTATCATAAATATAAATCCTATGATATAGCCGCCAGTTGGACCTGCAAGCTTTTGTATTCCACCTTCATACCCAGAAAAAACAGGTAATCCAACAATTCCCAATAATAAATAGATCAAATAACTACCCATTCCATAATAGAATCCTAAAATATATACACTAAAATAGATCACCAGATTAGTCAAGGTAATCGGCACCGGACCAATCGGAAGCGAATTAGGTGCTAAAATACAAGTTAATGCAGCCATAAGTGCCATGATGGTGATTTGATAAATGTTCAACTTTGTGTTTTTCATGATTGTCCCTCATTTCCTTTTGTCAACCATGATTATATTATTGGTTAACTATCTTGTCAACCTTGCAATCTCTTTTGTTAACATTTCCGAAACCTTTTCATGTGTTACTTTGCTTGGATGATAATCTGCTCCTCTTCCATCCTCCACAGCCTGCACTGGCATTTTTATAAAATGAAGTTTGGTATCCTGCTGCTGCAGTTCTCCAACTATCTGCTTCATTTCCTCATTTAATCTTACATCCATGATTCCACAAACCACAATCATTTCTGCATCTGGATTACATTCTCTTACCTGAAGAAGAAACTTTTTATATGCATCTGAAAATACCAGATTACGTTCCTTGATTTCCCTTGTGTAGCTACAGTCATTTGTTCCTAAATTAACTACTACAATATCGGGTTTTGTTTCTGGCTCCCATTTTTGTGGAACAATCCCCAATCTTTGATGAAGTTCCCAGTCTGTATATGGATACAGTTCCGGCATCAATGGTTTTTCCAGTCGTAGTTCATTTACATCCGGATCTACATAATGTGTAATGATTCCGTTTCCACTCCAACTGATCAACTCAAAGTCCATCTGACACTTTCTTGCAGTCTTACAAGCGTATGCATCCCATGGATTCTCATCCTTTGTATGAAAAGTGATCAATTCATGTGGTGCTTCCAGTCCATAACCACAGGTAATTGAATCGCCAACAAATTCTATCTTTTTTTTATGATCATGAATCACCTTATGAAATACTCCATCTGTTCTAAAATCGACAATACCAACGGAAGCAAATGCAGCTTCTGAATATTTCATAATACGAATCTTTATATGATCTATGTTTTCTTTTTCTTCAAATAGTGTATATGTATGCTTTCCCTTTTTCAGTTCAATCTTTTGAATCGGTTTCTCATTATCCCCTTCAAAAATCGCAATCCATCCCCTTAAATGTTCTTCATCTGGCAATTGATCCGATAAAATGTCTGCCTCCAACTTCTTTCCCGAAAAACAAACATCTACATATGATGCAGAATATCCTAAATAAAGAACATCATCAAAAAAACTATGACGTCCCCCTACATACAAAAATTTACTCTCTAACATGGTCTTCCCTCTTTCAACTTGTTTTATATGAATATATCATTCATTACCCCTCGCACTATTTTACCACATTCTGTGAATTTAGAAAGTCATTTGCCAAGCATCTATACCGATGTCTTCTTCAATTTTTTCATTCAGCACATTAAAACGGGGACCAAAACGGTCCCCATTGTATTTCCTATCGAACTCTAAAATGGTTGATTGTATTTGTCATCTCCTGAGCATGTCCTGATAATTCTACCGAAGAAGCTGCTGTTTGCTCAGCAGCTGCTGTAGCTGATTGGATCACATCTGAAATATTATGAATTTCATCCATAATCTCACGGGACTTATCCGCCTGCTCTGACGTATCCTTTTGAATGGTACTAAAGGCTTCAAAAATGTGATCAGAGCTTGTTACAACCTTATCTAATCTTTGAGAGGTATTATCTGCTGACTGCTTTGCTTTTTTGATTGCTACAATACAGCTTTCAATCAAATCATTAGTCTTTTGTGATTCCTCTGTACATTTACCTGCAAGGTTTCGAACCTCTTCTGCTACCACTGCAAATCCCATTCCGCTGTCACCTGCTCTGGCTGCTTCAACAGACGCATTCAATGCAAGTATGTTTGTTTGGAACGCAATATTATCAATGGCTTTTACAATTGCAAGAATGTCATTGGACATTTTCTCAACATCTTCTACTGCAACCAAAAGTTCCTGCATCTTCCTGTTGCCCTCATTAATCTGAGTTTCAAGATCTGATAATTCTGTTCCGATCAAACCGCAATTCTTCGCATTCCTCGTGATTCGATCATTTACATCATCCATTTCTTCCTCAATTCGTGCAATTGAAGCTGCCTGCTGAGTTGTACCCTGAGACAAGGAATCAGACGCCTGTGCAAACTGTTCTGCACCGATTCCAACACTGTTAGCGGTTTCCTGAACATCTGACAAAAGATTTCTTAAAATATTTTTAATGGTATTTACTGACTTCGCTAATTTATTGAATTCACCTGGGTAGTTCTTCATATCATCTACAACCAGATTGTAAGAAGAAATCTCTCCCAATACGTGATTTGTTCCATTCACTATTTCCTTCAGTGTTTTTTCCAGCAATGCAACTGTATTCTGCAATACACCCACTTCATCCGTACGCTTTGTTTCTTCTGTCTGCACTTCAAAATCACCCTCTGCAATTTTGGTGAGTGTTATGATCGAATGACTAACTGGCGACAACATTTTTTTCAAAACAAAAGAAATTGTAATCAAGAATACCGTCATCAACACAAGAATCACGCTTACATTGGTCTTCTGATTTCCAGAAATCAAAGCTTGTACGGTATCTAAATCCATGGTAACACCAATTTTCCATCCTGTTGATTCAACTGTATAAACAGAGGCAAATCTAGTTTTACCATCATAGTCTGTAAAGGTAGTTACACCACTTGCATCAACATCCAGTTTTACCTCATCAGTCAAAATAGTTGTCTTATCAGCAGTAGGCATAAAGGCTTCATTGGAATGAACAATTACTTCATTATCACTTGTTAACAAAAAGACTTTTGTACTGGTATCCGTGATAATAGATTCCATTCTATCTAAAATCTCATCTATTTTAATATCTGCTAAAACAACACAGTCTTCTCCTTGAATCTTAATGGGAGTAGCCACACTGATTACCATAGTTTCTGTTACTGCATCCACATATGGTTGTGTGTAGATCACTCCACCCTTTTCCATGGCCTGTGTCCACCATATTCTCGTTGTCGGATCAAGATCGACGGTTGAATAATCAGCTGTACAAACACTCTTATCATACGCAAAGCATGCATAGTACATCAATGCATTTTCATTGATAGGAAGCTGATTAGAAAGATAATCCATAATCTTCATATGATCCAAATCATTTTCCGCTTCTAGAGCCGAAGCCATACTATCAATGATCATCCCCTGCTTATCAAGCCATTCATCGATTACCTGCGCATTGATTCTTGATTTTTCCTGTAATAACTCGCAACTCTGTCTTTGCATAAGCTTTTGAATTACCTGATTGCTAAATATTTCCGATAAAACGATCAGCAGGACAATGCATACTGCTACCAGTAATGTTGTTCTTTGACTTAATGATAATCCTTTTCTTTTTTTCTCCATTGTAGTCACCTTTTCTGCGTTTAAAATCATTTCATGTTAAGTCTTTTTTCAACCAATAAGATATTTTGATATTTTCTTTCTATGTATACTATATTCTAATTATAGCGCCAATTAATTCTATTGTATATAAATTTAATACATTTTATCACAAAATAATAGGCAGAGAACATTTATCCTCTGCCTAATCAGTATTACCATCAACAATCCTATTATAATTGCAAGCATTCCAATTACCTTACAAAAATTGCCCATCCACTCTTTTTCTGATTCATACTCTTTATCTCCTCTTCAAATTTTGTACATTCTCTATTTATTATACAATTGTATTCCTCTCATTTATGGTAATCAAGATAATTATAAGAAGAAATGAGCATGATATAACTAGTCTTCCTATATGAATCGCGATATATTGAGTAAGTAAATAACTTCAAACACTATTAGGAGGTTTTGTATGAATACACAAAAATTAGTAGCCCTGACTTTTGATGACGGACCATCAAACATCACAGAAAAGGTACTTGATATTTTAGAACAAGAAAATATTGTGGGAACTTTTTTCTTGATAGGAAACTTAATCACAGAGGACGTACGTAAAACCGTAGAGCGTGAAGTATCCTTAGGATGTGAGATTGCCAATCATTCCTATACACACAGTGATATGAGTAACATGGATAGTGAAACAATCAAGGATGAAATTGCAAAAACAACCGCTTTGATCAAAGAATATGCTGGTGTCGAACCAAAATTTTTCAGGCCTCCATTTATCGCTTTGAGTGATACCATGTACGATTCCATAGATCTTCCTTTTATTTGTGGTCAGGACAGTGTTGACTGGAATCCTTCTACAACAGCAGAAGAACGCATACAAAACGTGCTTTCCAAGGTAACAGATGGCGCCCTGGTTTTGATGCATGATTTAAAAGATAATATAGAAACTTTAAAAGCTCTACCAGTCATCATCAAATCCTTAAAAGAAGAAGGTTATCAATTTGTAACTGCATCTCAGATTTTTTCAGAAAAAGAGATCAATCCAAATGTACCGCATAAAATGTGGAGCAATGTGTTCGATAAAGACAATGGGGACGAGAAATAGCGTCCTTCAGATGCCGTACTTATGTCTTCTGCATTTTCTTATGCGGACAACTTGATTGCTTTTTCTATAACTGCTTTAGACACACCTGTCAATCTAGAAATTTGCCTGATTGACAGGTTTCTTTTTTTCATTTCAACAATCCATTTATTTCTTCGTAAAGTTGTATGCTTTACGATTTCATTTAATGAATCCAGTCCCGTTATGTCTTTCACGATCATTATAGCTTCTTCATCAGGTACTCTTGTTTTTGCATAATATTCCATACACTGATCTTCTGACTTGCATTTCATATATTTCTGGAATTTATTTAAATCGCCAAAATATGATAATATTCTTTCCAAATCTATATGCTCACTATCGCCCGTCATATAATCCTGGTAACTACTCCATCTATAGCTTCCCAATTCACCTTCTAATCCAGATTTTATTGGATTTTGATGTATGTAGCGAATTAATGTAAGAAAATATTTTTCTTCCTCCACTGGTTCACTTTTAAACCGTTCTTGAAATAAGTGCCCACAGCGATCATACTTTGTGTTATACCAACGAACATACTTTACCTCTATACGTTTCATAATTATTTCCAATTCATCCATCTCTTTTCCGATGCATAAATGAACATGATTATTCATCAGACAATATGCATAGAGTTCAAATCCACATTCTCTTTTGTAATACATCAATACATCTAAAAACTCCTCATAATCCTTATCATCTTCAAAAATGATTTGTTTGTTATTACCTCGTAAGATAACATGATAAATATTTGTTTGTGTTTTTCTTCTTGCCATCCGCGGCATAATGATCCTCCCTTTTTCAATTAAATCTGGCCACACATTAATTTTAACAAAAATAATATGTACAACCCTTGCAATTCTTTGTGTCTAATTGATATTCTATTCTGTATTCTACTTTGGAAACGTTTTGCCGAAATGGCTTGAACTATGTTTGAAATTAAGAAATACAATAGTTATGTTAACATCTTATCTTATAAATTTCAACAAAAAAGATGCCGCATCTGCTCAAAAGACAGAAGTACGGCATCTGAAGGACGCTATTTCTCGTCCCCAATGTCTTTTTGTCCATAATATGCATTAGCGCCGTGTTTACGATAGTAATGCTTATCCTGAAGTTCCTGTGGAGCTGGCTGGATACGAGGATTGATTGTCTCAGCTCTGTATGCCATCTTAGCAACCTCTTCTAATACAACTGCATTGTGTACAGCTTCGTGAGCATCCTTACCCCATGCAAATGGTCCATGATTTTTGCATAAAACTGCTGGACATGCCATAGGATCGATTCCCATACGGTTAAATTCATTTACAATCAATAAACCAGTGTTTCTTTCGTAAGCACCTTCGATTTCTTCCTTAGTCAAGCATCTTACACATGGGATTTCTCCATACATATAATCTGCATGAGTTGTGCCATAACAAGGGATTCCTCTTCCCGCCTGTGCCCAGCTTGTTGCATAGGATGAATGTGTATGAACCACACCACCAATTTCTGGATATGCCTTGTATAACTCAACATGTGTTGCTGTATCAGAAGATGGATTGTACTTTCCTTCCACCTTATTTCCGTTTAGATCCACCAAAACCATATCTTCTGGTTTCAACTTATCATAATCAACCCCTGATGGTTTAATTGCAAAAATTCCTGATTCCTGATCAATTTCAGAAACATTACCCCATGTAAAGGTAACCAATCCATGTTTTGGAAGCAACATATTGGCTTCATATACACGCTGTTTTAATTCCTCTAACATTTTCATTTCCTCTTTTCCCGCGAATAACGCGATATAAATTCTTTATTATTTCAGCATAAGCTGTTTACTTCCATGTTATAACTGAACCGCGTTCAACCACCTCAGGTTCAAATTCGTAAGTTGCATAAAATGACGAATCATGGATAAGCTTTAATAAATTCTCTGCCACCTTTTCTCCCAGTAATTCCTTAGGATGTGGGAAAGAATGAAGTTTTGTATTTCCCAGACTTGCCAGCTCTGAATCATCAATACTGATGAGTGAAATCTGTTCTGGAATCGAAATTCCTTCTTTTCTTAATAAATGTGATACTTGAAATGCCACCTGATCATTATAGCAAAAAATTGCAGTACAACTCTTAGTCCTTGAAAGGATCTTATCCTTTTGTTCTGCTAATTTTCCCAAATCTTCTGTATCAAGCCACATAACACCTGAATCTCCCGCTGGCAGTCCTGCAGACTTCATTGCTTCCATATACCCTGCATAGCGAAGCACGCCCTGACCATCATCCAATTTAAATATACCACCAATATTAGTATGGCCAGCCTGAATCAGATACTCAGTTGCTTTCCTTGCTGTCAACTTATCATTCACAGAGACGTGGTAAATATCAAGCTGAGGATAATAGCTATTAAAAAAGATAACTGGAATACGACGTTCCTTTAACTGCTCATACAAATAAAGGTTCGGATTCGGTAATCCACTCTTTGTTGGCTCAATAATAAGTCCCGCAATTTCATCCTTTGCAATGATGTCTTCTAAAATTTCTCTTTCTTTTTCTACCTCATTATTGGTGAATGCAATCTGAACGGAATATCCTTTTTCAAATAAAACGCTCTGCATTCCTTGAATTGTCTTTGGAAATATGTAGCTGTCTACGTATGTAGAAACCACAGCAATGCGTGTTCTACCTTCTAACTCCGCATTACGATTATCCTGAATATAAGTACCACTTCCTCGAACTCTGCTGACAATTCCCTCTTCTTCAAGGATCCCAATTGCATGTCTAACAGTCTGTCGACTTAAATGAAACATGTCACTAAGTTCATTCTCTGAATACAACTTATCTCCCGGATTGATTTCCTTTTTCTTCATTTTTTCTTTGACAAAATCCACTACTTCCATGTATTTTGCTTTTTTATCCATATTTTTTTCTCCCGTTGATAGATTTTCTACCCAATATCATCATAGCCCAAAGGTTTACTCATGTCAATACAACATTCAGAATTTGTATATACTTTTACAACCAGTTGTATATATACAACCTTACGTATTTTTCCTTTCTATGAATAGAATCTCTTTTGGGGCATATATTGAAATAAGATTCCTTCCAAATATGGTACAACTATGATGCATAAACTCCATTTAAAAGCAAAATCAATCCTCGTAATTTTAATCACAATTCTCGTTACAATCGGACTTCTTTTTTTATCACTCTACAACAAATCACAAATTCCCTCTTTTCAGGAATTTGATCATTTACTTTTCAAAGAGGAATTGACTCAGGATGGCTTATCATCCCACTTCCTTTTTTCTGATTCAAGAAAGTTTGACTTTGCAATCACGCCAATGCTTCCATCCTACACTGGTATACGAAATAAACAAGCTTTTGAATCACTTGAAAAAAAAATAGCCACACTTAAACAGATCAAGCCATCTAGCAATCCTGTTACTGCTCTTGACCAAAAAATATGTATGGATTATCTTATCCGAATGAAAAATCTATCCTGCTATCCATATCTTGATGAACCACTAAGTCCCAATGGTGGACTTCACACGGAAATTCTTTTACTGCTTTGCGCATATCCATTTTATGAATTAGAGGATGTTGATCATTACTTTTCTTTATTAAAATCCTTCGATTCCTTCACCCAAAACTTGATCAGTTATGAAAATGAGAAAAAAGCCCAAGGTCTTTTTATGTCTTATGCTGCATGTGAACAAGTTATGAAACAATGCTGCGAATACATGAATAATGTTGACTTTGATAATTTTTCGTCTGTTTCTGATATTTATCAAATCCTAGATGACCCTGAAACTCCCATTTCTTTTTTAACCGAAAGCTTTATCCAAAGGCTTCTGCCCTTCTACGAGCAAGGTCACTTATCTGAAGCAGAACTATTAGCTGTACTTCATGAGCATCAACTAATTTTAAAAAATATAGTCGCACCTTGCTATGAACAATTAACTGATGCTCTTTGGCTATTAGCAGACAATAGTATTCCTACAAAAGGTCTTGCCACTTATCCGGATGGAAAAAAATATTATTTAGCATTGCTTTCCTATGAAACAGGCTCTACTAAAACTATTGATGAAATGAAAAAATTGCTTACAGTCAATCTTCATGCTACCTATGACGAACTATCCCAAAAAGCTAATTTCTATCTCCAAAAAATTTCAGATTCCACTTTTTATCAACAGTTCCCCATCATCTCTGTTGCTGAACAAATACAGGCATTACAAGAAATGATTGCCAAGGATTTCCCTCCACTATGTGATTATTGTGATACTGAAATCAGCTGTGATATTGCTGCTGTATCAAATGGACTTACACCCTATACAGCACCTGCATTTTATATCCAAACCCCAATTGATCTCTTGACTTCACAAAAAATCTACGTCAACTATGCTCAAACAAATGATCCACTTTCCCTATTCACTACTCTTTCTCATGAAGGATACCCTGGTCACATGTACCAGCATATTATTTCTTCCAGTACAGCAATCCAAAAGAGAAGAGCTCTAACCAGAACAATCTTTTCTTACCCTGGATTTCAGGAGGGCTGGGCTGTGTATGTTGAATTTTATGCTTATGAACACGCCAAGGATTTCTGTATCGACCCACTTACGAAAGAATATATTAATCTGATTACATTAGACAGAAAGACTTCTTTATGTTTGTATGCCTTAGCAGATATCATGATCCATTATGAAGGAGCAGATTATCCTGCCATACACCATTTTTTTAGTGATTATGGAATTACGTCTCCAGATACAACCAATGCAATTTATACATACATTGCCAGCTCTCCTAGTAATTATATGAAGTATTACATGGGTTATTTAGAAATTTTAGAATGTAAAGAATTGGCTAAAACTGCCTGGAAAGAACATTATTCTGACTATGCATTTCATAAATACTTGTTAGAATTTGGTTCTGCTCCCTTTGACATTATAAAAGAGGAGATAAGAACCTCCTCTTTCGATTGATCATTCATATTTTTTAAAAAATTCATTCAAACTATCTAGTGAATTGGCCAAAACCTGCTTTTCTGTGTCATCTAACCGCTCACATATTGCAAGGATCATTTTTTGATGGAATACTTCATGATGTTCATATGCCTTCTTACCTTTTTCCGTCAAAGAAACCAATACAACTCTTCTGTCCTCTTCACTACGCTCACGATTCACATAACCCTTTTTCACAAGGCTGTTTACGGAAATTGTGAGCGTACCTGTTGTAACACTTAACTTCTTAGCAACAGAAGACATGTTTTTTGCTCCCACCTTTCCAATAGCTTCAATAACATGAGCATCATTGGTAGTCAGGTCCTTAAATTCTTCTGTTCTGACTGCATGTTCTTCTATTGTATTGATATTCCTAAAAAGTCCGACCAGTAATTCATTCAACACCTGATTTATTTCCATACTATTTAGATTCCTTTCTAATAGTCTTCCCCTGCATTGCATTCTCGAATCATCTCATCTAAATATCCACGATCCCAAAGTAGGATTTTTAATTTCTTTGCTGCTTCTACAGCAGGACCTGTAAAGTACTGATTTGTCAGTACTGCACCGACCATACAATCATAATAATCTCTGCCGGCGTATGCCTCCTGCACTGCCTTTACACCAACTGGAGCAGAGTATCTTTTACATTGGATTGCAAATGTGATTCCTTCCTTTTCAGCGAGAATATCCACTCCATAATCTCCACTGCCCTTCGTCACAGTAACATCAATAAAACCTCGGTTCTCCAATAATTCTGCACAAAAAAATTCAAAATCTCTACCCGGAAGTTCATCCATTTGGGGTTCTGGTGGTTTTTTTGTACTTCTGACAACCAACACACCGATCATACTGAATACCAACACAATCAACAATACAATCAGTAAAACTGTCCCGTCCATATGTACCTCCAAAATACCACTTTGTATCAAACTTTTTGATATTCAAAGTTTTATGATACCATTGTATCATATTTCATATACACTCTTCAACCGTAAGGTAATTGTCTATTTTAAAGTACATTTCTTGTTTTTTTTATAACAAAGGAATATAATGAGCCACAGAAAATTATTCTTTGGAGGAGATGCAATGGAAAATCTTATTTTTAGTTTAAACGCTACCATACCACTATTTCTTGTAATGGTAATTGGTTATGTGATTAGACGCATCCATTTAATTGATGAACCCTTTGTCAAATCACTCAATTCTTTCAACTATCAGATTACATTGCCTATCCTTTTGTTTCAGGATATGTCCACTGCAGATTTTTATTCTGAATGGGACTTTAAATATGTTGCTTTTTGCTTTTTAGGAACTTTAGCTTGCTATTTTCTGATTATGGCTATCGTGCTTTTATTTGTAAAAGACAAAAATATTCGTGGGGAATTTCTTCAAGCTTCTTATCGAGGATCTGCTGCAGTTCTTGGTATGGCTTTTATTGCCAATATTTACGACACCAGTTCCGCTGCTACTCCATTGATGATCCTAGGTACCGTTCCACTTTATAATATACTCGCTGTGATCACTCTTTCCGTATTTGGTCCAAACAGTGAAGGACTTTCCAAAAAAACCATCAAGAAAACTCTGATTGGAATTGCTACCAACCCTATTTTATGGGGTATTTTTCTTGGTATGATCCCAGCCTTACTAAGATTCCATTTTCCAGTTATGATTGATAAATCCTTATCATTAATTGCAAGATGTGCTTCACCACTAGCCCTTATTGGACTTGGCGCCGGTTTTGAAGGGAAAAAAGCACTTGCAAAGATCAAACCTACCTTAGCATGCAGTTTTCTTCGCCTAGTTGCACAGCCACTTCTATTTCTTCCAATTGCTGCTTATCTAGGCTTCACAGGAGAAAAAATGGTAGCACTTTTAATCATGTTAGGAGCACCTACCACTGCCAGTTGCTACATCATGGCAAAAAACATGGGACACGAAGGTGTGTTAACCTCCAGTGTTGTCGTTGCTACAACATTTTTAAGTTCCATTTCTCTAACATTTTGGCTTTATATCTTAAAAACCTATGGACTGATTTAAGATATGATATACTATATATAATCCCCTAAAAAGGATTTGAAACTTTTGAAAGGAGTTTGATCATGGTCAAACTAATTGCTACTGACGTAGATGGTACCTTGGTAAAGGATGGCACACTGGCCATTAACCCAGAATATTATGAAGTGATTTCTGACCTTGTTGACAAAGGCATCTATTTTGCTGTTTGCTCAGGCAGACAGTTTATTAGTCAGCAAAAACTTTTTGCACCAATCAAAGACAAGCTTTTATATATAACAGATGGGGGGACAGTTGTTCGCACTCCAAAAGAAATACTAAAAGTATATCCATTAGAAGAAAAAATATGGAGAGGCATGTATGCTTCCATGGAACATCTTCCTAGCTGTGACTGCTTTATCTGTCTTCCTGAATATTCCGTAGCTGAAGATGCTGGTTCCTCCATGTTTCACTGGCTAAAAGATTCTTATGGATACGATATTCGTGAAGTCGATAGTCTGTCTAATCTCACAGATGAAGAAGTGATCAAATTCACTGTATACCACAAGAATGCCTGTGAAGAAATATGTACACCAGAGTTTATTCCAACCTGGAAGAATAAAGCAAAGCTTGCTGTTGCCGGAAAGGAATGGGTAGACTGCATCTCATTAGATGCCAATAAAGGAAATGCTTTGAAATGGTTACAAAACTATTTGCATATCTTACCAGAAGAAACCTGCGTTTTCGGTGATAACCTAAACGACATTGAAATGCTTCAATCAGCCAAATATAGCTTTGCAGTCTCTAACGCACGTGACGAAGTCATCAAAGCTGCATCTGGTACCGTCGCCCCTTATTGGGAAGATGGTGTATTACAGTATTTAAAATCTTTACTATAGATATTCTCATAAAAAACGGGCTTGATTCAAAAATCAAGCCCGTTTGATTTTTCTTATTTACTTCTAATGGTCTTTACAAGTCCAACTGCTTCTTTTGTCATTTCTTTAATCTTATCAAATTCTCCAGCCTTAATAAGATCACCCTTTACCATCCAGCTTCCACCACAGCAAAAGATCTTATCACAAGATAAGTACTCTTCCAAATTCTTGGCACTGATACCACCAGTTGGCATTACTCTAACAGATGTGTATGCTGCACACATAGCTTTGATCATAGCAACACCACCTGCCTGCTCTGCTGGGAAAAACTTTACTCTTGTTAATCCACGTTTTACAGCCTGTGCCATTTCGGATGGTGTAACAACACCTGGCATAACCTCTATTTTCTTTGAAATACAATAATCAACAATTTCAGGATCAAAACCTGGTGCTACGATAGCAGATGCTCCTGCTGCAACTGCACGATCAACCTGCTCTGTAGTAAGAACTGTTCCTGCAATCAAAAGTAATTCTGGATATGCTTCATGCATACGACGGATTGATTCCTCTGCAGCCTCTGTTCTAAAGGTAACTTCCGCACAAGGAAGACCTCCATCTATCAATGCCTTTGCAAGTGGCAATGCATCCTCAACATTGTTTAATACAACAACGGGAACAACACCCAATTCTTCTATTCTCTCAGCAACTGTACTCATAACTATATCCTCCAATTTATATCTATAAATTCATGCCTTACGGTCTAACAATGTAACCGCTTACAATCCAATTTACCCCGTATTTTGCATGAAGTCAAGATACTTTTGGATCTATTTTACTTTTTCGATCATAGCAAGTAATTCTTCCTTAGCAAAGCTGATTGCTTTTGCAACGCTGCCTGATTCAAAAGGTACTGAAAGATTCGCTAACTTCAAGGTCTCTAAGTAGCTAATACTTCCACCACACTTGCAGAGATTTAAATAATCAGTCCATGCATTATCAAAGTTATCATGGGCTTTTTTCTTAAATTCCATGGCCCCCATTGTAGTTAATGTATAGTTAATGTAATACATCGGATAAAGATAAATGTGAAGCTTATGATACCAGTAACCACCTCTATCAAAGAAATCGTCCGCATCATATTTTCTCCATGGCATGTATTTTTCTTCTAATTTTTTCCACTCTAAGGTACGCTGCTTTGGTGTTAAATCTGGATTCTCATAACAAATATGCTGGAATTCATCCACCGCAACACCAAAAGGAACAAATGTAATTGCTTCCTGTAAATGTGCAAGACGGAATTTATCAGCCTGATCTCCAAAGAATTTCTCTGCATATGGATAAGAGAACTGCTCCATAGACATTGAATGGATTTCAGCAATATCTGTAGATTCACTATAATAATCTGAAATTTTCTGGTTTCTCATTGCCATATATCCTGCAAATGCGTGTCCAAGTTCATGTGTTAACACCTGCATATCTCCAATTGTCTGATTAAAACAAGAGAATACGAAAGGTGCCTTTAAGCTTGGAAGCTCTGTCATATATCCAGTAGAAGCTTTGCCTGGTTTGTTTTTCAAATCCATCAAATGGTGATCGATCATAAAATCAATAAATTCGCCAGTTTCTTTGCTGAGTTCATGATACATTTCTTTTGCCTGTGCAATCATGAAATCATCATCTCCTGCTGGTACTGCATTTCCATCTGCAAAGATTTTCTTTTCGTCGTACATATAAAGTTCATCAATTCCAAGACGCTTTGCTTGAGCTTCGTATAGTTTCTGACAAAGAGGAACCAATTCACTTCTTACCTGTTCACGGAAAAAAGCTACCTCCTGATATCCATAATCAGTTCTTCCCTGTTGCATATATCCCAATGGAACAAAGTTCTCAAAACCAAGATTCTGTCCCATTTTTGTACGAACCTTAATAAGCTCATCCCAGATTTCTTCCAAACGATCTTCATTAGAATGATAAAAATCCGAATATGCCTTTACCGCAGCTCTTCTATCTTCTCTATCATCATCCTCAAAATGCTTCTGAACGCCATATAAATTCAAGGTTTCACCCTTAAATGGAATTTCAGCTGTTGCCATAATCTTCTGGTATTCATTGGTTAGCTTTGCTTCTTGCTGCATCAAAGGAATATTCTCTTCACAGAAGGATTTTTTTCGAAGCTCAATACCTACAAAAAGAGCTTTTCCAAATTCTTTTTCGAAATCTTCTCTAAACTTACTTGTACTAATACTTTCTGAAAAAGCAATAAAACGTGGCATCAATGTTGGGAATACTTCATTTAAATATTCATCTTCTTTTTCATATAATTCATCTGTTGTATCTAATGTGTGGCGTACAGATGCAATGGTTACCATTGTAAACAATTCCTGCTGTTTTCCATCCAACTCTAAAAACAGGCTCTTTGCCTCCTCATAGCTTTTCGCATTCTTAAGTTTTTCTGTCATTTCATCAAGCTGCTGGGCCAATTTATCAAAATCAGGTCTTACATACTCTAATTCATCAAATTTAAAATTTTCCATTATTTATTCTCCCTTTAATTTACTAATATCGATATCATACATCTTTTATTCTTAAAATAAAAGAATTTATTACCAGCTATTCTGCCAACAGGCTATCCAATTTTTTTACAAACATCTCTGTCTTTGTTACATAATCTCATCTAATATCTTTTCAAGTGCAAATAGATTTTCTTTTGTAGTAGCCCAGCTTGTTGCAAATCGAACAGCACTATGTGTTTCATCTACTCTTTCCCACCAGCTAAAGGTTACTTCCTTTTCAAGTTTTTCAATAAAAGCATCTTCCATCACAAAAAACTGCTGGTTTGTTGGCGAATCAATGAAAAGCTGAAAACCTCTTGATAAAAAGATTTCTCGAAGCTCCTTTGCTCTGTCGATGGCATTATCACTGATTGTCATATACAAATCATCGGTGAACAAGGTTTCAAACATAACACCTAGTAGCCATCCCTTTGCAAGTAAAGCGCCATGCTGTTTTGTAGTTGTTAAGAAACGCTTTGGCATATTGTGATGTGTAAAAACAACTGCCTCACCAAATAATGCTCCAACTTTGGTTCCTCCAATATAGAATACATCTGTTAATCTTGCAATATCTTCTAATGTCACATCTATATCCTTTGCACGAAGGCCGTAACCAAGTCTTGCTCCATCTAAAAACAATGGAATTTCATATTCTGTACATACTGCCTTTAAATCCTCTAATTCCTTTTTGGTATACAAGGTACCATACTCTGTTGGGTGAGAAATATATACCATTCCTGGATAAACCATATGATCGTGTGAGGAATCCCCGTAAAAAATCTCTAAAAGCTTTTTTACATCCTGTGCTTTCATTTTCCCATCATAGGATGGAACTGTTAATACCTTATATCCAGAATATTCAATGGCTCCTGCCTCATGGCAGTTGATATGTCCTGTTGTGGCGGCAATCACACCCTCTGTATTATGAAGCATAGACGCAATGATAGTCTGGTTAGTCTGTGTTCCTCCTACCAAAAAGGATATTTCTGCATCCTTACAGTTTGTTGCCTTTTTAATCAATTCCTTTGCCTTTTCGCAATGTGTATCTGTACCATAACCTGTATTCATTTCCAAATTAATCTGTGATAACTTTTTTAAAATATTTTCATGACATCCCTGGGTATAATCACTTGCAAAATTTAACATATGTATCCTCCATTTTTTCTCATATTCACATTTTCTGTGAATATCATATTCTATTTTAACAAAAAAATCACTGTTTTTTGAAAAACAGTGATTTTTAATAATCTACATTTAGTATGCTTTGCCCCAGTAAACCATCTTCTTAGCTGGTTTGCCACAACAGATACATGTATCAGCAATGTGCTCCTGATCAAATGGCATACAACGGCTTGTTACACTCAATTCTTCCTTAATCTTGTTTTCACAAGCTACATCTTCACACCACATAGCTTTTACAAAACCATTCTTAGCCTCAAAGATTGATTTGAATTCATCCCATGTCTTTGCTTCAAAAGTCTGAGAATCTCTTCTTTCACGAGCTCTTTCTAACATCTCTTTCTGCATTGCAGCTAAGATTTCAGATACCTTGCTCTCTACATCATCCAAAGAAACTTCAATCTTTTCTCTTGTATCACGACGAACAATGACACATTTATTTGCTTCAATATCCTTTGGTCCTAATTCAATACGAACTGGAATACCACGCATTTCTGCTTCTGAGAATTTCCATCCTGGACTCTTATCTGTATCATCTACCTTTACTCTGAAACCTTTTTCAAAGCGTGTATCTGAGTACTTTTTCAATCTATCTTTGATTTCAGCTGCTTTCTCTAAAACGCCTTCCTTTTTCTGCTGGATAGGAATTACGATTACCTGTGTTGGAGCAACTGCTGGTGGTAATACAAGACCTGAATTGTCACCATGTACCATAATGATAGCACCGATCAAACGTGTTGTCATACCCCATGATGTCTGGAATGCATGCTTTAACTTGTTGTCTTTATCTGTAAACTGGATACCATATGCTTCAGCAAATTTGCTGCCAAAGTTGTGTGATGTACCTGACTGTAATGCCTTACCATCCTTCATAAGTGACTCAATAGTGTATGTAGCTTCTGCACCTGCAAACTTTTCCTTGTCAGTCTTGCGACCTTTAACCATAGGAATAGCTAATACTTCACGACAGAAATCAGCATAAACATTAAGCATCTGAATAGTTCTTGCCTCAGCATCTTCAGCTGTAGCATGAACTGTATGTCCTTCCTGCCATAAGAATTCTGAAGAACGAAGGAATGGACGAGTTGTCTTCTCCCAACGAACTACTGAACACCACTGGTTGTATACCTTTGGCAAATCTCTATATGACTGTACAATGTTCTTGTATAAATCACAGAATAATGTCTCTG
>JAZQQB010000073.1:0-62080 GCA_045628865.1 Lachnospiraceae bacterium | reverse complement strand
TATACTTATCGTCTAACTCTCTTGTAAATGAAACTTCCTGAATTGATGGAGCTAACTTATCTGTATCAACAAATGACCAGTAAGCTGGCTTTACATGATAGTAATCATCAAATAATAATGGAACCTGCTTTCTCTTTCCATCTGATGCACCACCAACGCTGTTAGATGTCTGTAACCATGAATTCTTATCGATTACACCCCAAACAGTGATCTTTGTAAAGTTAACACCCTCTGCTCTTAAGTCCTGAACTGCATCAAAAATTTCTTTATATCTGTAGGCTTCTCTTGTAAACTCAGCTGCTTCTGTTTTCTTTGTTCCGTCATAAGCGCTGCTTGCTTTGAAATCGAGCTCTGTTAACTGAACCTGTCCAACAATAGCTGCATATCTTCTAGCTGCTTCTTTGAATTCCGCTACAGATGGAGAACCTACTGTTGAGTAGTGTCCCTGCATACCCATACCATCTATTCTGGTACCTTCTGCATTTTTAACATCTGTTAATAACTGTTCAATACCTGCTACCTTGCTTGATACCCATTCATTGTAATCATTGTAGTAAAGTTCGATATTTGCAGGTGCATATTTGTTAGCAAAACGGAATGCATTGATGATGAATTCGTTGCTATGGTAAACTGCCCACCAGCTTGAATTCTCACTGTCATTACGATAGGTTCCACGACCATCACTAACTGCTTCGTTTACAACATCCCATCCATAGAACAAATCTTTGTATTTGCTGTCTTCGCCCACATAATGCTGTAATACATTCTTGATGTACCACTCCTGACGTTTTGTCATTTCCTCTGCTGTTACATAAGGTTTATTTGCATCGTAGTCTTCATGGAAGAACCATTCTGGAGTCTGTGAATGCCATACCAATACATGACCACGAACTTTGATCTGATCATCAGGATTTGCTGCATTCCAATCTAACAAGTAATTTAATACCTGTTCACCACGGCTAAAGTCAAGGGTTGGAACCGAAAGATCCTCTCCATTGAACTCTTCTGTGTGTACGCCTGGTGCTTTACTTGCATAACCAAATGTTGCATCTGGTTTTAATTCGTTACCAATTGTTAAAGCATTGAAGTGCTTTGTTACAAGACCCATGAGTTTCTTATCTGATAATTCATTGTTACAGATAGAAACACCCATACCAAAATCTTCATAAGTCTGAGCTGCTACTGCATCCTTTAAGTCAGGAATATCTTCCTGCACTTCGTTTCCAGCTTCGCCCTTATCCTTTACAGTATCTACATCAAATACAACTGCTGAGAATTTGTAAGAAGCTTCTCCTTCAGCCATATTCATGATACCAATGTATAATGCATCTTCAGCTGAGCCTGCTGAAACTTCTACGGAATTGTTTCCATATGCTACTGCTACCTCTTCAGCCGGATCAATACTTGATAATAATTTAATACCTAACTTGTTTGCTTCTCCATCTTCTGTTAATACAGTTACCTTTGTTAATTTGCTTGTATCAACATCTGCTGGAATCTCATAGCGGATTTCTGCCCACTGCTTGTCGTATGAAACAGAAAGAGAACCGTCTTCATTCACCTCTTCTGTAAGATCATAGCTCTGTGCTTTTACAAGATCAGCAAAAGTATAGATATTAGCAGTTCTAGCCTGCCAGCTATCCATCTGCACATTGCCTTTAAATACGAAGAATAAGTTTCTTTCGCCAGTTACATTCAATGTCTTAACTGTGAAATCCTTTAAAGCGCCATCTGTAGAAGGTACATTTACAGTTCCTACCAATGTTCCGTCAAAGCTTCCTGTACGGATTTCGATGGTTGCAGCTTCTGTTGCAGCAGCTGTTACTGTCATTTCAGAAACACCATATGCGAAATCAACAGATTTCACACATGTCCAGTCACCCTCTGTAGCTACAACAACTGCATTTCCTGCGTTATCAACCTTTTCAGTTTCAATGCCATATTCTCTTGCAATGCATTCTGCCTGATTTTCCACGTATGGATTCACTGATTTCAACTGAGAAACACCACTCATAGTAGCTGTTACTGGTAAAATAGCACCTGTATTATCAATACTTACTTCATCAATATGTGTGCTTCTGTAATCCAAGTTAGAACCTAATACTTCCTGACTTACCTGTCTTGCATGATAAGCAAGGTAATATTTTCCATTAAACTCGAATAAAGAATGATGATTGTTTCCACCATCTTTAAAGAAGCTTGCTGGATTATTGAAAAATACGCCCTTAAATTCATAAGGTCCCATTGGGTTTTCGCTTGTCATGTACGCAATGTTGGCATTTCCATAAGGACCACCATTCCAGTTTGTACAATATGTGTAGTAATAAGTATCACCAATCTTGTTGATACCTGAATCTTCAAATAACCAAGGTGCATCTATCATCACTGGATCTGATGCAAGGCTGATCATATCTTCGCCTAATTTTACAACTCTTGCGTTCTGTGGATTTGCTTCTTTTCCTTCTGGAACACCACCACCAAATACAAGATATCCAGTTCCATCATCATCTACCATAACAGCTGGATCAAATAACCATGTAATATTTCCGCAAGTAGGTGTTTTTCTAGAGATCAACTGTGTTCCAAGTGGATCTGTCCATGGACCTGTTGGTGAATCAGCAGTTAATACACCAATACCACTTCCATTGTCAGCAAAATATAAGAAAAATTTCTCTTTGCCATCAATTGTCTTGTGTGCTGCACATGGTGCCCATGAGTTGTTAGCCCATGTAGCGGCTCCGTCTTTACCAGCTACGTCAATTGGACCATGATCTGTCCAGTTTACCATATCTGTTGATGAGAAGCAGTTAATCTGTTTGATCTTACCGTACTCATTTTTCTTAACCTGTCCACCAGCATATTCATAGATATCATTGGTTGTATAGATATAAACAGTGTCATCATATACCATAACACCAGGATCCGCACCATATCTATGTGTTACGATTGGGTTGTTATCACCTGCCTGTTTAAAGTAGATGTTATATCCCTGCTCATTTGTATCCTGTTTCTTCATTATAAATGTAACACTGTCTACAGTCTTAACAACATTCTCATCCAAGCTCATCAATACGAAGGACTTAACATCAGAAGCACTATAGCCATTTCCAACATTATCAAAGAAAATTGTATTTGCTCCATAAACAACAGCAGCTTCATTCTCAAGGCCCAAAGAAGCCATCAGCTTTACTGAGAAATGCTCATTGCTGTTTACATTGACAACAAGCTTCTCAACCTTTGTTACATCAATGTTTTCTGGAATCTCATAGCAAAACTGAGCATACTGATCTGGGAATGTAAGCTCCATGCTTCCATCTTCATATTCTGAAGCAGATGCATTTCCACAGGTTGCCAAAAGATTTAACTCTGAAAGCTTAAAAGTTGCATCCTTTGAAACTGCTGGACTCATTTTAAATGTAATGCTATTTACGGTTGTTGCAAACTCATCTGAAAGGCTCATTAAAACAATTGCCTGAATATCTTTTGCAGTTGCACCATCCTTTAAATCTGCAACATTCAATGTATTGTTTCCATAGGTAACTGCAATTTCATTCTGAATCTCAAGATCAGCCATAAACTTCACAGAAAGAGAACTCTTATCTGTTGTATTTACAGTTACACTTTCTAATCTTTCAACATCTACATCCTTTGGAATCGCATAGCTTACCTGATTGTACTGTCCCGGGAATGTAACCAATGTACTTCCATCTTCATTTGTTTCAAAAGAAACACTTCCATACATTTTGGTGCTTTCAAGATCACCTAATTGATAGGTAAGCTCGTTGGCCTGTGTATTTGCTCCTGACTGTTCCTCCTGTGTATCTTCTGCTTCTGCTTCACCTAAGATAAAGGTAATGCCAGTAAATGTTTTCTCATATACTTCATCTTCTACTTCATTTAAGTTCATAATGCCAACACAATTGACATTTTTTTTCATAGAAAAGCCTGCTGCAAGATTAGCTCTGCCAATTTCATTGCTTCCATATACAACAGCTGCACAATCTGCATTCAGATCATTGCTATCGCATAACTTTAAGCTTAAATGCTCATTGCTGTCTGCATGAACAATTACCTTCTCAATTCTTGTTGGATCGATTCCATCAGGAATTGGGAAAAATACCTGACTGTACTGTCCACCAAACTGTACTGTCACAGAACCATCCTCATTGGTTACAAGTTCTGTACTCCACTTCACTAACTTCGATAAATCCCAATCAGTTAGTGAATAACTCACCTCATTTGTTTCTGCAGCATCTAATGTGGCTGCTTCCTGGCCCTGAGCATCCAAAAGCTCTGAAGCATTAACGGATACACTACCTGTAAATGCCACAACGCCAGACAGAATCAGTGCCATGATCTGTTTTTTGTTCTTACCCATACTTTACTCCTTCCTCTTGTAAACCGTGTCATTGCCATCCGAAATGCCGGAATAAAAGCGCTTACATTTTTGTACGGCTCGCACTTTGCACAATTACCTGTTTCTTTTAGTTAATATACATTGTAATTATAGATAGTTTCTACTTAATTTTTGCTATTTTTTTGTCTATTTTTGCTCAACGATTGCTAAGAAGCAATATTTGAGTGTATCAGCGCAATATTTGAGCACATCAGCGCAATATTTGAGAAGAGGCATAGTATCTTCAACCTCTATAGTGTTTTTATAAGGTAGCGGAGCCTTATTATCAACAAAGTAGTAAAGGAGAGTATTACAAAATGAAGTTAAAAAAACTCATTTCTTCTGTCATTGTAGGTAGTATGCTCGTTCTGAGTGTATTAGATCCTTTGTCAATGGCAACCAGCAAGTCACAGGCGGCAAGTCCTGCTGACGCTTTTAATTCTATTTCACTTGCTCGTGGATACAAGGATATTGGAAATCACAATCCTTTGATCACACAGAAATTCAGTGCAGACCCTGGCGTTATGGAATATAACGGACGTGTCTACGTTTACTCAACAAACGATGGTGTTATCGAAAGCCGTACACCAGATACAAACACATACGGACAGATCAATACCATTAACGTAATGTCCTCTAGCGATATGGTTAACTGGACAGATCATGGTACAATTGCTGCAGCAGGCTCTAATGGTGCTGCTAAATGGGCATCAAACTCATGGGCTCCAACAGCATGTCACAAAAAAATCAACGGCAAAGAAAAGTTCTTCTTATACTTTGCTAACAGTGCAGGCGGTATCGGTGTATTAACTGCTGATTCTCCAACTGGTCCTTTCGTTGATCCAATTGGTAAGCCTCTTATTTCAAGACAGACACCTAACTGTAACGTTGAATGGTTATTTGACCCAGCAGTATTGGTTGATTCAGATGGAACAGGTTACCTCTACTTCGGTGGTGGTGTTCCAAAAGGACAATCTGCTAACCCTAATACAATCCGTGTAATTAAATTAGGAAGCAACATGACAAGCACTGTTGGTACAGCTCAGAATATCAATGCACCTTGGGTATTTGAAGATTCTTGTATCAACAAGATTGGTAATACATATTACTATTCATATTGTACAAACTGGGATGGTGGTCCATACGGAAATGCTAGAATCGCATATATGACAAGTTCTAACCCAATGGGACCTTTTACATATCAGGGTACATGTTTCAACAACCCAGGTGATTTCTTCCAGACAGCTGGTAACAACCACCACACAATCTTCTCTTTCAACAATCAGATGTATATCTTCTATCATGCTGAATGGTTGAATAAACAGGTTTATGGAAAACAGGTTGGTTACCGTACTACTCATGTAGATACAATGCCTTTCTCAAATGGAAGATTCGGAAACGCAAAAGGAACCTTAAAGGGTGTTAACCAGATTTCTTACCTTGATCCATACAAAACAAATCTTTTTGCTACAATGGCATGGCAGGGTGGAATCAATGTATACGGTCTTGGTGATGCTGCTGTTGCATACAACAGAGGTGACTGGACAGGTGTAGCTGGTGTTAACTTTGGATCAGGTGCTAATTCCATCACAGTAACTGCTGGTTCTAAGAATGGCGCAGTGATCAAGGTGTGCGCTGGAAGCCCAACAGGTACTGTTTTAGGATACGTTACAATTCCTGCAACAGGTGATCCATTCAAATACACAACAATCACATCCAGCATTTCTAATGCTACAGGCGTAAAAGATTTATTCTTCGTAGCCTCTGGTGACTGTGTACTTGAAAAATACGTATTCAGCACAAGTACAACTGGTGGAAACGTAACTCCATCTGAACCAACTCAGCCTACTCAGCCAACTCAGCCAACTCAGCCATCAAACCCATCTGGTAATGTTACTTCAGGAAATGTTGCAAACGGCTGGTATTATATTAAAAATGTAAACTCTCAGACATACCTTTCTGTAACTGGTAACAACGGTGCTAATGGTAGCAACGTTGAAATCAGCAAAGGAACAGGTGTTGATGGTCAGAAATGGTATTTAACAAACAACTCTGACGGTACTATTACATTAAAGAATGGCTTAGGCTTCATGCTTGATGTTACAGGTGGTAAATCAGCAAACGGCACAAACATTGAACTTTGGTCTGAAAACGGAAAAGATCCTCAGAAGTTCATGTTAAAAGATAACGGAAATGGTCAGTATGGTATCTTAACAAAATCTTCTAACGGAAATGCTTGTCTTGACCCAGAATATGGCGAAAAAACAGATGGTACAAACGTTCAGCAGTATACTTATTACGCTGCTTCCGCACAATTATGGATATTTGAACCAATCAAAGCTACAGAAAATAATAACAACAATAATAACAACAATAATAACAACACAGAACAGCCAAAACCTCAGAATGTAGTAATTGCTGATGGCTGGTATTACTTAAAGAATATCAATGCTCAGAAATACTTACAGGTAGCTGGTAATAAATCGGCTGCAAACACAAACGTTGAAATCAGTACTGGTACTGGTGAAGCAGGTCAGAGATGGTATGTAACAAACACATCTGATGGCTACATTACATTAAAGAGTGCTGTTGGTGATTTCATGTTAGACGTTGCAAATGGTAAAAACGAAGATGGTGCTAACCTTGGTATCTACAATGCATACTCAGGAGATGCTCAGAAATTCTCAGTAAATGCAACTGCAACAGCTAACGTTTACACACTTGGAACAAAAGTAAGTAACGGAACAAAGGCCATAGACGTTTACAACCATGGAAAAACTGATGGAACAAATGTATGTCAGTGGACATTGTATGGCAATCCAAATCAGCAGTGGATTTTCGAGCCAGTTGGAGGTTCTTCTGCTAACACTGGTTCAGTTCAGACAATCACTACTCCTGCAGAGCCAACTCAGCCAACTCAGCCAGCTCAGCCAGCTGAACCTACTCAGCCTACTCAACCTACTCAGCCAGCTGAACCTACTGAACCTACTCAGCCAGCTACTCCTGCTGTAACTGGTGTATCTTGCACCTACAAAACATTAGGTGATTGGGGTGATTCATTCCAGGGTGAAATCGTAGTTACAAATGACACAAATGCTTCTATCAGCAATTGGACATTAACATTTAGCTATGACAACTCAATCGTAAATCTTTGGGGAGCTGATTACGTAGGACAGAGCGGTAAAACAGTTACTGTAAAAGCTCCAGTATGGAATAGCGAATTAAAACCAGGCGCAAGCATAACAATTCAGTTTATTGCTTCTGGTAACAGTTCTGTAGCACCAACAAACTACGCTGTTAAATAAAACCAAACAAGAGAGTGTTTAATACTTCTTAAAAAGGAAAAAATGCTACCGTCACCGAATGGTGACAGTAGCATTTTCTTTTTCCACATTTTAGGACTTATTTAACAGCCCCTATTTTATTAAACTTTTAGACTATCCGAGGTAATACCATTCATCCTCTTCATCATCGAAAATATACATTTCGTCCTCTTCTTCATCGTAGAAATATAATGTATCTGTATCTTCTTCGAGAATATAGATTCCTTCATCACCATCGAAGTAGAAGTAGATCAATCCCTCTTCTTCATCATAAGAATACCATACCTCTTCCTCTTCATCATAGTAGAAGGTTGTTCCTGTCAGATCACTTTCAAAACTGTCTCCTGAAGTTGCACTAGAAGAGCTGCTACCTCCAAAGAATGCGTTATAATACTCTGATAATACAGGTGCATAATCATCTACGTTGATACCGCCAATTGTATGAGAAATAGTGTCCATCCAATGATTCAATTGATTCTGAGAGAATGAGTCACTCCAATTGATATTTAATCCATTCCAGAAATCCGGGTCAGCTAAGAACTGCCACTGTGACCAGTCGTAGTCGTTTACAAAGTCAACCCAGCCATTCCATGTTGCATCCCAGTCTGACCAGTCATATGGATCATTTGCACCCTGTGCATCTGCGAACTCGCCTAACCAGTTAATGTACTCAGCATCAAATCCTGCTTCTTTATATAACATCTGCTCAATCTCACAGAAATCCTTGTCACCATAAGGAAGTGTAACTGATAAACCAGTTAAATAAGAATCGCTTTCAGAAGTACGGCAATATACAATTGCATTGGCTACAGCTGATGCAAGAGCAGCTGATTCGTCTGATTCAATATTCTGTGCTACTGCCATGATATCAGTTAAATAGTAGTAATCTAACATCGTATCATAGTCTTTTAATTCAATAGCTCGTCCGTTTTCTTCCTCTTCACGGCTGTAATTTGCTTCTAACAAAGCATCTGTATTTTTGTAAGCAAAATCAACCCATGTCGCATATAATACTGGAACCCAGCTTTCATCGATCACCGCAAGAGTAGAATCAATCACCATCTTGTCGCCACCTAATAAATAGTATAAAGCAAGTTCATTATCTACTTCCTTCTGATAATCCTCATTGAAATCAACAAGACCATCTACTACATATTTACCAAGTTCATAAGTTGGAATAGAAGGATTCTCATATAATGCCTCTAACCAAGGAGTGTAATACCATCCATTACCAGATTCAAAGTCTTCTGAAAGGATTGTGTAATCACAAAAATCATAAAGCACACAACATGTTTCAATACCTGACATCAGACATGCATCAAATCCGATAAAATCAAAATGAACATTAGCATCGATCAATGCATTCTTCATTTCATATAAGAATAATGGCATATCATCACCAGATGTTTCATCCTCACCAAATCCAATTACTGGACCACCGCCATGATTCCATAAGATCAGATCATATCTGTCTGCCGGATAGTTCTCTGCACTCCAACTGATAAACTGACTTAATGTATCTGTTTCACCAACTGCTAACTGATCAAGTTCATCATTTACAAGTGTAATACCATCTTCTTCCACTTTATAGATTTGAGAATGATCACTGGCAATCCCATATTCCTTCCATTCACTTGTACCCATTGTCTGAATCAAAATATTAACCTGATCAGAATATCCTGCATCTAAAATTTCTGAAATATCCTCAGATGCATAACCACCCTCTGACTCTAAATTGGAGCCATTCATATAAATCATAATGGTCGTAGTATCTGATCCATCTCCCGCAAGATTAGTTTCTGGTTTTCTTAAGAATGTATCGATACCAGCATTCTCTCCTGGGGCTGAAAGAGTCGCAACATCAATTCCATGCTCTTTTAAATCGATTACTTCACTTTCAGCTTGTGTTTCCACTTTTCCATTAGTGGATGTTTTTCCGCAAGCCATCATACTTGAGGCTGCCAAACAAATTGCCAAACCGGCTGACAACGTTTTAAAACCTTTTTTCATTATGTAATATCCTCGCTTTCGCTTTTCATTTCCTTTTCTAATGGTAACATTTCTGTCATCTATTGAATCATACGTTTCATATAATAACATTTTTTTGGTAATTTTAAAAATTTTTTCAATAAGTTTCTAAACAACCTGCAAACACTTACTCAATTGACTTCAAAGACTCTGCCATATTGATCTGATTTAATTTAAAATACATCACTAGATTTACCAGACCAGCAAATACAAATGTCAAAACAATACTAGCAGTAAAGCTAAAGAAGCTGATATTTGTTCCAAAGCATACCACATCAATATCAATATGATTCATAACAAACAAATGAAGCCACTTTCCAAGTAAAAGTCCAAACAATGCTCCAAAAAATGTCAGAATAAAATTCTCTCGAAATACATACTGTGCTGTTTCATTTGGATAGAATCCCAAAACCTTGATGGTTGCAATCTCTCTGATTCGTTCCGTAATGTTGATATTAGTAAGATTATAAAGCACAATAAATGCCAGCGCTGCGGCACAGATTACAACCATAATGATCACGTAATTCAGGCTGGACATCATCTTGGTAAATCTTTCCTTCATATCACTAATAACACTAGTTGCATTGATCTGTTCAAGCTCACCCAAATTGGAAGCTGCCTTATGCTCATCCACACCCTCTTTAAAATTGGCATACACTGTTTTGTAATGTGGCTGCTCCTTCATGATATCCACATAAGCATCTGCATTGATGAATACATAACTGTAAACATAGTTTTTACAAATGCCTGATACCGTAACTGGAATCTGATTAAGTTCTGAATCCTCAATCATGATTTCATCGCCAACACGAACTCCAAGTTTTCTTGCCATTTTTTCTGTAAGTACACACTCCTTATCACTTGGATAGGAAATGTTTTTTCCACTTTTATGATCTAACAATCGAAATTTATCCACAAGATCAGCACTATTTTGTGGAATAACCACATAAGCTGACTTCATACCATTTTTCGATCTGATATTTTTACTAGTCACATCCAGATACACATATCCAGAAAGGTACTGATCAAATTCTTTATTCAAGGTTTCCGTATCTGCATCACTCGGATCCTCTGCCAAAGTTAAGGAAAGCTGATAAGTTGAAATCTCATCATACTGATCCGTTACCACATTTTTGATGGAATCATTTAATCCCAGAGCAGTTACCAAAAGTGCTGTACATCCACTGATTCCAAGTACCATCATAACGAAACGTTTTTTATATCGAAATACGTTTCGAATGGATACCTTTTGCAAAAATTTCAAATGCTTCCAAATGAATGGAATACGTTCTAGCAGAATTCTTTTTCCACTCTTTGGAGCCTTTGGTCTGATCAAGGCAGCTGGCACACTCAAAAACTGGGATGCACAGGAAAAATAAGTTGCTCCAACAGAACATAGAACTGCTGACACCAAGGAAATGATAGCAAGCACAGGGTCAAACACATACCGTATTTCAGCAAACCCATACATCATTCCATAGGCTACCCAGATAACCTTCGGGAATAAAATGGTTCCAAGTACAAAGCCAAAAATGGCACCTCCCACTGCTGCTGAGCCTGCGTAAAACATATATTTTCCCATAATTTTGAATTCCCCATAGCCCAGTGCCTTTAAGACACCGATCTGAGTTCTTTGATCCTCTACCATTCGTGTCATGGTAGTCATACATACCAATGCTGCAACCGCAAAGAAAAATATTGGAAATACAGCTGCGATCTCATCTACGATGCTACTGTCACTATCAAAACAAACATACCCCACATTGGCATCTCGATCCAATACATACACTGAAGGTTCTTCTAGATCTGCTAATTCCTGCTTGGCATCTGCAATCTTTTCATTGGCATCTGCTACTTCTTCTTCTAATGTACGAACTCCATCTTCATATTCTGTATAACCATCTGCGATTTCTATTTCTGCTTCTTCAATTTCAAGTTTGGCATCTGCAATATCCTGTTCCTTTTTGGCCAATTCCTGTTTAGCCTTAGCAATTTCTTTTTCTCCGGTCAATAGCGTTTGTTCCGACTGATTCAATTCTTCTAACTGTATAGTCAACGCTGCAAGCTGTAATGCTGATTCTTCTCTGGTTATTTTTAACTGTTCACACTGCGCCTGATAAGTCGGATCAGGAATGGTAGAAAGATAACTGATAGTTGCATCCATTGTTGCAATCCCTTCTGTCAGCTGTGTAATCCCTTCCTCAAGCTGTGATCTCGCACTAGCGATCTGTTTCTTTCCTGTGGCAATTTCTTTTTCTTTTGAGGCTATTTCTTCCCAAGCTTTTTCGATTTCTTCTTCACCATCTGAAATCTCAGTCTTTGCCGAAGCAACTTCTTCCTCAGCTGCCTCAAGATCAAGCAATGCCTGATCTAATTCCTTTTGTGCATCTTGCGTTTTTTCTAAAAGTTCCTGTTCAGCATCTGCAATTTCACTTAAAGCATCCGCATAAATGTGTGAAAATCTTTCATCTGCTAATATCTGTGTTGCCTTCTCTATCTCATCCTGATGCGTTTCAATGTAAACATTGTATGCATCTGAATAAATTTCCTCGGATACATTCATACGAAGAAAAATTTCCGTATCATACTCACTGTCAAAGCCGTCCCTTTTTATATAAGCGAAGCTAGTAACCACACCATTTCCAATAGATGATGTACCACGTTCATAATTTAAATAATATGGGGACTGTACAAGACCTACCACCTGATAGGTATCATATGCAAAAAGATCAAGTGTATCCTCTTTGTTATTGGCTGAAAGCACAAAGGAAGAACCAATGATATCCGCAGGATATGTATCACGATCAAGCACAATCTCATCTGCTTTCTCTGGAAGTCTGCCATCAACCAGTTCCAAGGTATTAATGGAATCTAGTAATGTATGTACGGACACAACTCTCTCTGAACCATCCTCCATGACCTGTAAAACATCCAATGATACCGATCCTTCAGTAGCCGCAACCCCCTCTATGTTTTTCAAATTTTCTGCATCTGTCTGTTCAAATCCTATGGTTGATAGCAATCGATAATCATAAAAAAGATGATTCGATAAATATCTATTTCCAGTATCCACCATGGTTTCTTTGCACACCTTTAAGCCTGCAAACATAACGACTCCCAATGCAACAATTGCAAAGATAGCCAGATATCTTCCCAGACTATGTTTTATCTCTCGAAAGGTTGTTCGTTTCATCATCGACTTCATGGCACACCTCCTACCATTCAATATCTTCTACTGGTACAATGTGCTCATTGATCTCCATGCTGGTCACAGTTCCGTTCTTCACTGTGATCACACGGTCTGCCATGGCTGTCAACGCATGATTATGCGTAATGACAACAACTGTCTTTCCTTCCTTTCGACAGGTATCCTGTAATAATTTCAATACCTGTTTTCCTGTATTGTAATCAAGGGCACCTGTGGGCTCGTCGCAAAGTAAAATCTTAGGATTTTTGGCAAGGGCTCTGGCAATGGCAACTCGCTGCTGCTCTCCACCAGATAACTGTGCAGGAAAATTCGTAGCACGCTCCTTTAATCCAACCTGTTCAATCACGGTCATGGCATCAATTGGATCCTTACAGATTTGGGCAGCTAATTCCACATTTTCAACTGCAGTCAGATTTTGCACCAGATTATAAAACTGGAAGACAAAGCCTACGTCGAATCTTCGATACCCTGTAAGTTTTTTGGCATTGTAGGCTGAGATACAGCTACCGTCTAAAATAACCTCTCCTTCTGTTAAGGTATCCATACCACCAAGAATATTTAATATGGTAGTTTTTCCAGCTCCAGATGCGCCTACAATTACACAGAATTCACCCTTTTCTATTTCGAAATTCACATCCTTCAATGCTTCAATCGTTACTTCCCCCATTTGATATGTTTTTTTCACATGCTTACACTCTACAAATGCCATACATTATGCCTTTCTCGCACTTTTTTTCCAAACATGATCAAATGTCCTAAACAACTCGTCAACGTTCCCATAAAGCCCGCATACTTTTGGTATATCCTACTTTGACAAGATTTCAAATCCTTTATCTGTGATCAGTACATGATATTCAACCTGTGCACTTGGAAGACCATCTTCTGTATAAACAGTCCAACCATCATCCTCATCAATGTAGAACTCATGTGTTCCCATATTGATCATTGGTTCAACCGTCAAAGTCATTCCTGGTACCAAGATCATACCAGTGTTAGCCTGTCCTACATGGAATACAAATGGATCCTCATGGAAATCAACACCACAACCATGTCCACCAATCTCTCGCACTACACTATAGCCAAATTTATGTGCATAGGAGCTGATAACAAATCCAACATCACCAAGGTAGCCCCAAGGCTTTAATGCTGCCACACCTATCTGTGTTGCCTGCTCGGTCACTTCTACAAGCTGTCTTTTTTCTGGACTTACTGCACCAATACAATACATTCTTGATGCATCTCCATAGTAACCATCATAAATCGTTGTACAATCCACATTCACAATATCACCACTTTTTAATACCTGGTCTTCGCTTGGAATTCCGTGACAGATTACATCATTTACAGAAATACATACGCTCTTTGGAAAACCTTCGTAATTGAGTGGAGCAGGAATACCACCTAACTTTCTGGTATATTCATCCACTTTTCTATTTAATTCCTCAGTTGTAACACCAACCTTTACAAACTGTTCCACATAATCAAGTACCTTGGAATTGATTTCACCGGCTTTACGGATTCCTTCGATCTGAGATACTGTACGAATCAGCTTCTTCTTAGGAACAATCTTTCTTTGTCTTTTTAATTCTCTTAATTTCTCTTCCATTGGTTTGTGACATTCCTGGTATGCTTTTCCACTTCCACACCAGCATTCATTTGTTTTATTAAACATCTCTTTTTCCTCTTTTCTATTGGCAAATCCACTAGTCGTGGCGTTCGTCTTCATTGGTATAGCATTCACAAAATCTGGCTGCAAATGCAGGTGGTTCATCCCCCGCATATAAATGAGAGATATCACCATAACAGCTCATGCGGAAGGTTGCAATTCCCTCTCGTCTTTCCTCTGTATTTAAGATACTGACAGAACTCGGTGCTGCAGCAAGTCCATGCCACAAAAGCATTGGTGACATATGGAGTAAGTGGGCGATCAGCACACAGCCCACACCAAAATGACAGAAAAACACCAACGTGTCATTATTTGGCTTTACGACTTTATAATTTTCTCCATCCCGTTCATATCCATATTCTGCCAAGAGCTGATCAAAGGAGGTAATGACCCAGTCATGCTCCTTTTTCACATCAAAGGTCTGCATAACTTCCGGGTCTGTCCAATGGTCTTTATCGTAAAATCTTGGATCTTTTGTCCAATCCTGTGGCAAAAAGTCCCAGCAGATCATTTCTTTATTTACATCAGGTCTGATCACCTTTCCCTGAAATTCACGAAGCCATTCATGCTCCTTGGCTGTTCTGTTCATTTTCTGTAAGGTCAAGGAAGCTGTATCCTTTGCTCTTCCCATAGGAGAGCAAAAGAAATCTCTGACCTCTAATTTCGATAATCGATTCGCTAACAATGTTACTTCTTTCCATCCTTTTTTTGTCAAAGAATCAATGCTATAATCTGGATCTCCATGACGTACAAAAACTAATTTCATCTATCTTTTCTCACATTCTTACACAAGCTTGTGTGTTATTATGGCTTTACAATTCTGTTTTTGATATCTTCCATGCGCTCATCTAGTTTAGAGCTGGCCTCTGCACACTCTAAAAGCTCTTTGGCAAGGCTCTCTGCTTCTCTTGGATCAATGTTTTTCTTATAGCGAAGCTTATGCTCTAAGCTTGCCCAGAAATCCATAGCAATGGTTCGAAGCTGAACTTCCACCTTCATTGGCTTCTTTTCATCCTGTAAAAAAATCGGTACCTCTACAATCAGATGCAGACTTCGATAACCGCTTTCCTTTGGTTCTATAATATAGTCCTTTTTCTCGATTAGCGTAATATCATCCTGACTAAGCAAGCAATCTGCCAAACGATAAATATCCTGTTTAAAGGAACATATCACTCGAACTCCTGCAATATCAAAAATATTTTTTTCAATGGATTCTAAGGAGATTGGAAGATTTTTTACTCTGAGTTTTCTAAAAATACTTTCCTGACTTTTTAGTCTTGTCTTAATGCTCTCAATGGGATTGCGATCATACTGCAAAGAAAACTCTTCATTCAAAACCTTAAACTTGGTTTCAATCTCCATGATTGCACACTGATATCTGCTCATTAGCTCCTTATATGGTAAGAGATTGGTATCCACCATTCCCATAAACTCATCACTTAAAATGGTATCTCGTATAAACTGATTACGAAAATGATCCAGCTTCATGTGGATGCTTCCTCCTGCTTTTTTCATTATGTATCCTAAATTTGAATCTATTGATTAGATTATATCTAAAATTGACACAAATTGCTACCACCTTATTGGCTAAATTCCTCAAATATGGTATAAAAAAGAGTAACGATTACGTTACAGATACCGTTTATGGAGGAAACCTTTCATGTTACCTGAACTTTTTTGTGAAAGAATGAAACTTATGCTTGGTGATGAGTACCAGGCTTTTATAGACAGCTATGATCAGCCTAAGAAGCAGGCACTTCGTTTTAATTTATGTAAAGTCGATCTACCTATAGATGAAAAAAACTTTCCATTTGATCTATCTCCTATTCCATGGGAAGAAGCAGGATTTTGTTACGAAGATGGACAACGTCCGGGGAAATCCGTTTTTCATGAGGCTGGCGTTTACTATATCCAGGAACCAAGTGCCATGACCCCTGCCGCCTATTTAGAGGTTAAACCAGGTGATTATGTTCTTGATCTATGCGCGGCCCCTGGTGGCAAAAGCACACAAATTGCCTCGTACTTAAAACAGGAAGGACTTCTTGTTTCCAATGAGATCCATCCGCAGCGTGCTAGGATCTTAGCTGAAAATATAGAACGTATGGGACTTAGAAACTGTATCGTTACCAACGAAAGTTCTGATACCCTTTTAAAAAAATTCCCAGGCTATTTCGACAAGATCATGGTGGATGCTCCATGCTCTGGAGAGGGCATGTTTCGTAAAAACGAGGATGCTACCTATGAATGGAGCCTTGACAATGTGAAGCTTTGCTCTGACAGGCAGGATGAGATTCTTGATAATGCTGCTTCTATGCTTCGTGCCGGAGGACGTATGGTATTCTCTACCTGTACCTTTGCCCCCCTTGAAAATGAAGGCAGTATTGCGAGATTTTTAGAATCACACCCGGATTTTCATGTAGTAAAGGTTCCTCTTTATGATACTTTTTCAAAAGGAAATCCTGACTGGGTTTCCAAGGAACTAACAAAGCTTGGTATCCCTGCCTCTGGTTCCGGCGCTACTTATTCCGATACTATTTTGTCCCAGATTTCAGATACCATTCGTTTATGGCCACACATCACCAATGGAGAAGGACATTTTGTAGCAGTACTTCAAAAAGATGGTGTACTTGATACCATCTCAAGACCAGAATGTCGTGATGGTCTTTCGAAAAGTATCTCAGAAAAGGACTGTAAAGATCTTTTGGATTTTCTAAAAGATGAAACCAATCTCGGCTTAAGTGTTTTTGGAAAAAACAGCACAAAGGATGCCACACAGATCTTAGATGGTCCTGTGATCAAATTCGGTGATCAGCTATATCTGTTGCCAAACAATGCTCCTTCCATCCAAAAGAGTAAGGTACTTCGTCCCGGACTGCATCTAGGAACCATTTTAAAAAATAGATTTGAACCATCCCACGCTCTTGCTTTATACTGTAAAGCGAAAGATGTGAAGCACACGGTGGATTTATCCTTCGATGATCCACGTGCCATTAAATATGTAAATGGAGAAACTTTTCCATATGATAAAGATAAGGGATGGTATCTGATCACAGTAAACGGCTATTCCTTAGGTTGGGGCAAATGTGCCGGTGGCCAGATGAAAAACCATTATCCGAAAGGACTTCGAAAGCAGTTATAAAAAATATGAAAACAAGAAATGAATTTATGGATCAACAACTACGTATCATAAATAATAAAACAAAAGAAGAAATCCTTCTTACACCACATGCTGTAGAAAGCTGTATGAATCCAGGCACCTTTCATATCACCCCACTTTCTGTGACAGAAACGGATGATATGCTTACAATCACAAACACGGTTCAAACTATAAACATTCGTAAAAAAGCTCTTTCAACAATGGAAGTTTCCATCACCAAAGAGCCGTTTACGCCTGAAATCATACGCAAAAAAAACAGCTGCAATCCCTGTACAAATTGTGGGCAATGCAGCTGGTAATTCACTTGTCCTTGCAGTACAAAGTCTTACAAGTAAAACTTTGTACTGTTCTTTTTTATGCTTTGATGGCCCAACGCATCTTTGTTGATTTCGCACGACCATTCTGAATACACTCTTCCTTACTAGGTCTGATAACATCCTTGGCTACTTCCAAGTAAAGGCCCTGTCTTTGGAATTCTTTGAAATATTGTTTCACCAATCGATCCTCTCCTGAATGGAAGGTAAGAATAGCTACTCTTCCACCTGGTGCAAGGGCATCTGGCAACTTCTGCATTAGACTTTCCAATACTTCAAACTCGCTGTTTACATCAATTCGAAGTGCCTGGAAGGTTCTCTGACAGGCTTTCTTCACAGCTTCCTTATACTCGTTTTGAGGAACGGTCTTTAACAGAGCCTGTTCAATAAGCTCCTTTAAATCAGTGGTGGTTTCCACCTTACGTCCCTTTCGAATGGCACTCATAACAACTCTTGAAATCTCTAAGGCATATGGTTCGTCTGAATTCTCGACTAACATTCCCTCGAATTCTTCTCTGGTCAATTCCTTTAATCGTTCACTGGCTGGTACTCCCTTTAACGGATCTAGGCGAAGATCAAGAGGACCATCGATCTTATAAGAGAAGCCTCTGTCAGGATTATCAATCTGCATAGAGGATACTCCTAGATCCGCCATAATGAAATCAAAAGGTCCATACTCTTTTGCCACCTCATCGATATTGGCAAAATTGGTTTGCACAATGGTCAATATTTCTGGGCCAAATCCTGCCTTCGCCAGACGTTCTCTTGTTTTAACAATTTCAATAGAATCAACATCCAAAGAATACAGATGTCCTTCGCCCTGTAAGCATTCCAACATTTTTCTGGAATGTCCGCCATAACCTAAGGTACAGTCAAGTCCCTTCTGGCCTGGCTTGATTTCCAGAAATTCAAGGATTTCCTTTACCATAATGGAAATATGCATACCTGCTGGTGTAGAACCTTTTTGCTTCACATGCTCTACAATATCCCCATATTTTTCCGGATTTAGTTCCTTGTATTTTTCATGATATTTGGTTGGGTGTGTTCCCTTATATCTGACACGTCTTTTATGAACTGGCGCCTCTGTTTCAGGTGTGTTTTTGTTCTGTTCTTCCATTCTTATTCCTCAAAATCCAAGCAAAGTCTGATTTCCATATATGGTCTTACTTTTCCATCTGCTACAGCTACGTGTTCAGGATGCACTGCATATCCCTTCAATGCCTCTTCACTTTCAAAAGATGATTCCAACATCAAATCCGCATTGGAAGAAGCCAGACCGTTGCTATGTACCTTTATTTCCATAAGTCCTGGAATCTTACCCTGTAATGCTTCCAGACCTGTTTTTACGCCTTTTTTAATCTCATCCTTGTTCGATGCAAATTCTTCTTTTACTTTCCATAAAATAATATGTCTTACCATATGCTTATTCCTCCCTTTTTTCTCTTGTACAGAATAATACCACAAAGGCGCCTGTTACTGCAACGCTAGCAGTCATTACAAGCATAGATTCCACGCCAAATCGATCGATCCAAAAGCCTCCGATCAGATTTCCAAGCACAGCACCAACTGTAATGGAAGAGGTAACCCATGCCTGCCCTTTGATCTTGTCCTCCTTTTCCATTACCTGATCAGCAAAATAAACAGATGCGGGAATAAATAATGCAAAAGCCGTTGCCTGAAAGATCTGTGTCACATAAATCATCATCACATTTCCTGAAAAAACATAAAAGATACTTTTTATAGCAAAGGAAAATGCTGAGAAACTTAACAAAAAATGCATGGAAAATTTCTTTTTTAAAAATACAAATCCAAACATGGCTGGTAATTCAAGCACCGCTGATAATGCAATTGCCGCGCCGAAATCTTTACTGTTTCCACCCACACGTTCTATCATCTGAAGCAGATATGTATTGGCGATATTATGAAACAGCAAAAAGAGCACAAACCCCAAAAGAGTCATGCAAAACTTGGGATATTTTTTTAAAAAGTTGGTTTTTTGACTGACATTCTCCTGTTTTTCTTCTATTACTCGGTGTTTTTCTTCAAATTGATCCCCATATGGAAAAGACAAGGTAACCAGAAACAGACATATGGATACTAACACACCACATTTTGGTACATAAGACGTATCTCCATTTGCTGTCAGCATGCCGATCAAATAAGAAAGAATGGCATAAAACAAGGAACCGAGCCCTCTTGCAAATCCAAACTTTACCGATATGCCTCTTGATTCATAATAAAAATTCGCTGTATTGGTAAATGGGAGCATACAGCTTAATAGTGTCAAAAATAATCCAAATAAAATACCCTGCACACTTCTTTCCTGTATCACATTTAAACAAATCATATCCACAAAACATAACGCTGACATCACAAGGATCAATGGTTTCCAGCCAAACTTTTTATTCTGATCTGCCCATCGTCCAAGGTTAGGCTGTAATATTGCCGCCAGGGTGCCAAAACCTGCTGTGATCAGTCCTATAGTTCCTGGTTTAAATCCTGCCCCTAACAAAAATAATGTCACATAGGAATACCCCACACAATAAAGCATCCAGTAACCCATCTGAAATAAAATATATTGTACAGAAATCATCTTGTCTAAACCTTTAACCTTTACTATTATCATCATACAATATCAACTTTTGTAATAAGATGATATCTACTCTATCTAGTTACCTACTTTGTTAGTAACACAATCTCTACAACTGTTAAGCATCTATTCGTAACCGTAAATCTCACATCAAATCCTGCATATTCCAGTCCAAAAACCCTGTCTGGAAATTTTGTATAGGCTGGTCTTGGATCTTGTCTTAAGATTCCCATCAAAGCCTTTCTTTTGGATTCTGGAATCTGAACAAGAAGTTCTTCAGGGAAATCCACCTCCAAAGTATCCTCTAAATATTTTGTTGCAAACCCTCCAGTAGCTTCTATATGAGCATCTGCATATGGCAGATAAGGCTTAATATCATAAATCGGTGTATTATCCAAAAGATCCGCACCTTTTACATGAAGTACAGGTCCTAAATTTTCGGTATATTCAATACGCTCTAATTCCACGCTGGAAAGACCTATGGGATTTGGTCTATAGGGGGAACGGGTTGCAAAAACTCCCATTCTCTGATTCTTCCCCATTCGCGGCGGATTCACCATAGGTGACCATTCCTCTTTGATACACTCCGAGAATTCCCAAATGAGCCATATATGACTAAAGCCCTCTAGTCCTCTCACTGCATCCTGATTTCGGTACTGGGACTCAAACACAATGGTTGCCTCTAAATCCTTTACTAGTCCACTTTGTCTTGGAATTCCAAACTTACTTGAAAAATCTGTATGTATTCTGGCTATCGTTTTCATTTCCATTGATAATCATCTCTCCACAATTTCATTGTACAAAATGATTGTACAATGTATTTTGTAAAAAAGATATGAGAACTTTCCTAATTATACAAAAAACTGTGGCACTCTCGATTTTCATCTTGAATGCCACAGTTTCTATATTCTTATGCCTCTGCAAAAAGTGCTGTTGATAAGTAACGATCACCTGTATCCGGTAGTAAAGCTACGATAGTCTTTCCTGCATTTTCTTCTCTTTTTGCCAGTTCAATGGCTGCCCAAACAGCTGCACCTGAAGATATACCAACTAATACACCTTCCTTTTTACCAATGAGTCTGCCTGTTTCAAATGCATGCTCATTTTCAACTTTGATGATCTCATCATAAACGGCTGTATCCAATACTGCTGGTACAAATCCTGCGCCGATACCCTGTATCTTGTGTCCGCCTGGTGCTCCACCTGATAATACAGGAGATGAAGCTGGTTCCACCGCTACAACCTTTACAGATGCTTTCTGAGATTTCAAATACTGACCTACACCTGTGATAGTTCCACCTGTACCAACACCTGCTACAAAAATATCAACTTCTCCGTCTGTATCTTGATAAATTTCTGGACCTGTTGTTTCAAAATGTTTTTTAGCGTTTGCAGGATTTTCGAACTGACCTGGAATAAAGCTGTTAGGAATTTCCTTTGAAAGCTCTTCTGCCTTTGCAATGGCACCCTTCATTCCTTTTGATCCATCTGTTAATACAAGCTCTGCTCCATATGCCTTCATCAGCTGTCTACGTTCCACTGACATGGTCTCTGGCATTACGATAATAGCACGGTATCCTCTTGCAGCCGCAACAGATGCCAAACCAATTCCTGTATTTCCACTGGTAGGCTCAATGATCACGGAACCTTCCTTTAATAAACCTTTTTCCTCTGCATCCTCGATCATTGCTAATGCAATACGATCCTTTACTGATCCAGCCGGATTAAAATATTCCAGCTTTACCAATACTTTTGCCTTTAATCCTAAGGCTTCCTCAATATGTGTTAACTCTAAAAGTGGTGTATTACCAATTAACTGATCTGCTGCGGTATAAATCTTAGACATAATTTTTTCCTTCTTTCCTAAATCCTTTTACAATATAATCACCGTTTCAATTACAAAATCTGGTGTGTCTTATGATAATGCTTTAAAAGCTTCATCAAGATCTTCAATAATATCTGCAATGTTTTCTGTTCCGATTGATAAACGAATTGTGTTAGGTTTGATTCCTTGATCTAACAATTCTGCTTCATTGCATTCTGAATGTGTGGTAGATGCTGGATGGATTGCTAAAGACTTCACATCTGCTACATTTGCTAAAAGTGAGAATAACTGTAAGTTATCAATAAATTCCTGTGCTTTTTCTGCACCACCCTTAATCTCAAAGGTAAAGATAGATCCACCTCCGTTAGGGAAATATTTCTGGTAAAGTTCCTTCTGAGTAGCATCCGTTGTGATGGATGGATGATTTACTTTCTCAACCAATGGATGTTTGCTTAAGAACTGAACAACCTTTAATGCATTCTCAACATGTCTTTCTACTCTTAAAGATAATGTCTCTAATCCCTGTAAGAAAATGAAAGAATGGATTGGAGAAATAGTTGCTCCTGTATCTCTAAGTAAAATTGCTCTGATATAAGTTACAAATGCTGCCGGAGCTGTATCACGTGCAAAGCTTACTCCATGATAAGAAACATTTGGTTCAACAAGCCATGGGAACTTATCACCTGCTTTGATCCAGTCAAATTTACCACTATCTACGATAACACCACCAATGGTTGTACCATGTCCACCAATAAACTTGGTTGCTGAATGAATTACGATATCTGCACCATATTCAATTGGTCTTACCAAATATGGAGTTGCAAATGTATTATCAACTACAAGTGGAATACCTGCTTCATGTGCAATGTTGGCAATCTTTTCGATATCTACAACTTCTGAATTAGGATTTCCCAAGGTTTCAATTGTAATCGCTTTTGTATTAGGTTTGATAGCTGCTTTGATACCTTCATAATCAAATGGATCTACAAAATCAGCTGTAATACCATAATCTGGTAATGTATGAGCAAGTAAATTATATGTTCCACCGTAAATATTCTTAGCTGCTACAATGTGATCTCCTGCATGTGCAAGTGCCTGATAGGTATATGCCAATGCTGCGGCTCCAGAACCTACTGCCAATGCTGCAACACCACCTTCTAATGCTGCGATTCTCTGTTCAAATTTATCCTCTGTTGGATTTGTTAATCTTCCATAAATATTACCTGCATCCTTTAATGCAAAACGATCTGCCGCATGTTTACTGTTATGAAATACATAAGATGAAGTTAAGTAAATTGGAACTGCTCTTGCATCTGTAACTGGATCTGGCTCTTCCTGACCTACGTGTAACTGTAATGTTTCAAATTTTAAATTTCTATTCTTTAATTCTTTAGACATAATTTTTATCCTCTTAGCACCTTTGTGCTCTCTTTCTCTTTGATTTATTTTCTTTGATCTATTCTCTGTTTCTTTTTTTATTTAATCGGATATGCGATAACACTCTTTGTTCTAACACATACATCGGCACATTCGAATGTCCTTTTCTAAATAGCCTTGTAATGCACCTTTCTGATTTGGTTCCCTCATAGTTTATTTTACCTTTCATTGTTTTCCCATATATCCTATTACATATCTAGGAATTGAGTATATAATATCCTACTTTTCCTACTATGTCAATAGGATTTATATTTTTTTTTATCTTTTTAGAGTTTTTTTGTTATAGTACAGTGGTAGGCCAAACACCTGCTGTTTTGGCCGTAAGAACATGAATCAATAGCAAAAATGTTATCGCCAAGCTTTTGTTCATCGGAAATTCCAGAAATTACCCATTAAACAAAAAAGCGGATAAAATCCGCTTTCTTCTGCAAAACCAAAATGTTATAAAAAACCATTCCAGCCCCGAGAAGAGCAGCGCATTTTATCCGCTTTTTCCGTTTCCTTTATTTTCATTTTTCCCGCAAGTACTTTTTTACACTATGAATCAGGTAATACACTCCGCATAGTGTTATTTACATGATCTATTAAGCAATGCACTCCGCATAGTGTCATTTACACGATTGATTAAGCAATACACTCCGCATAGTGTTGCTCATCTTCTGCTTTCACTCCACTTCTTCTTTCCTGATCTAGAAATCTTGAGTAGATTACCATATGCTTCAATGAATCAGAATAATAAATCTGATCTGGATAAACAGATAGCTCTATCTCTTTCCGCTTAGCTTCTAGCTTATACTTTACAATTTCCTTCATGAAACCTTCAGGAATAAAATCATATCTGATATCGTAAATCATGCAATCGCCCATTTCAGGACAGTCCTGATAGGATGACCAACTTCTTACTGATGAAAGTCCGCATTTCTTTACCAGCAAATCTAACATATTTACAATCTCATTGATATCCTCGTCATAGCAAAACTCTTTGATGCCCGCATTACCAAAAACTTCACTAAGACCATTCTTGTTCTTTCGTTCTGTCACTTCATTCTCCTAATCGTATTCTGTCTTCCGGATAGACCGAATACTATTAATACTTTTTTCCCTATACTTATAAAGAGACATAACTTTTTAAAAAGGGGTCATATATTCTAACATTTTTCGACAAAATTTTTTCGACATTTTTTTGGATAAAAGTTTCGGTAAAAGTTAGAAGATAGATTTTTCATGGCTATGCGGTCGATTATTTTCCTTCCTCTAATTAAAAATGGAGCAGTTACCTGCTCCATTTTACATTTCCTATTTCATTTATATTACATATGCTCATTCACATAAATCTGTGCACGACTCTGAATGATATCTGCTACTTCCTTTGCTGATTTCTGACCACTAAAGAAGCTCTCTGCTTCCTCTGAAATCAATGTAACCAGATCCTCATCATAGAAAGAGGTAGTTTCTATACTTAGAATATAATTTAAGATCTCAGTTGCTCTTTCCTTTGACATTGGCTCGATAAGAATTTCTTTATCCCCAATGTAATAGTAATCATCATATTCCACCTCTGTTCCGTCTTCTTCGGTATAATGTGGTCTTTGCGTTGCTCTTTCAACCTGTTCCTCTAATTTATCCATACGGATTGATAGTACATTTTTCGTGTCATATTCCTCTGATATATATGATTTAACAAATTCCCATGCACCATCTTTTTCTTTACTCTTGGACGTGATCGAGATCATTAGATCTGCACTGATACTGGCTCCTGATCCATTTTCTGTTGGAAATCCGACAAATGTCATGTTTTCTCCCATCATGCCCTGTTCACGATAATTCATAGCACTGATTGAACTGATATACATATACATGCAAAGTGCTTTATTTTCACGATACATGGTTTCATACATGGTATAGTATTCATTCCAATAATCATCAGAGTGCTCACAATCTTCTGGAAATTTATTGGCAAACTCAAGTAATGCAATAAATTCATCTGTATTGAATTTACAATTTCCGGTTTTCCAATCTACAAACTGATTTCCCATGAAGGATAATCCCTCATATAAAATAGAATCTTTCGTGCCGTCTTCAATTAACATTGCATCTGGATACTGTTCCCAAAGCTTCAATGCATCATCCACTGTCCAGTTTTCTTTTCCATCAGCTAGACTCTGCTTTACACCGTATGTTACGATAGAAAAGTCTGGTACAAGAGTATACCACTTTCCATCATAGGAATAAGCTTTTACTATGTTTGGTGCAAAATCATCCATAGAAAAATCACTATCCTTATCAACAAACTCCTTTAAATCAGCAAATAATCCCTTTTCGTTATAGCTTGCAATAGGCATATTACCGCTTAACAACATAATATCCGGAATCTTACCAGCAGCAATATCATTGTTTAGCTTTGTTAAACCAGCATTATAATCATCATAAGTATCGTAAATAGAATAATCATTTACCTGAATTCGATAGGATTCATTTTCTTTATTAAACGCAATGATCTGGCTCTTTACATTGTAATCAAGATATTCACACGCCAAAGTAATTACTTTTTTATCTACAACCTTTTCCGGGTCAACCTTTACGAATTCTGAAATGCATCTCTCATAGTTTTCAGTATCACAGTACAAAATGATAAAATCTGTAGCAGATAATGGGCAAAAAGCTTCTACATAAGAAATGTCAACATCAGAGTCGATAAAATCTAATACTTCTACTACTTCACCCTTCTCAACATTCCAGGCATAAATTTCTTTTTCTGTTGCTATATACAAATCAACCTCATCATTTCCCTGATATACAGTTCCACTTGAAGCAATAGCAGGAACATCAAAAGATTCCGTTTCGTTTGTTTTCATATTAAGCCGATATACATGCTGATTCTCGTAATCTGCATCCCAACCTCTGTATATTACTGTATCACCAACAATATACAGATCATACACATAGGAAATATCCTCCACCTTATGGGAGTTTATCAGCTGGAAGGATGCATCTAACTCAACAATTTCATTCTCATTTAGAACAAAGAAGATGTTGCCGTCCTTTGTTACCTGGAAATATTCAATATAAGTATATTCTTCTTCCGTGTCTGGCATCTGATATTCATTCAACAGATTACCATCTCTATCATAGGAAACAACGGAATACTGTTCTGTTGACTGAAACTCATCATTTTCATATGTTTCTGAATAATCCTCCTTTAAAAGGATAAAGTTTCCATTATAAACAGCCATTCCCAAATAATTGGTATAGGAATATTCATATCCGTCTTCAAAATCATCATAATAATAATCTTCTACAGCGATTTCTTCTTCAGAAGCAACCTCATCCTCAGAAACCTGTTCCTCTTCTACCTGCTCTTCTTCGTTCTGAGCTTCCTGGGTAACCATATCCTCCTCAAAAGCGACCTCTGCGTCTTCACCATGTGGTTTTTCTAATTCGTCCTCAGAAAAACCTTCCTCTTCAAGCTCAGCAGGAAGCTCTTCATCTTCAAGCTCTTCGTCATCGTAATAGTAGATATCATCCTCACTAACCTGAAATACCTTGGCATCTGTTCCATCTAACTTAATAGAGCCAAAACGATTATTTGCAGAATACCCTTCTCCATAATAGCTTCCCATCATGTACAGATATCCATCTTCAATACAGATACTCTCTATATCTGATATTTCAATCTGGTCCATGATTTCCGTCATATCTTTTTGTGAAAACACATGCTCTTTATCTAGCTTCCCATTAGCTACAGTCCCGCTTTTTTCTTCTGAGCCACAGGCTGCAAGCGGCAAAATACATGAAAGTAATAATGCCGTATAACCAGCTTTGCTAAATTTTTTCATAAAAACCCCTCCTCCTTTTTTGCTTTTCTGAGATTACGTTTCTCTCTCATTCTTTCTATCATATGAATCCATGCATCCTTGATATCCTCTTTATCAAAGGTACGCATTTTCCATATTGATATCAATTCCAGTATAACAGTTATTGACGAAATAACATAGATAATAATGCGGATTTCCCAAAAACCAATGAATTTGTTTTCATAAAATCTTGCCAGATTTTCCCAATATGGATACACCACTGGTTTTGTCTGCATCACCATAGATTTCCGAATCTTAAAAATCTTCCAAAGCTTGAAAAACTCAAATCGCTTGGAATTATCAATCCATTCCCCTGAATCCTTGTACTTTTCAAAGCATTTTTGTAAGGAATCCATTGCAAATCCCTCATAAGGTTCCGGCATGACTAGTTCAAAAGCCATCGCTGAATCTAAAGTTCCATATTCCTTTAAGGATTCATTGGTTGTATAGATCAAATTCTCTTTGCTGCCTGCTAATGTAGAAAGTTTCGAGATATCTGGCTTCACAACCCCCGACACAATATGAGGAATTCCATTAATGCGAACCTCCATACCTGCTACATTGGTTGCGCCAAACAGATTCCATGCAGTTCTTTCATCCAGCACCACATAATCTGTCATAAGACTATTGGTTGGAATTGGTTCTCCGCTGATAAATTCCATTGGATGAAACAGAAAGAAATCTCCTGAAACACCAATGGCTTCCACCGATGCTGTAGCCGATTCTCTGGTAAGTGTAATACTTCCAGTAGAATACCAGCAGGATAAAAATAACCTCTGGGATGGATTTTCAGCAAACATGGATATTTCTTCTAAAGTATGATTGATTTGATAATCCACACCCTTAATATCCGTTTCTTCTAATTCTGTTCCATAAGGAAAGAATAAGGATACCTGGGCATAATCATGATCTTTACTCCATCTGTTAGCCATTCTCTGGTCAATAAGATTTTCTGACGTTTTTTTCTGTACCAATTGTAAAATACCAGAAACACTCATAAGCAAAACCAACAGAATCAGACCAATCAGATGCCATTTTTTCCATGTGAATTGAAAAAGCGGTTTTTTCTCTCTCTGACGTACTTTATCAACAAAAGACGCCAAAAATTCTTTTACCTTATTCATAGAATCTCACCTGATCTCCTGCCTGAATTGGTTTAGAAGCTGTGGTAATAACATATGCATAGGATTCCACATCTCCCTTAATTGCTGTTTTCTTATCATCACTTGCCAGGATTTCAACATTGACTCTCTTGGCAATATATCTGTTTCCTAAAGGTGAACTCTTGGATTCTACAACAAGGACATACTTACCATCCTTATCCTCTCTTACTGCACTGTTTGGTACTACAAGTTCATAATTAGAACTCTTATCACCTACAGAAATATCAAGAGACTGTCCATCATTCACATCACCCTGCACTGAGAACACCAATACCTTATTGGTTGCCGGATTATTCTGATCTGCTTTAATCTGAATCAGGGTAACTGAAATATCATCATAATACCAGGCATTGGCTACTTCAGCTACTGCACCAACACTTACCTTTCTTGCCTGTTCATTAGTAACTGTGATGCTGACTGTTTTTTCCTTTCCACTCGGAAAAATAGTAAGTACTGCTTCATCTGGTTTGGTATCCTGACCTGCGGTGATAGAAATAGCTGATACCTTTCCAGAGATTGGAGCTACAATGGATGCACCGATTGCTTTTTCTTCTAATTCTGCAAGCTGTTCCTGCGCTGCAATAATCTGTGCATATTCATTGGCCAAAACAAGTTCATTGGTATACTTAGTTTGTAAATCCTTGTAGGCATCTTCTGCTGTTGCTAAATTCAACTGCTCGGTTGCTAAGGATGCATTGGCTGTCGCAAGCTGCTTATTGATACTCTTTTCCTCTGCCGAAGTATCCTCTTTATTGGCAAGTGTTAACTGAGCAGACGCTAAGGTATTGCTGGCTGCAGCCTGTGATGAAACTGCAGATGAATATGCGGTTGCTGCTGTATTATATGCATTCTTTGCATTGTTATATGCATTTAAGATATCATTGTAATTTCCAGCTTTATCAAGAACTGCCTTGGCTGTATTCTCTTCTGTGATAGCCGCCTTTAATTCTGCCTCTGCATTTGCCAGTGCCTCGTCAGCCGCTGCCTGTGTCATACCCGCTGGAAGGGATGATGCATCAGCCAAAGCCTTTGTTTTCGCAGCTTCTGCAGATGCCCTTGCTGTCTGTGCGCTGGTATATGCTTTCTGAGCTGCTGTATAGTTGTTGTATGAAGCTTCTGCATTGGCAAGTGCTGTTTCTGCACTTCCTTTGTTTGCCTCTGCAGTTGCTGTTGCAGCTTCTGCATTGGTTACCTGAGTCTTTGCGTTGGTAACGGCTGTTGCCTCTGCTGAAGTATCAATATATCCCAGCATTTTTAACTGTGCTTCTAAAGTTGCAACTGTCTTCTCATAGGAAGAAATGCTTGTATTGATGGTTTTGATCTTATTCTGCGCTGTGGTTAACTGTGTCTGCATATCTGTCATGCTTGTAATCTGACCGGACTTGATCTTTGCAAGCATATCAACAGAAACACCTTCCGAAATGATTTTTTGATCAAACTCAAGCTGAAGTGTATCCACATTTTTTCTTGCTTCAATCAATTCATCGCTTTCCTTATCCTCTAATTCAAGTAAAACATCGCCTTTTTCTACTTCTTCACCCGGTTTTACTTTTACACTGGTAACAGTTCTTGTTTCTGCAATCTTTACTTCAAAAGGATCTGATGCTTCTACAGTTCCTGTACCTCTGATCTTAGCAGTAATGGAATCTGACTCCACATACTGTGTTGCAACCTGAGGCAATGAATAATTCATAATGGTATTGGAAAAGAATGTCAGTACAAGCATGATCGCTAAAAATATGATCGTTGCATTTTTGACCCATTCTCTTTTATTTCTTTCTTTTGCTTCTTTCTTCGCTTTCATTAGCCCTTAACACCTCCCTGGTAAGTAATTCCTTCTATTAAATAGTCCTCACCATATAAAAAGATAAATAAACTCGGTATCATATAGATTACCGCTACTGCAAACGCCAAACCGATTTCTCCCTGATTGATCTTAGATAAGAAAATGGAAAGCGGATGCATCTCTGCATCTGATAACAGGATCAATGGCTGCTCTACCATATTCCAGTAATCCATAAAAATCAGAATGGCAACTGAACAAATTGCTCCTTTACAAAGTGGCATACAGATTTTCCAGAAAATCTTCATTTCTCCTGCGCCATCCACCTTTGCTGCCTCAATCATGGATTTCGGCACTCGCTTCATAAACTTGGTAAGTAAATACACCGCAAATGGTGAAAAGATACCTGGAAGCCAGATTGCCCATCGCTTATCTAACAAATTCAACCAATCGCTTACCAGATAGTTGGGTACCAAGGTAACCTGGTAAGGCATCAACGTTAATATAACGTATATAAAGAATACGATGCTCTTTAGCTTTCCCTGTGTTCTAGCAAAACCGTATGAAGCAAAGCATGCAATCAAGAGCTGAAACACCAAGATTGGTCCTACCAAAATGACGGAGTTCCAAAACTTTAATAAGTACTCCGGGCTTTGCAAAAGTACTGTATAGTACTGATGGAAAGACACCATATCCGGAATAAACTTTAGATTTACCTGTTTGGAAATAAAGACCTTTCCACCCTTTTCATTCGTAGCAAAAACAGAACCATAGTTGGATGATATTTCTGATTCTGCCATAAATGAATTGGTCATGGTTAAAATGATCGGCATCAGAAAGATTGCTGCAAAGATAAGCGCAATCAAGGTCGCCACCGCTATTTTTACAAAGGTTTTTCTTCGTTTCTCCTTCTTTAACTGATCCATCGTTTTCAGCTTCACATTTCTTGGTTTGGAAAAAAAATTGTGGAGCTTTGATGATTTCTTGAAAGCTATGTTCATACTATTCTTCCACATCCTTTCCAAAATGATTTTCTATCATAAATAAGATTCCTATAATGATAACCATAACGATACTCATAATAATCGCTGCTGCAGATAGTTTCTGGTAATCTAAGGATCTAAACATATTATTCATATAATGTTGAAGCATATATAAGCTTTCAAAAGGATAATCTCCCGATAACAAATATACTTCTCTAAAAATTTTAAAAGAATTGATCAAGGATAACAACGTTACAAACATAATGGTTGGTGATAAAAATCTTAACTTGATCATATAAAAAATCTGCCAGTTTGTGGCACTTTCTAACTTCGCCACCTCAATAATATCCTTAGGCATACTGGCAAGTGCTGCCATAAAGATAATCATGTTATAACCTAAATTCTTCCACAAAAATAAAATTGTGATCACAACAAGTGCATGTTCTGATTTTAGCCAGTCAATCTTTGCTACGCCAAAATTATGTAAAATCGCATTGGCTGCTCCGTTGTAGTGAAAAATAACTTGAAAAATCAATACGATGGAAGCAACCGGAACCATCATTGGTGTTAAAAAACAGGTTCTAAACTGACTTTTGTATGGAATCTCTCTTTCAAGTAACACCGCCAACGCAAGAGATAGGATTACCGCTAATGGCACTGCCGTAAACGAAAACTTCAAACTATTGCTTGCCGCCTGTTTAAATGCTCCGTTATGAAATACTTTCAAAATATTCTGCAATCCAACAAATTCCTTGGAAATGACATTGTCAATGGCTGAATAATAAATGACTACAAAAAATGGAACAATAAAAAACACCAAAACGCCAAGAAGACTTGGGGCTAAAAAGCCCCAGCTCTTGACAGCTACTCTTCTATCCTGTTTACTTTTATGCACTTTTTTTTGATGTGATTTACCTTTCTTAGGAAATCGAACTTTCATAGTGCGCCTCGTTTCTTACATATTCTCTGTTACATATAAGCTAATTCTACTCTGAATGATATCAGCTACCTCATCAACTGTTTTCTGTCCCTTAAAGTATGGAGCAACCTCTTCCTTGATCATTTCAAATAACTCTTCATTATCATTATAGGAACCTGTTGCACTGTCGATCAGACGCTTACAGTCTGCTACATCTTCTTCTGTTGCAGCATAAATCTCTACACTCCAGTCATCCCATCCATAGCTCATCTTTGACTGTTCTACCTTCTCACCATTCTCATTAGTGTAGTATTCCTTTTCACAGGCCTTGTCATATTTTTCATTCTGGATGGATTTCTTTACCGGCATATCATAGCAGGCTCTCTGATATTCATCAGAAAGAAGTGTTTTCATAAACTCCCATGCACCCTCTTTATCAGAACATTTAGAGCTCATTGCAATATTGGAACCAGATGGAACGACCACTGGTGCACAAGTACCATTTACAGGGAACCCAATATAAGTAATATCTTCTTCACACATTTCTTTATAAACCTGAATTTCTGTCACGTCATAAACACCTAAGGAGAAAAGAATCATTTTGTTACTCTGTACCTTTGATGGATAACTTTCATCATCCTCATCATACTCTGATTCTTCCGGGAATGTATTACATACTTCTAAAATATCCTTGAAGCTCTGACTATTGAAATTGCAGGTTCCTGCTTTCCAATCAATAAACTCATCTGAATCAAATGCAAGAAAAATACGAAGCATTTCATCTTTGCTGGTATAACCAAATACCTCAGTTCCTGCTGGTCTGTTGGTAATAAAATCTTTGAAAGAATTAATATTCCACTCATTCTGTCCATTTAAATTAGAGGTTTTCGCAGCTGTAGTAAGTACTGAGAAAGAACCGCATAAGCCATACATTTTACCATCAATCATATTGGTTTCTAAAACATTTTTTTGATAATCATCCATTGAAAAATCTTTGTTAAAGTATGGATATAAATCTTCTAAATAACCTTGATTTGCAAGCTTTGTCATATTCAACACAGACAAATCAATCAAATCTGGGGCATTTTTGGAAGATAAGTCCGCTAACATTAATGTTTCGATTTCGTCATAATTGCAATCCGAATACTCTTTTACATGGATTCTGTACTCTGTATTGGATCTATTAAAGTTTAAGATCTGTTTCTTCAAATTACCGTCTAAATAGTATGCCGCAAACGTAATCTCTTTTTTGGAGTTTTCTGGTGTTACTTCCTGCTTTGTTAACACTGCCTTGGAAATATTGGATTCTCCACTGTCTTCCCACTCCTGCAAAACGACTGCCATGCTTCCATCATCCATTATTGAAAAGCTATCTACCTCTGAACCATCAATGTTGGAATCCAACCAGTTCATAATCAATTCAGTTTCCTGTTTTTCTTCATTCCATACATACAAATTGCTTCCTGTATTTAAATATAACTTTCCGTCCTTTCCATATGTAAGGCTTTCACAAGACTCTGGAATATTCTTATAGGTTTCTTCCACATCGCCTTTTTCTGCGTTGATTTTGCATAAGATGGAACTCCAGTCATCTCCTGATGAATCATATCCTGTAACATAAACACCCTTGTCATATGCAACGATAGATCTAGGATAGGTTACAGAAACAGAAAATTTCAATTTACCATTTTCATCTAAACAATAAACACTACTGTCTCCATCTGAAAAATATATATTTCCATCTGCATCACAACAAACTTCTTCAATATAGATATATTCTCCACCCTTCATAACAGAATCATCTATTGCTGTTGTCATGATTGCTTCGCCATTAGCATTAAAAATCTGAATATAATACTGTTCCTCATATGAATCTTCATCATATACATTCTCTACACATACCAGTGAATCATCTTTTCCAACGCACAAGCTCTGTATGTAAGCATTCTCCAAAAATTCTAAGGATACCTCTGTTACCTCTCCACCTGAAATAGGTGTTTTGCAGATAACATTTTCTACATTTCCATTCTCTTCATCGTAGATAGTCTTCAGATAGTAAATATTGTCTCCCACCATGACTGTTTCACGAATGGCCTCATTCTCTGTCAATTCTGCTAATTTTTCAAAGCTTCCTACATAAACATAGGATGGTCCGCTTTTTCCAGTTTCTGCACTCTCATCTTTTTTGCCACATCCTGTAAATACACTTGCTACCATAGTAGCTACAAGTCCTAGGGCTAACATTTTTTTCTTCATGCTTCTCTCTCCTCTTCTAGTCAATTTCTAATTCTTGTAATACTTCCACCATATCCGTAAGAACAAAATCCGGGATTTCTCCAGACTTAAACTGGCCATAATTCCAACTGTTTTCTCCTGTTTCTTCATTATAGTATTCAACCTCTACATCCAATAATGCCAGGTCTTCTGAAAGATCATGGGTATTATATTTCCAATCCGTTGCACTTAAAATCTGCTGAATAGTTCCCATATCTGCATCCGCATATTCTACAAATGGATAATGAAATCCTTCCTCAACTTCATAGCAGAAGCCTGATGTTGTTACATGTAAGCTTAATACAGTCAGCTTCGTTAAATCTAAGTTCACATCTATTCCCAATCCGTCCAGATATTCAATGGTTCTTGTAAAGGATGGATATAATGGATAACCAGAAAGTGTATAATAAAAATAGTCATTCAGGTAACCGGAATTCATATTCTGTCGATATTCAAACTCCAATGTACCAATTCCTTCTTCCTCCATAACCTTCTCAAAAGTCATGTTGGATAACTCTTCACGATATATTTCTAAAAATTCCTGAGTCTGTGTTTCATTTAATCTCTTTGAATAAAGTCCGGTTGTAGTACCCACATTTAAGCTAACCAAATGTTCATCTTTCACTTCATTTGTTAAGATTGGATATTCACCTGTTTTAAATACCGGCTGATCATAAATAGATGCCACCAGATCTGCAACAGTTTCATTGCTAAAATCAACTACATACTTTCGATAAATCTCAATTCCATTCTTCAGCTCATATTTCACCACAAAGGAAAAATTGTTATCAATACTATCCCATGCATTAGATCCATTCTGCACTTCCTCCAATGCTTGAATTGTTGATTCCTTATCAAAATTATAAAACTCATAGTTATAAGAAGAATATTGTCCGGCAGTTGTATCATCGATAGCAATATATTCAGCCCAGGGATTGATTTTTTCTTCGCTTGCAACCCCAATCTTTACAAGCTCATACAACTTAGAAATATCTGTCAATGTCATATTCTCTAAGCGATAAGTGGCACAATCCTGATAATCTCCATACAGATTTCCTCTTGTATCTACATAATCCACATAATCAATCTTACTATCTAACCGGTAAAAACAAACGGATGCTGATACAATTTCATTCTTCTTCGGAATATATGCATCATATCCGAAAACATCAAACCAATAGATACCCAATACAATAGCAACCAATACAGCATCCACTGCCCAATGCCACATATGTTTAAATGCAGCTCTGAAATCTCCTCGAAACAACATTTCCAATAAGATATGACTCAATACAAATCCTGCAATACCGCCGAATAAAAACCATCCAAAGCTGTTATATACAAAAAAGCTTTCACAGATAAACCCGCCAGAATATGTAATAAGTACTGTCAAAAATACCTTGATCACCAACTCCATCCATGGAAAAATAATAGCCTTTCCTGCTTTTTCTGATGATCTTTTGCAAAATAGAATAACTGCTGCTGCAACCACAACAACTATCCACATAAGCATCTTGTATACATCTTTGCTATCCACATAAAATGCTTGATAAATATCACAATTATGTGGATAGTTACGAGCCATCGCATCATATAGCTTATAAAATGGCGTAAAATAGATATTTTTCCTATCTGAAGGATAATACGTATAAAAAAACATATTGCGAAGTGTAGAGAATACTACGTGAGCAAAAACCTCACCAAACATAAGCACTCCCGTAATAATTAGATTGTTTAACAGATTTCCTGAAATGATCACAGCTAAACAAACCAATGTATAGATTGCCAGGAAATAAATGTTCTGAAATCCAAACATCTGAAATACACTTTCCCATCCCGACTTGCTCATACCTCCATGAACCATGGCTACAATTCCTGCCACGCACAAATTAAAGGTATACGGTATGAGAAAAAGAACATACCCGCTTAAAAAACGAATCGAAAACAATTTCTTTCTGCTGATCGGCATGCTATGGTAAAGATCCACCTGACTTTTACTGTTTAAGTAACAAAAACTTGAAATACCTGTCAAAACAGCAGCGATCAAAAGCATCAATGTGGAATAATAATTACCATTTGGTGTAAACGCATCGTAAAGAAAAAAGTTATCTACTACACTATTTCCATCCGCTTCCATAAAAGCATATTTAATCTGGCTTGTTCTTCCTGCAATAAACATTGGAAGTGTCAGAAAAAATCCCAAAGACAAAATTGCCAGGCACCATATCCTTCGCTTACAATTATGTCTAATCTGATTAACCAATGAGCTTTTTGATATCATAGCCAACTACCTCCGTTACACTGATAAAGATTTCTTCCAGTGTCAGTGGAAGTACCTCTGAAAAAACAGGATTACCTGATGCTAAAATATTTTCAATCTGCATCTCATTTCCTCTGACTGTTAACAGATGAAGGGAACCTCTCTTTTCATCCTTCATAATAGTAAGCTTATCCATTGTATTCTTTTCATCCTCTTCATTCTGAAATACACACTGGATCTTATGAATATCGGTTCTAATGTCTTCCAGATCCTTATTGAGTACAACGCCACCTTTATATAAAAGACCAACACTATCGCAAATGTCCTCTAGTTCTCTTAAGTTATGAGATGCAATCACAGGGGTTAATTCTCTTGCGGCAATCTCACCAGCCATAATACTCTTTACTGCCTGGCGCATCACCGGATCTAGCCCATCAAAGGTTTCATCGCATAACAAGTATTTAGTACGGGAACATATCCCAAGGAGAATCTGCAACTGCTTCTTCATCCCCTTGGAATATGTATGGATCTTACAGCGTTTATCAAGTCCAAACTGATCCAACAGTTTATAAAATCTTTCCTTATCAAACAATGGATACATCATGTTGTAGTATTTCTCCATATCGACTGCAGTTGCATTACTGAAAAAATACTGTTCGTCTGATAAAAAGCAGATTCTTCGCTTCATCTTAGCGTTATCATACACCAGGTGATCATCAACTCTGACCTCACCCTTATCTGCCTTGATGATGCCGGAAAGCATTCTCATATATGTACTCTTTCCTGCTCCGTTGGTACCAATCAGTCCAAAAACGTTATTCTCCTTTATCTGTAAGCTCACACTGTTTACTGCTACTAACTCATCATATTTCTTGGTTACAGCAATTGTTTCTATCATAACTAGTCCTTTCTGATGATTCCTATCTCTATATCCCGTCAATCATCATCTTTATGTCCTCTTTGGCAAAACCAGCCTCTAATAATTTCGAAGCAGTATCCTTGAGGGCACATATCAATTCCTGTTTCTTTTCCTCAATCAGCTGACCCGGATCACTCACAAAACTTCCCTTTCCCTTTACAGAATAAATATATCCTGCACGTTCCAGTTCCTGATATGCTCTCTGAATGGTATTCGGATTGATGCTAAGTTCCATTGCCAAACTTCTTACTGAAGGCAATGGTTCATTAGGTTTCCAAATTCCTTTCACGATCAATATCTTGGCTCTGTCAATGATCTGCTCATAAATCGGTCGCCGATCCTTGTAGTCAATAACAATCATAGTGCTCCTTCCATTAGACATGCGTCGCTCCCAAAAACGATTATTCGTTTTCTGATTAACAACTCACCGTGTCCAACTGTACTAACATGATTAATACAGTTCGAATATAGCACCATACACTAACCCTGTCAACAAAATTCATCATTTCTTCACATTTTTTCTCACGAAAAAAGGACTGACAATAAATCAGTCCTTGTATTTCCAAGCAATATTCACATTATTAGATCAATGGATACTTGGCTGTTAAAGAATCTACGATTGCTCTTGCAGCTGGGATTCCAGCTTCACCATTTTTCACGATGGTTGCAATTGCTTCTGCAATCTTATCCATATCCTCAGTATTCATTCCACGACTTGTTACAGCTGGTGTTCCCAAACGGATACCTGAAGTAACGAATGGAGACTGTGGATCATTTGGAATTGTATTTTTGTTAGCTGTGATGTGAGCCGCATCCAACCATTTTTCAACTTCTTTTCCTGTCAATCCAAAGTTTGTAAGATCCATAAGCATTAAATGATTATCTGTACCGCCAGATACGATTTTGATGCCTCTGTCAAGTAAGCCCTTGCAAAGTGCCTGTGCATTAGCAACAATATTTTTACCATATTCTTTAAATTCGTCTGTTAATGCTTCTTTGAAACAGATTGCCTTACCAGCGATTACGTGCATCAATGGGCCACCCTGAATACCTGGGAAAATAGCCTTATTGAAATTATATTTATCTGCAACATCCTGATTGCAAAGAATCAAACCACCACGAGGTCCACGAAGTGTCTTATGTGTTGTTGTAGTAACAACATCAGCAATTCCGATTGGACTTTCATGCATTCCAGTAGCTACCAAACCTGCAATATGAGACATATCTACCATCAAAACAGCACCAACTTCATCACAAATTGCTCTGAATTTCTTAAAGTCAATTTTTCTTGCATATGCCGATGCACCTGCAATAATCATCTTAGGCTTGCATTCTAATGCGATTTCTCTAACTTTATCGTAATCAATAAAACCATCATCATTGACACCGTAAGGTACGCAATTGAAATACTTACCTGACATATTCACTGGTGAACCATGGGATAAATGTCCGCCATGGTCAAGGTTCATACCCATATATGTATCCCCTGGCTCAAGAATTGCAAAAAATACTGCCATATTTGCCTGTGCACCTGAATGTGGCTGTACATTAGCGTAATCACAATGGAATAACTCTTTCGCTCTTTCTCTTGCTAAGTCTTCAACTACGTCAACACACTGACATCCACCGTAATATCTCTTTCCAGGATATCCTTCTGCATATTTGTTTGTAAGTGGGCTTCCCATAGCTGCCATAACAGCTTTGCTTACCCAGTTTTCAGAAGCAATCAATTCGATATGACTGTTCTGTCTTTCCTGTTCGTCAACAATCGCCTGCGCAATTTCAGGATCAATTGCTTTTACTTCATCTAATGAATACATGGTTCTTCCTCCTCATATTGAAACGCTCATATTCCATATCACAATATAAAATACTTATCTATGAATGTACCATATAAGACCAGTTTATGTCTACTGTTTTCGGATTTTATGTTTTTTTCATTTTTTCTACGTTTTCTTTTTAAATTTACCATGCTATAATGTGTAACAGTTCAGCAGCCTGCATCTTATATGTATAAGTTGAAATTACTTTGTTGATTGGGGATTATATATGTTAAACAGAACGAAAAAAGCATTGAAACTTCTGGCACCAATGTTAGTTTATATGGTCATTTATATGACATGGTTTACAATTCTAGAAAAAAATATCACAACAGATTTTCACTTGATCCATATGAAGATCGATGATTATATTCCATTTATTGAATATTTTATCATTCCATATGACATATGGTTTTTCTATGTTGGCTGTACGTTGTGTTTTTTAGCTTTTTTCGATGAAGCAGAATATGCAAGAACCTGCTGGTTTATCTGTTTTGGAATGACTTTGTTTTTGATCATTTCCACAATATATCCGAATGGACATGATCTAAGGCCAACTGTTATGCCTCGTGATAACTTTTTCACCAGACTAGTTGTATCCTTACAGGCAACAGATACACCAACCAATCTTTTCCCAAGTATCCATGTTTTTAATTCCATTGGTATGCATTTGGGGCTACATAGAACCAAAGCACTTGAAAAACATAAATGGGTAAGAGTTCTTTCCTTCCTGTTATGCACAGGTATTATTCTTGCCACAGTGTTCATCAAACAGCACTCTGTATTTGATGTAATTACTGCATTTATCTGTTTTGGTATTTTTTATTACATCGTATATTGCACAAGTTTAATCAAACCATTAAGAAAATATTCATAAAGACAATGGGGACGGGTAATCATGACAAGATTTCCCGTCCCCATTGTCTTTTATAAGGTATGTTCCTTATCGATATCACTTCTTTTAAAGAATGCTATACCCACTGTTTTTAGTCCTGCATTACAAGCATTGGATACACTTGCATTTTCAATGATTACATTCTCAAATGGAACTCTAGAAAGAATCTGCTGTTTCAATACATTCAGCTCCTTTACCGTCCATCCTACATGAGAAATAAATACAACTCTGTGATCGATTTTTTTCTTTAACCGCAAATGATATTTAACAAATTCTTTCCTTGCATGATCTTCGCTTCCTATAAAAAATCCCATTACAGATAGTTTACTTTGACGCATACCAAGCATTGGTCTTGCTTTTATAGCAAGCAATAACTTTGCAGGAAACTTGCTAATATATCCATGCTGATAATAAATTCTGGAAGAAGGCATCAGAAATCTGTTTTCTATCATTGACTTCGCTTTTTCGATTCCCTCAATTATTTCTTTTGTATTCAATCCTTCCATTGCCATTTCTGCCGCACGCATAACCAAAAGTCCCTGTGCTCCAGAAATCTGTCCCGAATCGATAACATGCACATGATCAAATCCTGTTGCCGCATCCACTGCATTGGAATAACTGATTCCCGTATTGGCTGCCATAGAAATATGGATTACCTCGTCAGCCTCTGTCAATCTATCTGCAAAAAATTCTTCATATTCTTCAATAGAAGCACTCACAGCCTGAGCAGTAGACATCTCACGAGTCAAATAATCTGACAAATAATTGGAATGGATTTCCAAGGTATCCGCGAAACGTCCTGACTCTGTTTTGATATACAGATACATCAGACGAATGTCATATTTTTCCACCCATTCTTCAGGAATCTCACATACACAGTCTGATGTGATACAGATTCTTTTTCGTTTCTGGGCAGAAACCATTTTCACAGTATCTGTATATGCCATGTTATGAAGTTCGATAATCTCCTTAGGCAAAAGCTTTAAGACTTCTTCTTCCAATGCATTTGACGTAAATGGTTTTTCCAAATATCCATCAAAACGGTTTTCCTGGAATATCCTTCTTGCCTCTGAAAGATTATTGGCTGTCACAAGTAACACTGCAGAGTCCCTGCAAAGGCCATTTTCCTGATTTCTAAGTTCCATTAAAATTTCCGCACCATTCATATCAGGCAGCATGTGATCCATTATGATCACATGATAATATTTGTTCTTAGCCATGTTCAGACATTCTGTCCCGTTTTTAGCAACCTCAATATTCATTTTGGTATGTTGCAACAGATTCTTTGTCACAAGGCGGCTGATATGGTCATCATCAACAATAAGCACACGGGCTTCTGGTGCCTCAAAAATCTGCTGATAGCTTTCCTTCGCCTTTGATCGATTCACATTTTCTTCATAGATTGGTGTTTTATCCACAACCTGCTGCTCTATTTCCACCGTAAAAGTAGAACCCTTCGTATAAATACTATCTACCCAGATATTACCATCCATAAGATCCACAAGCTGCTTTGTGATAAAAAGTCCAAGTCCCGTTCCCTGGGTTGCCTGATTTGTTTTTCCATCCAAACGTTTAAAGCTATCATAGATATGCCCAAGATCTTCACTTCGAATTCCGATTCCAGTATCCTGTACGGAAATCTTTAGCCTTACATTATCCAACTCCTTGGACTTTTCAAAAGCTTCTGGTGAGCCTTCCTCCCCAGGTGTCACTCTATGTGGTACCCATTCCTTAGTCACTGTAAAGGTCACAGAACCTGCATTGGTATACTTGATGGCATTGGATAACAGATTTAATAGAATCTGCTGTACTCTCTTTAGATCACCTAACAGAATACTAGGGAGTTCCTCATCAATATCCACCCGAAACTCCAAGTTCTTCTCCTGTGCCAATACCTTCATAACATCGATCATGTTATCCAAAAGCTTCTTTGTCGCATAGTCTGATTTTAGGATACTCATCTTTTTTAACTCTAACTGTGATATATCTAGAAAATCATTTACCATACTAAGAAGCATATGACTTGCCACGTCAGAATTTTTTACATATTCCCGCACCTTTTCAGAAACATCCTCTCGAAGGATCATATCATTCAACCCAATAATGGAATTTAAAGGTGTTCTGATCTCATGACTGACATTGGCAAAAAATGCATTTTTATAATCACCTGCCCGTTCCAGTTCCTTGGTCTGCTGTTTTGTGATTTCACGTTCTTTACGAAACATATTCATCTGTGTGCGCATCATTAAGGATCCTGTGATACCAACTGCAAAAACGCCAAAAGCAGAATCTAAATAAATGGTATATTCTGAATCAAGAGGCGTGATCATGGCTGGATGATGATACCCTACAATATAACAGGTCAGGTCCACTACAATGGTGATTGCAAGAAAAAGCCATAGCTTAAACCCGTTAAACATAATGAATATGTAAAAAATACTAAATACAAACCATACCGTTGCACCGCCATGAATACCACCACTTTTGAAAAACATCACAGGAAACATAATGCCTGTTAAGATTCCACCAACAATAATTGCGGTAATTTCGATTTTATGGTACTGAATTGTTAGGTAGGTAGCAATCACCAGTACTACAAAAAGAAGAATAAACGGCAAAACAACCTGCTTTAAATTCCCAAGAAAATAACTCTCAGCAAGGGCAAAAACCCCCGCTAAGGATCCAAGCATAATAATATTTCGAAATAGCTGTTCTCTTAATTCTAAGGAATCATCAAAAAAAATTTTCCAAATCTTATTCATTGTCACTCACTCATCTTTACGCAAATAGTTTTCGAAAGGCTTCTGCTGCCGAAATCAGATCCGAGCATTCAATCTTCTGATATATGCCAGCCAAACTCTCCTTCATTTCCTTGTTTTCAATAGATGCTAACAGTTCTTTCATTCTGTCCCCATCAAAATCATATGCTGCATCCTCTAACCCCTGCATGAGTCTTTCATACTCCGGTGTACTTTCAAATACCTTTTTATCCTTTAATGTACATACTGGACAAATTCCAAAATATTCACTGATATTTCCAACAATCTCCTGATAACACTGTATCATTTTCGGATGCTTATTCTTGATTTTTTCGATCAGCATCAGAGCCTCCTCAGACTCTTTGTTTTCCAAAGCATCATATTCTTTTCCAAGCAATTCAAGCTCTTTACAGCTTTCACTTAAGGCTATTGCCCCAACCGTCTTAGTGGCACTTTTGGCTGCATGTACAGCAATGGTATAATCCTTCCATTTCTGACTCGTAAACAGCTCCTTTATCCGATAAATCACATCTAATCCTGACATGGCACATTGACTTAACATCTCTTTATAGATTTCTTCATCTCTGCAATATACCAGACCATCTTTGGTAGAAATCCCCGGAATCACCATTTCATCATTTTTTTTCACCAACGATTCTTTAGAAACTTCTAAAGAATCATCCTCTCGCTGTTCTTTCTCAGTAATCAACGACTTCGATTGTAATTTTCCTATCTTGTCTTGTGAAATATATTTTCTACACTTTCTTTCCAATGTAGAGATATCAATAGGTTTTTCCACAAAATCGGTAAAACCTTCTTTTAAAAACATTTCTCGAGATCCTGCTACTGCATTGGCTGTCAGGGCTATCACTGGCACATAACTGTAATAGGTTCCAACCAGTTTTCGAATAGCATGCAATGTTTCCACACCATCCATTTCAGGCATCATGTGATCCATAAATACAATGTCATATTCCCGGTTTTGGACCATCGTTAATGCTTCCATTCCACTCAAAGCTGTATCTACCTGAATCTGATACGATTCCAGCAATCTCTTTGCCACCAAAAGATTCATCATATTGTCATCCACAACCAATACGCATGCTTCCGGTGCCACAAACTGAGTGTCTGAATCTGTTTCATTACTATCAAGCATATCTCTGCCCTGATTTAGTGCCTCCACCAATGACAATAAATTGAATGGCTTACTAATCTCAATAAGATCTTTATTTGCCAATACTCTGCCCATTGCTGGTTCCCGAACCACCAGTATCTGAATATTGGATGATATGGCATCAAAATAAGGTTGATTATTCTGATAGGAATTCATAGACATGTACAAATGAGTAAATTCCTTCTTTTCCAATCTTCTTTTTAAGTCTAAAAAGTTTTTGAAAAAATGATATTTTACTTGCAAACTGCCTACACACTCTGTAATCACACTTGCATATGCACCACGAATCAATTCTAATTCAAACTGTTCCATATCAATATAAACAGCAACATTGATCTTATCCTTATTTTTCACAACTGAAATAGGATTCTCATCTGCTATTTTTTGTGGAATGACTACCTGAAATGTTGTACCTTTTCCTTCTTTGCTCTTTACCGACAGGATACCTCCCATCTGATAAACCAGCATCTTAGAAATAGATAATCCAAGTCCCATACCTCCAACAGCTCGTTTTCTGCTGCCATCAATTTGCGTAAAGCTGTTAAACAGTTTTTCCTGATCCTCCTGAGACATACCTATACCGGTATCTTTGATCTCAAAGCAAAGATTCACACCATATCCTTCTTTTCGTGATGTCACCTTAATCAGTACATACCCATTCTGGGTAAATTTCACAGCATTGTTTACTAAATTCAAAATAACTCTTCGAATCTTTTTTTCATCTCCAATAAGTCCTTTTGGAATATTTCCATCTATATTGAATAGAATCTCTATTTTTTTCTCTTCTTTAAAGGAATAGGACATCTTAATAATATCCTGAATCATTGAGGAAATATAATATGCCTCCTCTAGCACCTCAACCTTTCCACTTTGTAATTCTGAAAAATCAAGCACATCACTTACAACTGACAGAAGTCTTTTTCCAGCCAGTTGCATCTGATCAATTTCTTCTCTAATCCTTTCCAGTTCCGTTTCCTTAGATGCGATCTCACTGATTCCCACAATAGAATTGATCGGAGTTCTTAATTCGTGGCTAACATTACATAAAAAATCAGTCTTACTCTGTTCCGCAATATGAAGCTCTTCTATAGACTCTTCCATATAGCGTTTCGTATCCTCTCTTTTTTTCACCCAAAAATAAATCGCATATTCGATCAAAAATAAATTGATCACCTCAACCAGCAGCAATGACCTGCTCTCATCATAATTTACATACTCTGAAAAATTTCTATATACTTCATACACTGTTAAAAGTAGCGCCACAAAAGAAGTCAAAATGATCAGGTTTTTTTCACCGAAAAGTCCGCTTAAAATTCCCAAACATATGATCAAGAACAGCACACTTTCATACTCTGCCCCATTAGCAACCAATAAAAGCAAGGATATCTGCATAATACAGACATACAGAAAACTTCTTACCTTGCGGTCAAAATATCCATTTAAGCTAATAAACCACATAACAAAAATGCTGAGCAAATAGAGCAGGGAAACAATGCTTCCCCACTCTAGCTGTTCAGCAAATAAAAACAGTGTAACGTTAAAAATACTGTAAAATGTTAATATACTTCGTTCCAGTCTTACGACTTCCTTACGTTCCTGTTCCATGAAAATCCTCATTCATATGTCATAAAATCATCATCCAACGAAATCTTTTTTACATATTGTGTATTCTCTTCTTCTTTTCTTCCAGACATATAATCCTCTAATAAATCTACTGGTTCTGTAACCTTTCCATCTAACTTGTAGTAAGATAACAGATCTGTCATTCTGTCAGCCTGCTTTGCTAATTCCACACTTGCTGCAGCGCATTCTTCACTGGTAGCCGAATTGGTCTGTACAACCTGAGATACCTGATCCACTGCCTGATCAATCTGTGCAATGGCTGTCGCCTGATAATTGCTTGCCTCCGCAATCTCTGTGATCATGCTCTCACATTCTTTCACATTATTTGTAATTTTTTCCAACGCCTTTGCTGTTTCTACAGCAATATTGGAGCCTACATTTACTTTGCGAATAGAATCCTCGATCATCTCAGCCGTTTCAGCCGCAGCAGCCAGGCTCTTGGCTGCAAGATTACGCACCTCTTCCGCAACAACTGCAAATCCCTTTCCTGCATCTCCTGCTCTGGCAGCTTCCACTGCTGCATTTAAAGCCAGGATATTTGTCTGAAATGCAATATCATCAATGACTTTAATAATTTTTGAAATACTCTCACTGGATTTATTGATATCATCCATGGCAACTGTCATACTCTGCATCTGTTCATTACCATGTTCTACATCTGATAATGTCTTTGCCATCAGTTCTGCTGTTTTATTAGCTTCCTGCGCATTTTGCTTTGTCTTATCTGCAATATCATCAATGGATGCTGTAATCTGCTGGATAGCACTTGCCTGTTCAGTAGAACCCTGGGCAAGAGACTCTGCTGCACCTGAAACTTCTGCAGAGCTTGAAGAAACCTGCATGGCTGCATCACTGATATTGGATAATGAATCATAATTTCTTTTTACCATCTTTGATAATGCCATGCCTAAAACATCATTTTCTGTAGTCTTTACATCAACTGACATATTTCCATTTGCAACCATATCAGCGATTTTTGCATGATATTGTGTTATATTGATCACCTGCTGAAAATCCTCGATCAACAAACCAAATTCATCATCATGATCTTTGTTGATTTTTACATCTACCTTACCATCAGCAATTTCCTTTGCTGCTGTTTGCAATTTTCCAAAAGATCTTCTGATCAATTTTCCCAACGAAAAACCTATAAAGCACATAACTAAAATGATCACTAAGAGCATAAAGCCAAGCTGGCCATTAAACTGTTTTAAAAAGAGTTGTGGATCATCGGTAACCATTGCTTTTCTTACACCACTAAAAGAAAGAATCAATGTAAGTAAAAATGTAACATCAATTACGCCAAATGAAATCAGTAACTTTGTATATAATTTCATATTCTTAATTTTTTCCATTATACTTCTTCCTCCTCTTCTTCATCCTTAATCAGATCAGCGAAATCCTCCTCTTTTAACAGTTTTTCCGGATCTAGTAACAATTTCACCTGATCTCCAACTTTACCAATGGCATACACATACTTATTTTGGGTTTTCTCTCCCTTACCCATAGAAGGGGATGGTAGAATCTGATCCTCTGGAATTTCTACAACCTCCGCGATTTTTTCCACAATAAGACCAACCACAGTCTCCTTAAAATTGATTACAATAATACAGGTTCTGTCATTGTATTCAAATGGCTCTTGTTTAAAGCGAATTCGAACATCAATAACTGGAATGATTTTTCCACGCAAGTTTATCAGGCCCTTGATATAATCCTCTGTTTCTGGTACCTCTGTTACCTCCTGATATACGATGATCTCATTCACATATTCAATCTTTAATCCGAAAAATTCATTTCCGGATTTAAAAGTGACATACTTATTTTTCTGTGTATCTGTTACGCTCATTTTCAATGTCCTTTCTCTATGTAAAAAACTAATGTAACTACTCAACCAGTCCTGCTGCATCCAGTATCAATGCAATGCTTCCATCTCCAAGCTGTGTACATCCTGATAAGCCCTTAACCTTTTTCACATAATCTGGAATTGGTTTCACAACGATTTCCTGTTTTCCTACCAGACTATCCACAAAAATACAGCTCATCTTTTGTTCCACCTGGATCACAACCATCATTCCCTTTTCGACTTCCTGCTCATAATGTTCCATATGATACAGTTCACCGATTCTAAGCACAGGATACGCTTCACCACGCAACATAACATATTCTTCGCCACTTGGTTCGTGCACTACCATTTCTTTTTGTACACTGACAAATTCCTTTACCATTCCGGTTTCAATAACAAAGGATGCATCTCCTACCTTCATCACGATACCATCAATAATAGCAAGTGTTAACGGAATCTTAAGAAGCATCATACTTCCTTCGCCAGGAGTGCTTTCTATTTCCAGGGATCCACCAATTGCCTGAATGTTTGATACAACCACATCCATACCTACACCTCGTCCTGAGAATTCCGTTACCTTTTCATTTGTTGAAAAACCTGGAAGGGTAATAAACTGATATACCTCTTTATCCGTATAACTACTGTCAGGTCTTGTTTCATCCAAAATACCCTGACGTCTTGCTTTTTCTAAAATCTTTACTCTGTCTAGACCAGCACCATTATCCTGTACGCCAATCCAAACCTTTCCTGATTCTGTTTTGGCAGATAAGGTAACCTTTGCTTTTTCAGTCTTTCCCGCTTTCTCTCTTTCCTCTGGCGTCTCTATACCATGATCAACTGCATTTCGAACCAAATGCATAAGAGGATCTGAAATATGCTCAATGATATTCTTATCCACCTCAGTGGTTTCTCCAACCATTTCAAATTCTATTTCTTTTCCTAATTTTCTAGATGCATCAAACACAATTCGATTCATCTTCTGGAAGGTTGTGGTTAGTGGAACCATTCGCATGCTCATAATAACATTCTGCAGATCTGTTGAAATCTTAGCCATCTGGGCTGCTGCCTTATTAAAGTTTTCCAAGCTTAAACCTGGAACCTTTAAATCTGGATTCTGCAGCACAACGGATTCTGAAATTACAAGCTCCCCAATCAGATCCATCAGCATATCCATCTTATGGATATCTACACTGATAAATGCAGCCTTATCATTCTTTTTCGCTTTATCCTTTGCAAGTTTCTTCGCTTTACCAGGTTCCTTATCCTCAATAACGAAATCACCTGGCGCAAATGGTTTTTTCTCTTCCGCTGCCGCTTCTTCCCCTTCTTTTGCTTCAGCCTTTGCTTCAATTTCCTCTATACTGGATTCTAAATCAATCAAGCGTGGAAATTCACCATCTGCTGTAAAACCGGTTTCATATGCACTTTGGTTTTCTTCTGAAATATCTACTGTTTCCACTTCATAAATGGCTAAAATAGTCTCTTCAATATGTTCCACCATAGCATCGGTTTTTAACATAATCTTAAAGCCATTCTCCATGATAACTTCAGCCGTGCTTTCATTGGATAACACATCTGCAGGATAGTAGGAGATATCCTGGGTCACTTCCTTTAACGCACTGACTGTTTTATATGCATGAATATTCGCCCAGGCAGTTTCAGGTCTGAAATGTACTACAAGACGGTAATATTTACTATCTCCTGTTGGCTTTGGAGCAATATAAAACTGTTCTGGTTCTTCATGTACATTTTCCTGAATTACCTTAGCCTTTTGTCTTGGTGTTCCCTTGATGGAATTCAAAAATTCATCAATTTTTTCAATTAAATCAGTAGCCACTCCATCTGCCCGATCTCCATTAGAAAGCTTATCCATTTCCCCTGATATAAAATCTGCCACCTCTAATACAATAGCCACCAGCTCCACATGTGGGACATTATCTGGGCTTGACTCTCTAATGTAAAAGAATACATCCTCTAATTTATGAGAAAGATTCATAATATCATCGAACATCATGACACCTGACGAACCCTTGATGGTATGCATTGTACGGAAAATCTCATTGATACTATCCTCATCAAAGCATTCTTCATCCTTTTGCTCCAGTACAATTTCCTGAAGTTTTTCAAGCAACTGATTGTTCTCCTGGAGGTAAAGATCAAGCATATCCTCTGAATTAAATTCCATACCCATTTTTGTGATCTCCTCCTTTTATATAAGTCCCAATTTCTTCAATGCCTGTTCAAAGCGCTCCTGATCTATTGGTTTTCCTGAATAAATGGTACATCCATATTCGAATGCCATTTTTACATTTCTTTCATCATTCAAAGCTGTTGTCATAATTATCTTCACTGCCTTGTCCTTTGGGATTCCCTTTTCCTTTTCAATATTACGGATTCCCATCAGCGCCTGATATCCATCCATGACTGGCATCATAATATCCAAACACACCAGATCATATGGTTTTCCTGCTTCTAATTCCATTAAAAAAGCATCCACAGCTTCCATTCCATCCACTGTAACATCACACTCTCCATATTTGGATAGAAATTCACACATATACTTTCTTGTGACAAAATCATCTTCTGTTAATAAGATTTTCATACGTCTCACGCCTTTCTTACATGCAAGTGAAAAATTATTAGCTTCCTAGATTTCTTATTTATATTTGTTTAAAACAGAATATGTTTTTTTTGCAATATCCTGTAATTTTTCCTGATACATAACTGCGCCACAATCATATGCAACCTTTGGCATTCCATAAACAACACAGGTGGATTCATCCTGCCCAATGGTCTGTGCACCTGCCTCCCTCATGTTTAATAAGCCTTTTCCACCATCTCCACCCATTCCAGTTAAGATGATGCCAAGTGCTTTATCTCCTGCGACCTTAGCTACAGAATTAAAAAGCACTTCTACTGATGGGCAATGTCCATTTACCTTTGGAGCCTTTTTCAGCATTACCTGGTAATTTCCACCAACCTTCACAAGTTCCATGTGACTGTCTCCACCAGGTGCTAACAGTGCCTGACCTGGCATTACAACATCTCCGCTTTTGGCCTCCTTTACTGTAATCCTGCACTGATCATTCAATCTTTTGGCATACATCGCTGTAAATCCTGCAGGCATATGCTGTACAATCACTACCCCAGGGATATCCGTGTTAAAATCCTTTAATACCGTGGCAATAGCTTCTGTCCCACCGGTTGATGCACCAATGGCAACCACAAGATTCTTAGTAGAAACAGCAAGATTCTGATGTGTTGATTGTGTTACTATATTTTTCTTAATAGTTCCAATCTTTGCAATGGATGCGATCTTGATTTTCACCAAAAGTTCATTTCTTATAAATTCCTCTAACTGAAACTTGTTGGCACAACTTGGTTTTGCTACAAAATCCACTGCACCAGCATTTAATGCATCAAAAACTTTATCGCTCAAAGAACTGACTACCACTACTGGAAGCGGACATTGAGGCATTAGCTTTCTCAAAAACTCAATTCCACCCATTCTTGGCATCTCAACGTCCAGTGTCATAACATCAACCGGGCATCTTTGCAGGATATCTCTTGCCTCAAACGGATCCTTAGCTACACCGACAATTTCAATATCCTCCTCAGCCGTCAAACACGATACCAACAATTCCCGAAAAAGTATTGAATCTTCTACTACCAACACTCTGATCGCTCTCATCTATTTTTCCTGCCTTTTTATTTTTATATCATTCTCTTATAAATCATCTTCATAACCTTTACGATTTCTGGATTATATTTTGTTCCAGCATCCTGTAAAAGTTCTTCCACAGCTTGTTCTCCACTAAACGCTTCTCGATAAACACGTTTTTCAGTAAGCGAACAATACGCGCTTGCCACCGCAACAATCTGCGCAGATAACGGAATCTCACTGCCGCTGATCTGATTTGGATAACCGCTTCCATCCCAGTTTTCATGATGATTTAGCGCAATTTCCCAGGAAATTTGTAAGAAATCGTTGTAATCACCTGTATTTTTTACATCTGCAATCACTCTGGCTCCTACAAGCGTATGGGTCTTCATAAGTTCCCATTCTTCCGAATCCAGACTTTCCTGTTTTTGCAGGATATGGGTTGGAATAGCTACATTCCCAAGATCACACAATGGAGCTGCTAACTCAACAGTCTGAATATAACTATCTGAGATGGTATCTGCAAAAAGCTCTGAAAGCTGCATCGCTTCTGCCAACAGCTTGCTGTTTCGCTTCACCCTCTCCATATGCATCTCGTCATAGCCTGCATTTTCCCTGGCAACTCGGGTTAATGCATACAACACATTTCTCTTTTCTATTTCCATTTGAGAAAGTTGCTGTGCAACACTGGTTTTTAACTGACGATTGATTTCTAACATTTCCTGACGGGTCTGTGTCAGTTTGAGATGAAGTCCAACTCGGGCCTTAACAACCTCTGGAATAAATGGCTTGGTAATATAATCTGATCCACCTAATTCAAATCCCTTTACTACATCCTTCGCATCATCAAATGCAGAAATAAAAATGATAGGGATATCTTTTGTGTCCACATTTTCCTGAAGTCTGCTACATACCTCAAATCCATCCATTTCAGGCATTGCAATATCTAATATGATCAGCAGGGGCTGATGTTTTTCCAAAAAACGCAGTGCCTGGGCTCCACTTTCTGTTAAAACTGGAGAAAGTCCCATATCAAGCACGATATCTCGTAATGCAAATCGATTGGATTCCACATCATCCACGATAAGCACTATATTTTTCCCTTTATTCTGTTCCACCATATAATGCCTTCCATTCTTCGTAGGATTCTATGATTTTTTCATAATCTGCTCTTTGAACTGCCATCTTCAAACGAAGTGTTGCCTGGCGAAGCTCACTATCTGCTGTAGACGTCAGCTTCTTTAATGTATCTGCAAACATTTCTGCTTTCTCATAATTTCCCAATTCCACACAAAGGATCATCTTATCTATCTTTTGATCAATCTCTTTCTTATTTTCAGCAGTTCCAAACTGCCAGATCGGTGAGTTTTCTTTTGTATGAAGCTTTTCCTGTTCTCCAGAAACATAAGACAGGGAATCTACATGTACGGGCTTGCCCTGTGCTTCCTTTGCCTCTTTCTCTGTTAATTCCACCCATATATGAAAAGAAAAAATACTTCCTTTTCCCGGCTCACTTTCCACACGAATCTGTCCATCCATGAGTTCTACCAGTTGTTTGCTGATATTAAGGCCAAGTCCTGTTCCCCCAAAACGTCTTGAAATCGAAGCATCTACCTGAGAAAAGCTTTTGAATAATTTGTCCTGTGCTTCCTTATCAATTCCTATTCCCGTATCCATCACCAGGAAAAACAGCTCAATCCTTTGATCCATTTGTGCTGTTTTCAATACTTCCACCGAAATTTTTCCAATATCAGTAAACTTTGTTGCATTAGAGATAAGATTATTTAAGATTTGTACAATTCTTAATTCATCTCCCACAATCTTCTCTGGCACCTCTGGTGATATAGTACAGAAGAAATCAAGACCTTTTTCCGTAATCTTTTTCTGATGGTTGGTTTTTACATAATCCATCATCGCCCGAAAATCAAATTCTCTTTTTTCCAAAGTAAACTTTCCAGCCTCAAGCTTGGAAAAATCTAAAATATTGTTGATGAGTCCACTCATATCCCGACAGCCTCTTTCCATCATCTGCAGAATATACAGCTTTTTCTCATCTGTTTCCTTGGATAATAAATCCTGTGTATTTGCCATGATCCCATTTACTGGTGTTCTCAGTTCATGAGTAATGGTTGCAACAAACTCTGTTTTCAATTTATTGGCTTCCTTAGCTTCTTCATCTGCCCTTGATGCCATTTTTTCAAAATAGATCTTATCTGTTTCATCAATTGCAACGCAAAAATAGGTATCTGACAAAATTTCATTTTCTACAAATTTTGCCTTGATTGGAAAGCAGGTACGGTTTTTGCGGTAAGCTGTTACAGTAAGAATATGACCTTTTAACTCCTCGACCCTGTTTTGTACAGATTCATTTTTGGCAAACTCATTTGGGAATATATCCTGAATATAGATATTATTTTTTCCCCAATCATACTCAAGCTGCTTTGATGCAAATGAATTGATATACAGGATTTTTCCATATGTATCAAAAAATATGGCCATTTCCAGCGCATTCTCCACAAATGCCTGATAAAATTCTTCCCGTTCCATTTCTTTTCCTCATGTATTATCGAATGTTAAATTTCTGAATCATAAAACTTAATGTATTTGCCTGTGCTGATAGTTCCTGGGTCGCAGCTGCAGTTTCCTCAGCAGTTGCTGTATTGTTCTGCACAACATCAGAGATTATATTCATTTCCTGTCTGATGTTATCTGATTTCACCGCCTGTTCTTTGGTTGCCTGTGAAATTTCCTCAAATGCCTGATTGATATCTGAAGAATTCTCTACAATCTGTTTTAAGCAATCAAATGTCATATTGGCACTATCCTTTGCATGATCAATTCTGTCAATACATTTTCCGATTAACTCCGAAGTCTGCTTAGAAGCTTCACTTGTTTTTGCAGCTAAATTTCCGACTTCATCTGCAACTACTGCAAAGCCCTTACCATTCTCACCTGCTCTTGCGGCTTCTACAGATGCGTTCAGTGCCAGGATATTGGTCTGGAATGCGATGGAATCAATGGTTCCTACAATCTTTTGAATATCTGAAGACATATCTGCAACTTCCTTTACCACAGTTAGAAGTTCTGTCATTTCTTTATTTCCATTTCCAATCAGTCCATCTAAAGCCTTTAATTTATTTTCAACAATTATTTCATTTTCTGAATTATTATGGATACGTGTTGCCACATCCTGTACATCCATTACAACTTTATCAATAGAAGAAGCCTGTGAAACAGTTCCTTGGGATAATGCATCTGCTGCTGAAGCCAACTGGCCTGATCCTGTTCCAACTGCTGATGCAGATTCCTGAACCTCTGTGATCATGCTTTTTAACATTCCCTTAATCTTATTTACCGAACGACTCAATTCATTAAATGCACCTGGATATGAATTCATGTCATTCACACTTAAATCATAATCGGACATTGATCCTAAAATGTGATTGGTTTCCCCAATCATGTTTTTAAATTCTCGCTGAAGATCAATGGCTGTATTCTGCAGAATGGAAAGTTCATCTTTCTTATTAGATTTCTCAATCTGTGTTGAAAAATCACCCTTTGCTATGGTAAGAAGAAGATCCTTTACCTTCACTGCTGCGTGACCGATGGAATATCCAAAGGCAATGGCAATTCCAATTGCTACTACAATCAGCAGAACATCTACAATCGATAGAGTTTTCATAGCACTTTCTACTGCTACTGTAAAATCAGATTCAGGTGCAGTTAATACCAAGGTCCATCCATTGGTACCTTCAATCTGTGCATAGCCACAAATCATTGTCTTTCCATTTAAAGTATAGGTAGCAGTTCCAGTTCCATTCATTTGGATTTCTTTTTCCAAAGCAGCCAAACCACCGCCTTCTTCTGTTAGGTTCATATTATTGATCAGGGTTTCATCCTGATGTACGATTACGGTTCCTTCTCCATCTACGATAAATGCATAACTGTTAGCACTCATGTCAATATAATTTAATATTTCTGACATAAAATCGATATCTAACCGATAATAAACAACGCCATTTACATTGCCTGAATGATCCTTTGTTGGAGCTGCTACACTGAATCCATAGGTATTGGTATATTTACTTAATGTAATATCTGAAATGTTTGTCTCACCTGCCAATGCCTTTTTGACATAATCTCTCTCTGAAAAATCAGTATGATCTTTTAAACTAATACCATCTATTCCTAGAATGTTTCCACTGGTAAATTCATATTCTGCAGCCAGTTCATCGACTCTATCTCCTTTCACAGAATCTGAACTATTTCCAGAAAGAGTAACATCGATTCCAGAAACTGTTGTGATTTTCATATAATCTTCTATCTTTGCTGCTATCTGATCAGCTGCTAAATCTGAAGAGGTTATTATTCCTTGATTGATACTATTCATAGTAAGTTTCGAGCATGTGTTATATGCATAAAGCCCACAAGCCAGTACTGATACTAGAACCGTTCCTCCGAATGTCACAATTATTTTGTCTCTTAATTTCATAAACAATCCTCTTTCTTAATTTTTGAATTTTTAGCCACTATATATTTATTATATCGTTAATAGTTTATTTTCGCAATGATTTGTATACTATTTTCTGTATTTTTATGTAATTTTATTAAATTCAGACAATTAGGTGGATTGTTTCTTGTGAAATATTGTTAGTCTACCAATTATACAATTCAAACGTCGAATTTACTTATTTTAAAATTATTCTTGAATTTGTCAGTTAATTGCACTATAATGATGATAAGGCTCGTGAAAAGGGATCACTTTTGTATTACGAAAGGGGTATACAGATGGCAAAAATTTTATTAGTAGACGATGCAATGTTTATGAGAAATATGTTAAAACAGGTCGTAAAAAAAGATGGAATTGAAATCTTAGAAGCTGCTAACGGTGTAGAAGCCGTAGAAAAATATATAGAGCACAAACCAGAGCTAGTCTTTATGGACATCACAATGCCTGATATGGATGGTATCACTGCCGTAAAGGAGATCAAAAAAATCAACGCATCTGCTAAGATCGTCATGTGCTCCGCCATGGGACAGCAAGCCATGGTTATCGACGCCATGCAAGCTGGTGCTTTGGACTTTATCGTAAAACCATTTAATAACGATAAGATTGAATCCATTATTAAACAGTACATTAAACTATAAACAAGGGCAGCGCCAAATGCGCTGCCCTTTGTTTATAGGATTCTTGAATTATAAGTAACCACATGAGCAAAAGGAAAGCTGCAAAGCAACGATTTTGCGAATGGGGTTCTGAATAGTTACAATTTTAATAAATATAATTTTCAAAGAATAAATCAATCATCTGATCTACTGTATATTTGTCCTCCGGATAATGCATATCCAGTTCGTAAACAAGCTTGTCCCCATGGGTAAAAAGTAATGTTCCATAGCTGTCCACCGAAATCGTGAAATCACCCCTATCACAAAGATACTGATAACAATTTTTAAAGAAATCGCTATAATCACCACCAAAATAACCAAAATCAATTGAATAGCTAATCTCATCATCAAGCCTTAATAAAGTTCTCTCATCCTCAGCAGTAATAAGCTGGTTTCTATCAGTAACCTGTACTCCATACATTGCCATTTGCTTAATTGTAAGTTCCTCAATCATACAGTACTGTGTTAAATCAACAATCTCACCGGTAACCATGTTCTCAGCCTGTGTGACATCTTTATCCTCTGGGAGATAATAAAATGTAAACATGTCAAACATTCTCTCAGCTTTTTCATCCATAGCCGCAACAGAGTCATAATCTTCATCATCTAAAATAAACTCGATATAACCCTTGGAAAAAATACTACCGTTACTCCATATATTACAAAGTGCCATATAATAGAATCTGTTATCGCTTGGACCATCATGTCTATACTTGTAAAGATTGTCCGTTACCTTCTCATATATATCTTCCTCATCCGGTCCTGATGAAGTATGAAAGGTCACAAGTTCATCCTCTGTATGGAAACACGTATCTGCTCCACCCTCGACACTCCATTCATCTACACTGTTAGATGTCTCGGTTGAAGATGTGACTGTGCCAACATCCCCCCCTAAATAGTCAAATGGAGTTGTTAATTCAGGATTGTCAAACACAATTACCACTGTTCTTCCCTCAAAATTCATAAGCGGAACCTCAATCTTTGAGTTCCCCAAATCAGAGATAAATTTATAAGCCGGCTCCTTATTAAGACTTTCAAGGAAATCTTCATCATCTACAATATCTTCTTCAAAAGTATCATCCATTGTATACTCATCATATTCGTAATCATCGAATGTACTTTCATCATCTGTATCGTTCTTACCAAAGATACTGAGATCATTCTTAGATTCATTTTTTTCCTCATGCTTCTTAGTTGTCTCTTCCTTCTTACCATTACAGCCTGTCATAACAAGCGCTAAAGCTAATAAAGAAACTATTAATCTTTTTTTCTTCATAATACAAATTCTTCTTTCTGTAATCGGTTTAAAACACAGTGCAATTAGTTAAAATTAAAGATTCTCTGACAAATAAGATATCCCTCTACAGAGATTTTTCGTCCTCCACGTCCTGGAAGATTCATACCATTTCCCAGAATTCCATAGCGAAGTCTGGTAAATAGACGTTTATCCTTCATCTTAATATACTCCCAAAGTGCTTTCTTCTTCTCTAAGTTTTCTTCTGTTCCTGATCGAATCAGCATAATGGAAGATACCGTAGTAACAATATCCAAATAATTCTGCATATATCTTCTTAATTTTTTGTTACCATAAATCTTATTGTGATTGGCTGCAAAGAAATCTACCATCAGTTTATTAACTCTTAACTGCTGATCAATTCTGGAAATCATCACGGACTCATTCACTGACTGATCACTTCTTCCTATGTAATAACGATAGAAATTTACATCCAGATAATACATGCTCTTTACATATGGTAATGGTTGAAATACAAAAAGATTGTCCACATAAAATGTATGTTCTGGAAGCTTCAATCCACATTCCTTTAATAGTTTGGTTCTAAAAATAACAGAATGCATCAAAATATACTTTGTTGTAGAAAAATGACCAACATCACTCCAGCTAAAAATTTCGTTCTGTGGAAGAATCCTTCGATAGCTCATAACCTTCTTACGATTTTCTCCAACTTTTTCATAAACGAAATTGCTAATGAGAAGATCCAGGTTCTGCCCACTCTGCACGATTTCCTTTAATGTTTCCAAAATCTTCTTGTAGGCGCTCTCCTTTACCCAATCATCACTGTCTACTACTTTATAATAAATACCACTAGCATATTCGATACCAGTATTTACTGCAGAACCATGACCACCATTCTCCTTATGGATTGCCTTAACAATGGATGGATATTTCGCTGCATATTCATCAGCCATTTCCCCTGTTCGATCTGTTGATCCATCATCAATAATGAGAATCTCCACATCCTCACCACCAACGATCAATGATTCTACGCTTCTATCTAAATAATCCTGCGAATTATATGCAGGAATTGCTACTGTTAATAACTTCATAACATTCATTCCCTCCAGACTATTCCATAAATCCATCTGGTCCCAGCTTCATATTCATATATCGATAATAAGCTGAATAAGCAGACGGTATCGGATAATCCTTTTCTATTTCCATTCTATCTACAAAAAGAAATCCTTTTTTTGCTTCAGAATCCTGCAATTCATCTACTCTGACTGCGTAACCTCTCATATGCCATTCCTTATGTGTAAATATATGTTTCGCATCAAGCAATGGTTCAATTCGAATCACATCAATTCCACTCTTATGAAGATACTCTATTACCTCTTGTTTTGTCAACTGTCCATCGACACAAGGAAACTCATACATTCCTGCCAGAAGTCCCTTATCTGGTCTCTTCCTCAGTGCCAGCCGATTTTCATCTTGTAGCAAGAGCACTGTTTTTTTTTCGATAGTTCTTGGCTTTTTAGAGGCCTTATGCGGAATACAATCAATTAAATTCTGTTTTTTTGCTTCACAAAAAGAATTCCAAGGGCATTCGTTACACTTCGGTTCTCCATTAGGTACACATACCATCGCTCCTAATTCCATCAGTGCCTGATTAAATGCTCCTGGTCTTTCCTTTGGAATGATTTGTTCCACTAGTTCTTCGAATTTCTTTTTTGTTTTCGGATCTAATATATCCTCTGTGTTAGCAAGTACTCTGGAAATAACGCGTAATACATTTCCATCCACTGCTGGTACTGCTTGATCATACGCAATGGACGCAATGGCACCTGCTGTGTAGCTTCCTATGCCCGCCAAAGAAAGTAGCTGCTCCTTGCTTGATGGAATAATCCCTTGATATTCCTCTAAGACCTGGTTCGCCGCTTTCTTTAAATTTCTTGCTCTATTATAATATCCAAGTCCTTCCCATAGTTTAAGCAGCTCATCATCTGATACCGCTGCAAGACTTTCCACATCAGGAAGTCGTTGTAAAAATCTGTCATAATAAGGCTTCACTGCTTCTACTCTTGTCTGTTGAAGCATAATTTCAGAAACCCACACATGATAAGGTGTCGGTTTCTCTCTCCAAGGCAATACTCTTGCACTTTGGTCAAACCAGTTCAAAAGCGGATCTACTAACTGAAAAATGTTTGCTTCCTTCATTAACGCATTCTGGTTCCTTCATATTTTTTCTTAGTAAAAAGTGCATATTTCACTTGCGCATATCTATCTTCTAAGTCCCCATCTGGTACATCAAGATCTAATACAACCGCAATTGTATTAATCATTTCATGGGTGATTCTTGCATGAAGACCAGTCAAAATATTAATTCTATCCTCTGTAGTATTGGCATCTAAAAATTCTAAGAGCAATGGATCAAGCTGTACTTCTTCTTCCTCGTTGCTCTCTTGGTGATCATCTTCCCAAACAGGTGCCACCTGTTCCTGTGAAGACTGTGGCATTGATTGTTCTAATGCCTGTGCGTACTGCTGTGCAGACAGCTCCGGAGTCTGTTCAGACTGCTGTACTGGTTCTTTCTGTGAACTTTCCTTCAATGGTTCTTCATCTAAGCTAACAAAATTAATCGGAACATCCTCTAAAACAACCTCATCCACCCCAATATGAGCAAAACGATATTTCTGCTTTACGCCTGGATATTTCACATGATCTACCTCTGACAAAAACATATCTAATGGACGTACATAAATACCATTATCACCATACATTGCCTGATATACCACCATCTGCTGCATGGTTTCACTGTGTTTGGCAATAGCCAGAATCTGATATTTCTTCCCCTTAAAATGCATATATTGTTCGAATGGTTTTGGAATTTCTCTCATACTTTCTATTCCCCACTTTATTTTTCTTGATATACTTGCTAACAAACGCTATATATCACATTTTGATTATACGTCAATCCGATATATTTGTCATGCACAAACGAAAACGAACACAAAGTTTTCACATATAAAATGTTACTGTGCACACCCTGTGTGCGCAGTAACAGATTTTGGCCAGCTTCGCATTCCAAATGGCCAAAATCTGTAAACTGAAGTTCTTAATACGGTATTTTCGGTACCGAAAATACCTACCTGTGTACTGTAACTATAAAATATCAACTATTGATAAGAAAGAAATGTTACCTGAAATTCACATTCTTCATCGTCAAAACCTATTTCAGAAATAGCACTTCTTAGTACTTCCTGACGTTCTTCTTTTCCATCGAGCAAACGATTATACACTTCCACAAAATAGCATCTTGTCCCATTATCTAACGACATTCTTGTCATGGTAACACCACTATTTACATATCCATACTCATTCAGTGTATTCTTGATTTGCTCCATATAGGTCTTTTCAAACTGCTGATACTGCCCTTCTGAATAGCGTTCAGCTCTCTCATTGGCACTTTTAGCACGTATATTGGTACACCAGAATACTGTACTAAATACGATTAATGCAACAAGTACATATCTTTTTACATGATTCACATCTTCTTTTCTCATCTTTTCTCCTCCCTGCACAATCCTATGTGCCAATGAAACTGTTTATGTTGATTTTATTCTAATTTTTCAATTAAACTTAACTTTAAACTTAAGTTCTTTTCTTTAATTGAAAAACTCATTGCAAAATTGAAGGTTTTTCCCATACATTAAATATTGTATTTTCGGTTTTTCTGGTATTTTATGTGATATAATTCGATTAAAACTGTTGAAAAACGCTTAATTGTTTACATGCCAAAATAG
>JAZQQB010000072.1:0-3775 GCA_045628865.1 Lachnospiraceae bacterium | reverse complement strand
ACGATCCGACTTAGGTTGATCAGTTCTGCAACCTTACTGTCATCAAAGATACCCATAATAACAGATCCGACGCCCATGTCATGTGCTGCTAAACAAAATGTCTGTGTAGCAATACCTGCATCAAATACTTCCCAACGGTCTTCTTTGCTGGTTGTGAAAGAACCGTCTTTCTCATAACCACTTCTTCCGTGAACCATTGTCACTACAACTAAAGCTGCTGCCTTTGTAATAGTACCTGTGTTGTAAGAAAAACCTAATACTGCATCATTTGCAATCTTTTCCTGGATAGCCTTGTCTTCTACAACGACATATCTAGCTACCTGTGTGTTTTTCCATGATGGAGCAAAGCTTGCCTCTTTAACGATTTTTTCAATCACATCATGTGGTACTGGTGTGTTTTTAAAGTTTCTGATACTTCTTCTTGTTTCGATACATTGTAAAGCTTCCATCTTGTTCCCTCCTGTTGTTTATACATTTTATATTCTAGTTACTTCAAGAATCCATTTACAATTTGTTCTTCTGCTTCTTCTTCTGAAAGGCCTAAGGTCATAAGTTTAATTAGCTGCTCGCCTGCAATCTTACCGATAGCAGCTTCATGAATCAGACTTGCTTCTAAGTGATTTGCTGTGATTTCCGGAATTGCCTTTACTACAGCATTGTCCATAAGGATAGCATCACACTCTGAGTGTCCTGCGCAAGCATTGTTACCATTGATCTGCGAATAGAATATCTGCTTTGATTCGTCCTTAGCAACAGATCTGGAAATAACATTTGTACTAGAACCTTCTCCATCTAAATCCACATAGAACTTTGTCTCTGCAATTTGTGACCCATGTGTCATAATTTTCTCTTTTACAATAAAGGTAGCACCTGGTCCAACTTTTCCTTTTGTCACACGTACTGTAGAATCTACACCTTTAATCTGTACAGAATCCATCTCTAAGTAACTGTTTTCATCTAAATTTACTACAGTTTCCGGATTTAAGATTCGCTGTCCCTTACCATCGCCTTCACCATAATGTTTTTCTACATATTTTACTCTGGCATTTTTCGCTAAATAAAATGTATGGATACCATCATGCTGACTATCCTGATCGCCACAATTGTGAATACCACAACCTGCAATGATTGTTACATCTGCATCTTCACCGATATAAAAATCATTATATACCATATCTTTTAAACCAGCTTTTGCAATGATAACCGGGATATGCACACTTTCATGCTTTGTGCCTGGTTTGATGATAATATCAATACCTGGCTTGTCCGTTTTGGTCACGATATCTATATTTTCAGTTGTTCTTCTGGAAACTCCCTCTCCATCTGAACGAATATTGTAAGCGCCTTCTGGCACATCATGAAGATCTGCCACTTCACGCAATAAATTCTTTCTAATCTCGTCCATTGATACATCCTCCTGACATATGTCTGCAGCTTGCACTACCATTCAATAACTCTGGTAGAATCTCGTCCTTCTTACCTTGTGCAGTAATCTGACCATTTGCAAGAACTACGATCTTATCTGCTATATTAAGGATTCTCTCCTGATGAGAGATAATGATAATGGAACCATTAATCTTTTCATGCATGTTTTCAAATACCTGAATCAGATTTTGAAAACTCCAAAGGTCGATACCAGCCTCTGGCTCATCAAAAACAGAAAGCTTTGTACCACGAGCCATAACTGTTGCAATCTCAATACGTTTAAGCTCTCCACCAGAAAGACTAGCATTTACTTCTCTGTTGATGTAATCTCTGGCACAAAGACCAACTTCTGATAAATATTGGCACGCACTTTCTACACTGACATTTTTCCCTGAAGCAAGCTTGATCAGGTCAAATACTGTAATACCTTTAAATCTGACTGGCTGCTGGAATGCAAAACTAATACCTGCCTTTGCTCTTTCTGTAATAGACATATTCGTAACGTCTACACCATCTAAAATAATCTGACCAGATGTAGGAGTAATGATACCAGCAATCAATTTTGCCAAGGTAGATTTTCCCCCACCATTTGGACCTGTGATTGCGGTAAATCTCTCATCGATTGTCAGATTGATATTATTTAATATATCTTTTCCCTTCTCATCATCTACATGATAAGAAATGTTTCTTAACTCTAACATAAATCCTCCACTAAAGCCTATAAATGCTACGATTTCATTTCCTAGGAACTCACAGTAGATTATATACAATTTTTGCCTAAATTTCAACCTGAAAGCATATTTTCTGAACATTCTCCTCATTTTCCAATGCTACAGTAAGCTCTCCACCAAAACGCTCAGCAATCTGTTTTGCCTGATAAAGCCCCAGACCATGCCCCTCCTTTGTTTTTTTAGAAGTATAGCCTTTTTCAAAAAAATGTCCAACCTGACTCATCGTAAGATTTTCCACACTGTTTCTGATTCGAAATACCAGTTTATCCTCCTTTGTATCAAGCACAATCTCAATTTCGTTTTTTTCTTCTGAAGATGCTTCTATGGCATTGTCGATCAAAGTCCCTATGATTTCTATGAGAGAATGCTCTGAAATATGGGTCAAAATCTGTTGACTTAATACCTGAACGTCAAATTTGATATACGATGGTGCACTAATGATCTTACTATATAAAAAACCTGCAAGTATTTTATCTGATATTCTAAGAAGTGCTAAATTGCAGCGATTATTTTCTTCGTAAATCTCTTTTCCATATGCGGATTGTGCCTTGACTAACTCATCATAATCATCGATCATCACATGCATATTTAATATGGCATTCATATGATTGTCAAATTCATGCTGACGCATCCTAATGTCCTTTGTTAATTCTTCCAGAGGTTTAATATATAATTTATATATTTTTATTTCCTGCTCTTGCTTTCGTTGTACTGCATAATTTTGCCCCCAGTCCCAAAATCCAAACAAAATAACTAAAAGCAAAATAGCAAACAAAATAATCACTTTAAAATCCAGAGTTTGACTTGTGTATAAATCCACCATCAAATATACTGCAATCAAAAGTGCCAAAATACAAAAAATTCGATATAAAAATTTTCTACCTAATTCAGCCATCTATCCTGTTCCTCACTTCATTTTTATAGGTAACCCCGATTTCTACCTCTCCACACATGGTAAGCTTAATGATCCCATTAACGTAATCTACATAGTCGATGTAATCCTGATTGATCACATACATGCGATGACATTGAAAAAAATGATCCTTTGGAAGTTTTTCCAGCATCTGTTTAATGCTGGTATACGGTACATTCAATTCTTCATTTGCCAGCACAAGACAGACTCCCCTTGTAATAGCCTTCATATACACGATATCCTTGCTGTAAATCTTATAATTAATGCCTTCTATTTTGACAGTCAATGACACATCTGTCGTTTTTCCTGTCTGAAACAATATCTTACCTATTAATTTTCTGATTTCCGCTTCCTGATATGGCTTTAAAATATATTGATAACAATGTAATTCTCTATAGGCCTGTAATTCCAGATTCGCAATCGATGTGATCATCACTATCGGTGTAAAAGCATATTCTTTTTTGCTTCGTATCATTTTAGCAAAAGTAATACCAGACTGATCCTCTTCATTTCCTTCATCTAAATTAATATCCAGGAAAAAAGCTTGAAACATTTGATTCTTAGAAGCAAGAAGATTTTCTGCTTCCTCCAGGCTGTGCGCGGTCATTACCTGCACCTGTGATGTCATTTTTTCAATCATTTTCTTTAATGTCTGCAAGCCAACCTTGCTATCTTCTAGAATAAGTATATTTACCATGTAGCTCTC
>JAZQQB010000071.1:0-188853 GCA_045628865.1 Lachnospiraceae bacterium | reverse complement strand
TCTAATGCTACAGTCACCTCATCCTTTAACAAAAAGACTCTTACCGGATAGCTTGCTCCATCCTCTGAAAACCAGCTGATATTATAGGTTTGCTTCATTTTTTCAACCATCGCCTTTTTCATAATAGACTGAATATCCGATGGACTAAAAAGCTTGCTCTTAACACTGGCAGCCTTTGCTACCCAAAACTTTCCATCAACAGGAATAAACGAAGCCCAGTCAAGTGCTTTGGTTTTTTCAAACAACTCCTCAAAGGTTTCTGCATGGAAGCTCCCAACCTTAATGAGAACTCTTTCTGCTGTACGGGAAAAAATATTCACACGCGCAACAGCTTCTTCATCTCCATAAAAAGTAACACGACCATCCACTACCTCAGCGATGTCGTATCCCAAATCAATAATCTCTTTTTTTACTACTGCCTCTAAGCCAAAATGGCAAGGCACAATCAATTCAAATTTTCTCATAAGTTCATTCTAATTTACACAATTTGAAATGTCAACAAAACAATGGGGACGTCTTGCGTCCCCATTGTCTGCTCTATATTAACTTTGCTACAGTCTTTCCTTCAAAAACATTTCCTTCTACAACGATCATCTCAATCAATGTAGTTTTAGGACGTTCTATCAGGCTTACCACTTTTTCAACGGCAATTCGACCAAGACTGTCTGTATCCTGTTCAAGTGTAGTTAACTGAGGTTCGATATACTTTGTGATATTCAAACCATCGTATCCTACAATCGAAATATCCTCTGGAACTCGTAAACCTCTTGCGCGAATGGCATTCATACCACCGAAGCTTGAGAAATCATCCGGATAAAAAATACATGTTGGTGGATTAGAAAGATTTAAAATCTCATCTGTGACCTTAGCCACCTCCGGAATATTCAAATACGCCGCTGCTCTTACATATTCATCCGGCACATATAGTCCAAGCTTTTCTGCGGTAATGAAAAATGAGGAAACACGACTCTTTGTAACAGAAGAATTATCATTACCATGAATGTATGCCACCTTCTTATGTCCCAAAGAGGATACATAGGTAAGCAAATCCTCCATTCCCTTGGCGTTGTTGGAAACGACCGCTATACAATCATTAAAAATGTGGTCAATAGTTACTACTGGAATCTGACTCTGAACGAGTTCAACCACTTCAGGGTCATCAAAATTTACACATGCAATGATCACGCCATCCAAGCTTCTATATTTACAGTGCTCTAAATAGGTCATTCCATCTTTACGCTGTTTACTTCCATTTAAAAACGTAATGTCATACCCTTCGCTCTCTGCGGTTTGCTTGATGCTATTCAATACGTTCGAAAAATAACTATGTGTCAGACCACTCTGCGCCTCATCCATAAAAAGGACGCCCAAATTATAACTTTTATTTGTCTTAAGCGCTCTGGCTGATGAATTTGGAAAATAGCCAAGCAATCTGGCAGTTTCCTTAATCTTATCCTTCGTCTCTTTTCCAATATCGCTATGATCATTTAGTGCTTTGCTGACTGTTGCAATTGATACATTACATGCAACAGCGATATCTTTCATTGAAGCCATATCTACACCCTTCTTAAACGTTTTCGTAATATTAAGATACAATGAAATCGTTTTTTTTGCAAGTATTTTTCATAAAAAAAAGCGCAAAAAAACCTTTAAAATCAGTATTTGCAAGGTGTTCCCCTCTTTTCAAAGTACTAATCTTTTTTACTGAGGCAATTCTTTTCGCAACTTAAACAGTGCCTAATTTAAGTTGAAATACACCTTTTGTTTTTTAATTTTCAACAAATTTCATTATAATTAGCCTTGCTTTTTATGCATTGTTTATGTATAATCAGTTGTGAGTATGATTGGGTTGTTACTTAAACGTTTAACCTGTCTTTTATTACAGACTATACATACAAAATTTATGTTTGAGAAGGAGATTCGATTATGAAGTTTGGTTATTTTGATGATACCAATCGTGAGTACGTTATTACTACTCCAAAAACTCCACTTCCATGGATCAACTATTTGGGAAGCAAAGAATTCTTTTCTTTAATTTCTAACACATGTGGTGGATATTCATTCTATAAGGATGCAAAGTTACTTCGTTTAACACGTTACCGTTACAACGATGTGCCATTCGATATCAATGGTAAATATTTCTATATTAAAGATGGTTCTGCTATCTGGAATCCGGGCTGGCAGCCAACCAAGACAGAATTGGATTCTTATGAATGCCGTCACGGTATTGGTTACAGCCGTTTCACATCTGTAAAGAATGGTTTGAAAGCTTCTGTTCTCGCTTTCGTTCCAGTATCTGATAACTGTGAAGTAAATCAGATCACATTAACAAATGAATCATCTGAAGCTAAGAGCTTCCAGTTATTCTCATACGTTGAATGGTGTTTATGGAATGCAGATGATGATTCTAGAAACTTCCAGCGTAACTTCTCAACTGGTGAAGTAGAAGTAAAGGGTTCTACAATCTACCACAGAACAGAATACAGAGAACGTCGTAACCATTATGCTATTTATTCTGTAAATGCTCCAATCGATGGTTTTGATACAATCCGTGAGAACTTCTTAGGTTCTTACAGAAGCGCGCAGGAGCCAATCGCTGTTGAAAACGGTGCATTAACAAACTCCATTTGTTCAGGATGGCAGCCAATCGCTTCCCATCAGTTAAATGTCACATTACAGCCAGGCGAAAGCAAATCCTTCGTATTTGTTTTAGGATATATCGAGAACCCAGAAGACCAGAAATGGGAATCTTATGGCGTGATCAACAAAAAGCCAGCTGAGGCTATGCTTGCCCGTTATGCAACAGATGCTGATGTTTCCAAAGCTTTTGCTGAATTAAATGCTTACTGGGATGACTTATTAAGCAAATTTACAGTTAAATCTTCTAATGAAAAAGTTGACCGTATGGTTAACATCTGGAACCAGTACCAGTGTATGGTAACATTTAACATGAGCCGTTCTGCTTCTTACTACGAATCAGGTATCGGCCGTGGTATGGGATTCAGAGATTCTTGTCAGGATCTTCTTGGTTTCGTACATTTGATCCCGGACAGAGCTAGAGAAAGAATTATCGATATCGCTTCTACTCAGTTTGAAGATGGTAGTGCATATCATCAGTATCAGCCACTTACCAAAAAAGGTAATGCTGATATCGGTTCAGGCTTTAACGATGATCCATTATGGTTGATTGCCGGTACTTCAGCATATGTACGTGAAACTGGTGATACAACAATCTTAGATCATATGACTCCATATGATAATGATATGAGCAAAGCTACTCCATTAATGGGACACTTAAAGAGAAGTTTTGATTACATTGTAAATCACAAGGGTCCTCACAATCTTCCACTTATCGGTCGTGCTGACTGGAATGACTGTTTGAACTTAAACTGCTTCTCTGAGCATCCAGGTGAATCTTTCCAGACATTCGGACCTTCTGAAGGACCAGTTGCTGAATCAGTATTCATTGCAGGTATGTTTGTAAAATATGGTGAGGAATACGCTCAGTTATGTGAGCTTCAGGGCAACCAGGCAGAAGCTGACTACGCTAGAGCAGAAGTTTCCAAAATGTATGATGCTATCTTAAAAGATGGTTGGGACGGAGAATGGTTCGTTCGTGCATATGATGCATACGGACAGAAGATCGGTTCTAAAGAATGTGAAGAAGGTCAGATTTACATCGAGTCTAATGGATTCTGTTCATTAGCAGGTGTTGGTGTAAAAGAAGGTCTTGCTGAAAAAGCTCTTAACTCTGTTAAGGAAAGACTTGATACCGATTACGGTGTAATGATCTTACAGCCAGCTTACACAAGATATCACTTAGAGCTTGGTGAAATTTCTTCTTATCCACCAGGATACAAGGAAAATGCTGGTATCTTCTGCCACAACAACCCATGGGTATCTATTGCTGAAACAGTAATCGGTCGTGGTGACAGAGCATTCGAAATCTACAAGAAAACTTGTCCAGCTTACTGTGAAGAATTTTCAGAAATCCACAGAACAGAGCCATATGTATATTCTCAGATGGTAGCTGGTCGCGATGCTAAATTCCACGGTGAAGCTAAGAACTCTTGGTTAACAGGTACTGCTGCTTGGACATTCGTAAATGTTTCTCAGCATATCTTAGGTGTTTACCCAACACACAAGGGACTTTCTGTTGATCCTTGTGTACCAAAGGACTTTGGTGATTTCACAATGACACGTAAGTTCCGCGAAGGTAACTACAAAATCACTGTTAAGAATCCTTCTAACGTTGAAAAAGGTGTGAAATCTATGACAGTTAACGGTCAGGCTGTTGAAGGATGTGTAATTCCTTACGTAAAGGGCCAGACAGAATACAATGTTGAAATCGTCTTAGGTTAATTACTCTATAAAGAAAAAGGGATGTCGCATTTTTTAATGCACATCCCATTTTTTTACCAGTTCTAAGCAATAATTGCTGGAACTGGTACCATTTTTCACTTATTCTTCTTTGTTATTCTCTTCTTTGTTCTTCTTTTTAGACTGAAGCCACTTTGGAAAATGCTCTGTAACTTCTTTCCAGTCTTCTTCCTTTAATACAAACAAACTCATAATAATGATGGTAAATGCTGCAATTGTTACATAACAGTCAGCAACATTAAACACCGGGAAATTGATCAGCTTAAAATAAAGGAAATCCACTACATATTTGAATCTAACTCGATCAATAAAGTTTCCAATTCCGCCTGCTACAACTGCAACCAGTGTAAAACGAATGATCATCCATTTCCTGGTATCTGGAATCCTGGTGTAAAGCCAAGATACAAACACCATCAATACAGAGGTACTTCCTATTAACCAAATGGTTTTTCCTTCCATAGAGCTAAAAGCTGCACCAATGTTCTCAACATAAGTAAGCTCAAAAACATCTTTTATAATCGGAAAAGACGCTTTTCCCTTTAAACTACTTACCGCCAAGGCCTTTGTCCACTGGTCAAGTGCAACCAGAATAGCAATTGCCACAATGGCAAGTAAGGTCTGTTTTGTTTTCTTTTTCATTAAAATTACTCTCCATATCTAACTTACAAATAATTTGCCGTCTTGTAGCATTTTAGCACAAGTATCGCTTTTTCGCTAGTCTTTACATCAATGGGCCAAAAAATCTAAAGATTCTTCCTATGATTTTAGAAACAATCGGAAGCTTCCTGTAAGATTCCAAGGTCATTGGCTCACATTTTGTAAGTGTTTCTAAAAAGTCCTTTTCCATATCAAGGATCACTGGAGTATGATACAGATACACACCACACTCATAATGAAGATACAGACTTCTATAATCCAAGTTGATACTACCACAAACAGCCTTTATATCATCTGAGATAAAACCTTTTGCATGAACAAAGCCTGGCGTGTATTCATAAACCTTCACGCCACCTTCAATCAATGCTGGATAAAATGTTCTTGCAATATAAAAAGCAATTTTTTTATCTGGAACATGAGGCATGATCAGCGTCACATCAACCCCTCGCCTTGCAGCATAGGTAAGTGCCAAAAGCATTTCATGATCTAAAATCAGATATGGCGACATGATGTGTACATATTGCTCTGCTTCATTGATAATATTTAAATAAACACGCTCTGCAACATTTTCTGCACGATGCGGCCCATCTCCATAAGGAATCACAAAGCCCTTTGCATGATCATAGTCCAATTCTATACGTTTTAAAAGCTTATCATAATCTTCCACCTTAGCCTCATCTAAATCCCATGCCTGTAAGAACATGGCGGTAAAGCTCATGACAGCCTGCCCTGTAATTCGAATAGAAGTATCCTTCCAATGTCCAAAACGCACCTTTAAATTCATATATTCATCTGCAAGATTTACTCCCCCTGTATAGGCAATCTTGCCATCCACAACAAGGATTTTTCGATGATCCCTGTTATTCTGATGCGTAGAAAGGATTGGTTTGATTGGAGAAAACTGCTTCGCCTTTATCCCAAATTCCTGCAATTTCTTTGGATAGTTGTAAGGAAGATTCACCAGAGAACACATGCCATCATAGATTACCCTGACCTCAACGCCTTCCTTGACTTTTTCCTTTAATATTTCAAGCACCGTATTCCATACCTTACCTCTGGCAATAATGAAATACTCGATAAAAATATATTCCTTAGCATTCTTAAGATCCTCTATGATATCTTCAAAAACATGATCACCAAGAGCATAAAATCTCGCATCCTCACACTGGTAGGTTGCAGCATCTCCATAGTTTTCCATATATTCTGAAAAGCGGAAAAAACGAACGCTATCCTCTAAAGCCATTTGCTTTGTAGCTTGATCTGTATAAATGAATGGCTTAATCTTCTTCTCTCGACTAAGAATTCTCTTTCGTACACCATAGCCCCCCAAATTGAGATTACCAAAAACATACAAACAAACACCTAACACAGGCAATGCACAGATTGGAATGACCCAAGCCAGCTGATATACCGGGTTCTGATCATCCCGATTGATGATAACGATCAAAATCAGCAGGCTCATGATGGTGTACATTTCCGCAAAAAATGGTGAATACTCCGACAGTGAAAAAAAGGTCCACAGTAAGATTACAATCTGTAAAATCACCAGTAGAATAGTCACCATGGCATGACTAAATACAAATTTAAACAAAATTCGTAAAGTCTTTCTCCAGGTTCTTTTTACCTTTCCTGGTTCTTTTTCCGCTAATATTGCTTTTTCATTATTTACACTCTGTTCCCTCATCTTTATACCCCAATTTCTATCTATTCCAAATTAACGCAAAACATTCTTTCATCTCATAATTTGCATATAATATCATTCCTTCACTTATATTTAGTATACACTTTCATATTGCTACTTGCAAAAAAAATCACGATATTTTATCATTATTATATCATTATTTCGTATCGGGGGATTTTACATGAAAGGTTACTTATCAATTGGTAAAGTATCAAAACTAAAAAATGTTAGTATCAAGTCACTTCGCTATTATGATGAAATCGGTGTATTGAAGCCAGCCTATATCAATCCCGGTACCAACTATCGTTATTATACCGAAGATCAGCTTTTTTTATTAGATGCCATTAAGTTATGTTTGGAACTAGGGATTCCACTTCGAGATATGGCAAAATATGTGGAAAATGATAAGATCAATCTGCAGGAGCTTCTTTACGATGGAAAAAGTCTGGCCGAGAAAAAAATCAAAATGATTCGAAACTGCTTAAGTCAGCTTCACACCTGCTTAGAGTCCTATGAGCACAAGCCAATTGCCATCAATCAGTCAAATGTTTATGATCGTAAGATTCCATCCAGAAAAATCCTTACACAGGTTCTAGAAGAAAATGTTCCTGAGGATGATCTAAGTCAGAAAATTCTTCGACTTTTTATGCTTGCACAGCTTTTAAGCGTTTCCGTTACTTACCCATCCGGAATCTTATATGATTATGAGAATGGTGTTTTAACTCGTTCTATTTTTGTTTCTGTTGAAAATGCAGGTGAATGTGAGGATAAGAGGATTCGTGAATTGCCCGAGGGCTATTATATCTGCCATCAGAATGAGAGCCATACCATTTCTCAGGCCCAGAATATTTTTGCTTCCTTTTTAAATCCGAAGGTTCCTCAAACAATCATCGAAACCGATATTATGGATGATGCCATCCGTCACAAGGAAAATAATACCTATGAATTACAGTTATTTTTAACCGAGAAAAAAAGAACTAAATAGTTTTGTTTTTTATACACAACGTCAAAAGAGGCTTCCTATCTGGCAACGTCATTTATCTAAATGACATTGCCAACCTGAAAGCCTCTTTTTATGAGAAATCGAACGATATCGTTCCTCTTTTTATTTTTTTCGCAGTATAAAGTGCTTCATCCGTCATCTGAATTTCATCTAATACCGTCTCATCTGATTTTGGAATATGATTCGTCACACCTATAGTCAAAGATACGATCTTCTCCTCATTTTTGGAGTTCTTATGCTCCATTTTTAAGGCATGAATCTTATCTTTAATTTCATTGGCAACCTGTTCCATATCCTCATTCGTCTGATCAAATGCCATCAGTAAAAACTCATCTCCACCATATCTTGCAACAAAATGATGAGCATCACTGAATTCATTCAATACTGCAGATACAGCTTTCAAACACTCGTCTCCAGCCACATGTCCGTAGGTATCGTTATACTCCTTAAAACAATCCACATCAAAAAGCATCAAGCCCATATACTTTCCTTCTACTTGTGCTCGTTTAAACAGATCATCACACATCTTATTCATACTATAACGATTCAAAACGCCAGTCAGTCCATCCGTTTCTGATAAAAGTTTCAAATAACGGGCTTTTTCTTCACTTTCCTTTTGCTTCGTCCGTATCTTCTCCAACGAGATCTTTGTTTCAATATCTCTTACAAACTTTTTGTTATTCTCTACTTCCTTCTCTTTTGCATAATAGAAATATTGATCATAGCTTTCTATCAGCTTCGCAATATTCTGTTCCGCTTTGTAATAATCTATGGCACATGTATAATACTCAACCCAGTGAGCAGTGGTATTAAATCTATTTGCATTCTCATAAATATTATCTAATAAAATTTTAGCTTCTTTTAAAAAACCATATTTCGTCAAATACGGGATCAATCTTTGTGCATCGTGAGAAGAATCTGCATCTAACTTTTGATTATTCAAAAGATCTATGATCTCCCAAGAGTATCTCAAGGCTTCTTTTAAATCCTGTTGACCAAAAGCAATTTTGGCATGACAGATTTTGTACAAGATCTGATTCTCCTTCACACTTACTGCTCTGTCTTTAAACACTGCAATATATTGATCAATCCGATCTAAATAAACTAACGCCTCATCATATCGCTCAAGTTGTGCCAAAACATCGGCCATATTGATCAGAGTAACCATTATTGATATACTTGGGCAATTCTTAGAAACTTCACCTGTTTCCAAATTATAATATTTAATCGTCGATGAATATACTCTTTCAAAATACTTGTATGCCTCTGCATAATTTTCAAAGTCAAAATATAATACACCGATGTTATTCTCCATAACAAGCTTTTCTTTTTTCTTTTTTGAGTAACTGATCGCAAGCAAAAAATCGGTCAATGCCTTCTGATTGTCTCCCATCACTGTATAAGAAACCCCACGAAGATTATAAACATCTGCTAAAATATCGAATCTTTTATATTTCTGAAGAGGTGAAATACACCTCGAAGCAAGTTCTATACACTTCGCATACTCTTCACAGGCACAACTACTATCGGCTGCATAATAATCTGCAACCGCAACCTGCTGTTCATCCCCATCTTCCTTTGCTTTCTTTCTTAATTGCGCACAAAGTCGAATTGCCTTCTTAGGATTTGTCTTTTTCACTTGAACAATTTCCATTTTTTCCTTGTAATAAGGTATTTTTTCTCTTGCCATGAACTTCCTCCCATGGGTTGAAAAACTGGTCATCAAGTCATACATTTATTATAAACGTTTCTTGCCTCGAAATAAATCAATTTTTTCAAATTTTTTTTATTTTTTGTATTGACATTCATTACATAATATTCTATACTTATCAAGTCGCTTGGAAAACCAAGTGAGAGAAGATGTGCGTGTAGCTCAGCTGGATAGAGCGTCTGGCTACGGACCAGAAGGTCGTGGGTTCGAATCCTGTCACGCACATTATTTTATATATACCGCAAAGCCTTGTGAATGCTAGGTTTTGCGGTTTCTTTTTGTTAAAAAATAGGTGTTCATTTTCTGTTCTTTTTCTGTTCTTTTCTGTTCTTTTTCTGTTCTTGTTCTGTTCTTCTCCTGTACTTTTCTGTTCTTTTCTGTTCTTCTTTCTCTTGTAAAATATTTTAAAAGTCTTTTCTTCCTGCCAGCTCCTAGAATCTGTCTTTTTCTCCGGTTTTTTACAACAGTGGACACTCATTTCCGCTCTCACTGTTGTCTTTTTCCTCTGCCTGATCCTTAAACCAGCCTTTTCAATACAAAAAATACAACAGTACATGCCTTTTTTCGCTCTCACTGTTGTTTTTCTTCCTGCCAGCTCCTTAATTAGAGTCCTTAATTAGAGTCCGCCCATAGCGCCGAACAAAGAGTGCAAAGCACTCTTTCGCGTCCGAGCGAAATGCGTCGCATTAGTGAAAACTTCCTCTGCACAAGCGTGCGCATCCCCGAATAGGCTTTTTCTTTGATAGGTAAGTTCAGAGAACTTTCCTATCAAGATTAGGGTGTCAAAAGCCACCCAAAGGGATTCTACGGATTCAACGGATTCACGGATTCAACGGATTGTTTCGTGCTTCGAACTCCCACACTTTCGCACATCACTTCGTGATTTGCTGTCGTCTGGGCGAAAATTCTTTTCGCCGGGTCCTAGCAAATAACAAAGGGTATCGCAGGCGACACCTTGTGCCATCTGCGATACCCTCTTAAACAATACTCTTTATTCTATTACTTCAAGTCTGCTTCTGTGATAGAACGAATATTTTCTGTTCTTCCATCTTCTGAATTGATCAATGTAATCGTACCATCATTAATCTGCTCAACAGCTTTCTGATGAAGTTCTTCATCCCATTCATATCCAATTAACTGCCAGTTGTTATCAGCAGTTACTTTACATGTACCTTTGTTTACATTTGCAATGTAATCAGCGATCAACTCTCTGATACCGCCTAATTCACCTCTAATATCCATTTCTACTAAAGTAGGTACATTACCTTCTTCATAAATTTCACCTGGAGCTAAAACATGTGAATTTGCTCTATAGTTGTTCATTGCTACAATAAATGTTTCTTCTGGATCAACTGGTGTATCGTCCATCCATCTTAAATTAACAATTCTTTCACCAGCTAGTTTAGAAATATCAACATCATATTTTACACCACTGAAGTAATCGTAGTTATAGTTACGAATATCTGGGTTAAAGGAAATTGTTAAATCTCCATCCTGGAACTGGTTAAAGAATGATACAGACCATTCCATATACATTTTTAACTGTTCACCAGTCATTTCTACTGTATATAATGTATTGGCATATTTGTAGATCAAAGAAACATCACAACGTTTCAAATCTCCTGCTGAGATCTTAGCATTGGCATTGGCAAAAGCAGTGGATGAAACTTTAGCACCTGAGTAATATAACTGAACTTCATTTACAAGATCAACTACAGGAGTATCTTTTAACTGTAAGTCATAGATTCCTGTAATTTCGTCTGTTTCTGGAGTAATTTCATCACCAACCAAAGAACCAATTACAACTTCTGCATTTTCTTTTGCTCTTTCATCATAAGCTGATAAAGTTGAAGCCATTTCAGCATCTGCTTCGTAATCTGCAATTGTGATCAACGCTGCTGTGGCATTAACCACTTCACTACCAGCATCTGTTTTCTGTACAAATAAGTGGATCTCACTCATTGTATTAGCCATGTTTTTATTCTCAACAACCAGTACACCATTGATTGTTTCTGATTCGATAGCATTGTGTCCATGTGAAGCAATGATCAAATCAAATTCTGGACAAGCATTTGCTAAGTCTGTAACACCTGAATTAGCAACACCATATTCATTATCAATATCCATATGCATCAAACCAATGATAACATCTACTTCGTCTTTCACTTCAGCGATGGCTTTCTTTGATTCCTCTACTGGATCTGTAACGGTACAATCTGCAAGATTTGCAGCATCCCAACGAGTGATATTTGGTGTAACCATACCGATTACAGCAATCTTTAATCCAGCCTTTTCAAAAATAGCATAAGGTTTTCCAACTGGATCACCGTTTTCATCCCAAACATTACCAGCTAACACCTCTGCTTCCTGAGTTGCAACTACGCTTCTCAATACATCCATACCATAGTTATATTCATGGTTACCGGTTGTCCATGCATCATAACCAATATAGTTCATAGCAGCAATCATTGGATGAACCTCTTCGTCCAAAAACAAATCAGCTGAGTTATCCTGAATTGTATCACCAGCATCAAGAACTAGTGTATTGTCATTTCGTTTCTCATTAATGGCAGTTGCTAACTGAACCATGGAACCACTTGTACTTTCTGTATTAAGAGCATAATCCCAAGGACAGAACTTACCATGTAAATCACTTGTAGCAAGAATCTGTAAATCAATTGCATCCTCACTAACCTCAACTTCTGTTGATGTTTCAACTGTACTCTCAACAGTTGTACTTTCTGTAGCCTGACTCTCAGATGGCTTTGTATCAGTGCTTCCTGAACAACCAACCAAGCTAACAACTAATGTCAATGCCATTACCAAACTTAAATGTTTCTTCATGTTTTCCTCCTAAATTCTAAAATAGAATATTCCCTTAAAATAGTTCAATAGTACCAAAACTATTTCAAATACCAATGATTATTATATCATTTTTTAACAATAATACAACTAATTTTTATAATTACACGTTTTTATATTCATTTAGATAAAGTTGTATTTTATTCAATATAAAAGCTACCATTTGCGGCTAATTTTCAAAACTTCGCAAAAGATAGCTTTTTATTTTCAAAATATTTTTTAAATATCAAATACCTTTTCCACATCCACATTTTCTGGATTGATCTTTAACTGCCCCTCTATTGCAGATCCAATATCGATCTGCATGGTAGCTGCATGAATATCCCCTAAAATAATAGCTGATTGCTTAATATCTAAATGATTCTTTGCTGACAATGTACCCTTTGCAGCCCCTGCTGCGCTCACATTCTTTCCATGAATGTCACCAAGTACAACCGCTCCTTCTCGAAGTTCAAGCATGCTCTCTGCATCACCCTTGGCTGTGATATCCCCTTCAACAGTTCCACACAATGCAAGATCTTTTTCATAAGTAATATCTCCAATAACAGTTCCCTCGATGGCAAGATCATCTGTTGTACTCACACTTCCATGAATCACCATTGTTTTTGAAATATTTACCGTCTCATTCATACTGCGCCCCTCTTTTCTAAGAATTGTTATAGGAAAGCACTCTGCTATTATCTCCAATAACGATTCTATTGTACCATTTTTTGCAGTATAAAAAAACTGATTTTTCATCAAAATGTGATCAATTTTTCGACACAAACTTAACTACTGGATACTCCAATGTCCACTATAGGATATGGTATTCTCTTTTCCCACTACTAGATAATACATCTCGTCCTCAACACGGGAAACCACAATCGTAGACCGATAATCCACACCCTCTAGGTTTACCATTTTTCTTTGAGATTGATCCTTCATTGCTATTTCCACAAATGCTTGTGACTCTTTTTGATAGACATATATAAGCTTACTCTCACCCTGATAATATAAAATACGCTCTTTTTCCCCGTCTACACCATAAATCTGTGTAATCTCACCAGATTCCAAATTTACAGCAACCAGTTCTTCATATACATGGATCATTTGTGTATCCTTACCTACCTCTTGGTAAGAAATCACAAAATAAATCATATCCTCATCCCCAAAGGTATTGTTACACTCTAATACACATTCTTTACCCTGATAATTCTTCTTTTCCACAAACAAACTTGATCTTGCACAGATTTTATCCCCATTCACCCGAAGATAATTTTCATCCAAAACAATGGTTGCATCTTGGTATTTTTCAGCAAGTCCTCTACTACTGATCACCCCTGGTTCTAAGGCATAGGATTGATAAATTTCATCCAATTCTAATCCCTTACTTTCCTTTAAGGAAGTTTCCGTCATGATTTTTGTTGAACCATCCTGAAAATCATAATAATAAACCGTATCTTCATCACGATTAGAACGATAATAAATAGCATCGTTTGTTATGGTTGGTGTTTTCACATAATCTGCTGCCTGTAGTAAAATACGAGATCCATCCTCCTCATAGATTTTGTCTTTTACTACATAAAACACCCCTTTATCATTGCATATAATGCACGGATTTGTTTGAACAGTATTCTCCCTTAGGGAATAGGTGATACTTGGCATCGTAGTAGAATTCCCTGTAAATACACAACCAGACATATTTAAAAAAGTAAGTACTATTGAAAATTTTAATATTCTTTTTTTATATGAATGTTTCATAAATCGCATGTCCCCCTTAAAAATGATGTCCACCACCTGAACTATCGTCTTCCTTTGAAACACCAATAACACTAATTGTCTCATAATCTCCAGTATTATAATAATTGAATGCCGCTTCCAAGGTATCAAAAGTCGGAACATTGCCATTATTATGGCAAACATATTTTCCTGTTTCATTATCGAATGTGATACTAATTGTATGCACCATTAATGAATCATCATCATTAAAAGTGGTTAAAATATACGAATCATATTCTTGAAGCTGATTCATATACCTTGCTTTTTCCAATTGATCTCCAGTAAACAATTTTGCTTCACATCCATCTATACCGTTAATATATTCTTCTATTGCGTACGGTGTTGTCCCAAAATTACCTGCTAACATAGTGCCTTTTCCTTCCATATCATACATTATATCTGGAAGGTCAATTGGTGGATTTCCATCAGTCAAATCTGAAAGTGCATTATAGATTGCAATTACTTCACATGCGTTCTCCGCAGCTGTCAATGGTCTACCATTAAATAATTCATCATTTAACATATCTCCCATATCCATTCCATATAGCATCTCATCCATTTTCCACTGATACTCAATATAATTTCCCATCATATATTCATCTTTATTTTCTGCCCATTCTCTTTTATTATTCTCATAATTAGTTTCTCTAACAAGTGAGTTCAAAAGTGGTGGTGCATTCATAGTTCTTAGTAACTCCATCACCGAAAGTATCATACCATGACATAGATAGGTTATGTTCAACTACAAGTAATTCTTCTATTAGATTTTGTTATAATTTGTTATATTCTCTTAATTCATTTACTCCTCTTCTCAGTTCCATTGTTGAACATTGTATTTTCATATTTTACCTCCTTAAAAGAAAAGTATAATGTGACAACTAGGATTATACACTTTGTTTTCTCTGAAAACTATATTAATTTTCAACAAAAAATACCACTCTGGATGATTTTTTTAATATTATAACAATTCTTAAATTTAATTACTATTCATTCCTCGTTTGTTAATTTAACAAGGGCAAGGAATTTTCGTTTCCTTGCCCTTGTTTCATTTCTTTATAAAAATCCTATCATTTTTTTACAATGCCTTAATTCTATCCAACGCTTCCACTGAATTCTCGAAAGAACCAAACGCTGTCAATCTAAAGTATGTCTCACCAGATGGTCCAAAGCCTGATCCTGGAGTACCTACTACATTGGCATTTTCCAGTAAGTAATCAAAGAACTCCCAGCTAGTCATATTGTTTGGAGCCTTTAACCAGATATATGGTGCATTCACCCCACCAAATACTGTATACCCAGCTTCCTTTAAACCATTCTTGATATAATTGGCATTCTTCATATAATAAGCGATCTGTTCCTTAAGCTGTGCTTTTCCTGCTTCCGAATATACTGCCTCGCCCGCTTTTTGTACGATATATGGAGCGCCATTAAATTTGGTACCATGACGTCTTGCCCACAAAGCATGTAAAGAAACATCACCGGCTTTTAAATCCTTTGGTACCACTGTAAAGCCAAGACGAACACCTGTAAATCCTGCATTTTTAGAAAAACTTCTAAGTTCGATGGCACAGGTTCTAGCGCCCTCACATTCATAGATAGAATGTGGTACGTCTGCCTCACTGATATATGCTTCATACGCTGCATCATAAAGGATCACAGCACCGATCTTGTTGGCATAATCAACCCACTCCTGTAACTGAGCCTTTGTCCAGGTTGTACCAGTTGGGTTATTTGGACAACAAATGTAGATCAGATCCGGATTTTCCTTTGGAAATTCTGGAACAAAACCATTTTCAGCAGTACATGGCATATAGATCACATCTGACCAGGTTTCTGTAATGGTATTGTAGGTACCTGTTCTACCAGCCATAACGTTACTATCTACATAAACAGGATAAACCGGATCACAAACAGCGATCTTATTATCTACTGAAAAAATTTCCTGAATGTTGGCAGAATCACTTTTCGCTCCATCTGATACAAAAATCTCATCTGCTGAAATATCGCAGCCACGGGCGATATAATCTGTATCTGCAATTGCTTTTCTTAAAAAGTCATATCCTAGATCAGGTGCATAACCCTTAAAAGTAGAAGCATCTGCCATTTCATCCACTGCTCCATGAAGTGCCTCAATGATGGCTGGTGCAAGTGGCTGTGTAACATCACCGATTCCCAAACGGATAATCTTTTTCTCTGGATTAGCTGCCTGATAAGCTGCTACCTTTTTACCAATGGTTGAAAAAAGATAGCTTCCTGGTAATTTCAAATAGTTGTCATTTACTTTAAACATCGTATATTCTCCTCATTCTCACTTTTTCTTAACACTTAGATCCTTGCGTCCAAAAACCTTTTTTACAAATCTTACAGGGAAACTTCGCCCTCAAATACAGTGGTTGCAGGGCCAGTCATATATGCTAAATTCTTCTCCCTGTCCCATTCGATCAAAAGATCACCACCAAGCAATTTCACTGTCACTTTGTCCTCTGTAAGTCCATTTAACGCACAAGCAACTGCTGTTGCTGTACTACCAGTACCACAAGCAAGTGTTTCACCAGTTCCTCTTTCCCAAACACGCATTTTTACAGTGTTTCGATCAATGACTTCTACAAATTCTGCATTGACTCTCTTTGGAAATCGTTCATGTTTTTCAAAATATGGTCCAATCTTTTCGATTTCTAAGTTCTTCACATCATCCATAAAAATAATGGCATGTGGATTACCCATAGAAACACAGGTCATACGATATTCCTTGCCGCATACTTCGATTGGCTCATCAATTACCTGTTCATTGTCAGATACAACTGGTACATTCACTGCTGTCAATTCCGGTGTACCCATATTTACACGTACCATAGAAACCTTTCCGTTTTCAACAGTTAAATCTAAATACTTTAACATACCTGCACTTTCAATCACCAAAGATGTTTTATCAGTCATGCCATGATCATATACATACTTTCCTACACAACGGATACCATTTCCACACATTTCAGATCTGGTACCATCTGCATTCCACATTTCCATTTCAAAATCTGCATTCTCACTTGGATTGATAAAGATCACTCCATCTCCACCGATACCAAAATGTCTATCACTTAATCTTCTTACCACCTCTGGTTTGTTGGAAACAGATTCTGTAAAACCATTTACATACACATAATCATTTCCAAGTCCTTCCATTTTTGTAAATTTCATAATCTACTCCTCCTCATAATTTCGCAATGTCAAAAGCATTTTCGCTGTTTCTACCAGGCTGGTGGCATTATCCATGCTGCATTTTTGCATGTATTTGTGAGCTTCCTCCTCAGACATGTTCTTATGCTCCATCAGCTGCTTCTTCGCCTGATCAATAAGATCCTGATCTTCTTTTGATCGAACTCGCGGTTTTGACTTAAGTCTTCGATGACGTCTGGCCACCTCCTGATCAATACGACCTATGGTTTCCACCAGATTCTGTACCTTCAAAGGCATGGTCAGTGTGGTGAACTTACTACAGTCATAATCATTGATCACTCTTTCCGATGCCATCAAGACGAATTCAAAATTCGGCGGAAGGTTCTCGTGCAACTCTGTAAAGATCATATCACGAAGATGATATCCCGAGATTACGATTCCATCTAATAAACCTTCTGCCTGTGACAATGCCTGAGCACCTGTGGTGCACACAGAAACCACATGAAAGCCCTGTCTTGTCAACAGATTTCTTAAGCTCTTTCCATCTTCTGGCTTGGAAAGGACAATAATAATATTCGTCACACGTTCACCTCCTCTTTCTATCTATTTGGATAAACGTATAACTAATATCTTAATAAATAGGCATCTAACTCCCACTGATCAACATTGGCACGGTACTGTCTCCACTCGCTCATTTTTGCTGCAATATATTTCTCTGAAAGATGATTTCCTAAAGTTTCCATTACCAGGCTATCCTGTTTCATTTCTGCAATGGCATCCCTTAAACAGTCTGGTATCAATTCCACGCCGGCTTCCTTTAACTCTTCTTCTGACATGGTATAAATATTACCCAAAACTTCCTTAGGAGGTTCAATCTTATTGCGGATTCCATCCATTCCAGCTCTTAAACATACTGCCAAGGCAAGATATGGGTTAGCTGATGGATCCGGACTTCTTAATTCAATTCTTGTTTTTTCTCCCTCTGCAACAGGAATACGGATCAATGGGCTTCTATTCTGTTTTCCCCAGGAAATATAAACAGGAGCCTCATAGTTAGGGATCAATCTTCGGTAAGAATTAATGATTGGATTTAAAATCGCAGTCATTCCCTTGATATGTTTTATGATACCGCCCATGAAATAATAAGCTTCTTTGCTAAGACCATATTTATCATTCTGATCCTCAAAAATATTCACACCGTCTTTTACCAAAGAGAAATTCAAATGCATACCTGAACCATTCACACCTGCTACCGGCTTTGGCATAAAAGTAGCGTGCATACCATGTCCTCTTGCAATGGATTTTACAGTCATTTTGAAAGTATTGATTCTGTCTGCTGTTTCCAGTGCTTCTCCATATTTGAAATCAATCTCATGCTGTGCCGGTGCACCCTCATGATGAGATGCTTCAATTTCAAAGCCCATATCTTCCAGATTCAATACGATATCTCTTCTAACATTCTCACCCATATCAACCGGTCCAATATCAAAATATCCAGCCTGTTCATGGGTACGTGTCGTAGGCATAGAATCATCATCTGTATGGAATAGGAAAAATTCACACTCAGGTCCAACCTGCATCTCATATCCCATTTCTTTTGCTTCTGCAATAGCTTTCTTCAGACAATATCTAGGATCTCCATCAAAAGGAACCTTCTCTGCTGTATACACATCACAGATAAATCTTGCAACTTTTCCATGCTGTGGTCTCCATGGGATGATTTCAAAGGTATCAAGATCTGGATATAAGTACATGTCTGACTCATCAATTCGAACGAATCCCTCCACACTTGATCCATCAAACATAAATTTATTATCTAATGCTTTCTCTAACTGGCTCGCTGTAATAGCCACATTCTTGAACTGTCCTAAAATATCTGTAAACTGAAGTCTGATAAACTCAACATCTTCTTCCTCTACCAATCTAATAATATCCTGTTTCGTATAACGACTCATAATAACCTCCATTTCATTTGTGGAAGCCTAAACAGGCTCCATCTTTTGAGCAGTGATAGTAGTTCTTTTCAATACTACTATATAGTAACATAATATCCCTTAATAAATCTATAGATTTTTTTATTTTTACAACTGTTTTTTACAGTTGATTTTTTTCATTGATTTTCAAATATGTTCTAATTCTATTTTTTCCACATATATATAACTATATCCATTAGAACCAGTTGGATTTCATCCATTCTTCTTCCATATTTACAGGAGTAGCTATCATGAAAACAAAAATTGTTGTTTTACATTTAAAAGAAGTATTATTCACTGCCTTATTTGCCATCTTGGGAATCTTGCTCATTGCTATGATCATCATTCTGTTTCTTCCAAACAAAGATTCTTCTAAAAGTGCGCTTAGCAAAAAACTAAATGATGGTGCAAGTCAGCATTATATTGCTGGTGAATACACCGCTCCTGTAACCTTAGGAAATCAGACGGTTCATTTATTAATAACCGTAGATGAACATAGCATCACGAATATTAGCTTTGAAGATATCACCAGTGAAATGAAAACCATGTATCCTCTGCTGATACCAACCATTGAAGACTTAGCAAAACAGATCATAGATTCTCAGTCCTTAGATGAGCTTGTATATCCCGATGATCGAAAATATACCTCATTGGTTCTGATCAATGCCATCAAAGAGGCTCTAACCCAGGCAATTCCAAGCGAATAGCTTATCCATCGCAAAGTTTTATCTGAGCGGAACTTTTTTTCAATAGGAAAGTTCAAAAAACTTTCCTATTGAAAAAAGGCGTCGTATCCCCTATGGGTACGACGCCTTCGTCAATCTAATTTCATTTATCACTGGGCTATTCTATCACATAAGCATGATATTTGTCAAAATCACTTTTTCTTAATGATAAAACTAATTTTGTTCCCTCTGCTGTATATTCTGTTTCCTGAATTTCAGCATTCTCATTTAAATAAGAAACCACTGCTCCATCCTGGAATGGAATCAGCATTTCACATGTCACATGATCTTTGAACATTTTTTCACAGATGATCTCAACCAGTTCTTCAATTCCCAGTCTATTTTTGGCAGAAATAAAAATCTTATCCTCTAAGACTACCGGAAGTTTCTGTTCTTCACCAAAAAACAGATCTGCCTTGTTCATTACATAAAACATTGGAACACGATCTGCTTCCAATTCATGAAGAGTTTCTCCTGTGATCTTCATCTGTTCTTTATGATTCGGATCAGAACAATCCACTACCTGAAGCAGTAAATCTGCTTCCTTTGCTTCCTCTAAGGTGGACTTAAAGGCCTGTACAAGACTATGTGGAAGCTTATCAATAAATCCTACTGTATCGGATAACAGAAAATCCTTTTTGTTTGGAAGTGGAATCTTACGTACAGTGGTATCCAAAGTTGCAAAAAGCATATCCTTTTCAAAAACCTTTTTCTCCTCTAATCGTTCAACCTCACTACCTTCTTTTGGAAGATAGGTATCAAGCATTGCATTCATCAATGTAGATTTTCCTGCATTGGTGTAACCTACCAACGCCACACGTGGCATTGCAGAGTTCGCACGCTGCTTTCTCTGGGTTTCACGCTCACGCTCCACCTCTTTTAATTCTTTTCTAAGCTCTGACAAACGATGCTCAATACGACGTCTGTCCAGCTCCATCTTGGTTTCACCTGCACCCTTATTGGCAAATCCGCTGCCAGCTCCTGATCCACCACCAGATCCACCCTGACGGGATAGTGCAGAATGAAGTCCTGCCAAACGTGGCAGCATATACTGAAGCTTTGCAAGTTCAACCTGAAGCTTTGCCTCACGGCTTCTTGCTCTTACTGCAAAAATATCAAGAATCAATGCAGTTCTATCCAGTACAGAAACTCCCACTTCTGTTTGTAAATTTCTAAGCTGCATTGGCGTTAAGGAATTATCAAAAATAACCATGTCAGCTCTAAGCTCCCATGCCTTTTCCTTTACTTCAATAGCTTTACCTGTTCCGATAAACAATGCCTGTGTTGGTCTGTCTAAATTCTGATCAACTCGTCCCACTACCTCTAACTCACAGGCCTCTGCCAAAGCCTTCAATTCTTCCATGGAACGTTCAAAATCACTGCCATCATCCAAATTCACACCAACTAACAGAACTTTTTCCTTTGATTCTTTTGTTTCTATCATATATTCTATATCCTTTCATTACCATAACAACAAATAGCCCTACACAATTTGTCTGTTAAAAAATTTTATGAAAGGGTTTCGATTTCCTCTAACCAAATCCTTGCAACAGCATCTGTTGGCATACGCAGATCGCCTCTTGGAGAAACTGCAACACTACCTACCTTTGGACCATCTGGCAAACAAGAACGTTTGAAGTGCTGTGCAAAAAATCTCCTATAAAAAATCTTTAACCATTTCAAGATCGTTTCTGCATCGTATTCTCCTTCAAAGGTTTTTAACGCTAACCGGTAAATCTTTGATGGGGCGAAATTCATACGAAGCAAGTAATACATATAAAAATCATGTAAGGTGTATGGTCCTACAAGATCCTCTGTTTTCTGGCTGATCTTTCCATCTACAGGTGGTAATAATTCCGGACTGACCGGAGTGTCTAAAACATCAAGTAAAACCTTGTTCAACTCTTCATCACCGCAGGTTTCTGCATAAAAACGAACCAGATGACGAACCAAAGTTTTTGGAACACCAGCATTTACCCCATACATGCTCATGTGGTCTCCATTATAGGTTGCCCAGCCCAGTGCCAATTCTGACATGTCACCAGTACCAATCACAAGGCCGCCTGTTTTATTCGCAATGTCCATCAAGATCTGGGTTCTTTCTCTTGCCTGTCCATTCTCATAGGTAACATCATGATTTTCCGGGTCCTGATCTATATCAGCAAAATGCTGTAATACAGATTTCGTAATTGAAACTTCCTTTAAGGTTGCCCCTAAAGTCTGTGTTAGCTTGCAGGCATTATCATAGGTTCTGTCTGTTGTACCAAAACCTGGCATGGTGACACAAATAATATTCTTATGATCTAATCCCAAAAGATCAAAGGCTCTAACCACTACCAATAATGCCAGGGTGGAATCAAGTCCACCTGAAATACCAATAACTGCAGTTTTACAGTTAGTATGTTCATATCTTTTCTTCAGACCATGTGCCTGAATTGATAAGATATCATTACAACGCTTGTCTCTCTCATTCTTATTGCTTGGAACGAAAGGAGTTTTGCCGTAATTTCTAGTCAAAACAACATCCTCTTTTGCAAGGTGTGCTGTGATAATCTCATAATCTGAACAAACATCATAATCAAAGGTGTTCATTCTCTTTCTGTCATTTACAAGCTTTTCAATATCCACCTGCGCATAAACAGTATCTGGTGAAAAGCGCTTACTCTCTGCCAAAACAGATCCATTCTCTGTAATCAGATTGTGTCCGCCAAAAACGAGATCCTGCGTAGATTCTCCGTCTCCGGCACTGGTATATACATAGCCTGTGATCAGTCTTGCACTGGTAGATGAAACCAGATTTTTACGATAGCTGTCTTTTCCAACTAACTCATTGGAAGCTGATAAATTCACGATCAAAGTAGCCCCTGCTAAACAATGCTCAGTAGATGGTGGATTCGGTGTCCACAAATCCTCGCAGATCTCACAACCAATGGTAAGACCGTGCACTTCAGGAACCTCAATAAGAAGCTTGCTTCCAAAAGGAACCACATTGCCTTCATAAACAATATCGATCACTTCCTTAGGACCAGGTGTAAACTGACGTACCTCGTAAAATTCGCTGTAGTTTGGTAAAAATCTTTTTGGAATAAATCCAAGGATTTCTCCATTAGAAAGAACTGCTGCCACATTGTATAATTTACCCTGCAACTCCAGTGGCAAACCAACATATACAATGGCATCCTTATCCTTGGTATGTGCAACAACCTTTAAGAAGGATTCCTTTGTTTTTTCAAGTAAGGTTCTCTGATAAAAAAGGTCCTGACAGGTATAACCGGTCATACAAAGCTCCGGAAAAACCAGAATCTTTGCTTTCTGGGCAATCGCCTCATCCATTCTTTTACAGATTTCCTCTCCGTTCCATATTGGGTCAGCCACCAAAATCTTAGGGGTAATGGCTGCTACTTTGATAAATCCATCTTTCATTGCTGTTTCCTCCAAAAATGATACTAGGGCATTACATTTTATCACATATTCTTTTCAATCGATCCACCGACTGCTTATCATAATACTCATAGTTACTGTAACTGCTCATATCCTTTATATCATAAATATTTCTTTGACTGGTCGCTTAAAAAGCGACAGAAACCGACTTGCATATATCAATAACATGCTTTATCATATCATGTAGTATTTTTTTGAGCAAGGCATTATTGTGAGGTTTTTATGAAGGCACTTTTTGTTGTAGATATTCAGGAAATTTATATGGATCGATATGAGGATCATTCCTTTATTAAGCGGGTTAACGAACGTATAAAAGAAGCATTCATAGAAATGGGGTGTCATCTGATTGATTGATCCCGTAGCTTTATTAGCTTTATAGATTAATTAGTCGCCTGGACTTAAATATCCTGGCGACTTTTTATTCAATAGAGGAAAGTTCTCTGAACTTATCGAGATACCTCTAACATCTCTTTTAGTTCTTCTACGGAGAATTTGTAGTGACTCTGACAGAACTGACAATTCACTTCTATTTCTTCTCCATCCTCCACCATCTGGGAAATCTCATTCTTACCTAAACTGATGATCGCCTTTGCTGTACGTTCCTTGCTGCAGTTACATTTATAATTAGCTGGCATGGTATCCATGATTTCCACATCCATGCCGTCTAAAATGATAGAAAGCATCTGTTCAGGCGTATTTCCTGCATCTAACATACTGGTTACACTCTTGATATTTTTCAAATTTTCTTCCAGTTTATCGATCACTTCATCTGTTGCAAAAGGCATCAGCTGAATAATAAATCCACCTGCTTGTTTTACGGTATTGTTCTTATTCATCAATACCCCAAGACCAACTGAAGATGGTACCTGCTCAGAAGTTGCAAAATAGTAAGTAAGATCCTCAGCAATTTCACCTGTCTGTAATGCAGTTTGTCCAACATATGGCTCTTTTAAACCAAGATCCTTGATCACACTTAAAAATCCTGCACCAATAGCTCCGCCAACATCTAACTTTCCAACAGAATTAGCTGGAAGAATCACATCTGGTACTACGGTATATCCCTTTACATTGGCATGAGCATCTGCAGTCACTGTAAGCCCCTTAGCAGGACCACTACCCTTGATCTGTAATGTTAAAACATCTGCCTCTGACTTAAGCATACTGCCCATCATTGCGCCTGCTGACAGCAAACGTCCAAGTGCTGCTGTCATAACCGGACTTGTATTGTGGATCTCTCTTGCATGCTCTACCAATTCTCTTGAAGTCATAGCAAATGCTCGAATCTGCGCATTTGCAGCTGTTGCTCTTACGATATAATCTGACATAATACTTTATCTCCTAAATGCTTTTTTCTTCTAATAATGCACGTAATTGTTCCATTTTGACATCTTTATCTGCAATCACTCTATCATATCTGTTGCAATGTCTACCCTAGTCTATCACAAACAAGTTAAATTTTGAAGTCAGGAGGGGAGGATTTTTCACTCTAATCTCTAATCGCTCAACGAAATCCTAAGCGGGCTTTTATTTCATCTAAATTTACTCTGCCATTTCACGGCTTCATCTCGATACTTGGTTGCAACATCCATCAATTCATTATACTGCGACTTTGCACTTTCGATCATTGCTTTTAATCGTTTAATTTCCTGTTCTCTCTTCTCTAACTGTTTCTGAAATCCATCCTCCTTTTGTTTCATTGCACTCTGAAGTTCCAATAATTGTCCTAAATCACAGTCCTCCCCTATCCGTTGATCCAACTCCCGTTCAAACGGAAAATACAGCCTAACCTCGTATTTTTCATCATCCTTTTTTTCTATAAAATAAAGCACAAGCTTACCAAAAGTCACCTGTAAACCGCCAATTCCTTCAAACACATCCATACCTATATCTTTTAATATAGGAATCTGACAATACACGATAGTATCATATATATTTCTAAGCACTGCCTCCCCCTGCTCATTTATATAAAGAAAAAACAGGGAATTCTTATACACGCAACCTCCCAAATATTCCTTTACATGCTCTGCCAATACAATCTCACTTCCGTAGGAGATTCCCTGGGATTGTCTTGCAAAAATACGATTTTCCCGCCTCTCAAGCATCACCCGTTGCCCTTTCAGTAGTTCATAAATCTCAATCAACACACTAACCCCTTTTTCCATCATTAGGTAATCTACTATACTCTATCTATATGGTCACATACCCATTTTCAGAACATATAATATAGTAAAAAAATTGAGTGATTGTTTGTCTAACCACACTCTAAAAAAGGAACTTCTATGGCAAAATGTAAATGTAAATCCTGCCCGAGAATAGTCAGCAATATGGTTCAATCCATGGATGGCAACTGCTGCCTGGATGTATGTTCCACGCCACTATATGGTGAGCCGGATACCCTGGGTATTTATGCACCGCTAATCTACGATGAAATTGGCATCAATCTCTGCACCACCTTTGCAATTACTGGTACCATTCCGGCAACAGCAACCAACGCCACTGCAAAGATCATTGATACAACCTTTACCATCGGTGCAGATAATGTAACAATTGAAGGTCTTGCTGGACGCCCTAACTGCTATCGCGTTACTCTGTCCAATCTTTCTGTTACCTTTGCTTTGAACCTGTATGATTCAGCTTGTCGTCAGGTTGGCACACTTTATCCTGATCCTGTCGTTTATCTGCCGTCAGATACAACAGCTCCTACCTATGATGAAGATACCAATCCTACCTCTGTAGAATTAGATATTTATGCACCATACGGTCTCACTTACGATACAACTGGTGCCACACCAACACCGACTATCAACTTCATAGGATCCTCCACAACCAACAGCACCTTAAGACAGGGAATCAATCTTTATGCAATCGCCAAAATTCTTGATTTTTCTACAGAGGATGCAACTGCTACCGTTGGTGTAACCTTTATCCTACAGAGTCTGTATTTTGCAGGCTACAAGGTTCCTTCCTTAGGAAAAATCGATGTTCCAAAAGGAAGCATTCTTCCTCCTGACGACACTGCATGTATGCGTTTTGTTGCTGGAAATCTGTTAAACCTTGAAATCAGACCACTTAGTTTAGGCGAACCTGATTACGAGGAAACTAACAAAACCAGCTGCTGTAATACTGGATCAGCTAATGGCGGCAATTTAGGATGTACTGGTAACTGTAGCTGTAATCGAAACTGTACATGTGGAGAAGGCGCCGTTGATGAAACCGTTCCAATTGCACCACCAGCACCTGCTCCTACTCCATAAAGATTTCTTGCAGTTTTTAGAACACAAACTCAAAAAATGGCGAACAGAGCATCTCTGTTCGCCACATTTATTATTCCAATTAGAGCTTAATGGATTCCTTCAAATTTTTCATTTTCTCAGATGTCTTCTCCAATACATCTGTAAACATACCCATATTATCTTTCAAGTGCTGCATATCCGCCGAAGAACTAGTCGTACTGGCAGACATTTCCTGCGACATGCTTGCTAAATCATTGATACTTTCAACAATACTGTTATTGGCATCTACCACACGATTTATTTCCTGATCCATACTGATCACACCATTGGTCAGATTAGTCATTCCCACTTCTACACCAACAAAGTTATCATAAACAAGCTGCACATTTTCTCTCTGGATATCAATACTTTCCACAGTACTCTTTAAAGATTCCTGAGTTTCATTGGTAACTGTTGTTAATTCTGACATAATACCTGTAATCTGCTCTGTTGAATCCTTGGTTTCTTCTGCTAGTTTTCTGATTTCCTCTGCAACAACCGCAAATCCCCGTCCTGCCTCTCCAGCTCTAGCTGCTTCAATGGATGCATTTAAAGCTAACAGATTAGTCTGAGACGAAATAGCAAGAATTGCATCTGTAATCTCAGATACCTTTCCAACACTCACAACTAATTTATTGATGGAATCAGCAATCTTTGTTGCGTAATCATCTACAATCACAGATTGCTGCTTTAACTTATCTGACTGATTTTTGCCATCTACTACATTGTTTTTCAGTTTCTCTGTAATTTCAATGGCAGCATCAGATGTATCATTGGTATTGTTCAAACGTGTTTGAATTTCAGAAGTCATCTGTGCCTGCCTGCTTACTGCAGATGAAGTTTTTTCAGCACCTGATGCTATATCTCCAATAGCATTATTGGTATTCTCCACAGCATCATTGATTCTATCCAATGTCTTTAGTGCTTCCTCAAACTCATCCACAACTTCATTGGCTACACGTTCAACTTCTAAAGTCATTTGTTTTTGCTGGTCTAAGGCTTTTTGAACAGCATCGGTTTCTTCTACACTAAACTGAATCAGCATGCGCACAGCACGCAAACCACCAACAAGACAGATAATGATTCCCATAATCATTACATTTAAAAACATATACTCTGCTGTAGAATCCCCATCCCACAAAGAAAGCATAATGGATTTAGCAACAACCAGAACGATTGATGCAACTGAACCTACTAACACAAGGGTTTGATTCATATAAACAATAAAACTTAAAAGCACTGGAAAAATAAGCAACATGCTGTAGGCTGGTGTTGAAAATGTAAGCAAGGTATAACTCATAACAAAGGAAATCGCAAGAATGATCATGGATTTCTTTTCTTCAATGAATTTTTTCACCGCAACAGCTGCTCCAATATACCATGCAACATAGATCATTGAATAGATTGCCTTATACATGACACTTAAATCTTTCGATACCCAAGTGGCAATAAAAAAGATCAAATACACCATAGATATGGAAATTGCTGTCATTTTATTAGCTCTTTTATATTGATCAGAAGTGAGTATTTTGTTTCGTTCTTTTGCTTTCATATTCATCCTCCATGGCAATTTTCTGTTATTTCCACTATATTATAATATAATTTCTGTTAATTTGCTACATTTTTTTTAAAAAATAACGAACAGAGAAAACTCTGTTCGCTATTTTTAACACCCTGATTACCTTTTGGGATTTCTATATATAATCCTTATTCGATGTGCTTTTCCCTGGCACATTCTCCATGGCAACCACATAAATTCTTTCACTATCTTTTGTTGGTGCCTCATGGGTATCCGCATCAATGGCTTCCACAAATAACATGCCCGCCTCTTCAACAAGACGCTTCATAGTTTCTAAAGTATAACCACGCTGCACATGGGTTTCCTGAAAACACCTGAAAAGTGGTTCATTACTAATCACCTCTTTTTTCCGAAACCAGGATTTCTTCTCTGGCTCCTTCTCTTCCTTTACAAAAATAGTCACATCATACTGATTCTTCTGTGTGGAAGGATCATAGAAATTCTCCCAGATAAAGGAACAATTATCACGGTTTTCCGCAATCACTGTATCTCCGATCACATCCTGATATTTATGTACGGTATTAAAATCAAATATAAAAAGGCCTTGTGGATCCAGGTAATTATTCACCAAAGAAAAAGCTTTCACAAGATCCTTCTCTTCCAGCAAATAATTCACACAATCACACACACTATAAACAGCACGCACTGTTCCAAACAATTCTAGCTCTCGCATATCCTGGCAAAGATACAGGATATCAAGACCTGATGCTGCTCGTTTGTCCATGGCAATGTTAAGCATCTCTGAAGAGAAATCTGCACCGATCATATCAAAACCTGCCTTTGCAAACTTCTCTGTCATCACACCTGTGCCACAGCCAAGATCCAAAACGATACCATCCTCGATTCCATGCCTCCTGAAATAATCCACAAGAAATTCACTCCAGGCATCGTATGGCGTATTGTCCATAAAAATATCATATACTTCTGCAAAATCTGAATATGCTTCCATAGCTTTCACCCTTAGAAAATTGCACTAAACACACCAGCACTCATGACACCCATGATGATGCCGGCCAAAACAACACCACTAATAACTGCGATTACGCTCTTTTTAAAATCCATATCCAATAAGCTTGCTGCTAAGGTACCAGTCCAGGCTCCTGTTCCTGGGACAGGAATCCCTACAAATAAGAACAATGCAAAATATAAACCTTTACCGGCTTTTTCTTTCAGCTTTTCTCCACCCTTATGTCCTTTTTCAAGACAAAATGTAAAGAACTTTCCAATCACCTTCTTATCCTTGCCCCACTCTAAGACCTTTCTTGCAAAGAAAAAGATAAATGGCACTGGAAGCATATTTCCACATATTGCGATCAAATAACAGGCTAAAAGATTTAAATTCTCTCCGTCCATAATAAAGCCAATCGCATATGGAATTGCACATCTAAGTTCCACCAATGGAACCATTGAAATCAAAAATACAAATAAATAATGAATTGACATACACACATTTCAGACTATCATAAGTCTGCCTTTCTTCAAATCCTTGTTTTTCTCTAATCCAATCATTCATTCTATCACATTCATCCTGGAATGTCCAATTTATCTGAGGAAAGGAACAGCCTCTGGAGGGGCTTTTAAATCTATTCTTTCGTTTAACCTACAATTTCTTTTAGTGCGCTGATCAGTTTCTCCATCTCAGCATCTGTACCAATGGAAATTCTCAAGTAATTATCAATTCTAGGCTTTGCAAAATATCGAACAAAAATACCCTGCTTCTTTAATTTCTCAAAGATTTCCTTTGCAGGTACTGTTTTGTGGGTTGCAAAAATAAAATTACTCAAAGAATCAGGGAAGTTAAAGCCAAGCTCTGTTAATGCCTTCTTGGTATTCTCACGAGTTGTGATGATCTTTCCTGTTGTTTCTTTGAAATATGCATCATCTTTCACAGCTTCCACACCAAATACGATAGATGGCATGTTCATGGTATAGGAATTGTAAGAGAACTTTACATCACTTAAATATTTGATCAGCTTCTCATTACCGATGGCAAAACCAATACGAAGACCTGCCATGGAACGAGATTTTGAAAAGGTCTGTACCACCAAAAGATTCTCATATTTATCAATCAGACTTAGTGCACTTTCCCCACCAAAATCAATATATGCTTCATCAATGATGACAACACTATCAGGATTAGAGCTTACAATCTTCTCAATCTCTTTTAAAGGTGCAAAAAGACCTGTTGGCGCATTTGGATTAGGAATGATGATACCACCATTGTCATTGCCACAAAAATCTGAAACATCAATACTAAAATCATCCTTCAAAGCCTTTGTTTCATAAGAGATCTTAAACAGATCAGCCCAAACATCATAAAAAGAATATGTAATATCCGGGAATAAGATTGGCTTCTTGGAATTGAAAAACGTCATAAAACACTGTGCGATTACATCATCTGAACCAACACCAACAAAAACCTGTTTCTCAGACACTTTATAATAATCAGCAAGTGCCTTCACCAGATTAGTTGCTGCTGGATCCGGATACAGTCTCAACTGATCATACGGAAAATCCTTTAATGCCTTTACCACACCTGGTGCTGGTGGATAAGGACACTCATTTGTATTTAACTTTACGATATCTAAAACCTTTGGCTGTTCTCCTGGTGTATAAGGAACAACCTTTCTCACATTATCTTCCCAACTCATAAATGCTACCTCTTTTCTATTCTATTACAGTAACTGTATAGATATTTCCTTTTTTAATAAATAAAAATGCTGTTATGACTTTTCATAAGCCAACACTTTATTACTGTACTAAAGTGTAGCAGAATTGATTCTGTTTTACAATATACCAATAATATAAACCACTCAGCTATCAAAACTTTGCCACAATATACTCCATAATGGCATCTGCAACGTTCACCCCTGTGCAGTCAAAAATATTCTTAAAGTGTGCATTGGAGTTTACCTCACATAAAATTGGCTCTCCATTTTTTCCAAACAAAATATCCACTCCCGCAAAATCAAGAGATAAAACCTCCATAACCTTTCTTGCCAGAGTAATCTCTGCTTCAGATGGTTCATAAGCCTTCATGCTGCCTCCATTGGTAATGTTTGCTCGAAAATCATGGTCATTAAAACGCATCATACTAGCCACAGCCTTATCTCCAACCATGTTGATGCGAATGTCCTTTCCCATGGATTCCTTTATAAATTCCTGAAACAAAAATGGATTGTTTCCAAGACGTCCCATAAGTTCCACTAAACTCTCGTGATCCTCTACCAAATACACCTGGGCACCAAAGGAACCGAAATCCTCCTTCACAACCATAGGAAATCCCAAAGTTTTTTCCACATTGTTAAGAAAAGAAAGGTCACAATATCCACAAACTGGATAGGTTAATGGTGCAAAAATAGTTTTCGGCATTCTGATTCCACTTCCTGCCAATCTTTCATGAGTTAAGGACTTATCATCACAAACTCCAATGGCATCTGCTGAATTAAAAAGCGTAAGTCCTGCCTTTTCCAAAAGTCTTGCCAGTCTCACGTCCTTATCCCAAAAGATCACGAAATCAGGTCTTTTTTCCTGCATGAAAATCTCACTATTATCTATATCCGTTACATCGATCTGACTTAACAGCTGCGCATTTGTTTTTTCCACAATCTCAATCTCATGCTGCAGGGCAGACTTTCGAAGCCATTCATGGATTTCATTGAATTTATTATTTTTTAAAAAGGTATTTACCACCAACCAAGCGTACATTTTTCTTTTCTCCTAATCAAATATGTTTCAAGCCCTTACACCTAATAAGATTAGGGTATCAAAAGCCTCCAAAAACGGATTCTACGGATTGTTTAGCGCCTTGCGCTCCCACAATCCTAATAAACAAAGGTCAATCCATCATACTCTTTTCCATCCACAGACCAGATGCCTGGTCTTCTGGAACAAAGCGTAAATCCCAGGGATTTGGCAAGACTGATCATGCCTTCATTTCCAGACCATGTCTGGGTATAAATATCTCGAAAGCCCTGCTCAGAAAGATATTCCATAAAAAGCAAAAAGGCTTCCTTCCCATATCCTTGTCCACGGTACTTCTTCTCTGGAATATCAATTCCAATGGCTATATCTCCCTCTTTTTCTGTTGCCTCATAACGTTTGTTGATCATATAAGCATTCATCCAGCCAATATGCGCCATTTCCTTTTTATTCTCCGATAAAAAGCAGCAGATTTCAAAGGAGTATCGAATCTGCTGCGAAGAAATTTCTTTTTCACATTTTTTCATCATTTTTTCACGGTAAGCATCTTCATCAAAGATAGAAGTTCTAACCCATGGGGTATCCCACTTTTTCCACTCTGTTTCTATGGTGTTCCATCTGATGTGATCTGCCACATCACTTACCTGATAGTCACGAAGAACTATATTTTTTCCTGTTATTTCCATTGTTTCTCCATGTTTATTTTACAAAATCATTTCTTTTCTAAATTATTTCTCAATCTGACCAATCACTTTTTTCTGAACAAAATCACATAATTTTTTTACAGAAAGTAACTGAAACAGCCCGATTCGAAGAAGGTCTATCACAAGACATCCTGCAAAGATCACCACTGCTGCACCAAGAATTTTTCCACTCATAAGCAACACGGAATTCTTTGCCCAGGAAGTAGTCAGTCCATCCATATATCTATCAAATACAAGGGGATGGGTATGGATCAGGTATACACCCAAGGTTGCCTTGGATAAAAGCCTTACAAGCTTACCTGCTTTACTATCATTCCCATTGTCAGTATTCCCGGTTCTATCCGAAAACCATACCAAAAATCCCACAGAAGCCAATAAAATAAAAGGCGAAGTATAGCTTGCCAGCACATATCCATACTTGATCTCACCAAAAACCTTAAAGGTGCCATACTCCACAAGCATCCTGCCACCCCAGGAAATCAATAAATTCAAAAGGACAAAGCCTGCTGCCTTTTTACGGCTAACCTTGTTAGCCAGGTCACTTTTTTTCACATAAGCACCGATCAAAAACAAGATTACAAGCCAGATCACACTATATCCTGCTTCTGCTTTAAATGGATCCTGATTCAGTGCCACTGGCAAAATGGTATAAAGTAAAACCACACCTGTCAGGCACTTTTTCACCTGTGCCACGGAAAGCTTTGCCATACCGGCAGTTAATACAGGCATTAAGAAAAACATGCCAAAATATGCTGATACATACCAATACTGTGTTGTTGTCACTGGCAAGATTGCATTCATAAAATCCCGTCTGGTCAAGGCTACATCACCCGCTGCCCCAAATAGCAAGGTAATGCCTAGTGTATAAAAGATCACTTCTAACCAAAGTTCTAATAATCTACCTATTTTCAGTCCACCCTCGTGGGATACAAAACCGCTGATGAGACAATAACAGTTCACCGAACAAATCGCCAGCATCTCAAAACCCCAGCCAGCAAGATACTGCCCTGAAAATGGCTTTGCCGCCTCTAAACAGCCACCCTTTCCACAAAGATGTAATATCACGATCAAAAACATTGAAAAAAGTCTTAAAGCTTCTACCCCTGTATTACGCTTTTGCATTTTATTCTCCCATCGTTTCATACTCATTTCACTTATAAATATATCAGACAATTCCTATAACATCAATTCTGATTTCTATATGGAATTCCATGACTTTATAAAATAAACAAAGTGTGTGCTCGCACACACTTATGGGTCCATTTTAAAGCTTTCTAACTATTGATTTTTTATGCTTTCTTCTGTTTATCAATAATTTTTACCATTTTTACTATTGATATTTTGCAGTTTCTTCTGTTTATCAATAGTTTTTCTATTTTTCGCTATTGATTTTTTCATTTGTTTTTTAACTTTTGTATCGCTTGCAGTATCTTCCTATCCGCGAGGTGCGCATCCGGAGCTTCTTCTTTTTTATTTAGTAATATTCATAATAGTAATTTTCTGCATATCCCCACATACCAAGGTATTCATAGGAACTTGGTTCTTTGCTGTCACCCTCATAGGTATAATATTCTTCGCAAAATACTTCCCCATCATTATCCGTTTGCTTGATGATCAAACGATCCTGATCATCATATTTATAGACCACTGTTGATGAAGTGGCTGGCGGATATTCTCCATGATACTCAATAGTAACTTCGCATATATTTCCTTTTTCATTGTAAGTGTAATAGGATGTCTTTGGATTTGACTGACTCATGTCATTTTCAATCTCTAACAAGCCATCCGCATTGTACTGGTAAGTAATGGAATAATCCTCAACGCCAGAGTAACTCATTTTTATCATTCTGTTTTCCGAATCATACTGATAAGTATAACCAGATAGTTTTCCACTATTACTATCTGCATATTCTGTATATTCTGTCAGTTTATTTCCATTTAAGTCATAGGTATAAGTGATAGTTTCATACAAGTCTCCAGTTGAACCATACTCATAACAACAGATTGGATTTCCATTGGCGTCGCATTCATACTGATAAGAATTCTGCATTTGATAGCCTTTTCCATCCTGCCTATCAACTACAATAGATGTGATCAAACCATTTTCATCATAGTAAGTGATGGTATCTGAAACAAAGGAACCATCGTCCATATAGTGAATCACCTGATAACTCATGGTTTTTCTTTCTTCTTCCTGGATAGTTTCTTCTGGCTCCGCTTCCACCACTTCCTGATATTCTTCAGCAGCGGCTGATGTATTCACCTCTGCATCAGTACTCTGTTCTTTTGGACTATCCGTAGAATTACCCATTAATCCAAGCTCGTAAATCTCCTCAAGTTCCTGCACCTCTTCTAACTGAGCCTCCAGTTCTTCTGACTTAGTTCTACGAATACCAGTATTCAAAATCTTTTTCGCACTTGCATAATCATCCAATGCAACATAGATCTCAGCAAGTTTAGAATATGCTTCTACACATTTTGGATCAATCTCAATAGCTTCCATGTACGCAGCAATTGCTGCATCATACTTAAGTTCATCCATATATTTTTCGCCTAATGAAAGCTGCTTTTGCAGCTTCTTATTATCACTACCTAAAACAAAAATAGAAAAAAGCGCAATGAGCAAGACAAGTACAATCACTCCAATAGCGATAAATAGCCCTGTAGACTTTTTTTTCTTATGAACAATGGCCACGGGCTGTACGCCCCCTGGAACTGCTATGGGCTGTACTGATGTCACTGGCTGTACTGTTGCCGTTGGCAGCTCTGAATCAAGATCCATAGATTTCCCGCAACTTGGGCAAAATCTAGCATCATCTTCCATTTGTGTTCCACATTTTTCACAAAACATATCTTCCCTTTTCCTTTCACACAATATCTATTTCCAGGTAATCATCACCTTATTACATCGTTGCACACTATAATTATAACAGATATTTGTATGAATTGTTTATGTATTCTCAGAATTTTCCAATTATTTCGTTAATTTCTGTCTTCCCTCAGAATCAATGGTATAGTCATCTGGATATATCAGATCGGCAATTTTCACAATTTCATACCCTTTTGTCTGAAGCCCAGTAATCACCGCCTCTAAGGCATCCGCGGTATACTTTGAACCATTGTGCATAAGGATGATGGAACCGTTGGAAAGATGCTTGTGGTTTAATACTGTTTTTACAATGGAGTCCACACCATAATCCTTCCAATCCAGGCTATCCACATCCCACTGAATGCAGTAATATCCATTTTCAATGCATGTATTCACCAGATCATCATTGTAGGATCCATATGGTGGTCGAAACAGCTTCATGTCAACACCTGTCAGCTCCTTAACAGCCTGATGAACAGTCATCAGCTCTTCCTTCATCTGCGCCTTATTTAAATCCTTTGCATCATAATGATGCTTGGAATGATTCGCCACATCATGGCCTGCCTCTACTATTTTTTTTACATCCTCCGGATAGCTTTCCACCCAGCTGCCTGTCATAAAAAAAGTTGCCTTTACATTACATTTATCCAATACTTCCAAAAGCTTCCCCGTTTCTTCATTTCCCCAGGCAGCATCAAAGCTTATGGCAACCTTTGGTGCATCTGTTTCTACACAATATATGGGAACCTGACGATTTCCAACGGTATGACTGGAAGCAACACCGATAGATAATAATTTTTTACCATCGGGATTTCTTGTTGTCCAAGTAAAAAATGCTGCTGTCAGAACCAAGCCTAACAGCAGCATAAAACAGAATATTTTCTTTTGACTACCTTTAAAGATCGATTTTAAGAACCACAATTTCATTGTAAAGTTCTCCCTGATACCTCTTTCAGATACTATATGCAGGGATAGGATTTTTATGTTCTTTTTTAATAATATTCATACTCATACTCCACAACATAACCATTACTGCCTTCGTGAATATAGGTACTCATATTTGCAGTGTTATCCGTTACCACCATTCCTTATTGTCATTACATATTTAGAATTGTCTGACTTTTATCAATATTTTATCTATGTTTATTCTAAAATCTCTTTATAACTCTTCTCGTCTTGCCGATAAATACTGCAGAATTGACACGTATGGTTACAACTAATTATACGTAGAAATCCTTTCAAGAATCGTTCTTCATTTTCTAAAAAAATGCAAATAAGGTTTTAAAGAATACTTACACGGAGGAAATCAAATGTTTTGTCCAAGTTGTGGAAAACAGATCAAAGATGAATCTACGTTCTGTACGGAATGTGGTAACCAGATTTATACACCAGAAAATAATGTTGACAGTTCCTTTGGTAAAACGGTGGTTCAGGTCCTACCAGGAATGACAAACCCACCGCCAGGGGCAGGTACAGGAATTCCTCCTGTCGCTCCAATACAGACTGGAACCCCGGTTCCACCACCAGTGCCCCCGGTTCAGCCTGGGCCCCCGGTCCCACCGCCAATGGCTCCAATTCAGCCCTTGATACCACAACCACCGGTTAACCAGTCTAACTATGAACATAAAAAGAAAAAATCCAAAGCTCTGTTTATCATCATCGCTTTGATTGCGATAGCTCTTATCGGCTCTTTGCTATATTTCTTTGTACTTGGTAGTGATGACCGAAAGGTACAGGAGCAATTAAAATTGGGAGAACAGTACCTGGACGAGTTAGACTATGAAGCAGCTATTGCAGCCTATGAAACAGCAATTGATATCGATCCTAAATGTGAAGAAGCTTATTCTAAATTGGGTGAAATCTACGTAACCTTAGGTGAATACGACAATGCTGTTGCTATCCTGGAAGAAGGTATCGAACAGACCGATTCCAGACGTTTGAAAAAACAGTTGGCTGATGTGGAGCTTCTTTATTCCAGTATAGAAGATACACCTAACACCAGACTTGCCAGCTCAGTCACTGCAGATCCTCAAACAGTGGCTATGCAGCAAAGTCCTTACAATGTAACTATCAAACAATATGATATTTCCCAGTATCCTCATATTCGTCTTTATGTTGATGTACAGGATTCTGATGGTAACTTTGTTGATAATCTAAGTGCAGACGCCTTTTACGTAAATGAAGGCAGAACTATAGATGGTGAACTGACACGCGCTAACTTAACCAATGCAGCCAAATTAAATGAAAACGCTGGTATCAGTATCAGTCTTGTTGCAGATGTCAGCGGAAGTATGGACGGCCTATTAGGATATGCCCAGAATTCTATGTTAAACTTTTTGGACTCTGTTCAGTTCGAAAAGGGAGATGAAATTGAAGTAACACAGTTCAGCGATTATGCACAGGTTTGTGTCAGCTTTACAGACAATGAAACCAATATTCGAAATGCCATAGGCGACATGTATCCTATGGGTTCCACCAGGTTATACGACACACTGATCAGCGAGTTAGGACGTATCCAGTCAAGAAACAATGTCAAATGTCTGATTGGTTTTACAGATGGCTATGATAACTTAAGTATCTATTCCGCAGAAGATGTCGTTCGTGTTGCATTACAATACAATATCCCAGTCTTTCTGGTTGGTATTGGAAGCTCAGTAGATGAATATTCACTAAGCTACATTTCAGATTCTACTGGTGGTTTTTACCAGAATATCTCCGATGTTTCCTCCTTAGAGGGTATTTATCAGAGTATTTATACAGAAGAAAAAGATGTATATCTTTTGGAATATGATGTAACAGATCCAGATAACTTTGATGAGAACTGTTATGCTACCGTATCTGTATATACAGACGCTGGTGCAGGAGAATGTGAAGATATTTATTCCTTCTCTCCAGATGACTATTTTGCACTGATGTACAATAAATTTTTGATTGCTGGCATTGACTGTCAGACCAATGGAGAGCGAAACCTGTTAGACTCAGGCCTTATCATCACAACAGCCAAAGCCTACAACGATCCGGACTGCCTGGCCTATCAATGTCTTCAGTCTATTACAAACTCTGGCGTTGGTTCTAATAACTCCAATGAGAGCGAAATGCTTTCCGACTATGGTGTATTGTCTGTGGAAAAAGTAGGGAATGCATACGTCATGTACTGTTACTGCACCTATGATATCACTAAGATCAGAAAGTACTCTGAGATTAATAACGCGGATGAATTGGAATATATTGACTATTACTGTGGTTCCTATGTTTACGACGATGATGAATTTATGATTGAAGAAAGCTTTACAAACTACGAAAAGCTAACCCTTGTTCAGGATACAGACGGACTTTGGAAATTTAAGACTCGTGTTTATGAACGAATGGATGGCGGAAAAACTTATATTCTAAATGAAATATACAATATCTATTGGTATTAATATCTATGGCGGATTTTACCTGTTAGGTGGAATCCGCCTTGCTATGAATTGGATATTCCGATACAATGTTGTAGAAATAACTTCGCAACATTTCACCAAGAAAGGTTCTTAACCATGAATTATAAAAAGATCAAACATACAGTACTGCTCTTTTCCATTTCTCTGATCAGTATGTTTGGATGCGGGCAAAAAACTCCCGCTGCCCAAACTGCTTCACTAGAATCTATTGACGAAACCATCACCATTGACTCTTCTTTCGAAGATATAGAAACTTCTGAAAGCACCCCTACAGACTCAGAAGAAAGCATCTCAACTGACGTTTCAAATGATGAAGTAGACAACACTTCCATTCGCATTTCTGAAGAAGAATGGGAAGTGATCTCTGTATTAGATGCATGGGATATCTGGCATGATATGAAGGTAAATCCTTATGTCACTCCCCATCCATATGATTGGACAAAACTAACAAACGATGGTCAAAATATTTCCTATGATGATTCTTCTTACACCATTCGAAAGGGTGTAGATGTTTCTCACCATCAGGGAAATATCAATTGGGAAAAAGTTTCTTTAGATGGCATTGAATTTGCCATTTTAAGAATTGGCTTTAGAAGCTATGGCTCTTCCGGTTCTTTAAATAAAGATAAGCAATTTGAAGCAAATTATCAGGGTGCAAACGACGCTGGCCTTGATATTGGAATCTACTTTTTCTCACAGGCTATTACTGATGAAGAAGCCAAGGCTGAAGCAGAATATGTACTGGAGCTTTTGGATAATCGACCTTTATCCCTTCCAGTGGTCTATGATCCTGAGATTTTGCATGATATTACAGCAAGAACTGATAATATGACCAAAGAACAATTTACTAGGAATACCTTGATTTTTTGCGATATGTTAATGGAAGCCGGCTACGATGTAATGATCTATAGCAATATTGTTTTTGAAGATATTTATTTTGATATGGAACAGCTACAGGATTATCCAATCTGGTATGCTGATTATGAAGAAATTCCACAATCTCCATATGACTTTTGCTTCTGGCAGTATTCCTGTGAAGGAAAAGTCAGCGGTATCTCCACAGCTGTGGATCTAAATATTCAATTTGTACCTATTCAGAGCCATGCGATTTTAAATACAACTAAAAGCTTAAGCTCGCTTAAAAGCTATTAGTTGTATTTAAAATCATTTGGCGAGCACGCCACATAAGTATTTTTCAAAGAAAAATACGCATGACTCTGAATAGTATCTTCAATTTGTAAACTAAATAGAACAAAGGGTATCGCAAGCGATACCCTTTGTTCTATTTAATCAAATAATTTTTTCAAGATTTCAATGACTGCATCTTTATCTTCCATCTTGTTTAAGATTACTACGCATCCAAACATCTCATCATATTGGAATGTCAAACGATATGGATCCTTCTGAATCACATACTGATCATCATCCGCATATGGTTTCCACAATGCTTTATCAATACTTTTTGCATAACGATCTGCCAAAGCCCTTGTTGGCATAGGGCCTGCTGCTGTAGTATCAATTGTGATCCATCCATCTTCTGTTACTCCTGAAATGCTGTAATAATATTTCTCTCCCATTTTCATCCTCCAGGCCTATTAAGCCAAAATCTTCTGTTTATGCAAGCCTGCTTTGCCTAACTTGCTTCTAATCCTATCTAGCCATAACCTGTATGATTTCAGCCATATACAGATTATGATAATCTCCTTTTTCATACCATTTCGGAATGATTTCCGGATCTAGCATATTTGCTGCCTCCATTGGTGCCTTGAACATTTTTCTTAAACAAAAGACCGTTCTTGCTTCATCCAGATATGGCACTCCTCTGAAATGTTCAACATTCAATCCCATTGCACTAATCTTATCTTCCTGCTTTCCAGATACTGCTCCCAAATATCGCATGACAGTTTTATATTTATCCTTATTTAGAAAGCACATGGAAAAAAATTCCGTTTCATCTAAAATCTCTTTTGTGTACCTACTTTCACGAACTACTACAAAGGCTACATTCTTACCCCACATTACACCAACGCCGCCCCAACCAGCAGTCATAGCATTGGGCTTTCCATCCTTCTCCGTAACAAGCGCAAACCAATCCTGCCCAACCATCTGAAAAATATTAAAATCAAATTCTGTTGTTTCTATTGGTTGAAATACGTGCATAGTTTATAGGCTCCTCTTACTATTTTTTACTCACTCACTTCATGTTTCGCATGATACTCTGCTAATAAGGCTTTCGCCTTGCGTTCGTCATCATAATCTGAAAAAAACATTACCTTTGGATGTGCTCTTAAATATTTCTCCGAAAATCCTAGTGGTCCAGACTCATTCCAAAAGAAAAACAGGTGGTTTCTGTATGCCATAAAGACCATCAATCCAGAACCACACTTTGCATCTTCTTCAACCATATAGAAGGTTAAGATGTCCCCCGCCTGACACTGTTTCATCTCGTCAATTGTTAAGATATCTTTCATAAACTAACTCCATTTCCAACACTTCCCCTGTGGTAGTACTATTATACCTTTTTTGTGAATTGTCTGTCAATAGAGTCTTTTGTGTTTGAATTGTCTAGTTTATGTTATATCTTACACATTTTTACGTAAAATTCACTTGTAAATCCATACGTTACCTACCGATTCAATTGTACCACATTTAACATGTAATTGATATTACATTTACAATATATTTTTATTCCGTATTCCTAGTTTTTATGTACATTTTTTTTCATTTTTGCTATAATGAAGTATATTTATCTGTAACTGTTCAGAGCCATGCGATTTTGTATACGCATGGCTCTGAAATGAAAGGAAGGACAAGAATTATGGCAAAAAAGAAAATCGTTGTCTCATTAGGACATGAAGCGTTGGGATATACTACCTTAGAACAGAAAAGCGCTGTTAACAAAACAGTGAAAAATCTTGCAGATCTTGTAGAATCTGATTACCAGTTAACCATCACACACAGTAATGGACCACAGGTAAGCATGATCCACAAGGCTATGACTGAGTTGCGTCGAATCTATACAGACTATACTCCTGCTCCAATGTGTGTCTGTTCTGCAATGAGTCAGGGGTATGTTGGATATGATATTCAGAATTCATTGAAATCAGAATTGTTATCCAGAGGAATTTCCAATTCCGTTTGTACTGTATTGACACAGGTTACTGTTGATCCATACGATGATGCATTCTATGAACCAACAAAAAAAATCGGTCGTGCAATGAATGCTGAGGAAGCTGACGTTGAAACCAAAAAAGGCAATTATGTTTCTGAAACAGAAAAAGGCTTTGTCAGAGTTGTTGCAGCTCCAAAACCAATCGATATTGTTGAAATCGATACCATCCGTTTACTTGCAGAAGCAGGTCAGGAAGTTATCGCTTGTGGCGGTGGTGGTATCCCTGTCATCGAGCAGCAGCACATTTTCAAAGGTGCTTCCGCTGTTATCGAGAAAGATAGCATCGCTGGTAAATTAGCAGCTGATCTTACAGCTGATGTTTTGTTGATCATCACTAGTGTTCCTTGTGTTTACAAAAACTTCGGTAAAGAAAACCAGGAGTCTATCATTTCAATGACTAGTGCTGAAGCAAAGGCATTTATGGAGCAGGATCAGTTTGGTGCAAATGATATGCTTCCTAAGATCCAGGCAGCAATTGATTATCTTTCAGCAGTTCCTCGTGGTAAGGTTGTTATTACATCAAGTGAACATGCCCTGGAAGCTGTAAAGGGAAATTTTGGTACAACTATTACAGCATAGGATACATATGCTGGTTTCATACACCTAAAAAGGACAGAATGCTGATCCGGATTTTTTTAAATCCGGACATGCAGCCTGTCCTTTGTTTTTATCTTTCTTGTTTTTATCCCTCTACCTTAGCTTTGTTCTTTTACTCTCATCTTTCTGCTATTTTTTGCAGAAGCTTTCTTCTTTTCCGCGGAAATGTAATGAGACATACAATAATCAATAAAGTACTTATCACACATCCTGAAATTCCGCAGATCAATAATACTGTTCCTGTTGTCATTTTGTTTTCTCCCGATTTTATTCTTCCATTTAGTCTGTCAGCCAACCGCCTGCAACTACCTGATCATGTGTATTCTCCAATAAAAGCATTTCAGAATCTGTTTCGTTTCCTGATTTTTGTTTATCATATAGCTCTTCTGCTCTTGAATAGAATTCATCAAATTCTGAATAGTCACGATTCTGGTTTGCTTTTTCATTCTGTACATCGATCTCCACAAATGCTCTTCGCATGTAAGACTGATACATTTCTGGATAGGCAGTGATCATTTTATCTGCCCATAAAACTGCATTGGCTGTTTGGCCCAATCGCTGATACAACACCACAATATTGCTGTAGGTCAGATAGGTTCCCCAGTTTTTATAAAGAATATCTTCAAAGGTTTTGATGGCATTTAAATATCCACTGTTATCACCTGTCATATCTCCAAGATCAATATAATCCTGTGCAAGTCGTTCGTACAAAAGAATGGTAGAGCCTGCAGACAGTTCTGTGATTCCCTGATGCAACCAGGTAATATCATTATTTAATCCCTCTACGGTTCCCATCTCCTGATAAGCCTTACTTCCGACCACATAAGCACGGAGTTTCATGTATTCATCCTTGGTAAGCGAGAGTACCTTTTGCATATCTTCAACAGCAAGCTGATAATCCCCCTCCATTTTGGCAATTTCACCCTGCACCATATAAATGTCTGCTTCTGTGATTCCAACCGTAATTGCTTTATCTAACGTTTTCTTGGCTTCCTCAACCTTACCCAGATATACCAGCGTAATGGCATAATCACGGTACACTTCTACATTTTGATCATCGTATTTTAAAGCAGTCTTGAAATAAATCTCTGCCTGAGAATACTCTTCCTTTTGAAAATAGCTTTCTCCATACAGATAATACACATTTCCATACTGCTGATTGGTTCCGTCATAATCCTCCTCTAGCAGTTTATCCAGATACTCTATAGTTTCATCATATCCTACATTTTCATGGATATAAAAAGCTTTTTGATAATAAGCCGCAATCTCATCTGGATACAGTTCCACTGCATCATCAAAGATCTTGTCAAATTCTTTTTCAGAAAGATTCGTGTCTAACTTATTCACTAATGTTTCGTATCTGGCTCTTTTCTCTTTTTCCCGAACACGGATGCCTGTAACAGTGCAAAAAATGGATCCGGCAAGTAACATGGACAACAAAATATAGATCACATTCTGTCTTGCTATGAGATTTTTATACCGTTTGTCCTTTTTATAAACATTTCGAAGAGCTACCAAAAGCTTCACGGCATCCTGATATCGATCCTCAGGCTGCACACTTAGGGCTTTGTACAAAATAGCTGTCAAACCATCTGAAGCAGGAAATTCTTTTAGATCGTTCAGATCATATTTCCAATAGGCTCCTGTCATTACAGAGTAAATTGTTGCCGCAAGGGAATAGATGTCTGTACGCTGATCAATCTTTAATCTGCTCACAACCCCCATCCTGGCATCGTTCAAAATATTCATCTGTTCCGGAGAAGCAAAAGACGGCGTACATCCTGTAACCAAAGCATGATCGCCCTCTAAAACCCCTGACACATTAAAGTCAATCAGACATACATGTCCATCTGGCGTGATCATAATATTGTCTGGTTTGATATCACTATGTACAATAGGTCTTGGCTGGGCATGCAAATAAGCAAGCGCTTCACATACCTCTGTGGCATACTTGAGCACCTGCTGTTCTGTAAAACGAACACCCTCTGAAACCATCTGTCCCAATGTCTTTCCTGGAATATAATCCATAACAGTAAAAACACCCTGATAGGTTTCCAAAAAATCAATGACCTGTGGAAGATAGGAATGTCTCAAATTTTTGAGAATATCTACTTCTGCTCTTTTGGTCATAAAACTGCCCGCATTATTGATTTGCTTTAAGATTACCATTTTTTGAAGTCTTCTATGGAAGGCGCGGTAAACTCTGCCACCGCCGCCTTCACCAATCACTTCATAAATATCATACGTGTCCTGTAAATTCTCCATAGTAAACCCTAATATCCCCTATTTTTTATTCGCTATATCTTTCAATCCAGGTTGCAACTGCTTCATCGCCAGGTACATAGTAGTACATACCCTCTAAAACTGCAACGGCACCTTCTGCATCTCCTGCATCATACAGTTCCATTGCAACACCGAACATCAATGACTTGTATGCAAAATCCAATTCATCTTTCTTTACTGTAAAACGATAGTCATCTGGATATAATTCCATATCCACCCAGAGCAATTCATATGCCTGTTCATAATCACCATTATCAATGGTATTGCAAAGTTCAGCATATGCTTCTTCTTTTCCACTGTTACTGATAGAACCCTCAACAGTATAAAGCTCTGCAACAATATCTCCATCGTTTCCAACAACCTCTAAAGCTTCGTTCAGAGTTGTTTGTGCGGCTTCGTAATCCCCAACATTTTCATACTCTTTTGCTGTTGTCAGATACTGCTCTTTTACATTTTCCATAACAGCATCTTTTTCTTCCTGGGCAGAAGCATAGTACTTGCTGTCTTCCTTAGATACAAGGTTGAAATACTCTACTGCTTCAATATAATTACCTGCAGCGGATGCTTCAATTCCCAACTGATAATTTTCTCTAGACTCATGAATTACATCCATGTTCTCTAACATACGATTAATTTCTGTGGTATCACTGATATCCGATTCTTTTACAAGCATCAAATCTTCTTTCACACTATCATAATCGAAGCCAACAACCTCATTCACATAATTGTTGTATTCTAATGTTGCTTTATCAATAATATTTAATTCGATCTCAGCTCTTTCTTCATCTGAAGCATCATCCAACTGATTCACTGCACCTGCAATATCGTCATCTTCTAATGCTTTTTCTGCTTTTGATGATGGATCTGTAAAATGCCTGTATAGGAAAAATCCACCTACACCTAGACCTGCCAAAACAACTACGATAATTACGATAATAAGCGCAGTCTTTCCGCCCTTCTTCTTGCCATCCTTTTCAGGTTCAACCTTTGGAATTGTCATTTCTGGCATTGGCGCCAATTCCACTTGATTAGGCTGGATTGGTTCTGGCTGGATTGGTGCTGGATTTACATTGACCATTTCTGTCTGCACAGCACTTGTTTCTGATTTATTCCCAACTGCCAAGATCATTGTCTTATTCTGATCAGTCTGCCCATTAAACATTGGTGCTGGCTGTACTGGCGTTGGTACTGGCTGCACTGGCACTGGCTGTACTGGCGTTGGTGCTGGCTGTACTGGTACAGGCTGTACCGGTGTTGGTGCTGGCTGTACCGGTGTTGGTGCTGGCTGTACTGGCGTTGGTACTGGCTGCACTGGCGTTGGTACTGGCTGTACTGGCGTTGGTACTGACTGCACTGGCGTTGGTACTGGCTGCACTGGCGTTGGTACTGGCTGCACTGGCGTTGGTACTGGCTGCACTGGCGTTGGTACTGGCTGTACTGGCGTTGGTACTGGCTGTACTGGCGTTGGTACTGGCTGCACTGGTACTGGCTGCACTGGCGTTGGTACTGGCTGTACTGCTGGGTTCACTGCTGCCTGTTGAAATGCATATCCACACTTATAACAAAACTTTGCTCCATCTTCATTTTTGCTTCCACATTTGCGACAAAACATCTTCTCATTCTCCTTTACTCTGACCTATGGGCAATGCTATATTTTACAACATTTCATTTATTCACTGTTTCAGAATACACCATGATATAGATTAGAATATACTAGAATAATTATATCATTTTGTCAGACAATTTCATCACTTTGTCGAAACTTATTATGTTTTGTTGTTTTTATCAGATTATTTAAACATTTTCTGATGTCTATCTTTTTGATACGTGATTTCTTTTTTGAAATCCGTTTTCACCTTTTTCACTGATTTTTTCACTGATTTTTTAATTGGCTTTTCCAAATCCTTTCTGATTTCCTGAACAAACTCCCTGGAAAGAATCATGACCGTTCCAATCAATATCCCAAAATCACCAATATTGAAGATAACACGCTCTACACCTTGCAAACCATGCTTCTCGAAAAATGGGTGACGCAATTGCATGTAATCCACTACATACTTTCTTTTCAACCTGTCATAGGTATTGCTGTAGGAACCACCAAGAAGAAAACTTAGCGACAACTTTAAAAAATAATGCCCTTTCTTTGTCAACGTCACAAGAAAAATAATGGTGGCAATCACACATAATATCCCTGAGATCATAATCACCACTGAACTTTTTGCTGTTGCAATATTAAAAATTGCCCCTCGGTTATGATGCTTTGTAATTATTACCTTTCCACCAAACATCTCGCCTTTGCTTCCAAGTTCTTTGTATTTTTCAATATATGCCTTGATCAAAAGATCTGTACAGGCAATTATCGTAATAATCATGATCCAAATCATAGTTCTTCCTCAATTCTTAATCCCTGCTATTTTTTCAAAAACACCTATTAGATTTAGTTTACCATATCCGAAGGTATTATTGGGGTAATTTCGTTCATTTTCTCGTTTTGCACCTAAGATAAAAAGATTTCGGATCACTTCACTACTTGCATACGACAGATTTTTTCGATCTACTGCCCATTCAAGAAACAGCGAAATTGCTCCAACAGTTATGGCTGTTGCTACTCCCGTTCCCTGATATATTCCCTGGCTCGTTTCAATATCAACACCCGGAGCACAAAAATCTGGCAGAACCCTGCCACTAACGGTTGGCCCTCTTCCAGAAAAAGGCGCAATGCTTCCGTTTGCATCTATATAAGCTCCCACGGTGATAACCCTCCTGGCTGTACCAGGCTCTGTCACTGTAATATCTACGGATGGCGTCAAGAAAAATACTGGTCTTTTCAAAAAATAACTAACGGGCAACCATAAATTTAATGACGAATCTACGTTTTGTATCCCATCTGATTCAAACTTTAAATTCCAGATTCCTGCCGTAGGATTTTGAAATCTGATAATGATCAGACTCTTTCCACTTCCTCTTTCCACCAAGGATGCGCTGATAAATAATCTCGTTTGATCAATCACAAAAGAATACTCTGCTGTCACTCCATTTCTCACACTTATTCCTGTTATCTTTTCTCCTCCAGGTGTCTGTATAGTCAAAGCCAAGCTGTTGTTGACTTCCGACCAGCACTCCAACAAAAAGTTTTCTCGCCCATCTCCTATGCGAAGCTCTATATTCGTATTTGTTTGTAAGTGATGAGCCGCTGCTGCTTCATTCCCCGCGGCAACTACTATAGCTATTTGGTTCTGTAATCCTGTTCGCTCTAGATATTGCTGCAAGGTACCATCTCCCTCATGGGCTCCATAATTTGTACCAAAGCCTAAGCAGATTACCATTGGTTTCCCAACTCTGGCAGCATAACTTCGCAAATACTTTACCGCAAGCAGGATATCTGTTTCGGAAAAAGCTTCACTATCCTCTGATACACCATAGTATTCTAACAAATCCGGTTTTGCCTTTCTTAATTTAACCACTGCAAATTCAGCAAGTGGACTTACATTGGCAATCACTGAAGCCAATGCTGTTCCATGTCCATTTTCATCATACTCTCTGCTTGAATTTCCAGCATCTATCATCTGCTGTATCTCATTTCTATCATATTCCCGACCAAACAAATATCCCTCTGGTGGTTGACTTGAAGTTCCTGACGCTTCTGCGCTTACTGGCTGATTTTCACTTTCTGACTGATTGGCACTTGTCACCAAGGAATTAGATTGGTCCCAGAATGTTGCAATTCTAGTCAGCCCAATATCATCTAAGAAAGGGGTATCTGTGAATCGTACTCCTGTATCAATTAGTCCAATCAGTGTATTCAATCCCGTCAGCTCCAATGGTTCCCCTTTTACTTCATATATACCAGAAGCCTTTAGCGGAAGTGTAAGTTTATAGGTCTCATCTTGCCGGTCTTGTTCTTGCATTTGTTCTTGCATTTGCGCACTTTGTACAGCCTGCGGTGCATATATTTTGGGAATCAATTGATATCCATAATTATCCAGGCTATATCCTTTTATCTTATCCTTTGGAAGATAATAAATTTCAATACCCTCATCAACATTTATCTCGCAATAATCCTCTCCCACTGTTAAATCCTGCAAAAAATCTGGTTTTTCTGATGTAATGATTTCAAAAAAGTCTTTTGAAGATGCCATTTCCGTGCATGTCATTATGATTTATTCCCGATTCTATTTCTATTTATTCTCCCTAATATATGATTTATGGATATGATATATGCAATGCAAAAATAGAGAATCCCAATATGCCTTCAAAACCAACATAGCTTGTGCGTCGCATTAGCGACATCTTCCTCTGCACAAGCGTGCTCATCCCCCGGATGGGCTTTTTGTTCAATAGGTAAGTCCGGAGAACTTTCCTATTGAACAAAAAAGACACAGAGCCAGTTCTGTACTCTGTGTCCCATTATTTATTGTTTTATATCTTCAGCATCAGAGGATTCTCCATCATTTTGAGAAATAGATACCTCTGGTTTATTCTCAGGAATAACTGCAACTGGTTCACCTGTTCTGATTTCGATGATTGGGTTACCCTTTCCATTGATGTAATCGCCAGTGATGGTTACCTTACCGATATTATCATCCTTTGGAATTTCATACATGATATCAAGCATGAATTCTTCAATGATAGCTCGAAGCGCACGAGCACCAGTTTCCTTCTCAAGAGCTCTTTCTGCAATTGCTTCCAAAGCAGTATCATCAAACTCAAGCTTTACTTCATCAAGCTCTAATAACTTCTGATACTGTTTTAAGATAGCATTCTTAGGCTCTTTTAAGATGCTGATCAGCATTTCCTTTGTCATACCCTTTAAGGTACAGATAATTGGCAAACGTCCCATAAACTCTGGAATCATACCAAACTTCTTAATATCATCAACAGTAACCTTACTTAAGATATCTTCATCCTTATCAAGGTCTGATTTTAAGCTTGAGCCAAAACCAATTGAGGTTTTCTTTGCAAGTCTTTCTTTAATAAGATCCTGTAAATCAGGGAATGCACCACCACAAATAAACAAAATATTCTTGGTATTTACTGTTGCAAGTGGAACCATAGCATTCTTACTGTTAGCACCAACTGGTACTTCTACTTCAGAGCCTTCCAAAAGCTTTAACATACCCTGCTGAACAGATTCACCACTTACATCACGTGAAGTAGAATTCTTCTTTTTTGCAATCTTATCAATCTCATCAATGAAGACAATACCACGTTCAGCACGCTCTACATCATTATCTGCTGCAGCAAGCAATTTGCTGATAACAGATTCAATATCATCACCAATATAACCTGCTTCTGTTAAAGAAGTTGCATCAGCGATTGCCAATGGAACATTCAATAATTTCGCAAGTGTCTTTACCAAATATGTCTTACCACAACCAGTAGGACCAATCAAAAGAACATTGGATTTCTCAATTTCAATCTCATCCATAGTACCAGTTGCAACTCGTTTATAATGATTATAAACAGCAACTGAGATAACTCTCTTTGCATGCTCCTGACCAATGATATAATCATCCAGACTTGCCTTAATCTCATGTGGTGCTGGAATATCCTTTAAATCGATTGGTGGTAGTGGTTCTTTCTTTTTCTTTTTAATTTTCTGCTTGAATGGGATTCCACCTTCACCCTGAAGATCAGCGATATTTACGAAGCTGATATTTGGATAAGGATTCTGTGGTTTCTCCTTCTTCTTTTTCTTCTCTTTCTTTTCTTCATCCGGAGTTTCAGTTGATTCATCAGAAGATTTCTCGCTTGTTTCGCTCTCTTCTGTTTCTTCTTCCTCTTCCTCTGTCTGATTTCCCATGTTCATGTTTGGGAAACCATACCCCTGAAACATAGGATTATTCATATAATCTAACATACCATTGTAATCAAACTGGCTAACTGCATCCATTGTCTTTCTCATGCAATCATCACATACGCAAATCTGATTAGGTAAGTGGAACATCTTGCCGGCCTTGCTTTCTGGTCTACGACACACAAAACACACATCTTCGTAATCTTTATTGTCTTTTTCTGCCATGTTTATTCCTTCCTGGTTTTTCCATTTATTTGGGAAAAAATACTATTCTTACTTATCAAACTACTAAATCTTCTAGATTATAACGAATGTTTCTAATATATACAAGTCAAATTTTTATTGAGTATATAAGTATCCGAAAAATACCAAAATTGTTTTATTAAGCACTAATATTCTAACTAATTTTTGAACAGAAGCCTTTGTTACTCAACTGTAACAGATTTTGCTAAATTTCTTGGCTTATCTACATCACATCCACGACCTACTGAAATGTAGTATGCGAATAACTGCAATGGAATAATCGCCAAAGAATTGGCGAATATTGGATTGGTCTTTGGTAGATAAAATACGTAGTCTGCAGCCTTTTCAATATCCTTATGATCTTCATTTGTTACTGCCATAACAAATGCACCACGAGCTTTTACTTCAACAATGTTACTTACAGTTTTCTGATAAAGGTCTGGCTGAGTTGCAAGTGCTACAACCAATGTACCATCCTCAATAAGAGAAATGGTTCCATGCTTTAACTCACCTGCTGCATAAGCTTCAGAATGAATGTAAGAAATTTCCTTTAATTTCAAAGATCCTTCCAAGGAAATCGCATAATCAATTCCTCGTCCAATGAAAAATACATTCTGTGCAGCCAAATAACGGTTAGCAAATCTCTGGATGTTTTCCTTGTTATTCAAAAGTCTTTCAATCTGGAATGGAAGACGTTTTACATCATCAAGTAATGATCCAAAAGTAGTATCATCAAGCTGTCCACGTGTCTTTGCAAATTTCATAGCAAGTAAATACAAAGCTGATAACTGTGCGCTGTATGCTTTTGTTGTTGCTACTGCGATTTCTGGACCGGCCCATGTATACATGACATTGTCTGCTTCTCTGGCAATAGAACTTCCAACCACATTTACAATACCGAGTACCTTAAGTCCTGATTTGTGTGCTTCTCTTAAAGCAGCCAAAGTATCTGCTGTTTCACCAGACTGGCTGATAACGATCACCATCTCATCCTCAAGTAAGATTGGGTTACGATATCTAAACTCACTTGCTACATCTACTTCAACCGGGATTCGTGCAAGCGTTTCAAAAATGTATTTTGCTGTTACACCTGTATGATATGCAGAACCACAAGCTACAATGTGAATCTTACGTATTTTTTTAATATCTTCATCTGACATGTTCAGTTCTTCGATTACAATTTCATTGTCCTTGATTCTTGGCATAATAGTATCAGTTAAAGTCTTAGGCTGTTCATACATTTCCTTTAACATGAAATGCTCATAACCGCCCTTTTCTGCTGCCTCTGCATCCCACTTAATTGTAACGCATTCCTTTTCCACATCTTCTTCATCAATATTAAAGAAGTGCAGATCATCCTCTTCCAACTTAACAATTTCAAGATTGTCTACGTAGTAAACATTTCTTGTATACTTTAAGATTGCTGGTACATCTGATGCGATAAAACAGCCTTCTTCACTTTTTCCCACGATCAGTGGACTATCTTTTCTTGCTGCAAAAATCTGGTTTTTACAATCAGAGAACATGATTCCCAAAGCATAAGAACCTTCTACTCGCTGTAAAACCTTTGCGATTGTTTCAATTGGATTTCCTGTATAATAATAATCCAGCATATGTGCGATTACTTCTGTATCTGTTTCAGATACGAATTCATAACCCCTGCTGATCATCTTGTTACGAAGTTTAATATAATTTTCAATGATACCGTTGTGTACAACAGCAATAGTGCCTGCTTTATTGAAATGTGGATGTGCATTCTCATCACTTGGTGCACCATGTGTTGCCCAACGAGTATGTCCGATACCCATTTTACCTGGCATCTTGCTTCCACCCTCAGTTTTTGCTTCTAAAACCTTTAAACGACCAACAGCCTTGGTGATTTGAATTTCATCACCATTGCAGATTGCCATACCTGAAGAGTCATACCCTCTATATTCAAGCTTTGACAATCCCTCTAAGATTACTGGTGCTGCCTGATTCTTACCAATATATCCCACGATACCACACATTTTTCATATCCTCCTAATATCTTAACATCCAATTCATTTATCTAAAATATTTCTTATTCATGCTACATGCCAATACCAGCTTTTTCGGAAGCATTTCAAACTTCTTTCCAAGCTTATATCCGAACAGCTTCATAGCACTATGAAAAAACAACTGCACAATCTGGAAATAATGATGTGTTTTCCAAAGATGCTTAATGCTTAACTTCACCATCTTCATTCCTTCTGATTCTGACTTCACACTGGCAAAAATCTCCGGATGCTCAGCCTGTGAAACACCTAAGTCAAAATTTCTGTGAAACTGCTGCATTGCTGAATAATTATGGGAATGAAATACTCTTGCTTCTGCAGCATATGCAATCTTGTAGCCAGCCTGCACTGCATTTCCCGCAAGAATCATATCCTCATTAAAAATCGTTCTATCTACAAACCCTCCTAAGGAATCGTAAATACTCTTTCGATAGCAGGCACACACGTTGGAACAGAAAAAAGTCTTAATACCAAGTTCCTCTAGATCTTCCAGCGACTTTACTCTGGAAGTAGATGGATAGTTAAAGGCTCTTGTAAACTTCTCCATCTCACGACAATTCTTGTTCGGAAGCTGTCTTGCATATGCTGCTGCCACTTGCTCATCCGCAAAGGGCTTTATAAGCTCCTCGATCAAAGTATCTGACTCCGGAACCGCATCCTGTGTCATGCAGATTACAAATTCTGCGTCAGACAATTCCATTGCCATTTTTCTGGTTCTTCCATGATCAAATTCTTCATTCGGAATATGGCGAAGAATCAGTTCTTCCTCATTCCAAATTTTCTGATTTGCAAAAAATTTCTGAAAGCTGACCTGATCCGAATCTATCAAAATCAATCGATTTACTGGTACGGTCTGCCTTTTTAACTGTTCAAGTAATCGTCCTAATTTTTCATCAGGACCACATATCGGTATAATAATATCTACTTTATGCAAAACTGATACCCTTCCACAACGTGAAAAAGAGGCATAACGCCTCTTTCCCGCTTTATTTTTTAATAGCTATTGATCTTTCTTGCTGCCTCAGCACTGTTTTCTTTTACTGTTGCTGAAGGTTCATAAGTGTAATCGCCATATAAGAAGCCATGTAACCATTTTACATTGGTTTCCAAATCAAGGGCAAGAACACAGCTACCTACTTTACCAAGTGTCTTTGTTCCACGATAGTCCTCATAAGGAAATCCATTGTTGTCTACAATCGTATACTTGGAAATATTAGCCAAGAGACCTGTAATCTCATCCAAATCCATAGATGTTGAAATGTATGGGAATACATCCGTAGCAACACTTGTTAACTGAGTTGCTGGAACTGTCTTAGCTTTCTCTACCATGAGAGTTAATACATCTCGCTGTTTCTGTGTACGAAGGAAATCGTTTCCTACATAACGGATACGACAATAAGCTGTTGCCTGTAAACCATTTAAAGTCTGTAATCCAGCATGTTCAACTGGAGTATAATCTACACCAGGTGTTGCTGTATACACATCATCACCAATTGCATTCTTCTCACCTGTTTTTCTACCAGAAATAGAAATCTGGTAACTGTTCAAGTGACCTACCTCATTCTCTGCAACGTTGATATCGATTCCGCCCAATCCATCGATTGCCTGAATCAAACCACCAAATCCAACTGTGATATAGTCTGTGATATTTAAGTCAAGGTTGGTATTCAACATATTAATTGCCATTTCTGGACCACCCTTAGCATATGCTGAGTTTGCCTTGTTATATTCGTCATTACTACGATTTAAATAGGTATCTCGATAAACAGATACAAGCTTCACTTCTCCAGTATCTTCATTGATAGAAGCAATGATGATACAGTCAGTACGGTTACCCTTTAGAAGATTCGACGAAGTTGTCTTTGTTGTAGCATCTACACCAAACAATGCAATTGTACGATATCCTTTCATGGATTCGTTCTGTGCTACTTCTTCATTGATCTGGATTTCATCCTCTTTCAGATTGTATTTCTGAACACCAGTCCTTGAATCGGTTGCCTTGTTGATAAATAAAAAGATTGCAAATACAGCTGCAAGAATTACAATTTCTGTAACGAAGATTGCAATTGTCTTCTTCTTTTTCTTTTTATTATTACCACCGTTATTCGATGGTCCTTTCTTCTGTCCCTGTGCTGAAGTTCCTGCCGGTTTGGTTCCTGCTGGTCTTGCAGCTGTTGTTGATCTAGTCTGTGATGTTCCCGCTGGTCCTTGTCCTGCCGGTGCTCCCGCTGGTCTACCCTGTGGTGCTCCCGTTGGTCTTGTTCCTGCTGGTCTTTGTCCTGCTGGTGCTCCTGCTGATCTTTGTCCTGCTGGTGCTCCTGCTGGTCTTTGTCCCACTGGTCTACCCTGTGGTGCTCCTGCTGGTCTTTGTGCCGCTGGTCTACCCTGTGGTGCTCCCGCTGGTCTTTGTCCTACTGGTCTACCCTGTGGTGCTCCTGCTGGTCTTTGCCCTGCGGGTCTTCCCTGAGGGCGATTGTTATTATTGTAATTATCCATACCCTATCTCCTGTACATGTCTAACTCGATAGACGATTTTTTTTGAACAATCGGATGAATTCTATATTAGTAGGCATTCTTATTAATAAATCCTTTGAAGATTGTCATAAAAAGAATCCTGAAATCCATTCCCATAGTCCAATTTTCTATATAAAATATGTCGTATTCTATACGCTTATATATAGAAGTATCTCCTCTATAACCATTCACCTGAGCCCATCCTGTTAGTCCTGGACGAACCTGATGCTTGATCATGTATCTTGGAATTTCTTCCTTGAATTTTTCAACAAACTGAGGTCTCTCTGGTCTCGGGCCAACCAGACTCATCTGTCCCAAGAAAATATTAAACAGCTGTGGAAGTTCATCTAAACTTGTCTTTCTTAAAAAGCTTCCAAAACGTGTTACTCTTGGGTCTCCCTTCACAGTCCAGCCCTTCTTCTCATCAGCTTCAGTCTGCTGAACCATTGAACGGAATTTGTACATCTTAAATTCTTTATTATGAAGTCCAACTCTAACCTGTTTAAAAATAACCGGTCCCGGACTTGTACACTTTATCACAATTGCAATTAAAAGTAAAACAGGAGATGATAAAATCATCAAAATTCCTGATCCTACAATATCTACCATTCGCTTCATAAATGCATTTAAGGTATTAGATAATGGCACATATCGAATATTAATAACTGGTAATCCCATCAGATCTTCTGTATAAGGATTACTTGGTACCAAGCTATTATAATCTGGTATAAACTTGGTATGAACACCTGATTTCTCACACATGGATACAATCTGCTCCAAGCGGCCATAGTCATCAAGTGATAAAGTTACCGAAATTTCATCCAGTTTATTCTCTGGCAAAATATATTCCAGGTTGTCGATGGTTCCCAATACACGCACACCTTTATAGGCAGTACCTCTTGGCACATGGTCATCCAAAATACCTCTTACCACATATCCCCACTGTGGGTTCATGTTGATTCTATTGATATATTCTTCTGCCGCGCGAGAATAACCTACTAAAAGAATATACTTCAAGTTGTAGCCTTTTCTGCGAAGATATCTTAACACCTTACGAACGAACACTCTTGAAATCGATGTGAGCATCGTATTGAATATAGCAAACAGCAACATCATTTCTTTCGAGAAGTCAACCTGTTCTACCATAAACAAAATACTAAACGATACTATTCCTCCGACAACATTCGCCTTAAAAATATCAAATACCTCAGAAAAACGTTTACTTGTTCTTCTTGGGGTATACAATCCAAACCAGTAATACAAAAGCAAATATCCTGGGACGATCCAATAAAGTGCACGAAAGTAAATTTCAATACTCAGTACACCAACGCCTTCATCTCGAGGTTTTAACCCCGATTCAAACTTGACATACCATCCTAAAAAATAAGATATTGCAATGTACACCGCGTCCAGGATGACATTTATACGGTTAAAAACCTTTTGGTTATCCTTAATCATTGTTCAATGCCTCCATGCCCTTCTGACACGTCATACTTAATCTCAGTTTACTATACATTGTAAAAAAAGGCAATGATTTCTAGTGAATGTTTCTAATTCAGCCTACAAATCTCCTAATCATATTCCACCACAAATCCAGCTGAATTCTGCATGCGAATGCAGTCTTTTTGGGTGTCCATCTGACCTTATTCGCTTTTCCTTTTTTTGAAAAACTTAAAGAAAAACCTTTCATAATTCCTCGAAAATAAGTTTTTCCCATTCCTTTTTTAGCAAAAAATACAGCCTTCACCAAAATTCCCATCAAAATGAATGGAAGATTGATCAGCTTCTGCAGGAAAAACATATTTTTGTAAATCAGGTAAATACTATTTTTCGACGACAACGCCACCTTAAAATCATTATGTCTTGATCCTGATACACCACTTCCAGCATGATCCACTACTGCCTTAGGTTCGTAAACATTGATGTACCCATGGATCATGGCACGGTAGCCAATATCAATATCTTCTAAATAAGCAAAATGATTCTCATCAAAGTAACCAATCTCTTCAAAAATCTTCGTTCTATAAATAGCAGCTCCACCACATGCAGCAAACACTCTGCATGGAGTGGTATACCGGGTTACCGGCTTATCCTTTGCAGGTGAAAAAGCCCATCCAAGAGCACAATAAAGATCTCCTGCATCATCAATTCGATCAGGATGATAAAGATCCACCATTTTAGAGGATACCGAAAAAATCCGTGGATCAGATTCTATACGTTTTAACAGTTCCTTACAAAAACCAGGTCTTACTTCCGTATCATTATTCAAAAGAATTACAAATTCCGCATCCGCCTCTCTGATGCCCTTATTCACAGCTCCACAAAAACCTGTGTTATGATCCATTTGTATAAATCGCACCAGTTCCTTGTTAGCATCAGCATAGGAATGCATCAGTTCTCCGCTTCCATCAGTAGACGCATTGTCGATAATAAGAACAGGTACCTGTTCCTTTAATAGACTTTCCATGCAGTTTTTCACATATTGTTTTCCATTATAATTAGGAATCACAACTACCAATTTATTCATATACAGCTCTGCCTTTCTGCTTAGTCCAATCCTCCCAAATCCATGTAAGGATCATACAATAAAAGCATGTTTTCTTCCTGTACCTTTTTGGCAAATTCCATGCTCGCTGAAAGAACCAGATTCCTCCATGCGTCATCCGATTCATACTTTTTCACAAGCTTCGAAAAATAATCCTTCAGAATAATCGGCTGATCATTTTTCTTTTTATTAATCTCTAATTTAACTTTTTCAAAGATTTCTATCATTTCCTTCATTTGATTCTTGAAAGGAATTTTCTCACTTTCACTATAGGACTCTGCACCTGCAAAGGCTTCTTCCATACAGCTGACAGCTATCTTTGCCCAGTCTGCTCTAAGCACAACATCTGTCAACAGTGCAGCTGAAACATCCTGCTGCATACTGGCTCTATGCATATATCCTGAATAGTATTTCTTCAGACCATCCCACAAAGGTATTCCTTTTTTATCATAAACAGTTGGCACCACCTTGCCATGAGAACATCTCTTTAAAACTACTCCTACAACATCTTTACGATTCATCCATACCCCATTCTCATAAACTACCTTGTAAAAACCAACATGTGGTGTTTCCTCTACCTTCGCAGCAATACGATTTCTGGTCAGGTAATCTAAGATGGCTCTTTTTCCTGCATCATAGGCATAAAGTTTACTTTGTGGATTTGCTGCTGTGGAAAGCTCATGGCTTCTCCAGTGATACAAAACTTTTGCTACATGACAAATGTGAAGTTCATTTTTCTCCCCATACTCCATAACACGTAAGAAAAGATCAAAGTCCTGGGCGCCATCATATTCCTTTCTAAGACACAAACGCTTCATCACATCAGCTCTAAGCATTGTGAAATGACAGATATAGTTATTTGTCAAAAGAAGATCCTTGTTAAAATCCAACTTTTTATGAAGATCAAAATAAATACTCTCATCCTCATTACACTTATCTTCATCAGAATATACCATGACAACCCTCGATGCATCCTCTCGTAAAACAGCCGTCATCTCATACAATGCATCCGGTGTCAAAAGATCATCATGATCCAAAAGCGCGATATAATCTCCACTTGCTTTTTTTATTCCCTGATTGGTATTTACAGAAATCCCACCATTTTCAGCAAGAGAATAGTGTTTAATTCTTAAATCCTGATATAACTTAACGACATCTATTACACTGGAATCCCCCGATGCATCTGCCAGGATCAATTCCCAGTTAGGATATGTCTGTGACAATACGCTATCAATCAATGCACGCAAAAAACCTTCTGGTGTGCGATAAGTTGGAACCACAATGGAAATCAGAGGCAAAGAAAGCCCCATAAGTTCCTTCCTTTGTTGATTCAGAATTTCTTCTGAAACCGGCTGGTACTTATACGGGGCATTTTTCTTTTCATCTAGCCGTTCACACACAGCTGCATATGTTTTTCGAATGCCATTTCTTTTAAAAAAATAGAATGTCTTTTTGATGTTACTATTCATGTCATGGCCTCTACTTTACAATTCTTTTATTTTTGTATGGATTCATACGAATCAAATCTTAGCTTAACTCAACAGCGTCTTCACTTACTTTTTCGTCTTTTCCTTCCAAAGTAAGCTTTCTACTGACAAAATTATATACTGTTACAATAGCAGTTGCTACTACCTTTGCAAAGCTTTCCATATGATCTACAGAAACGTGGGTATTCAACCATTCAACAGTATAATATAGCTGATGATCCATTACCCAGATGATGGCTGTATTTAGCAAACCACCGATAATACTTAACACAACAAAGATTGTAAATTCCTTTTTCTTGTCCATGCCCTCTTTTCGAACGAAAACATATTTCATGGACAAATAGTAATTTACAATGACTGAAACGGAAAAACCAAAAACATTACCGATAATATCACTGTAAACAAATTCTGTCAGACGCTTCAAAGCAAATGTTACCAGCTTAAAAACACCAAAATCAATAAAAAAGCACAAGAATCCTACTCCAGCAAATCGAATAAACTGTGTCATTAATTTTTTCATAATCTTCCTCCAGGTTAGGCTTTCACTAACCAAGCTTTTTCTTCAGATTCTCTGTAAGCTCTGTAACCTTAGCCAAAGAATCCTCCAAACTATTACCTTTTACACCCATATAGAACTTGATTTTTGGTTCTGTTCCTGATGGACGTGCACAGCACCATGAATCCTCTGAAAGATCAAAATAAAGTACGTTGGATTCTGGTAATCCTGTTTCTCTTACTTCACCAGAAGTTAAGTTGGTAATCTTGTTTAATTTGTAATCTCTAACCTCTAATACGGATAAGTCACCAAATGTTTTTGGTGGATCATTTCTTAATTTATCCATAATGGCTGCAATCTGTTTCGAACCATCAATACCCTTCATAGTGATAGAGTACTGTGTTTCTCTATAGTAGCCATATTTTTCATAGGTTTCTAACATCATATCCCAAAGGGTCTGTCCATGAACCTTACACCAGCTCGCAACTTCTGCAAGCATCATAACTGCAACAATGGCATCCTTATCTCTTGCATGTGTTCCTGCAAGACAGCCATAGCTTTCTTCCAAACCAAATACATAGTTATTGCTTCCAGACTGTTCGAAGAACTTGATCTGCTCGCCAATATATTTAAATCCGGTTAATACTTCGATGAGTTCCACATGATAAGCCTTGCTGATTGGCTTTGTCATATTTGTGGTAACAATTGTTGTAACTAATGCAGGATTAACTGGCATGGTATTTGTCTTTGTTCTTTCACGTAAAATGTATTCTGCAATCAACATACCAGACATATTTCCTGTAAATGGTACGTATTCTCCAGTTTTTGTATCAAGGGCATAAACACCAAGTCTGTCTGCATCCGGGTCTGTTGCCATAACGATGTCAGCACCAACCTCTTTTGCAAGCTTTAAAGCCAAAGTGAATGCCTTTGGATCCTCTGGATTAGGATATTCCAAAGTAGTAAAGTCTGGATCTGGAAGTTCCTGCTCCGGTACCACATAAACATTTTCAAATCCAAGTTCCTCTAATACACGTCTTACAGGAATATTACCTGTTCCATGGAATGGTGTGTATACAATCTTGATATCCTTAGCAACCTGCTTGATCACTTCTGGATGGATAATCTGTTTCTTTAATTCTTCCATATACTGATCATCGATTTCTTTCCCAATTACCTGATAAAGGCCTGCCTTGATAGCCTCCTCCTTGCTCATGGTTTTTACTTCATGATAATCAGTAACAGCCTGAACCTCTTTGATGATTTCTTTATCTCTAGGAGCTGTGATCTGTGCACCGTCCTCCCAGTAAACCTTATAACCATTGTACTCTGGTGGGTTATGAGAAGCTGTTACTACAACACCAGCTGTACAACCTAGTGTACGAAGTGCAAAAGATAACTCTGGAGTTGGTCTCAAAGAATCAAAAATATAAGCCTTGATTCCATTAGCTGCCATACAAAGTGCTGTTTCATCTGCAAACTCAGGACTCATTCTTCTGGAATCATATGCGATAGCAATTCCCTTATCCTGTGCATTGTTTTTCAAAATATAATTAGCAAGACCCTGTGTTGCCTTTCTAACTACATAAATATTCATACGGTTGGTACCTGCACCAAGAACACCTCTTAATCCACCTGTACCAAATTCTAATTCTCTATAAAAGCGATCTTCAATCTCGCCTTCCATATTTCTGATCTTTAATAACTCTTCCTTTGTACCGGCATCAAAATAATCATCATTCAACCAGTATTCAAAGTTCTCCATATAGCCCATTATTCACCCTCCTATAAGGCTTAATATTTCTATTTTTGCAAAACTTGTGATATTATAGCACAACTAAAAACAATTGTCGAACATTTTATCACAAAATCCCCCTCTTAACTTATTTTAATCAATAAGCATTTTTTCAGATTACAGTTTACGTAGGGAATAATCGCTACGATCCAAAGTAAAGTTTCTATTATAATAAGGATCTCCTTTTTCCAAGACCTCACTCCAACGCTCTTTGAAATGATCACATTCCTTATTGTATCTCTCTGCCTTGCGTGCATCCTCGCCATCCACATCGGAGCCTCTTGAAATAGATTCATAATGATATAATTCACAATATGGATTAAAAATATTTAAATATCCTTTTTCACGAAGTCTTAAACAAAAATCCACATCATTCAATGAGATCTCGAAGGATTCATCCAAGCCACCAAGTTCATCATAAAGGGATTTCTTCACCATTAAACAGGCACCTGTAACAGCGGATACATTCTGCTGATACCAAAGTTTTCCCATATAGCCAAGATTCTGTCCCTCAAACCGGTAAAAAATATGGCCTGCAGTTCTATGGGCACCAAGCTTCAATACAATACCTGCATGCTGAATGGTATGATCCGGGTAAAAAAGCTTCGCTCCAACTGCACCAACATCCTTACGCTGTGCAAACATCAAAAGCTCCTCCATCCAGTTTAAGGAAATCACTTCTGTGTCGTTGTTTAAAAGGATCAGGTACTTTCCTGTTGCAAAGGATGCACCAAAATTATTCACCTTGGAATAATTAAACTTGTCTTTATAAGTAACAACCTTGATATTTGGAATTTCCTCCAATTCCTTATAATATGCAAAAACAGATTCCTCTGTTGAATTGTTCTCAATTACAATAATCTCATAATTATCATAGGTAGATTTCTCACGAATAGAATTGATACAGCGCTTCAAATCCTCCACATGATTATAATTAGGAATCAGAATCGAAATCTTTGCTTCTTCCTCGATGGCATACTTGATTCTAAAAATAGTTTCAAATGCTCTGGTAGATACAATCTCAAAATCATGGAAGCCCTGCTTTTCCAAATGATCTGCAACAGCCCCTCTTGCTGCTTCAATGGCATATGGCTTTGCACTGATATCAGAAGCAACACTGGCTTTATGAGATCTCCAATAATACAAAAGCTTAGGCACATGTACAACATTTTTCGCCAAAGAAGTAAGTCGAAGGATCATATCATGATCCTGACTACCATCATATTTCGAACGGAATACCTCTGTACCGTCAAGTAAAGTTTTCTTAAATACACTGAAATGACAGATGTAATTGTTCGCTCTTAAGTTGTCAATGGCAAAATCCGGTTTAAAATGCAGGGTAATAAAGTTATCAATGGAATTACCCTGGAAGGTTCCTTCATCACAATAAATGTAATCTGCATCCTGTTTAGTGATCACCTTCATATATTCATAGATAACACTTGGATGCAAAATATCATCATGATCAAAAAGTCCAATATAATCTCCCGTAGCCAATTTCAAACACTGGTTGGTGTTACCTGAAATCTTTTCATTTTTCAAAAGCTTCTGATAGATTACTCTGCTATCCTTGGCTGCAATCTTTTTACAGTATTCTTCTACATAAGCATGATCCTTATCAGAACCATCTGCCAGACAAAGCTCCCAATTTCCACAAGTCTGATCAAGTACTGAACCGATCATTTCCTCCAAAAAGTTCATTGGTGTGTTATACAAAGGAACTAAAATAGAAATCTTATGATTTCCTTCAAATACGGTATTCGCTTCTAATTCCCTTCTAGCTGCATCTGGAAAGCTTCTTGTTCCATGATCCTTTCTCGCAGATCTGTCATTTAATTTCTGTCTTACCTTTATACGAAAGCCTCGTACTCCACCTAGATTTTTCAGTCGTTTGCAGGTTTTACCTGTTACTCTTACCACCCCACGTACAGGTCTGGTTGCTTTCCATAACGGGTTGTTTTTAATTTTGGCAATCTGTGCACGAAGCTCTTCCTGCTGTGCAACCGCATCTGCCAACTGACACTGAAGTGCTGTATTCTTTTTCTTCTCTGCCTGATAGGCTTTCTCATAATCTACGATAGGTTCCATAGTACTACCTTTCTAATTCTCTGCTAACAATTCCTGCGTATTTTCATCAGGTTCGTCCAGCATAAGATATTCTTCACTATAATAGGTGTAATGCTTCTTATTGGTCTGGCTTATAAAGCATGCACCAATCTGATATTTTCCACCTGGAAGATCTTCCCTTTTGATACGAAGCACAAAGCCTGACATTAGAACATTTACTTGTCCTTCTATGTTCTCCTCCACATCAGTACGAAGCACCTCCATTGGTTCCACCACATATAACTCCTGTTTCTCTCCTTTAAGTAACAGGTGTTTTCTAAACAGAGCATTATCATGTTTGGCCACCAGCGTCCAACCCTCTATTTCTACGTATTCACCTTTATCCTGCATACGGTCAATGCTCATCATAACATGCGTTCTATCAAAAAAGTGAACCTTCGGCATAAGCAGATTGCTCCTTTTGATTACCATGTTGTTATCAGTATTGTGATAACCTGTCTCTCTTATTTTAGTCACTTTTGAAAACACATTTTTATTCTCATGATCAAACAAAAATCCAGCTGCATATAAAGAATTTCTCTTCCAAAATTCCGTATTGTGACAATATGGATCTAATACCTTAGCTTCCATTTTCTTGGCAGATTCCTCTAAGGATGGGGAAAAACTTTCATGAAAACCATAAAGCATTTCTCGCTCCTGGTCAAGTCTAAATCTTTTTTCTCCAGTCAGATCATTGCCTCTGCTTAAGGATTCATGGTGGATCAAACACACATCATTTCTGATTACATTCTGAAATCCTGCCTCATAAAGCTTCATACAAAGATCCACATCATTGTATGCAACCTTTAATTCCTCTCTGAAACCGTCCACCTGTTCAAATAAGGATTTTCTTACCATAATTGCTGCGGCCGTTACCGCAAGCATATTATAGGTCATTCGATTTCTTCCATAATACATGCTCTGTTTATCTGAATAGCCATGCAAACGATGCACAGGTCCAACTGCTAAATTGGATACACCAACATGCTGTATAGTCTCTCTATCTGGATACAAGAGTTTCACGCCCACTGCTCCTGTATGAGAAACAAAAGCCTGCCCGGCCATAACATCTATCCAGTTATCCTGGATTACTTCAATATCATCATTTAAGAATAACAGAAGTTCCCCTTTGGCTTTTTCAGCACCCATATTGCACATTTTGGAAAAGTTAAATTCCATCACCTCATATAGATACTGAAATCCATACTGGTTTTGAAGTTCTAAAATCTGTTTCTTATTGGCTTCAGTACTGCCATTATCTACAACAATCAGCTCATAGCGCGTATAAGTTGTATGTTCCTTAATACTTTCCAAACATTTTTTCAACAGTTCCGGATGATCCTTGGATGGAATGATTACAGAAACCAGCGGATGATAATCAAGCACATATTGAATATGACTGTAGCCTTCTTCATCCGATACGAAATTTGCCATCATGCCTCGTCTCTTGATTGCCTCTAACTTAATTTCATTGTATTTTTTTCTGGCACCACTTGGTAGGGCTACACTTGGAAAGCCGTGTCTATGAAATAACACCTTCGATAAATGTCCAATTTCCGTTTTCTCCGACAACTTCAAGAAAAAATCATATAAATTGATATAGCTATCTGGTGTTGTTAAAATATTTACGTTAGCTCTTCGTACCCTTTTCGTCTGCAAAGCCACAATATTTCCAAAATACTGAAAGCTTAACAATGTATCAGGTGAATAATCCGGCTTGAACCATGGCGCAATCCGGCCTGTACGTTCTTCATTAAGATACTCTACATCCAAGCCAACCTGCCATAAAATATTCTTATTTTTCTCATCTATACGATCATAATCCGAAAGCAGATAATCCTCATCTGCATAAACCATGGTGACATCCTTGTGCTCAGTAAAATATTGAAGGATTGCCCCAATGGCATTCTCATCTAGCTCACCCTTCATGGAATACAGGATTACAATATCTGCATCGTATTTTGTCAGATTCCAGTTTCCTGCACATTCTTCCATAAAAACAATCTTATACGTAATTGGATTTGTTACATCCAAATTTATTTTTTCTTCATTTCGCTCAATCCATTTTTGATATGGATCAAACTGATTCTCTAATTCTGTATAATATTGAAATCTACATTGTGCTTCGTTCTTCAAAATAATGTCCCCCTGGTCAATATATGAATTACTACATTAAAAAAGCTTTGATTTCATTGATTCCTGCAGTACTTTCGCAGTATCAGCAGATACTCTGGTTACTTCCAATTCCACATGAAGCTGGTTGTTCCCGATTTTAGATAATCCACTTGTTGATAAATTGATATTAGGATCCATGGTATCAAAAACATATACTGTCTGTTCTGGATGCTCACCCTTACCGGCTTTTCCATTGATATAAATACGCTTTCTCTGCGAAACATTGATCAACTCCCCATTCCATATCAGCTTCTTTACCTTTACGATACAAGAATCCATGGCTGGATCGATTCGTAACATCTTCACATCATCCGAAACGGAGATATCAAATTCCACATAGGTATCTGTTCTAAATGCATCTGATATGAAATAGGAATCATTTTCCGAATAACCATGACCACAATCCTCATAGATCTGCACTCTAGAAGTTCCACCTTTAGAGTCAAAATGCTTTAACCAATTGGTAGGATTGATAATTGCTCCACCAATTAAATTTCGAAGTTCTGCCATGGAAAGCCTTTTTCCTGTTACATCCTTCTGAAAAACAGCCTCTTCCTCTTTAATCTGATCAATTTCTTCCTCTGTGATATCAAGCATCTGTTCAATGCTGGCAATTGGAAGACAACAACGCTGTTCATCCTCTAACATATAGCAATAGATTGCTCTGTAAGCCAGCTTCTTTGCTGGAATCTTTTTCGTAAAGACCCATTCATAATCTAAAAGTGTCCACTGATCTTTATCAATCAGGAAATTAGAAAATGCCATATCAAAATTGGTATAATTGGTTTCTTCACCACATTTTATGGTCTCAAAAAATCTCTTAAACAGTGCCAAAAAACCTTCCTCATCATGTTTAAACAAACATTCGTCCAACTTCTGTTCTAATGTAACACCTGTTATATATGGAAATTCTGCATAACACTCCTGTTCATTAGAAACCACCTTACATGGCGATAACTGACAGTTCTTACTGGTAAATACGTCCTTTAGTACCTCATAAGTGGTTCCCAGCGTTTCAATGTGCTTTCTGCCACTTTCTTGCAGTGGATATTTTCTAACATACAGTTTCTCACCATCCTTCACAAAGATGGTCTTGATCTGATATTTCAAGGTACGATCATTGGAATATCTTGTGTAAGTCATATCGATCTTAGGGCCTAGGATCGCCATATAGGAATTGGAGAATACCGGAAAAAGTCCGTCCTCAATTACGCTATTAAATGCAGCTGCTTCATCAAATAGCTGCATTCTATCTCTATCAAAATTACGCTTGTTATTTATCAATTCTCCGACTTTTGGAAGTCTCTCATCAGAGTAAATATCTACTGGGAATTTATAATCTGGATATGGATAATAGAAGGAATACTCCGACACACCACAAGCCTTAAAAATCTGTTCTAAGCCTGGTCTCGAAAAGGTCTGTACACCCTCTCCTTCATATGCATTTTCAATACCGCTAAAGAATGTTCCAAGATGATCCTCCTTGCAGCCTGCAAAATACTTCATACCCAGTTTATTCTCTATAGCAATGACAATACGTCCATCCTTTTTCAGATGTTTTAATAGAATCTTTAAAAAGTCCTCATAAGGAGTCTGTCCACCAATATAGTTCTGACCATATTCAAAAACACCGATTAAACAAATGTAGTCATAATCATCCGGTAAGGATGGTTCCACATCCTTAAAGTTGCCAAGATGGATCTCCACATTGTCACAATCCTTATGACGATACGCATTCACCATGCTTCTTTTCTTGGAAAGATCCACACAATCTACCTTAGCTGCCTTTCTGGATAAGGCACCTGTGATGGCACCACAACCACTTCCCACCTCTAAGACTTTATCAGTCTTTTTGATTGGAAGACAGTCTACAATATTCTCTCTTTTGTTGGAAAGATGGTACATGATTGGCCATAATTTTTTCTCTTCTATGATACCAGCGAACTCTTCCTCCGGAAAATTCTTCGCGATTTCAAGTATTTCATCTTCGATGGTTCCATCAGAATAAAAATCCTGTCCTGGATAATAATCTAAGTTTAATACAACATTTCCAATCTTTTCCTTCGCCATAGCCGTCCTTCTTCCCTTACTATTCGTCTTTTACTTCTATCTTGGAATTCATGTCAAAATATCCAACCGTGTTCTTATCAGAAATCACTGTGATGTTGATTGCATCATAAAGTCTGTGATAAACCTGGAAGCTGTCACTTTCATAACCGGTTACACCAAAGGATAGTAAATATTCTCCACCCTGTAGATCCATTCTCTGTTTAAAGGTAATGTGTTTCTCACTTCCTGCAGCCACGCTGTCCCCAAAAGCTCTTTCTACCATAGTATTGGTACCAGTAATCTCCGTTCCCTTTACATCTTTAATGGACATAGCAAAAATAGGTGCCTCAATTCTTTCCTCGAAATGCACCTTCATATGAACCGTAAATTCAGTTCCTTTTAACAAAGTATTGTTTCGAAGTCCTGATTCATCTTCTACATAAGCTTCTACAATACTAGCCTGTCCTGTTCCGTACTGCTGGGTATCTGCATTGATGCCACTTGCAGTCACAACACCTTTATCCTCGTTCTGTCGAACAAGTACTCTTTTATAGGCATCGATCATTTCCTTTGGATTGCCATCCCCAAGCATAACACCTTTGTTAAGCAATACAACCCTGTCACAATATTTCGCAATACTGCTAAGATCATGACTTACGAAAATAATAGTTTTTCCCTGATTTTTAAATTCTTCAAATTTATGATAACACTTTGACTGGAAGAACACGTCTCCTACAGAAAGTGCTTCATCAACGATCAAAATCTCCGGTTCAATATTAATAGCCACTGCAAAGGCAAGACGCACAAACATACCACTAGAATAAGACTTTACCGGCTGGTTCACAAAGTCACCAATATCAGCAAACTCTAATATCTGTGGTATCTTTTTTTCAATCTCTTCATCAGAAAATCCCATCATGGTGCCATTCAGATAGATATTCTCCATACCTGTGTATTCCATATTAAAACCAGCACCTAGCTCAAGCAATGCACTGATACGACCATTGATCTTTACATCACCTTCCGTCGGACTAAGCACTCCAGTGATGATCTTTAGCAAAGTAGATTTACCGGAACCGTTGGTACCAATGATTCCGATAGATTCTCCTTTTTTTACTGATAAATTGATATTCTGTAATGCTTTATGCTCCTTATAGCACTTTCTTCTGGTTAATCTTAAACTATCCAAAAGACGATCCATCTTTTTATCATATAATCTATATACTTTTGTCAGATCCTTGATCGAAATGATTTCTTCACTCAAATTTCTTACCTCTTTTAACTGAAATTACGGGCGCAAACAAATGCCCTGCGGGCGCTTGTTTCCGTTACCTCTTTCATTCGTATTTTTCACTTGCTTCGCAAGTGCCGTCGCTTCGCGACTCTCCAAAAATACTCACATACGCTCGGGCGCAAACAAATGCCCTGCGGGCGCTTGTTTCCGTTACCTCGCTATAGGATGTCTGCGAAGTTTGGTCTTAGTCGCTTAAACACAGTTCTGCCAAGCCAGTAAAGTAGTCCTGTAATAGCCCAGAAATATAAAGTCAGCCATGGATGACACCAAAATGGCTTATGTTCAAAAAGACTTTCACGGTAACCATTCACCACATAATACATTGGATTCAAGCTAAGAATCACCTGTAATGCAGGATGTTCCTTGATATTTGACATATGCCACATAATCGGAGTCGCCCACATAAATACCTGCATAAAAATATTGATGATCTGTACTAGATCCTTGAAAAATACAGTAATGGCACTAAACATATAGCTCAATCCCAAAACCAGTACAAAGGCACATCCACTGAAATAAATGAGCTGGATCCAGGCAATGTGGATTCCTGCTTTTCCAATGACACTCATGATCAATAAAACGATCACAAAAAAACAATGCACAAACAAGGCTGAAATGGTTCTTACCAAAGGAAGTACCTCGATTTTAAAAACCACCTTTTTTACCAGATAGTTATAAGCAAGCAAGGTCTGTGCACCATTGGTCACTACATCCTGAAAGAAAAACCATGGAACAAGTCCAGCGGTCAGCCATACAACATAGGGTGCCTCAATACCATTTGCCAACAATGCTGCCTTTTGCGGAAAAATCACCTGAAAAATAAAAAAGTACAACAACACTGTGATCACCGGCTGCACAAACGCCCACAAAACTCCCATATAAGAGCCAGCATATTTTGTTTTAAAGTCATTCTTTGCTAATTTCCAAATCACAGCTTATTTCTCCATATTATTCTTGTATTCGCTGATGCCACCCCACTTGGTGTCCTTTTCAGAAAGTGTTAATTCCATACCCTCTTCGATAGGCCATTCTACGCCGATTTCCGGATCAGACCATAACAAACCGCCCTCATCATTAGGATGATAGAAATCTGTACATTTATAGCAGAATTCCGCATAATCAGAAAGCACTAAAAATCCGTGTGCAAAGTTCTTAGGAATAAAAAACTGCTTTTTGTTTTCAGCAGAAAGCTTTACACCAAACCATTTTCCAAATGTTTTAGAGCCTGGTCTTAAATCTACAGCAACGTCATATACTTCACCAACGATTACACGAACCAGTTTATCCTGTGGAAATTCCTTCTGGAAATGTAATCCACGAAGTACACCCTTTTTAGATGCTGACTGGTTGTCCTGTACGAATACCTCTGGAATACCAATCTCCTTAAAATCATTGTACTGATAGGTTTCCATGAAATATCCTCTGGCATCACCAAAAACAGTTGGTGTGATTACCTTAAGTCCTTCTATTTCACATGTTTCAACACTAAATTTACCCATTTCTATATCCCTTTCTATCTAATAACCTAAATAACTGTAATCTAAATCCACTCTGCCCTCAATACCATCAATGGTACCATGTGAGGAATACTGCCAGATTTGATAATTGCCAGTATAAAGTGGCTCACTTCTGTATTCTGCCAGCCAGATAAAGAAATTATCCAAACGTGTCATATCCAGATTGTTGTAATACCAGTTTCTACTTGCATAGATACCAGCCTCACGACCAGCGTTGGCAATGGTTGCACAAAAAGCTTCAATAGCCTTGGATCTGGTTGCTACATCAAGACCATCTGCACGTCCATTTCCACCTGCACCCTCTGTATCAATAAAAATCGGATAATCCAGATCATACTGCTCACATAAACACAGTACCATACTGGCCTCTTCTACTGCCTCTACCTCATTGGTGGCCTGTGTAAAGAAATAGACACCAACCTCAATACCTGCTGCCTTGGCACCTTCCATATTTCTAATAAAATATGGATCCTCTACCAATGCACCTGTTTTCGAGCCTCGATAGCCCAAGCGGATGATGGCGAAGTCAACACCTGCTGCCTTCACCTTTCTCCAATCAATCTCCTTATTCCATTTCGAAACATCGATACCAAGACGAGTCTGTCCATCTGATACCTTGGCTTCTGTGATTTCAGTTGCATCTGCATCATCAGACGCTTCATTCACAGCAGTATCTTCTTCAGAAACATCAATCTCATCCTCTGTTTTGATCAAAAGAGAGATATCCGATATTTCTGTATAAGAAACCTGTGACTTTACATTGACCTTTAAGGCAGAAGAGGACACACGATATCCTTCCATCTCATTTAAGGATACCTGGTATTCTCCTGGCTTTAAATCTCCGATGTAGATCACACCATCCTGATCTAAGTCCTTATATTCACCAACGCCATCCAAAGTCACATAAAAACTTTTTCCTGTTACAAGATTACCTGATACGTCAACCACCTGAATACGAAGATCTCTCTGAATAGAGGTTACCACCAGGGACAAAAAGTTTCTATCCTCTGTGCCTGCTGTTCGAATCTCTGATTCCTGATTAAAAAAAGTATTGTCACTTTCAAAGGCTGTCAGATCATTTCCCACCTGTGTACCGTACTGCGTCTGCGTAGTATACACACTGGTTTCCTGTGTCACAGCCACCTGTGTTTTTTCTGTATCTTTCTTCGATAAATTTCCTGAACGATAATTCACAAACAGCACAATGGCAAACATGAGAGTCATCACTCCCAAAACTGTACCAAGTGCTTTGTAAAACGTTTTAGAGTCCATTCGCTACCTCAACAAGATATTTGCCATAATTTGTTTTCATCAATGGTTCTGCAAGTTTCAAAAGCTGTTCTTTTGTTATAAATCCACGCTTATAAGCGATTTCTTCAATACATGAAATATATAATCCCTGACGTTTCTGGAAGGTTGCAACAAAATCTGCTGCATCCAAAAGTGCGTCATGATTACCTGTATCTAACCAGGCAAAGCCTCGTCCCAATGTTTCAACCTGTAAGGTTCCTCTGTTTAAATACTCATTATTGATGCTTGTGATCTCAATCTCACCACGAGCAGATGGCTTTACATTCTTAGCAATTTCTACAACGTCATTGTCATAGAAATATAAGCCTGGTACTGCATAATTGCTCTTAGGATTCTCAGGTTTTTCTTCAATAGAAAGCGCCTTACCTGTTTCATCAAATTCTACAACACCATATTCTCTTGGATCTCTTACATAGTATCCAAAAATAGTAGCGCCTGCCTGGCTTTCTGTTCTCTCAGCGGCATTCTTCAGTACCTTTGAAAAGCTCTGTCCATAGAAGATATTATCTCCTAATACCAATGCAACAGAGTTCTTACCAATAAATTTTTCAGCAATGATATATGCATCTGCAAGTCCTCTTGGCTGCTCCTGGATTGCATACTCAAATCTCATTCCCAACTGGCTTCCATCGCCAAATAATTCTTCAAAAACAGGAAGATCTCTAGGTGTTGAAATTATAAGCACCTCACGGATTCCTGCTAACATCAATGTAGATAAAGGATAGTAGATCATTGGTATATCATAAACCGGCATGATCTGCTTTGACATTGCTTTTGTTAATGGGTACAGACGTGTGCCTGAACCACCTGCTAAAATAATACCTTTCATGGGTTTTCCTCCTTAAAATAATTCTAAAAAACCATCTTTAATTTTACCATATTACAAGGCTTTTCTCAACCTTTTCAATACTTTCATACGATATCCCGATAATCGGTTTGAGCCAATCCTTGCGGATTGGCTCTGCATGAATTACCTTATTTATCAGAATACATATCCTCATAATACTTCTGGTAATCTCCAGAAGTTACATTCTTCATCCAATCCTCATGCTCAAAGAACCAGGCGATAGTCTTCTTGATACCCTCCTTAAACATTGTTTCCGGATACCAGCCAATTTCAGCCTTGATCTTATCTGGCGCAATGGCATATCTTCTGTCATGTCCCTTACGATCTTCTACATATGTGATCAGATCAGTTGATACAAGTGCCTTTCTTGGATCATTTTCAGGAAGCATTTCCTGAAGTGTTTCAATGATGATATGAATAATTTCAATATTCTGCTTTTCATTGTGACCACCGATGTTATAGGTTTCAAACAATCTTCCCTGTTCCTGAACCATATCGATTGCCTTCGCATGATCCTCTACAAATAACCAGTCACGAACGTTCTTACCATCTCCATATACAGGAAGCTTTTTGCCCTGTAATGCATTATTAATAATAAGCGGAATCAGCTTCTCCGGAAACTGATATGGGCCATAGTTGTTAGAACAGTTTGTAATGTTAGCTGGAAACTTGTAAGTATCCATATAAGCCTTTACTAACATATCTGAGCTTGCTTTGGAAGCTGAGTATGGGCTGTGTGGATCGTATGGTGTTGTTTCATAAAAGAAAGCATTGTCATCATCTGGAAGAGATCCATAAACTTCATCAGTTGATACATGTAAAAATTTCTTACCTTCCTTGAAGCTGCCATCTGGAAGTTCCCAGGCTGCTTTGGCACAATTAAGCATAACTGCGGTTCCCAAAACATTAGTCTGTACAAAAACCTCTGGGTTCTTGATACTTCTGTCAACATGTGATTCTGCTGCAAAATGAACAACACGATCAATATCGTTCTCAGCAAAAATCTTAGCAATTGCTTCTTTATCACAAATGTTGGCTTTTACAAAAGTATAATTTGGAAGGTTTTCAACATCCTTTAAATTCTCGAGGTTTCCTGCGTATGTCAATGCGTCTACGTTGATGATGCGGATTTCCTGTCCATATTTACGGAACATATAATGAATATAATTTGAACCAATAAATCCAGCTCCACCAGTTACTAAATAAGTTCTCATTGTTTTCTTCCTCCATATTTTCTGCGGATAACATCCACAAAAATCTTCAAACAAATTATCTGATATTGGCATTATAAAAGGTGCCCCAAGGGCACCTTCAAGTGTTTTTTTAAAAATATTTTCGAAAAAATTTTCCAATAGCAAAAACAAGAACTAATCATAATAGGAGACACTGACTCCATCCTGGGCTCTACTAGTAGCAATACAGCTTTCTGCACGTTTTAAAAGTTCTTCATATGTAATACCCTCTTCTGTTCTAAAAAATGCCACACCAGAGCTGATTGTGATCTTCAGATCCTCAATCTGTACGACACTGATCCTATTTTCCAGCATCTTCATAATAAATCGTCCATCCTGCCTATCCTTGATGTTTTTTGCGAAAATGGCGAATCGGGCACCTCCACGTCGATAAAGAATATCATCCTCCCTGCTGCACTCTATGATACAGTTTGCCACCTCCACGATCACCTGATCTCCAATGATACTTCCATAGCCATCATTGATCTCCTTAAAATGATCCACCTCCACCAGGGCAAACATACCACTATCAGACATTGCCAGATGTTTTTTCAAACGTTCTACACCAAATTTTTCATTATGAAGACCAGAAAGTATATCATTCTCAGTTAAGTAACGCAGCTGATTTTCTTTGGACTTATCATCCTCAATCTCAACCACTGAAAAGAGCACAGTTTGGTTTTCCTTGTCCTCCCATGCGATTTTGGCACGACACCATCCATTGAAATTGCCATAGAAATCCAAAGATATCTTTTTTGTTTTCTTCATTCGTTCAGGCAATGTTGAAAAATCCACAAATTCCAGCATCTCCTCCAAATGTTCTGCCTTTACAACAGCTTCCATAACCGTTTTCATTTGGAAGGTTGCCTGTTCATTGGTCTCCTGCAGCAGTTTCGCTACATTATCCAGCACCTTAATAACCTCATAGGTATCATTTTTCACATCAATTCTTACCAGTGCGATATAATCCTGCAAAAAAGTCTCATAAAAATTCTTTGTGTCAACAATCTCACGATTTGCTTCCACCAATTTTTTATTCAAAAACAAAATCCCACCGAAAAGAATAACGATCACACCAATCCAAATAGCCATGACGACTACCACTCCTTATCCAAAACCTGACATATTTTTGAAATGATCTGTTCCTTGGTTGTTGTTTTCAGCATATATCCTGCCGGACGCAAGCTAACCACTTCCTTTACGGTTTCCTTATCATCCCTGGCCGTCAGAAAAATAACCGGGATATACTTTGTAGTACTATCTTCCTTTAGCATCTGAAAAAACTGTGCACCAGAGCAAACCGGCATTTCGTAATCAAGTAAGATCAAATCCGGCTTCATGGTACTAAGCAGTGCCATTGCCTTTGAAGCAGAATTAGCCAAAACAAGATCATAATCCTCATCCAGCCAGGATGCCAACGTACGAAGCATAATTCCTGAATCATCAATTGCCATGATCATACGTTTCTCACGTTTTTCCTTATAAACCAGGTTTAACAAACGTTTTTTCACCACCTGCATATCTCCGATTCTTTCCAGTTCCAAAGCCACAACACTTGACTCCAGCTGCTGCTTTACCTTGCTGACATCCTCTGAAGAGCCAAAAATGATCAGGGACGAATCGTTAAGCTGACACTGTCTCTCAATCTTCACCAGGCAGCCATAGTTGATGTCTGTAAAATCCTCTGCACGAATCAGAATATAGTCACCATTTAAATGAATCAGATCTAAATTTTCTTCATGAACCCCTAACATTTTTACAGAAACATTATTGGCCTGTAAAAAGTCATTGATGGATCTTATTGTAAAGCTTTGAACCTCTGTGACAATCACAATATTGTATCGTTCAAAATCCATTGGTTTCTCGTTCTGCATTTCACTCATTTACTTTTCTCTCCCAATCTCTCAATAAACATGGTTACCAGTTTCGATACCGTTTCATCCTCTAAGTTTGTAACAGCCGCCTCTAACTCTTCGAAGCTCTTTTCCAGCTCCTGTTCAAACTGAAACTCTCTTAAATAAGCCATAATATGATCAGATAAATTAATATCCATGCTTTCCACCGCACTGCTAAGCTGTGAAAAAGCATCTATAACTTCCTCTATTTTTTCTATCTTATTCTTTTCACCTTCCTGGATCATGGGCCTTAATTTTGCCTTATATCCATTCCAGTCATTTAAGAAATATGGCGTCGTGTCTATAATCTGTTCTATTCGTCCATCTCTTGCCGCATATTCTAATAAAGCAGCCGAACCTGACAATGGCACCAAAGCGATAATATTAGCTGCAGATTTCATAGCATGTACCTGTACACGATATGCATTTAAAGCCTCTTGCACCAAATCATCTCTTGCCAGGTCATCTATTTCCGAATCTTCCCCTTTTACTGTTCTTAGCTTTTCCCACAAATTCTGCAATTTGTCAGCCTCTGCCCCAAGGGCTCTATAAAAGGATCTGATTGCTTCAATAAGTGTATCCTGATCTGAAAAATGGATTGCTGCATAATTCCAATCCAGTCCCTCGATAGGAATCTGCTCTTCCATACGTACCTTGTTCTGAACCTTTTTAAAACCATCCTTTTTCACCAGTTCATCAGGCAAAAATCGAAGAAGCATATCCTCTAGCTTCTCTGGCACAATGGGTTTGGACAGATATTCCTGGAAGCCCTCCTTTAAATAGGTTTCCTTTGCACCTGCAATGGCATTGGCTGTTAAGATGATCACCGGGGTTTCCAGATTATAGTGATGCGTAGATTCCTTCATTTTCTGATAGGTTTCAATACCATCCATTTCCGGCATCATATGATCCATAAAGATCAGATCATATTTTTTTTCATGTATTTTTTCAAGACAGGTCTTTCCAGAATCTGCCTCATCAATCTGAAGCTGCATCCCCTTCACCAATGCCTTGAACACCGTTCGGTTCATTTCATTATCATCTACAACTAAGATAGAAGCCTCCGGGGCAATAAAACGGATCTCATATTTTTCACCGGAATGCTGGTCATGGAGCATATAATGAAACTCTCCCATAGGAGAGAAATCTATGATCTTTTGCTCCAGATCAAAGTAAAAAACGCTTCCCTTTCCATATACGCTCTGCACTTGCAGCTTGCTTCCCATAAGTTCTAGCAATCGATTTGTGATATGAAGTCCAAGTCCGGTTCCCTCTACATTTTTATTTTTCTTTTGATCAAAACGGGTAAATTTTTCTGTAAGCTTCTTTAAATCCTCTTCCTTAATACCGATACCACTGTCTTCTACTTCATATCGAAATACATAGAAGTTATCTCTTTGCTCACCGGATATACGCAATATAATCTTGCCCTCCGGCGTATATTTCACAGCATTGGTCAACAGATTAACCAAAATCTGTTTGATTCTGATATCATCTCCAAACACCGTTCTTGGCAGGTTCGGAGATATTTCAAGTTCTAGCTTCAAATCCTTGTCCCGGATTCTGGAATTGGTCATATTCACCAGTTCATTGATCATTTCCATTAGCTGATAATTTCCATATACAATTTCCATTTTTCCTGATTCAATCTTAGAAAAATCAAGAATGTCATTTACCAGAGATAAGAGCATATTTCCTGAATTTTTCACATTATATGCATAACTTAATACCAGGTTATCGTCACATTCTCTCAAAATCATCTCGTTCATACCAAGCACTGCATTGATAGGCGTTCGAATCTCATGAGACATATTGGATAAAAAATCTGATTTGTTCCGTGCAATCGCCCTTGCCTCGTCACACTTATCTTCAACCAGCTTAAGTAAATCATCCACGCTTCGTTCCCGTTCATCAATCTTGTGAAATAGCATTTTGATATTCTGGCGGTACAAAATAATCAAGCAAAACATGCAAATAACCGGGATCAGGATCAACGTTACCAAGACAGGCAACGTCACAACAAAGTCATTGCGGTGTATCCAATAGACCAATAGGATATCCATCCCCAATAACAGCATCATAAAAAATCTTGTAATACCTTTGATCTTATTCGTTATCTTCATGGGAGCTCTACCCCCTTTGGTATAACAAAGCGTAACGCCTTTGTTTTCACTGTAATTTCAAGCTTATCCGGAATGCTAACTATCTCTCCATCATAAGATGCCAAAAAGCTTTTCTGATCAGCACGCTTCACCGTTATTTTTCTATATTTTCCACGAAGCATATGTTCATATTTCATGGCCTTTTTATGGTTCATCAAGCGACAAATCAGCTTCATTTTTGTGAAAAAGGATTTCGCAGTAACCACCACATAATCTCCCGTGCCATCAGTAATGTTCACATTTGAGAAAAAACGAAGCTTTCCACCAAGTACACCACCATTGGCAAAAACAAGTTCCACTGCGTCTTCGTTCAGTTCGATTCCATTAATGGTCATCTGATATTTTTTCCTTTTTGAACAAAGTACTCCCTTTATAAATCCAAGTATATAAGGGAAAAAATTATTCATAAACTGCCACTGTCTTATTCCATTGATCATCTTGATCATATCTGAATCGATTCCAATGGAGATGGCATTCAAAGAAGCTCCATAATTCGTTGACAGATAATCAATACACTTCGCTTCTCCTTTTATCAAAGCTTCAATATCCCGAAAACAAGCTGTCTTTTCCCCAAAACATTTCAAAAAATCATTTGTTGTTCCAGATGGATAAAAGGCTATCTCCACACGATCCATTTTCTCTAACCCCGTAATCACATTTCGAATCGTTCCTGATCCACCACAACAATAAATGCGAATCTCTTCATCCTCAAACAGATTGATGATCCTGTTCACCAGCTGCGTTTCCTCACCAACAGCTCTTGTGTCAAAAACATAGTAAGTAATATCCGTCATCTCTTCTAACTGTTTTCGTAAGGTCTCGCCAAAACTCTCTTTCCCCGTTTCAGGATTGATAATAAATACATGAATCATACCCTGCCTCCTGAAATCAGTTTACATTTTTCACATACAGATAGACTTCCTGTTTTTCATGGGTATAATCTGGTGATGTAACCAGCTCCATCAGTGCATTCTCATAATGTTCACCATATAATCTTCTGTAATGAATGTAGATATTTTTATTGCCGTCTTTGAAGTGTTTTCTTAAGCTCTCTAGATCCGTCTGTTGCAAATACACGTCCTTGTCATCTTCATGAACAGCGTTTGCTCTTGCAAAGCCCTGTATCCATCCGGACAAGCTACTATATTTGATCTGTTCTTCATGTTCAACTTCTTCTGTTTTCAGCTCCTCATATGTATCATTTGTTAAATCAACTTTTAAGATTTTCGTATAAGAATCACAGATTACTTGAAAAGCCTTCTGCTGCTCCTTCAGTTCTGATTTTTGTTTTCTGGTATCATCCTCTAAACGAAGCTGTTCCTTTAAACTATTCATTAGCTTTTTATGTTCAAGCTTTAGCTTTTCTTCACTTTTCTTTCGCTCATCGCGATTGATCAGAAGACCGAAAAATGCAATTGGTTTTCCATCATCATTTCGAGTAAATCTGCCTGCCACTTCAAACCATCTCTTACCATTCTTCTTGGTCATAAACTCATATTCCACATCAAAATTCTTCTGATCAGATGCATCTTCCAATGCTGCTCGAAATTCCTCCAGGATTTCAGTAGCCTCCTCTTTGCAAATAACTGTATAGATAGAATCAAGAGAATTCGGAAATTCATCCTCTTTCATAAAGCCTAATAATCTTCTGAATTCTCTGCTCCACACACATTCTGTAATCATTCCATCTTCATCAAATACCAACTTAAAGGAACCTGAAGAAATGGTTTCATGTATTTTTTCCATAGCAAGCCGTTCATTCTCTAAGGAGTTCTTTGCAATCTGGATTTCTTCAATATAGCGTTTCTCATTTTTCAGTTTCCGCTGATTCTGGATAAAAAGTGTAAACATGATCAACACAAATAAAATGGCAACTCCACCCATTGCAATATAGGCCTTTCTAGAGAAAGCGCCAACCACCATGGACATGGATTTTCCTGGTACAATCTGGATCACGTACCAGTGTGTTCCATTCACCTCACAAACACTGGCCAAGGCTTCTCCATATTTATCTTTATAATAAAAAAGACTTTCTGTAACCTGCTGCAGATTATCGATATATTCCTCTCGATCATTTACTGTTTTTCCTACTGTTCCAGCAAGTTCCTCGAGCATGGTTCCATAGGTATAACCAAAAGTTGTGGTGATTACAACACCATTCTCATCGCACAATATTCCTCTGATTTCATTTCCAAAAAAGGTTGATTCTAGCAAAGGCTGAATATCCTGATCTCCACGCAGATATCCTGTGATAACTCCTGCAATCTCATCATTCACATAAATTGGTACATAGAAATTGATCAAAGCCTCCGATGCATATTTCGGGGTATAATTAATCCAAATACCTGTATTTCCCTTGATTCCTTCTTTAAAATATTCTCTGTCACTGGCATCAAATTTTTCCCCGGCATTCGTCATATTGATTCCATTGGCATCAATAAATTCAATGGAGCTGAATGGTGTGTTTTCAAGTACCTCCGCCAAAATATCCTTTGGCGATTCCGACTGATTTCTCTCTAAACGCTTTGAAAGCATATCAGAAACCTCTCTGATACTGCAAAAAGCATACTCCGTCATGGAACCAATCTCTCCTGAAATTCTTTTTGTATTCTGAGTCAATGAAAATTCCGCATAGGATCTCACATTTTTAGTGGTTGATCTCGTATAACCGATCATGATGGACATTGCGGCAACAAAAATCAATATAAAGTACAATATGATAACTGGATATTTTGTTCTACGAATTTTTTTCTCAGTAGTCTCTCTCATTCAGTTCTCTCTTTTCTATCAAAATTCCAACAAAGCTTCTCATTGTTTATTATATCACACAATTTCCTTTATTGTCACGCAATTGTGTTAATTCATGCATTTTTTGCAACAATAATTATATACTGTTGAATAATAGGATTTGATAGGATAGAATAAACGTAGAATTCAACTAAACGAGGTATCTTATGAAAAAAGAAGGATATTATTCATCTGGTGATTTTGCTAAGATTGCAGGTGTCACCAAGAAAACCCTGCGTTATTACGATGAAAAAAATATATTGGTCCCATCCTTTTTAACAGAATCAGGTGCAAGATTCTATTCTGAAGAGGATCTTGGATTGATGCAGCAGATTTCCCTTTTGAAATATCTGGGTTTTTCTTTAGCAGATATCAAGGAAATGATGTTAAAAACCACTGATTCCGGACAGCTTGGTAACTTTTTGCAGATTCAGCAAAAGCTGGTACAGGATAAGATTGAACAATTAAAGCTGGTAGAGGAAACCATCGAGGATGCCTATACCAAGGTAAATCAGAAACAGAAAATCGACTGGTCCGATATGCTGGAGCTGACCCGTATCACCAATATGGAAAACAGCATGCGCAATCAGTACAAAAACGCCTCCAATATTTCAGCCCGCATTCAGCTTCATAGTTTATATTCCACCAACAAGCAGGGATGGTTTCCCTGGATCTATGAGCTTCTTTCATTAAAAGAGGACATGCGAATCTTAGAGCTTGGATGTGGAGATGGTACTCTATGGAAAGGGCGAAAGCTGCCAAAGGGCACAACCGTTACCTTAACAGATATTTCCGATGGTATGCTTCGTGATGCCAGAAGAAATGTAGGTACTGAAAATACACAATTTTCTTTTTACCTATGCGACTGTAACGCCATGCCTTTTGAAGCAGAAAGCTTTGATCTTGTAATAGCAAACCACGTGCTGTTTTATAGCGATGATGTGGAGGAATCCTGTCAGGAAATCTATCGTGTTCTAAAACCGGGGGGAAGATTGATTGCCGGAACCTATGGCAAAAATCATATGAAGGAAATCAGCGAACTGGTATCTCTATTTGATGAAAGGATCGTACTATCCTCCAACCATTTATATGACAGTTTTGGAAAAGAAAATGGAGAAGAAATTCTGAAATCTTGTTTTTCAAAGGTTTCCTGGGAAGAATACGAAGATGGACTCTGCGTCACAGAAGCCGAACCACTCATCTCCTACGTACTCTCCTGCCACGGAAACCAGAACCAATACATCATAGACTCCTACTCTGATTTCAAAAACTTCGTCAAAAAGAAAACCCAAACCGGCTTCACCATCACCAAAGAAGCTGGCGTGTTTATTGGAACAAAGTAGAATAAAGAGGCTCGGCAAAGTATATATTTATAAAAAAGAGTGCAAAGCACTCTTTCGCGCCCGAGCGGAATGCGCAGCATTATCTTCCTTTCCGCGAGGTGCGATCCATCGCGGAGCTTTTTGTTCAATAGGTAAGTCCGGAGAACTTTCCTATTGAACAAAAAAACCTTAGCGATTGAAAATCGCTAAGGTTTTTGTTTTAGTAGCCTAAATAACTGATGTCAAGATCCACGTCTGTTGGAACACCATTGATTTTTCCTTTTGAAGTGTACTGCCATAAGTTATATTTTCCTTTGTAGCTAGGCTGTGCTGCATACTGTGCTAACCAGATATTGTAGCTTCCTAAGCTGCTTGCATTCATTTTTGATGTAAGCCAGGTCTTATTTGCATATACACCTGCTTTGTAGCCGGCATTTGTGATTGTCTTACAGAATGCCATTGCAACCTTCGTTCTTTCATCTGAACTGATATTATTAGCACGACCATTGGATGCAGACTCTAAGTCGATAAAGATTGGATAAGAGATTCTGTATCCTGAGATCAAGCTCAGACACATTGATGCTTCTTCAACTGCTTCACCTTCTGTGGTTGCCTGTGAGAAGAAGTATACACCAACCTTTAATCCTGCACCTGTTGCTCCCTTGATGTTACTCTTGAACTTAGGATCTTCTACAAGAACGCCTGTGGAAGCACCACGGTAACCACAACGGATGATAACAAAGGAAACACCTGAGCTGGAAACTGCCGACCAGTTGATATTATTGTTCCACTTAGAAACGTCGATACCAAGTGATCCTGAACCAGTGATCAATGCACCATCACTTGCGAAGTGATACTGAGCTCCCATGATGACCTGATCGCCTGTTACTTTATCTCCATTTTTATTAAAGTAATAAGTGTTACCGTCGATTGTCTGCCATCCTGTATATTTGTATTCTGATTTCTCAGATTTGGTGTAGAATTTCTGTCCTGCTACATAGTAATCAGCGTATACAGCTGTTACATACTGACCATCCTTCATTACATAAACCACTTCACCCTTGTTTGTGTAAAGGATTGAGGTTGTATCAGCCGCTGCACCTGGAGTAACGGTTACTTTACAAGTAAAGCCTTTTGTAAAGATCTGTTTGTTGTTTGCTGTAACTGTTACGGTTGCTGTTACAGTTGCTTCAGAAGAAGCTGTTAATTTATCAACACCAGTTACGGTTGCCATCTTCTTTGTTGCTTCACTGGATGCTTTTTCAGCTACAGTTGCAACAGTTGTTTTATCAGATGCCCATGTTACTGTCCATGTTGCATCCTTAGGAAGATTTGCAATAGTAATGGTTAAATCTGCTGTTTTTCCTGATACTACGGAAAGCTTCTCACTATCGATTGATGCTGAGATTTCTCCGGTAACTGTTACAGTACAGGTTACGGTATGTAATAACACACCTTCTGTATTCTTACAGATCAATTCGATATTGGCAGTTCCAGCCTTTACACCTGTTACTGTTGCTACGCCATCTTGTGCTGTGACTGTTGCAATAGAAGCATCAGATGATTTTGCTTCCCATCTAATGGCTGTTTCAGAAATTGTTGTTGTATTCTTAAAGGTTGCTGTACTTCCAACTGCTACTGATAAATCTGCTGCCTTTTCTGTTGTTGCAACAATTGCTGGTGCTTTGATAGTTACACCAAAAGCAGCTGTCGTAAGCTTATCCTCTCCATTGTTCTTATTTGTAATGGTACATTTTACAGAAGAAGCACCTGTGAACTTGATCTTACACTGTGCCTTATCTCCATCTACGATGGTTGCATTATCTGCACTCCATGCATATGTAAAATCACCTGCTGGTACACCAGTTAATGAGAAGGTATACTCCTTATCCTTTTCTGCTTCAGAAACACCGCTTACTGTAACTGTTTTACCCTCTAACAGTTTTTCTGGAGCTGGAGGTGTATTATTTTCACCACCCTGATTTTCTCCACCTTGGTTTTCTCCACCTGGATTTTCTCCACCTGGATTCTCCGGATTAGGAGTCTCGGCTGTTTTTCCCTCTCCTTCTCCCTCACCAGGAGTTTGCTGAGCTGTTTTATAAAATACCTTGTTGGCACTTGCTACTGCCGGATTTTTAATATCTTCTAACTTAATCTCTTTATAAGAAACATTAGAGCCTGTTGAAGTCTTTGTTGATTCCACCCATTCTACAGTATCCTGTAAAACTGATTCTACAGGAGTTGCCTCTTCCTGTTCCTCAACGTCTTCTACTGCCTCAACGATTTCATCTACTGTCTTAATTTCATCAGAGACATCTACCTTTACGTAATCCATAGTATCTTTTACGGAAGTACTTACTAATAATGAACTCCATACAAATAAGTTAGGATCGATATCTGGATTCTCCACAATCTTACAGCTGTAAGTACCTGCTGAAAGCTTATTTACATGAATCATACCATCCTTATCTGTATCTGTGTATACCTCAGAGGTTCCTGATGGGAAGGTTACCTCAGCCATGAATTCATAGCCTGCAACCATCTTATTGGTTTCTGCATTTACAAACTTAATCTTTAAGTCATGATCAAGCGTTGTAACATTTAACATGATGGCCATTTTTTCTGACCCTGCTTCCGCTACCAGGTTTTCTAAGGTTTCATTCTTAGCAGCTGTCAAACGCTCAATTGTGACATCCGTTACCTGATTCATACCATTCTCACCGATGATACCAATACCATCCATATTCTGACCGATATTAGCTAACGCTGCTGTTTCCTTGGATGTATCTGTAGCTCTGCCACCAAATGTTACGATTCCAACCACAAGCAATAAAACGGTAACAGCCAATCCGGTTGAAAGAATTACCCAATCAAGTGCTCCCATACTAGCTATTTTCTTCTTTAGCTTGTGTGCAAATGATAAACCAGCCTCATCATCCTCATTAAATTCTTCAGAATCATCGTATTCGGCATACTCGGCTTCTGCTTCCTCTTCCCAGTTTTCTCCTTCAGCATCTGCATACTGCACATCACCTGCGTACTGCTCATCTTCTACATAGCCGTTCTCATCGGCATATTGTGCATCTTCGTAGGTTCCCTGTTCTGCATATGCTCCCTGCTCTGCATACTGGTCATCTGCGTAAGCTCCCTGCGCTGCATACTGATCGTCTGCGTAAGCTCCCTGCTCTGCATACTGATCGTCTGCGTAAGCTCCCTGCTCTGCATACTGACCGTCTGCGTAAGCTCCCTGCTCTGCATACTGACCATCTGCATATGTATTCTGTGTATCATTCTCAGGTTCCTGATAAATAATTTCCCCACGGAACTGATCATCTGTAAAACGGTTTGTGTAATCTCCTGTAAACTGGTTGGTATAATCCTCAGCAAACTCTGTTTTTAATCTACGTTCTTCTCCCATAGAATCATCAAAATCCATAATCTGAAGTTCCTTTTCTTCATGAGAAGACTGTACAGCTTCCTCTGGCTTTACATGCAGCGGAGCATACACGCCGCCACCATAATCCGGATCCTCTGTACGAAACCCAGGGTCTACATAGTCCGGATCAACCGATGCAGCAAAACGTTCTGCCTCAGATTGATATACCTTCTTTTCTGGCTCAGAAGCTACAGTAGCATATCGATTTTGGAAAGCTTCCTCTTCAAACGCCTCTGCTTCTGCATAAGCCTCTTCTTCCTCATCAAAAAAGGTACCATTCTCCATCATATCGAATTTATCTTCATAATCCCTGCTGGACCATTCCCGTTTTGGCGCTTCTGTCTGATTTCTTCTATCTCTCTCATTTTTCTTCATCAGCTCGCCTTCCTCCCTTCTATTTCCTTTCCCTTGCATTATCTCCATCCTACACACTTTGAATTCTCTGACAGCAACATTTCTATTTCATCTAAATTACTTCATTTTAAAGCCTTTGCTGCGCTCTTTATCAAGTTCAATTCCACTGTGCCTAACATGGTATAATTTATTTAATTCACGCTTCTTCATTTAAAAAAATACGTGATTACCCATAATGCATGCTTAGTATAACAAATTTAACCATACATATCAAGGTACTTCCCCCTAAAGATTAAAAACTACGATTCCTGCTAATATTAACATACTCCCCAGCAATTTTTTCTTAGTAATTTTTTCCTGAAATAATACTCTGGAAAAAACAATGACAAATACAAAAGCCAAAGTTTCCATAATCGCCCCATATTTGTATTCAATTTTTTTGTAAGCAAAAAGATTGATGATCGTAGTTACAAACAGTAAAAAGTAACCTGAAATCACCCATGGATTTACATATTCTTTGATGTGATTATCATAGGTTTTGGTGGCACTGACCTTTAATAAAATTTGGGAGATTGATGCAATAAAAGCACAAATTCCCAACATTATGATTGCAATTTTCATTATTATTCTCCTACCCTTCTTCCTATTGGTTGTCCTTTTCCTGAGCGCTCGAATCTTCTTTTTCTTTCTCAACACTATTCACAAAAAAGGTACCCACAAGCACAAGCACCAAACCACATATGTTTGGAATGGATAATTTTTCATGAAAAAGAATGATCGCCCATACAGAGGACCACACCAGATTCATGCATCGATTGGCATAGGCAATGGATAGGTCAACCTTTTTAATGATCTGCTGCCAAAAAATTGCATATAATCCCAATCCCCCAATATAACAGGCATAAAATAAGATGCCCTTTGGCGAAATAAGTTTTTCTCTCGCCGCAAGCTTCGCCATAACAGTCGAAGCAGAATAAATGATCACAACAATCTGCATTGCAATCAAATGCATAATAGATAATTTTTTTTGCATATTGCTTTACTCCTTAAAACAATGTAGAATCGATTTAAAGTAAACGTAAAAATACGAAAAGAGGATACAAATATGAACAAATTGAAGAAAAAAAATCTTCACGTCATCTTTTTTGCCCTGTTACTTATTATAATCATTATCACTGTGGCAAAAATTATGATCTGGAATCTAGGCGTTGACAGTGACTATGACCCTAACAATCTGTTAGAAGGTTTCGATACAGAAGTAAACGATACACTCATCTATGGCTCAGCCGATAAGGAAGATGATGGTGTCTATAATGTTCTTCTGATTGGAAATGGTACCTTATGTGATACCAATGGTTTGAATCAGATTCCAGAATTGGTGAAACAAAAGACCAATGCCAATATTTACACAGTTGCTTTTCCAGATGTTTTGGCAAGCTCCTTTACGGAAAGTAGTGCTGCTCCAGCTGCTGGACTTGATGCCTTTAGCTTTTACCGCATCTGCTATGCCTTAGCTGATCACAACTTTACACACCAGGATAACTTTATTGATGAAGTTACTGAAACCTATGGTTCTTTTTATAGAGAATCCTTAGACACTATGAAAAGCATTGATATGTCCACAATTGACACTGTTGTTATTTACTATGATGGTTCTGATTATTTTGCACGACTTGGTCTTTTCAATCCAGGAGATGAAAATGATATCAAAACTTTTAAGGGAACCTTCACCTTTGGTATCAATCGATTGAAACAGGCTTATCCTGATATCAACTACGTGCTTGCTTCTGTTCATTACTCACCTTACATTGATGAAGAGGGCAATGTCCAGGATAGTAACAGTGTTAACCTTGGTAATGGTGAGTTCTATGGATATTTCCAGATGCAGGTTGAAGTTGCTGCAGGACTTTCCATTTCCTTTATCGATAACTATTACGGAAGCATTCACAACGAAAACTATTCCGAATATCTTACAGATAACATTCATTTAAATGCTGCTGGACAAGAGCTTTTAGCAGGTCGTTTGGCTGAGTTCATCAACCAGTTCCGTTAGTAATTGAAACCCCTTAGCGAATTTCGCCAAGGGGTTTTCTTATGCTGATCACTATTTCGCCCTACGAAATCTGGTGCGTTTCATTTGAAACCATCCATTTTTATCAATCTAAATTCACATCTCTTGGAATGCCTTTACTATCCAGCCATCTATTTCTTTCTTCCTCTGGCCATTTCTTCAGTTCACCCTTTGCCACTTCCCATGCTGAAAGCACAGTTTCCAAACGGTACACATAGTAACCATCTGTCTCATAATAAAGATCCCAGCCAAAATCTTTAAATGGCGCTGTTGTCTGCTTATCCTTGCGTACTACATAGAATTGTATCTGACTCTCCTCACAAAGTCTTGTAACTTCTTCTACATCAAGTACAGGCTGTTTTTCAGCTTCATAAAAGTAATTCACATCGCTCATACCTGCCATAACTACTTCTCGTCCATAAGCCAACTGAATACTCGCATCATACTGAAGCACGACATGGATGTACTCTAGTGGAAAACAGGCTTTTACCTCTAAATACTCTGGATGTATGGCATCACAGATATCAATCATCTGACCTGGCAGCTGATAGGCATTCTCAGAAATTGACATGTACTGGCTTTGATAAACCTTTTTCCCAGTAAAAATGATCAAACCACCACAAAGAAGTAGTCCCACAATTCTATGCTTTAAAAATGCCTTTGTTCCACCAAACGCAATGATAAGTCCCACTGGAATTGCCCACAAAAAACGATAATAGGTAATTCCATCCAATGCCATATCAAATATCTTATAAGAAAACGGGCACATAAAAAGCAGCAGACCCACAACACTCACCCAGATTACGATCAGACGAATATGCTTCTTTTTCTCAGTACAGATCAAGTAAACCATGGAGGCAATAAACAAAGCCCAGATAAAGCCCTCTCCTCCATATTCTTTTATAAAATTCAAATTAAACAATTTCATCATCTTACCACCACATACAAAATCAATTCTAGAATACAAGGGATACAACAAGCTGCAATCTTGAATAAATCTTTTACGTTACGATATCGAATGGCGATCAGGATTCCACATACGCCTAAAAATGCTCCTGAAATAATAGCACTCATGGATGTCATCAAGCATCCTGCAAGATTGGTCAATACCAGGAAAAACCAGATGTCTCTTTTGCTTTCATAAAAAACGGAAATACGCTTGGATGGTTCCTTGCCATCTTTTTCTCCATTTCCGGCTGCCGCCTTTTTCTGACTGTGCTGACGCTCTGCTAAGGAAAGCATTAAAAAGAACAACACCGTCAAGATCAGGTTACTATACACCGATTTACCCTGCCAGGTTCTTCTCAAGAAAAAATTCTCCTTGGTAAAGACTGAAATATCTCCATAAATCTGCAATAAACTGATCAGGATCATAAACACTGGAATCCCATTTTTGTTTTTATAAAATAATCTTTCACCGATCAAAAAATATGCGTAATAGGTTAATGGAATCAACACAAATGGCATCACCGTATGATTAATGATGGTAGAATGGATTCCTGATACTCTGGCAACAAATGCCATAAATATTGGCAATGGCGCAAGAGCATGCTCTACATCAAGTCTGGTAGAAACTCCTGTATAAGGAATGATGCTATACATTTTACCTGTTTGGTTAGCAATGTTGGCAATAGATACATAGTAAGCATCATCACCATCAAAGCTTGCATGAAGCACGGATTTATATAACTGATACGCTAAAATCACAAAAAAGAACGCCCATAACACAAGACTTAACGTATCATATTTTTTCAAATACTTTTTTATATGAAATGCCTTCTGATTGGATCGAATTCTCTTGGTAAATACCTTGATTCCAATAAAAAATCCAAGCAAAGATAAAAAAATCATCTCAATCAAATAGATGATAACCACCAGATCAAACCGGCTGCTATTTAACAAAATCATTGGAATTGACGTCACCCAGAATAACGAAAACATGAGCAGATACCCATACAGAAGTAAAGAAACCGGACGGTGCTCCTTACTTCGGATCACCCCCTCACACAGAACGCCAAGAAGCCCTGGCACAATTATTAAAATTCCTATCAAAATCACTATACTCATATAAAACCCCACACATCGTGCATTCTGCCCCTCCCCTTAAGGAACAGCCATTACCTGTATTATACCCAAAAATCGTATATTCGTAAACTAAAAAAAGATGTACTGAATGTGATTCAATACATCTTTTGGGTTCTATCTTTATTTTGCACCTTTTCCAAATAAAACAGATGCAACTGTTTTAAATAGAATCTTAATATCAAGACCAAGTGTCCAGTTATCAATATACTCTAAATCAAGTCTAACGATTTCATCGAAATCAGTAATATCGCTTCGACCGCTTACCTGCCACATACCTGTTAAACCAGGAGTCATTGATAAACGACGACGATAGTACATGTTATACTGTTCGAATTCCTTCACTGTTGGTGGACGAGTACCTACAAGACTCATCTGACCAATGAGGATATTGTAAAACTGTGGTAACTCATCAATACTTGTCTTACGAATGAACTTACCAACCTTAGTTACTCGTGGATCGTTCTCCATCTTAAACATTAAACCTGTCATCTCATTCTGAGACATCAAATCCTTTAATCTGTCTTCAGCATCTGTGTACATAGAACGGAACTTGTAAATCTTAAAACGACGTCCATTCTTACCCATACGTACCTGTGAGAAAAATACAGGACCTGGATTCTCAATAAAAATAGCAAGTGCAACAAATGGTGTGATCACAATTGTGATCGCAAGACCAACAATTGCACCAATAATATCAATCACTCTCTTGATGATTGCTCGTCTAAAGTCCATATACTTAATTGTATAAGAAACAACTGGAATACCTGAAAAATTCTCAACTGTCTTCTGTGCATAATCAAGTTCAATATAATCGATGGCATAATGACAGGTAGCACCTGTGCTTTCATATTCCATGATCATATTCTTCACTTCTTCTTTTTCATAGCCTGGTAAATGAATCAAAACTTCATCTAATGGCAATGTCTTTGTATTCTCATAAAGATTAGATGCATCCGCAACTACCTTCACACCACAGATTTCTTCGCCTACACGGTTCTCATCCATAATAGCGACTGCAATAATCTCATCATCCCATGCCTTACGCTCTACAATCTGCTTAACCAAAGCATCTGCATCCTTAGCTGTGATAATAGCCAAAACCTTACTGCTTGCATCTGTTCGAACATAATATTTCTTTACTGAAGACTTAAACACATTATGTGAAAAATATGTCAGCGGAAAATGAATCACTGAAAAAAAGATCATTACATAACGTGATAAGTTCTGTGAATCCAATGTAAAGAACATGATACACAATGTTGCCACGACTACAAACAATGTACATTTCAGCACTGAACGAAATTCATCATAATATCGACGTGTGAAAAAGTTTCGATTATTGTCTACAAAAATACTATATAAAATAACAAAAAGTAAGATCAACAAACCTGCTATTGTTGCACTATCCATATCCAGTGCCCTGGATGTCACTACCTTATAATAAATAACGACAGCTGCAATGTATGCAATCGCAGTACACAAAATATCAACTATGGTTACACCATACACTTCTAAAAGCTTACTTTTTTTGTTATAAAGCTCCATCTCATTCTCCTTTTATCTTTTCCCTGTTACTAAATTCCTTATCCCACTAACTCTAACTAATATATGCCATTTGTACTATTTTGGCAAGAAAAAAAATAATTCTAACAGAATTGTAACTTTTGTAGAATGCAGGACCATCCCAGATGACATAAAATTACGTATTTTTCATAAACATATTTACAGTAAACCATTTTCCCTTTATTTTACAGAAATTTGTGATATAATATAAATAATATATGCATTTTATGTAAAGTATTAAAAAAAGATGAGGTTCAAACGAAATATGGTTAAGTTCAAGAAAGCGCTTGCTTCTTTATGCGTTTTTTTATGCCTCTCAAACACAGCTGTTCACGCTGAGGCCAGCACGCCTGACCAGATTCAACAATTGTCTTATGTTGGATCTTCTGTGATGAACGAATTTGTTTTGAGTGAAGAAGCAACATCCTTGATAATCATTTCAAACAGCCTTCCGTATCATTATTGTACGTCGATTCCAGAACTTACTATTGCGGGTATTGAGAATGGATATGAAGCGTATGACGAGAGTTTGGTTTCCTACCAGACCGTTTTTTATTCGAACGAAGGTATCAATGATTATCAGTCAATCCTAGGATCTATCAATGATCCACGCAATTTAAGAAGTGTTTATGTTGAAATCAATCCCGCTGCATTTAGCGAGACAGATTATGGAGTGTTTACTTCCTATATGGATGCACATCCTGATATTAGATTTGTTTTTTGTCTTCCTTTCCATTCTAATTTTTATTGGGAATCACAAGTGAAAGACAAGACATTTATGCAGACAGTATCAAGCTTTAAAAAGTTTTCTGCTACAATGCTAAATTATCCGCAGGCAAGTATTATTTTCCCTGATTCGGATTATTGGATGATTGCAAGTAAAGCTGTTTTTACAGAAGAGGAACACTATTCTTATGAGATGGCGAATTCCATTGCAATGAAAGTTATCAATTATCGATACAAGGTTACGAAAGAAAATGTAAATTCTGTTTTTACAAATTTTACTGCTTCTATTACTTACCGGATGACACAGCACTATTCTAATCTTACTGGCAAGAATATTGCAATCTTTGGTGATAGTATTAATGGTAATTTTGATCCTGAATTTTCAATTCCAACCTATATTGAAAGCATGACTGGAGCTAATGTTTACAATTATTCTATTGGTGGTGCTACCGCTTATAGCAATCCTGGAGATGAGAATTACAATATTTGTATGTATGAGCAGGTTACAGCAGTTCTAACAAAGGACTTTTCAAGACTGGATACTTCCTGCAAGTACTTCTCTTCCTATGAGAATTCTTTCCAGGATATGGATTATGATATTATCCTGTTAGAATATGGATTGAATGATTACTTCAATAACTATGATATTGATAATCCTGACAATCGTTACTCTGACACTACTGTAAAGGGTGGATACCGAAAGAGCATTGAACTCTTACAGAAAAGATATCCGAATGCGAAGTTCTATATTGTACTTCCAACACACATTACTTTCTTTGAAAATGGTACAGTACAAACCAATAACAATGGTACCTTAGAAGATTATGTGAATGCAATTCGCGAGGTTGCAAGGGAATACAATTTAAATATTATTGATTGTTATAGAGTTTCCGATTGGAACGAAGAAGAATTAGAATTATATTCACTGGATGGCGTTCATCCTAATGAAGCTGGACGCTATGAAATAGCAAAAAGATACGTGCGGTCATTCTAGACCGCACGTTTTTTATTGTTCTTTATAAAATATTGGTAACTGTTCAAAGCCATGCGCATTTTTCTTCGAAAAATACTAGAAATTACTCAAATAGAATCTAGCCATTTCATATTTACCATAATCTGTTGGATCACCTTCTGCGAATCCGTATTCTTCACAGGTCTCTAAATCCCATGCTGCATCATAGTAACAGTCAATTACTTCACTGTTAAATTCAGAAGCAACCATCTTCATACAGAAAATGTAATCCTCTAAATTACCATTACCTTCAATAGTATCTGTACCTTCCTCATATAAAGATGTATGAGTAGGAACTGCTAAATAAATTTTTGCTGATGGATAAGCACGACGTAAATCTCTAATGGTACTTCTCAAACTACCAGTTACGGTAGCCATATCGTAATCATAACGATTATCTTCGTAAAGAAGTGGGAAGTTTGTTTCATAATCCTGCATACCACACTGAATGATAATCTCATCAAATTTAATGTTCAGCGGTGTATTTACGTATGTTTCAAAATTAGTCATATCTTCTGAAAGCATTGAATAATCTTGCAAAATGACAGCATTGGTCAATGCGTACAGAGATTTATAATAATCCTCAGAATACAGATCACTATAAATTGTCATGCCCTCTACAGAATAGTTATAAACCTTCGCTCCTGATAACTCCTCTAAGTATGATCCAATAGAATATCCATTCTCACCAGCCATATTGATTCCATCACCAAAAATAGCAATGTTTTTACCAGCAACTTCAAGATCTCTAAAAGCAATTTCTTCTTTAATAGTATCTCTGAAATCCATCATGACGTCACTACAATCTATCTTGTTAACCATCATATTTCCCTGACAGATACTATATGCGACTTTATATGCCATCGTATCATTGTAATTTGTTGTTTCATCATCATAACCAATCTGGTTATTGGTAATCCATCTAACCTGTTCTGGGAAGATTACGCTACACTGTGGAAAACTTAAAGCATTTCTTGCGAATGTATAATAAGCATTGATTGTAAAATCAAGTAAACCATTCTTATTCTGTTCAGCCCAGTAATCCATATTGTGTACAGGGAAACAGAAGGTAATTTTAGCATCGGCATGATTTGCTAAATAGTCAATTACCCAAAACATCTGTGTCTCAGCAAAAACTGTAGGATCAACCTCTACGTAGAAGTTAGTAATCGTTGTATGCTCTGATGCTGCCTCTAAAACACCCATGATTTCAGCTGCACTTGCATCTTCACAATAATAATAATCTTCTGAGCCATATGTAAGATCATAATCTACAAATCCATCAGCACGTGCATCATCATATGCACTACGGATTCTTAAATTGTAATGTTCACTTAAACTACCATCCAATATGTAGTAACAAGTTACTGCATCTGAAATGGAAACCTGAACATCTCTAATCTCAGATTCTAATTGATCAGCATTAGGATTCTCTAAAACGCCAAATACAACCGTTCCATCATCTCCACCAACCTGTGTGGAAACCTGATATTCTGATTCTTCTGAAGAAAGATCATAAATACCAGCTTCGTTCCCCATTGGGATTGATTCATCATTAATTGAAGCCTGCTGCTCCTGTATTCTTCTTGCTTCAGCAGCAGAAGATTCCATCTTATTAGTCTGCTCTGCCTGATATGCCTTCTCTCTTGCGTTACTTACAGACTCCTTTGTATTTGGAATGATAACACCAATTACAAATAAGGCCGCAGCAGCAATAGCTATCCATTTTAAGTTTTTCTTGTTTTTCATATTAAACCTCATTATAAATTACTACTATGTTACTTCTTTTTACCCTGATTGCTATCATACCATTATAATGTCAAATGTGCAAGAAAAAATCCAGCAGTTATGTTAATTTCTGTGCATTTGCACGAAAAATCGTATATGAATAAACAGGGAGGGGGCTTCTCTTCACTTCCTCGTTCGTTCTGAGCCATGCATATTTTGCAAGTATACTTGCAAAATATTTATGTGGCGTATTCGCCACATACTTAAATAAAAGAACCCTTGCTAACAAGTAAACTTGTTACAAGATTCTGGCTTCCCTCTACTCCCTGACTCGTTCTGAGCCATGCATATTTTGCAAGTATACTTGCAAAATATTTATGTGGCGTATTCGCCACATACTTAAATAAAAGAACCCTTGCTAACAAGTAAACTTGTTACAAGGGTTCTTCCATTTAAGTGCATGGCTCAGAACGTTATGCAAATTGCGCATTATACAAATCTGCGTAGAAGCCTTGCTGGCTCATGAGTTCGTCATGATTACCTTGTTCGATGATGTCGCCGTCTTTCATGACTAAGATTAAGTCTGCGTTTCGGATTGTGCTTAATCTGTGGGCAATAACAAAGCTGGTTCTTCCTTCCATCAGGTTATCCATAGCCTTCTGGATACGATGCTCTGTACGAGTATCAACGGATGAAGTTGCTTCATCTAAGATCAGAACCGGATTATCTGCTAAGATTGCTCTTGCAATAGTAATCAGCTGTCTCTGACCCTGAGATACATTAGATGCTTCTTCGTTCAATTCAAAATCATAACCACCTGGTAATGTCTTGATGAAATGATGTGCATGTGCTGATTTAGCAGCTGCGATAACCTCCTCATCTGTGGCATCCAATCGTCCATAACGAATATTTTCCATAATAGAACCCTTAAATAACCAGGTATCCTGTAATACCATACCAAATGCATTACGAAGCTCGTTACGGTTGTAATCCTTTAAGTTATGACCATCCAAACGAATCTCTCCAGAGTTTACATCGTAGAATCGCATTAAGAGTTTTACCATGGTTGTTTTTCCTGCACCGGTTGGTCCAACAATAGCTATCTGCTGACCTTGTTTTACATGTGCATTGAAATTCTTGATAATGATCTGGTCTTCGTTGTAACCAAACTTAACATTTTCAAAATCAACCACACCTTCTACATGATCAATAGAAACTGCATTTTCAGTTGTCTGGTCTTCCTCTTCCTCACCAAGGAATTCAAAAACTCGTTCAGCTGCTGCCATCATAGACTGCATCATGTTGGAAACCTGTGCGATTTGCTGCATTGGCTGTGTGAAGTTCTTTACATAGGTAATAAATGCCTGAATATCTCCAATCGTGATGGTTCCCTTTACAGCAAGGAAAGCACCTGAAATAGCAACTGCAACATAACCTAAGTTACCTACAAACACCATAACTGGCATCATAAGACCTGATAAAAACTGAGATCTCCAAGCGGAAGTATACAGTTCATCATTGGTCTCATCAAATTTTTTCAAAACGTCTTTTTCTTTTCCGAATGCCTTTACAACCAAATGTCCACCATAGTTTTCTTCAACCTGACCATTGATGTCACCAAGTACTTTTTGCTGCTGAGCAAAGTATTTCTGAGATCTCTTCATAACAAATCCAATAAAGAAAAGACTCAATGGCACGATCAAAAGTGTGATCACTGTCATCAAAGGACTGATGGTAAGCATCATTACAAGCACACCGATCATAGTTGTAACAGATGTAATCAGCTGTGTTACACTCTGGTTAAAACCGTTACCAAAAGTATCTACATCGTTGGTGATTCTTGATAATACCTCACCGTTTGTCTTGCTTTCAAAATACTTCATTGGCATACGGTTGATTTTTTCAATAATCTCCTTACGAAGCTTGTAGCAAATCTTCTGTGTGATAGTTGACATGGTAAAGCCCTGGATAAAAGAAAAAATACAGCTCACACCATACAGCACAAGTACAGTTATCAAAATCTTACCAATATAACCAAAATTCATGCCGCCTGTTCCAGCAATTTTTTTCATAAGTCCAGAGGAAAGCTCTGTGGTCGCTTTACCTAAAATCTTAGGACCAACAATGCTAAATAATGCACTTAATGCTGCGCAGATCATAACTGCAACAACGGCAATCTTGTAGCTGCCAATGTACTGGATGACCTTTTTTAATGTACCTTTAAAATCCTTTGGTTTTTCAGGCTTTTTGCCTCTCATTCCATGTGGTGCCATTTATGCTTCCTCCTTTCCTTCTGATGTATTTGCTTTTTCAGTTTCTACGGATACTTCTTCAGCTTCAACTGTCTGGCCGATGCTCTTTAAAAATTCTTTTTCAGACAACTGGGACTGTGCGATCTGTTTATAGGTCTCACAATTTTCAACCAATTCCTTATGAGTACCCTTGCCGATCATCTTGCCTTCTTCCAAAACAATAATCTGATCCGCATTCAAAATAGTACTTACACGCTGTGCCACAATAATCACTGTAGCATCCTTTGTCTTACTGCTCAGTGCCTTACGAAGTGTTGTATCTGTCTTAAAGTCAAGGGCTGAAAAACTATCATCAAAAATATAAATCTTTGGATCTCTTGCAATAGCTCTGGCAATAGACAATCTTTGTTTCTGTCCACCAGATACATTGGTACCGCCCTGTGAAATAGGGCTCTCAAATTTCTCAGGCTTATCATTGATAAATTCCATGGCCTGTGCAATTTCAGCAGCTTCCCTGATACCATTCTCTGTGATTCCAGGTGCTCCATAAGAAATGTTGGAATTGATATCACCTGAGAATAAAATACCTTTTTGTGGTACATAACCAATCTGATTTCTCAAGGTTTCCAAACTATAATCACGGATATCCTTTCCGCCCACCTTGATCTGACCATCTGTCACATCGAAAAATCTTGGAATCAGCTTCACTAAAGTTGATTTACCACAACCGGTACTACCGATAATGGCTGTTGTTTTTCCTGGCTCAGCTACAAAATCAATATCCTCTAATGCATTCTCTTCACTGTCTGGATACATGAAGTTTACATGTTCAAAAGAAACTGTTGGATCTGTTGGTGCTGCTTCTTCAGCATTTTCCTTATCTTCCAAAGTAATCTTTGTATCTAATACTTCCTGAATTCTGTTTGCAGCGACTGCCGCTCTTGGAAGCATGATAGAGATCATTGTTAACATCAAAAAGCCCATGATGATCATGATCGCATATGTGATAAACGCTGTCATAGAACCAACTTCCAGTACACCTTCATCAATCTTATGAGCTGCCACCCATACGATCAGAACAGAAATACCATTCATAATGATCATCAAAACAGGCATCATAAATGACATTGCTCTATTTACAAAAAGCATTACTCTGGTCAACTCACTGTTGGCTTCTTCGAAACGCTCTTCTTCTCGTTTTTCACGGCTGAAAGCTCTGATAACTGGAAGACCTGTCAATATCTCTCGAGATACCAGGTTTACATTATCCACTAAGTTCTGCATGATCTTAAATTTTGGCATAGCTACAACCATCAAAGTACCAATTACTACCAAAACAACAGAAATAGCAAGCACAATGATCCAACCCATGCCTGAGTTGTACTTACGAACATTAATTACACCACCAACAGCAAGAATTGGTGCATACAAAACAACTCTTAATAAGATAACTGTTACAAACTGAATCTGCTGCACATCGTTGGTACTTCTTGTAATCAGGGATGCTGTTGAGAATTTATCCATTTCAGCATTAGAAAAGTTTATAACTTTTCTAAACACTTTTCCTCGTAAATCTCTACCAACACCTGCACCAATTCTAGATGCCATGAATCCAGTCAAGATTGCTGAAACAGCCATAGCAAAAGCCATCAACAGCATTCTTCCACCAATTCTCCACATGTAAGATGACTGCATTTTACTTAAGTCGATTCCACATGCTTCATACTGTGCTTTTGCAAATCCTTTTCCCATAGAACGAATCAGTGTATCTCCAAGGGAACTTAATTTCTCTGCAAATACTCCTCTGATATCTAACATCAATGTAGGACTAGTAATATCTACTCCCATCTCAGCTAAAGCTTCCTGCATCTTCTGCATCTGGGCCAGCTGTTCTGGAGTCATCTTGGACAGATCAGCTGTCATGCCTTCTGGCATTTCCATTCCTTCTGGCATCTGCGCGCCTTCTGGCATTTCCATTCCTTCTGGAGCTTCCATATTCTCTGGCGCACTCGCTGTTCCTGCTTCAGTTGCAGTTCCTGGCATTGACACAACTGAATCCATATTGGAAAGATCCACATCCTCCAGGGCTGCATCCTGCTGAGAAGTCATCATAAATACAATCGCAATAACCTCTCCAAATTCTGCATCCAACTCCTCCCATGTATTTGCGTCAGTATTCTTCAGTTCATATCTTTCATGAGCTTCATCATACTCATAAGCATCAATCCAATCCTGCTTCTCCTCCTCTGTTAAGAATACTGCAATCTCAGTAAATCCACTTTTTGTAATGTAGCGTGGCACTGGATGTTCCACACCACTATTTGCAATACCTACATCAATAATACTTGATGTATAATCAGGCAATGATAAATCACAATATGCCTGAAATACTAGCAATGCCATAATTGCGATGACAAAATGCCAATATTTTTTCAAGTTCCCAAAAATGTGTTTCATCTTGGCTTGTTCTCCTTTCACAATCTCCTCATTTTTTATAATCAAATATGTTCCTGGTTTCTATTATGGTCTCGCCAAACATTTATTGCTTTTGCTGAAAATAGGCATCCGTTTTTTTCATGATCCTTAAAAGATTCTCCGTATCTTCCTCTCCTAACATATGAAGATAAGAAGTCATATGTTCCATCACTCTCTTACGATTCTCAATAACTTGATCTTCTCCGGCTTTGGTCAACACTACATGAACCTTTCGTCGATCCCCAGATACCTCTTCTCTCATCACAAGTCCTTTTTCCTCTGTTAACTTCAAGATGCTGGTAACTCGCGGCGTACTTACATTTAATATTTTTGCCAATTCACTTGGAAGCATTCGTCCACCGTTATCATACAAAGTCACAAGCAAGCATCTCTCACCATGTGAGAACATGTTCACTTGATCAGATTTCATTGGTCCATGAAGCTTCGGCATCAAATCCAGAAATTCTTTTGCTTTCTCCTCGTAATACAAATGCTTACTCCTTTCTTCCTGCACTATAATCTTCTATATAGTTAACAAAGTATTATAATTTAATTAACACTATTAACTATTAACACTGTTAGCGATTATAATCCTTTTTGTTATGAGAATCAATAAAAAAAGTATAAAATTTTGGTAACAAACTTGGTCTGAACACTGGTTGCATACTTAAAAATAGTGATTTACAACAGTGTGTAAAAAAATCTCTTTTACTGTTGTAAATATCTCGCCAAATTCCACTTCTCAATTCATCTCAAATTGTTTTTTACTACAGTATCGCCTAATTTCCTCTCCACTGTTGTATTTTTTCTTTCTTTTACCACATTTTCAACCATTCTTATCTGTTTTTTACTACAGTATCGCCTAATTTCTTCTCCACTGTTGTATTTCTCTTCCTCCTCAAAATTTTCAATTTAATTTCCCACTCACTATTCCAAAAAAAATTTCCTACTCACTTACCCAGAAAAAAGTGTATCGCATGCGCTGCCCTGTGCCGCTTGTGCGGTGCATTAGCAACTACTTCCTCTACACAGACGTGTGCTCACACACACTTCGCGCCCAAGAACTTTGAAATATGACTTTTTTCACACCAATCTACTATCCCCCGATATAAAAGGTGAAAAAAACAGCAAACCACGCAAGCCCTTCAAGACTTCCCGCAATTTGCTGCCCTATATTAATTCTCCCTCGTTAGCTAGCAATCTTTGCCAGCACTTTCTTCTACATGCATCTCCGTCAATCCTGCCAGCACTTTCTTCTACATGCACCGCCTGCAATCTTTGCCAGCTAAACATCAACACATTTTCTTTTTAGATAACAAACTCTCCAGCATCCTCGCTAGTTTTCCTCACTAGTATTCCTCGCAAGTATCCTTCGCATCTGCCAACCGCAAGCCAGCCTTACTTTCCACTCTTTCCATACGCATTCAATGTATCGCGATACACCTCTGGAAGTCCCACGTCATAAGACTTTCCGTTTGGTGCAAAAGCAACCATGCCAAATCTTTCGCGTACAGTTTCAAGTGCATCTGTCAGCTGGATCTCATCGCGGCTTAACTTGTTTTCGCGAATGTTTTCACCAAGTACGTCAAATACCTCCTTGGTCAAAATGTACTGACCGAATACACAGTAGTACTTCTCTTCACCCTTTTTATTCTTCACGCCAAGAAATTCCTCTGCGTAAGCAACTGTTGGCTTCTCAACCATAGCATCCAACTTCAAAAGAGTTTCCTCCTCATTGTCCCAAGTGCCATGCAAAATACCATAATGCACAACATCCTCCACCGGAATCTCGTGGATAGAAACTGTTGTCAAACCAGATTCTTCATATGCTGCGATCATCTGCGCAGAGCAGGTTTCATTGGTGTTGGATTCATAAATCATATCACCCAAAAGAAGCAACACCGGTTCACCATCTGCAAAATCCTTGCACTGATAAACTGCATGTCCAAAACCTTTTCGCTCTCTTTGATATACATAAGTGATCTTCTTGCCAATTTCCTCTATCAAACGCTCATAAGCCTGCTTCTCAGCTGGAAGCTTGCTCATATGTTCCTCTTTTAATGGAGCAAAAAAGTTATCATACATCGCCTGATCTTCTTCCCCGATTACAAGACAAATCTTTTCAACACCTGATCGATGAAGCTGCTCTAAGATTGTCATGATTGCAGGCTTAAAAATACCATCGGAATCAAGCACCGGGAAAAAGTCCTTCTTGATACCCTTTGTAGCAGGAAAAAGTCTAGTACCAAATCCCGCAACAGGAATAATTGCTCTTGTTACTGCCTGCTGTGGTCTTAAGGTCAATGGGAATGGCTCCATTCCTTTTTCTTCTATTAAATACTTCATCAGCGCCTGCTGGCTAGCTTCATCCTTTGCCAAAAACTGAACGGTTCCGTCGCCTTGGCTGCCAACACCCTTCATACCATAAACCAAAGTCTTGATATGCTCATCTGCCAAAACAGAATGAAGAACTGGTGATGTTAACTCTTTTGGACAAGCTGGCGCTACCTTTTTATCAAAATTCTTCTGGAAATCTACCATGATGCGACCAAGAAGTTCATTATCTCCTGCTTCGATTGCCTTGATAGACTCCTCAATATATCGCTTATTATCTGCTCCCAACGCTTCCTGCACATTGAATTCCAATTCAGTCTCCGCAAATGGAAAGCATTTATTTAAATCTGCAAGGATTCGAACAGTATCCTTACCGGCCTTTAAATCTGCGATCACCCAGTGCATCGGTGCCTTGATCGTGATTGGCTTTACGCTGATCTCGTTTCCATCAAAAACCATACAAACAGGCTTCACACCATACGCACACGCCTGATCCAAACGACCACAACGTGATGGAGTACGCTGTTCACCAAAAAACGCAATCTGCATCTCACCCATGGTGTTTAATCTTAACTTATATGCAATGTTAAAGGCTCTTGCAACCAGCACACACACAGCCGCCGAAGAAGACAAACCACTTTTAATAGGAAGATCCATCTTGGTGATTCTAATATGTAAGCCCTTAACGCTGTAATTCTCATACACATAAGACGCTACACCTGCTACATAAGAGAAAAAGCCACCCTCTTGTGCTGTTTCTCTCAATTTTTCTGGATCCATTTCACAGGAAAAAGAGGCGTCCTTGTAAAAATCCAACTCACTATCAACAATAAATTTATCTGATTTCTCAATCGTTGCGTAAATACCCTGTTCAATACCCGTTACAATTGCCATACCTGGAACAATAGAAGCATTCAATGCTCTATGGCGTCCCGCCCAGTCGCTATGCTCTCCCATCAAGCACAAACGTCCTGGCACAAATAGATCAAATGATTCTTTTTTAGTCATTTATCCCCCGTCCTTTTCTATCAATTATTCTATTCTTCCCTAAATAATACAATCTGTTTCCCATTATAGCATGAAGAAAACTGCACGTAAATAAATAAAAAAGAACCCATGCACTGCACAGGTTCCCATAAATATATCGTTTCATTTTCTGTCTGGAAAATAGGATTTGTTTAATGATCTGTCCCCTCGCTTCTCCATACATTGATAGCGTCCGCAATGCCCGCAATGTACTCGGAATTCGTAGGTCTTGTGTGTCCTTCATTTGAAGTATATCCAAATAAAAACTTCATTTTCTTCTGGTCGCCGATTGGCCATGAAACTTCAATAGCATTTCGAATGGCACGCTCAACCTTGCAACCTGTTGTTCCATACATTTTTGCAATGTCTGGATACAAAAGCTTCGTTACACTCGTTACTAGAATCATTTCGTCCATGCACATCAAAATCGCACTTCTTAAGTAATGAAACCCTTTCAAATGCGCAGGGACGCCAAGCTGATGTAGTTCCCGCGTTACATACAACTTCACATTGTCTGGATTACTATCTGCATAATCCATTCCCTAATCCTCCTCATGATATATTCTTTTTTCCCTTCAAGTATAAACGCAATTCCGTAAATACCACTTGTACAATAACACATTCTGAAATCTGCCTCAAAATGTTTTATATACAATAATTCGACAATCTAGGTACTATTTTTCGACATTATGTGACTATTCTGTCGAATCTAACATATTTATCAGTTATTACTTGCTTTACTCTCTATTGAATAAAAAAAGAGACATCGAATTTCTTTCCAATGTCTCTTTCGTATCTTTATTCTTAACCTACTCTTCGTATCCTACAAATCAAATTTCTCTTTATCTTCCGCATTGATATCAATTCCAATCTGAACTTCCATCAGCTTCAATTCTGTATCTGCCAAAACGGTATGCTTCATACCAGCTTTCATCTCGATCACATCGCCAGCCGTAATGCTCTTTGTTTCACCATCCACAATAGCACGACCTGTTCCAGAAAGAACAACCCATACCTCATCACGATTCTTGTGACTGTGATAATTCATACGATGACCTGGATTCAAGGTAACCTTGATGGTCATGCTTTCATTCTCAACATCCAATACGCGGAAACTTCCCCATGATTTCTCAGCAAACATGATCTGTTGATCGATCTTATCTACAAAGGGCTTGATGTAACTTGACTGCTCCTTGTCAGAAACTAAGATTCCTTCTGGAGATGCAGAAATAACAACATCCTTTAATCCCATTGCCAAAACCGGTACCCCAAGTTCATTGACAATATGAACATTCTCACAGTTGTCATTCATCATGGCATCACCGATCATGCTCTCTTCCATAGCTTCTGTCAGTGTATTCCAGGTTCCAAGATCCTTCCACATACCTGCAAAACGCATTACCTGAATTTTGTCCTCTTTTTCAACTACAGCGTAGTCAAAACTGATTTTTTCCAAAGTTTCATATTTATTATAAAGATCCTGATAATCTGTAAAATCAATCAGCTCATGTGCTTTGTTCAATACATATTTTAATTTATAGGCAAAAACACCGCCATTCCATAACGCACCCTGAGAAATATAAGACTTGGCTGTCTCAACATCTGGCTTCTCCTTGAATGTAGATACAAAGCTTAAATCGTCTTTACTTGCCGGAATGATATAACCGTATTTTTCACTTGGATAAGTTGGCTCAATACCCATCAATACAAGATTTGCTTCACCCTTATCAGCCTGCTCACCAAGTGCCTTGATAGCTTCAAAATAATCATCATTTACATATGGATCAACTGGACAAATGATCACAGCTTCCTCTGGATCGATGCCCAAAACATCTGTCAAATATGCTGTTGCAAGTGCAATTGCTGGAAATGTATCTCTACGACAAGGCTCGATAGAAATACCAACCTGGTCTCCTAACTGATTATGAATGGAAGAAACCTGAGACTTGCTTGTTGCAACTGTTACTGTTGCTTCAGCATCTACCTTACAAATCTGATGGTAAACTCTCTGAACCATTGATTCATAGTCTCCATCCTCTTTTTTAAAAATTTTTATAAACTGTTTCGATCTAATATCATTGGACAGTGGCCATAAACGCTTTCCCGAACCACCGGATAATAACACAATATTCATATACTTACACTCTCTCCTATAGAATTATCTTGCTCAACTCCACATGAGAGTATACACTTTTGTTTTATATCCAACAACACATAATCTTGCGATAAAATGGTAAAATATTGCTATAGGCATAGACGTTTAGCAAACACGCTGCAATCGCAGTTCATCTACGATTCTTGCAATGTATTCACTGTTTGTTGGTCTACCCATTTCAGAACTTGCTGTATACCCAAACAGTTCCGAAATATACTCTTCATTTCCCCTGCACCAAGCTACCTCTATTGCATTTCGAATGGCTCTTTCCACCTTTTGCCCGGATGTTTCATAGCGTTTTGCTATTTCCGGATAAATACTTTTCGTAACTGCTGCCTTTGTTTCTTTTTCCTGTAATGCAAGAATAATGGCCGATCTCATGTAATGATACCCCTTTAAATGTGCTGGCACTCCTAACTCCAGCATCATTTTCGTCACTACTTTTTCAACTTCGTCATTTCTCACTTTCCCACACACTCCTTCTCTATTTCTTTGACAAGATAACCCATTTCCTGTCAAGAAAATCATATCATCGGGAACTAACGGTTGCAACGCAAACCCGCCGCGCATATCGACGCAGGCTGTCGCAGCTTGCGGTTCATTGCTTCCCACCGACAAGAATTGTAAAAAAAAGTGGTCAATCGCGCACTCACGATTGACCACAGTTATTATTCACTATTATATTATGCTCCTCTTTTTTACTCTAGCAGCTCATTTTAACCTCTCTAGGCTTTTATTTCTGGATTCGCGCCATAAAAATCTCCGTCCTGAACACTCCGTTGATTTTTACCTCATCCACAAGCTCTGCTTCCTTAACAAAACCTGCTTTTTCATAGGATTTCTGCGCACCAACATTCTCCTTTAAAACTCGCAAAAAAACCTTATGAAGCTTCAGTTCTTCAAAAGCATACTGCACCATAAGCTTTGCCGCTTCAGTACCATAGCCTTTTCCTCTGGCTGATTCATCGCCAATGAAAATACCATACTCTGCTTTTTCATTATTATGATCAATATCTCTTAAATAGACAGAACCAATTGGTTTGTCTGTGCCATTCTCTAACATGATCATTTGCACTACTTTCCCTGTCTCCACCTGTGTTCTGATCCAGTTCTCATGAGACTGCCTGGTAAAATCTGCCTGATAGATAAAATTTTTACGAACACTATCCTGATTTCTCCAGTTAACGATCATCATTGTATCGTCGTAGGTCATCATGCGAAGTGATATTTTTTCTCCAATGATCAAAGCTTCCTTGTTACTCATAATACTCTCCATTTCGCTTGTGAAATCCTTGTTCCTTCCAGATACAATCTACTTTCTCAATTTCTTTCTAATATAGTTGTAAATCTTTCTGACACCCATATTTTTTCTTTGATAAGCAGCATCGTACTTCGCATTTGTTTCCACCTTATCCAGAAAATGAATTGGAAACTGTACAGAACCTGTACTAAAATCTTCAAAGCTATGTCCCACTGTATGAGTAGCATCAGCGCGATTAAAACCAATATTATCGATCAAATTCTCCTTAGGCACAATACCAAGACCTGCATGCATCTGTCTTGTAAAATCCCACTGAAGATCCCAGGTATCTACTAACCCATTGTAGATCTTGTTAGCATCTCTGCAGAAAAACTTGTATGCCAAAGGATTATAGTATTTTTTCAACACACCCGTTTTTTCCACCTCTGGCCATTCTGGCATATTTACATCATATAAATCCCATGCTCTTTTCCATGTTGCCCAACCCCAGATTACTGGAAATCTTGAAAATGTGTAGGCTCCATCGATCTTTACCTTACGGATCAAATTGGTTCCAGAAACCATCATTACCTTTGGATCATTTTTATATTTTTCAAGCATTGTCTGCACATATTCGAAAAAGTCAGGCGCTGGCACACAATCATCCTCTAAGATAATAGCAGCTTCTTCATGTTCAAACACCCATGTGATACCGCTTGCCATACGCTTTTTGCAACCCATGTTCTCTTCTGCATAATTTTTAAAAACTTCACATTCCCAATCAATATGACCTTCTACATAACCTCTTGTTTCAGCCACGATGTCGGCTTCTCCAGGCTTGTTTTTTCTTGGTGCATCTGAAACAAGATACAGCTTCTTAGGCTTAGCTGCTCTGATTTTTTCAAACACTTCCTTTGTGGTATCCGGTCTATTAAAAATACAGAAACATACAGGTGTTGTAAGTTCAAATTGATTATTTACACTCATATAGCAATTCCCTTCTTCACACGAAATCATACTGCAGCTTTGCTTCTATGACTTCTTTTTCATTATTCCAATTCTGATAGCATGCAACTATCCAGCTACCACCATTTTATCTCAAATCCCATTTGCTCGCAAACGAATAATTGATTTTTGTTGACGCAGTGATGCATTGTCATTTATATTACTGTTGTTCTTATAAATAATCAATACATCTTTTGATATTTATATCTTTTAATTCTTATGTGAAGATTCTTATGGAATTCACGTTTTGGTTGTTTTCAACCGCATTATCCCTTGGGATTGAAAAATCATTTAAGTAATAAGCTACTTGTACTTTGAAAATCATCTTGTAATGATTCTTTTTAATTATTCTATTCTTTTGTGCATGCACTGTTGTATTTCATTGCTGCGACAGCCCATTCCAGGCGTGTTTTCCCCAGCATTTACAACATTTTCTACGATTTATGCATGCACTGTTGTAATTTAACTCAATTCCCAAGCGATATGAAGTATTGAAAATTATTATTTACAACAGTATCACACTTTTTTGCTCCCACTGTTGTAATTTTCCTTAATTTAAAGGCATTTTACACCTTTTTAAATGTTTTTTTACAACAGTATCACACTTTTTTATTCTCACTGTTGTAATCTCTTCAACCAACACAACTAATTTTTCCTTTTCGGTAAGTTTTTTACAACAGTATCACACTTTTTTATTCTCACTGTTGTAAATACCCAAAATAAGAACCCAGAAAAATCTGGAAATCAGGCCATTCAAGAACGCCTTCAGCGTTCTTGCTGCGAAATGCGCTTTAGCTTGCCTGACATTTTCATCTGCGCATTTCTGTGATCCAAAACACAAAACCAAATTATATTTAGGAGGTCCATTATGACAAAAAAGCAAAAAAACTCATCAAACCAACAAAAAAATGCTCAAGAAGCCTTGATTTTCGAGTCTCTTAATATTTTTCTAGAAAAAGAAAAACAAATTCTTAAATCTATCATTCTAGATAAAATAAAATACTTAGATAAGTTTCCTGAAGGATCATTACAAACACGTCACAGCAGAAATCATTTCGAATATTATCACTGTCCTGGTGCGCCAACCAAAGCCGCCACCAAGTCAGGCGAGATCAAATATATCCCGATATCCAACACTTCATTCATCAAACAACTCGCACAAAAAGACTACGACTTGCAGGTTCTTAATCGCGCTAAGAAGCTTCTATCCAAAATCGAAAAATTCCAAAAAGCTGAGGAAAAACTATCTCTTAATCATATTTTCTACTCCCTGCCACCAGCCAAACAATGTATGACCACACCTATCACAAGCCCCTTTGATCAATACGCCAACGAATGGGAATCCTTTGCTTATCCCACAAGAGTCTTTTCAACAGATGATCCCGAACACTATACAGCTCGAGGCGAACGTGTCCAATCTAAATCTGAACGAATTATAGCGGACACTCTTTTTAAGGAAGGAATCCCTTACAGATACGAATGTCCGCTATATATACAATCTATTAATAAGACCTTTCATCCCGATTTCATGGTTATGAACAAAAGAACTCGCCAGGTATTTCTTTGGGAACACCTTGGAAAAATGGATGATCCTTCCTACGTTTCCACCAACATGGATCGCATTAGACACTATGAATCGGCTGGCTACTACCCTGGAATCAATTTGATTCTTACCTTCGAAGATAAAAAAGCCATGCCTAGTCAAAAACTAATTGATTCCACCATTAAACACTATTTAACCTAAGTCAATTCCCAAAAGATTCTCAATTCAAAAACGTGCCCAGACTCCATTACTTTCCAATCAAAATTCTCACATATGGTGTCAAAAAATGATACACAGCTGAAACGAATCCATAATTCTTTCGTACAAAATGGAACCAGTCTCCTGTTGGAAGCCCCTTAGGACTATTCTTTAAAGCAAGACGTTTCTTTCTTGGAAGACTAGCATCTCTCCAGGAATTCGTTACCTCATTGTCACTGCAGATTCCTGTATATTCCTTAGAATTGATAATTGGAATTCCTGCCTTTGTCACCATAAATCCATAATCGAAATCACTCATGCTATGAACATATTTCGGATCCAGATTTCCAATCTTTATAAAAATATCAGCAGGCAAAATCACACAGTTTCCATTAAAGCTATCACAAGTCACAATCTCATCCGATGGTTTGATATGCTCATACTTCACAAAAAACTTGGAAGTTCTTCGAATACCACCATAGGTCATCACACCAACTTCTGCCTGCATAGAATCGATTTCCGCCTGCATAGGATCAATTTCCACCTGCGTAGAATCAACTTCTGTCCGCATGGCACCAGTACCAACGCAAGGTCCATATGCACACATTCTCTTATATAAAGAAGTGATTGTTCCTGGCAAAAAAGAAACATCGTCATTTACCAGCATGAAACAATCAAAAGAATCCCTTCCATCCATCTTTAGGGCATAAGAAAGACTCATTCTCATTCCGCCGTTCCAAAAAAGGCTTCCGTTTCCATCTAAAACAACAATCTCATAAGGAAGTTTTTGTAAAGCCGCTTTGGTACCATCTGTGCTTGCATCATCTGCAACAATGAAAAGGAAGTCCATTTCTGGATTTCCTTCTACGATTGTCCTTATGCAATTCACAGTTTTCTCTTTTCTATTAAAACATGTCAACATCACTGCTGCTTTCACACGTTTATTCTCCATATTACAATCCCCTACTCCGGCATATGTTCCAATTCTTCCTGGATTCACACCAGCACGCACCCAAAACACATCCCAGTTCTACTCCAGTGTCCTAATAACCTTCGCTGGATTTCCTGCAATTACGCTGTTTTCTGGAAATCTTCCAGAAACCACAGCCCCGGCGCCAACTACGCAGCCATCTCCAAGAACAGTTCCCTTTAAGATTAAGGTATTACAACCTATAAAACAATTCTTACCAATCACCACTGGCTTCGTTCCAATCTTTTCTTTCACATCAGCATTTCTTGCCTCAATCTCCATTGGATGAAAATCATTATCCAAGATTTTGCAATTTCCACCGATACAGGTATTCTCCCCAATCTCAATGGATTCTCTTGCATAAATGGTGGCTCCGCTGATTCCAACATGATCCCCAATCACAATGCTGGCATCCCTGGTACGAGTCACAATAATGGTCCTTTGATATAATCCAACAAGGTTTGATAAAAAAGAGCTCTTCACGGTCACATCTGAACCAATGGAAAGCTTCGCATCCTTCTTATTAAAAATCACAGGCACACCTTTTAATTTCAGATTCTTTCCATATTGTATATGCATGCATTTCATCAAAAGCTTATACCAATTCGCCATATTTCCTCCCTACTGTCTCTTTCTATCCAGCTGCTCCTTGAAATCCCGATACACACGATTTCTCCGATACTCAAAGGTTCTTCGGTCCTTCTCGCCCTGATTGTGCAGGGTCAGGCCGGTAAAAAGTGCCTGCAGTGCGGCAATCTCAACAAAGCAGCAAACAATTAAAGTAGGGAAACGCTCTACCAAACCGGTGCGGGCATAATCTACCAATACAGGGATCAAAAAACCTACTGACAGTGCTGTCAAGATAGCTGCAATGATCGAGAAAAAGCTCATTGGCTTGTACAAACGAAACATCTTAATGATGGTATTTAACACCTTAAAACCATCTGAATAGGTGTTTAACTTCGATACACTACCTTCCGGTCTGTCACGATATTCTACGATCACATTGTCCACCTGCATCTTGTGGTAAACTGCGTGGATCGTCATTTCTGTTTCTATTTCAAAACCTGCAGATAACACAGGAAATGTCTTTACAAAATCATAGCTAAAAGCTCTGTAACCAGTCATGATATCTTTGATATCAGAATGAAACAATTTATTGATAGAAGCTCTTACCATGCTATTTCCAAAATTATGAAACGGTCTCTTATTCTCTGTGAAATAGGTGGAGGATAAACGATCACCCACTACCATATCAGAGCCTTCCTCCAAAACCTTCTGCGCCATTTCAGGTGCAAACTCTAATGGATAAGTATCATCTCCATCAATCATGATATAGCACTCTGCATCAATCTCACGAAACATACGGCGAATTACATTACCTTTACCCTGCATATGCTCGTAACGAACTACTGCACCAGCTTCCTTAGCAATCTCAACTGTATTGTCCTTTGAGTTGTTGTCATATACATAAATAGTAGCCTCTGGCAATGCTGCCAGGGTATCCTTCACTACCTTTCCAATTGTCTTCTCTTCATTGTAGCAAGGAATCAAAACTGCTATCTTATCCATAACTTTATTACCTTTCTTAATTCCACAAACAGAATTCTCTATTTAGTCTTTCTTCATACAGAATAATGATACCTTGATTCTATAATTATTTCAAGAGAATAATGGGACAAAGCAAACATGCCAGTGGACGGTCAAGTCATTGCAAAAAATAACTTTCACCCCGTCCACTGGCGCACTTTTTTTCCTCTTAGTTCAACAGTCAAGAAGCAATTTTTTTCCAGACAGTAACGATTATTGCCGAAGCATGCAATAATATTTTTTTCTTCTTGACTGCTGATAGATATTATTATATATTTTTGGCTTAGGAAATAAATATTATTTTGACACTTTTTGCACGCTATATCGACAATCATCGACATTATTTTGTCCTATTTTAATACTTTTTTCAAAAGGAGCAAACACCATGCCAAACTTCAACGACAATCGCCATTCTTTTGATGCACATATGATCATTTCCATGCTAGAGGAAAAACGCAATTCCAAAAAACCTAAAGATACCATTGACGATTTAGCAGAAAAGTTAGGAATCTCGCCATCCTCCTACAAACGATTTCTAGCAGGAGATACTGACGCCTTAGCCAAAAACATGGAGATGGTTTTTCAGATTTGTGTCTACCTTAGAAAAATGCTGTTTCAGCTTTGCGACCTGATTCCGGAGGACAGTATGATCTTATCCATCATCGAAAAAATCTTTCAGCTGTCTGAAAGCAACCAGTATCTATTAAATTCCTTTGTAAATGGTCTGATAAATGATGATCCGGAACAAACAAAAAAGATTTTTTCAAAGGCAGCACTGATGGAAGCAGTCAGTCAGATCAGTATCTGCTATTACAAGATTCTAAAGGTGAATCTCACCACTGGAGTCTATGAACCTGTTTATGTCAAAAATGCTGAATGGGATCTGCTTCCAGAAGAAAAAACATATTTGATTGCCAATTGGTTTCAGCTTTTTATCGACTATGAATATATTCACCCGGATGATGTAAAGCATTTTGAGGAAAACGCCAATCTGTATGCCCTAAAAACTCTGATGCGTTTTACAAGTCACGATTCCTCTATTCACTATCGCAGAAAAATGAACGACACCTATAAACCTGTTTGCATGGAGATCATCAAATGCGCTGATTACACCTCTGATCACCAGAACATTCTTCTGTGTGTCAGGGATAAATTGTAAATCACAATCATTCTGGGAAAATAACCCTACATTCACGCTATCATGATACCGCCTTGCCTGCATTGCAATAACATCTAACATTTCTGTTACATTTAGATAGTTTTCTAATAACACCAGCAGTCTGGTTCGTATCCTATTCAGAACGACGCGAACAAAGTTTGTGATCTCAAGTATCTGATAAGGTAGGAGTGCTTCGCTTGCTGTGGGCTAACATATCCGACATCGCATCATTTTATCGTTCTTCAGTGATGTGAATTCTCGCCCAATAGATTGATTAGTTTCTTTTCACACAGCAAAAGAGCTGTTACACAAAACCTCTCATTTTGTGTAACAGCTCTTTTTGTATTTCATAATCAAGCTTCATCCGGGCATTCACTTATGTTAACAATAATTTTGCCTGATTGTTCATGTTTTCTTCACATTTTCATGCTATGATGGCTACGTTTAGGCAACATAAATCAAACAACAGTTAGTAATAGGCAACAATCATGCAATTTGTATCACTGATATTTTTAATATTTATTGTCATATCCATCTTTTTATATCAGGTCGTACCAGGTAAAATGCGACTTGTTCTTTTGTTGCTTTCCAATATCGTATTCTATGCATCCTTTGGATTAAAAAGCATCCTGATCCTTACCTTCATGTGCTTTCTTTCCTTCGGATTTCATAAGCTTTTATGCAAAAACAAAAGCCAAAAGTTACTTGGTATTGCAATCGCTATCACCATACTTCCCTTGATCTTATCGAAATATTTAAGCTTTTTCATCCATAAATTTTATTCTGAAGAGGCCAAAAATAACTTGATTTTTGGAAACGCCGGTTCCTTTTTTGCAATTGCCGGAATCAGTTTCTTTACCTTTAAGATGGTAAGCTTTTTGATAGAAACCTATAAAAACAATCTGGATGATTCCATTTCACTATTTCATTATGGAATCTATCTATCCTTTTTCCCAACCATTATCGCAGGACCAATTGATCGGCCAAAGGATTTCCTGGAACAGATTGATGGCTGGAAAAATCGTCCTCGCGTGTCCGTCACAGAGATTTACAATGGTCTTTTGATGATGACTTTTGGATACTTTGAAAAAGTACTCATTGCTGACAATCTCTCCTACGTGGTTTCTTATGTATATGCAGATTATAAAACCTACGGCGGTGGATTTCTCTTTGTGATCACCATTTTATATACTTTCCAGATTTATTTTGATTTTGCCGGCTATTCCTATATTGCAAGGGGACTTGCAAGAACTTACGGCTTTCACAGCATGCAGAATTTCAACGTTCCCTATTTATCACAAAGCATTCAGGAATTCTGGCAAAGATGGCACATCAGCCTTTCAAGCTGGTTAAAGGATTATATCTATATCCCTCTCGGTGGTAATCGAAAGGGAACTGCCCGTAAGTTTCTAAACATCATGATCACCTTTACGGTCAGCGGCTTGTGGCTTCCCACAGGGCTTGCATTCTTAGTGTGGGGACTTCTGCATGGAAGCTTTCAGGTTATTGGAGCCCTTACAAAGCCTTATCGGGAAAAAGCTGTAAAGCTGTTACACATTCCCAAAATGATCCAGCAAGTAGTCAACACCTGTGTTACCTTTTTGCTTGTGAACTTTGCCTGGATCTTTTTCGCTGCACCAGACGGCATTCAAAGTGCCTTTGGCATCATCAAACAAATTTTTACACCAACCGAAGTTTGGATTGGACCATTTTTACAAAATGTATCGCTAACCAACATCACCATTATGGTATTGCTAGTTGCAATGGCATTTTGTTTCATTGATGATATTCTGCGTTACCGACATATAGACCCTATTGCCTTGTACAAAAAAGGAGGATTTGTTCTTCGCGCATGCAGTCTCTATTTCCTGTTATTTGGAATCATTGTATTTGGTATGTATGGACCTGGATTTGACGCATCATCCTTTATCTACTTTAGTTTCTAGGTCATCACCAGGAGTTTTTATGAGCAAACGAAAAATTAAAATCATTTTAAGAACCATATGTTTTACGATTATATTTCTGTTTCTTTTTTCCAAGATTTCTTTGGCAATTCTTTGCTGGGGAACAAAGGAGGGAGATCCAGACAGACATTCTGCGCTTTTTTTCACGCTTCCACGAAATTCTGTGGACGTGCTGTTTCTTGGAACCAGCCACGTATACTGCAGCTATGATCCTACTATCCTAAAATCAGAAACAAACATTGACAGTGCGGTACTTGCCACCTCATCTCAGTCCTATCAAAATAGCTACTGGCTTTTAAAGGAGGCACTTCGCAAGCAGTCTCCTAAGGTTGTGGTGGTGGATATCCACTCCATCACTTCCAGCGTTGATGAGCAGGTTTCCAACTTTAAGCTTCACTATACCTCCGGCATCACCATTTTGCCGGACCTTTCCATTAACAAGATCAAGGCATTTAGAGATATCAAGAAAAACAGCGGTGGTCCCATTAAAGACTTGACCATCTATGACGCGTACTGCTTTTGGGAATTTCGAAATGATGTAAATCGAACCTATGACTGCAAGGAACTCTTTCGTCTGATGATACATCCATCCAAGGAATATGATGATTACGGCTATTATGCATCCAGCGAGGTAACTCCTTTGGAAAAAATCCAGCCATGCATCAGCTCCGATGCATACCAGGATCTTACTGACACCGTTGATTTTACATATCTTGAAAAAATTTATGAACTCACAAAGAAAGAAGGTATCACTCTTGTTTTGGCACGTGCACCTTTTTACTCTGAATTAGATGATCACCATCTTTATGAGCAGGCATTTGCCTGGGCAGATGAAAAAGAAATCCCTGTCATCGACTTTTTTCAATTGATCGATGAAACAGGGATTGATCTTAGTACTGATTTTCGAGATGTAGATCATCTCAATGATTCGGGGGCTGCCAAAGCAACCCACTACATGGGACAATATCTTTTACAGTATTTCCCACAATGATGTTTTTTATAACTTATTTCATGATGTTGCCAACAATGCTTCTTGCAAGCTCGGCGCCAATATTTCCACCAAGTCGCTTGCCAAATTTACCACCAAGTGACTTGCCAACATTGTTTCCAACTTCACGTCCGATAGTTCCTGCTGCAGTCTTTGAAACGGCTGTGGCAGTTTTTTTCATTGGATCATCCTTTTTTTCTACTCTTGTTCTTCTTGTTGCTGCCTTTTTGATTTCAGAACGTAACATGTTTAATACAATCTTGGATACACCATCATACTGATCTAAGTTTTTCACCATGTAATCCATGTATCCACTTAAATCCTCTAAATTCTCAATCTCTACCTGATCCTTTTCGGCGTAATTTAGAATTCTTTCTAATGTTTCCTTCTGCTGTGCATTTAATGATACACTACATTCAATCTCACTTAACTTCATAATAACCTCCATTTCGTCCTGCGAAATATATTCTTCTTTTCCTCAAACAATAAACTCCCAGATTCTGCTCAAGGACTTTTGAAATCTACCTTGATGCATTCACTAGGAGTTTTACGTTTTAGTCTATAGCGTTTATTTGTTATAAATTTGAACGAATATTTGTAGCAGTCACCTTACAACTGCTTTCTAATCAGCTGGAACAAATGGCAGCTCGTAATTGCCAGAAACCGAATTGTCCTCTTCTACAATGATTTCCGGTTCCGCTGGTGCTGACTGACTGGCTACTACCTGAGTTTCTGAAGACTGCTGCCCTACTGCCTGATTATCCGCTGGCTTTGTTTCTCCCCACTGCACCTCTGCATTCTGTTGTTGTACTGGCTTAGCTGTAGGCTGCACCTCTGCGCTCTGTGACTGTGCTGGCTTAGCTGCCGACTGCACCTCTGTGCTTTGTGGCTGTCCTCCAGCCACCTGTTGCCCTGTTCCTTGCCCCATGGCAACCTGCCCTGGATTTCCATCTTCTTCTGAGAATTTCATTTCCTCAAACAATTCTGACTCTGGTTCCTCTTTTTCTGGAAGTAACTCCGTTTCCTCCTGCGTTTTTGTGTCTTCCTCTGATGCCGGTGTAGCAGTTGCTGGTACTTCGCTTGCTGGAATTAATATGGTGTTTGAAGTCTTTTTCATCTGCTCATTTCCGTAAACTCGTACAACAACACCTGTCAGGCCTGTCGCAATACAGAGCGCAAAAATCACTCCAACGATACCCCATATGACCTTTTCCTTCATTCTGCTCTTCCCACCTTTCTTCAAAATGAAAAACAATATTTAACGATTTTTAAAGTAAGCATCGGATGCCTGATAATAATGATACATAGCTCTTGTTAAGTTAACCAGTGAAGCATTACTACTCGTCTGGGAATTCACGATATAGGTCATGGGACTGTACTGGAAGGAAAGCTTGTCCTCCTCCGTTCCTGTTTTGATCACATAATCAAACTTTTTTCCAAGCTCCGCAGGTGCTACATCATACAGATACACCACAAACATGCCATCCTCTATCTTTTTCTCAATGCTTCTATCTTCTTCGTTCAATTTAATTGAAACCTGGCTGTTATTTACCAACGCGTTGGCATCCACATTGGCGTTTAGCTTAAAATAAAGCTTCAAAAATGTCTTGCTCTCACATACTAAGGATGAACCGTAAAAAGTCACTTCGTTGTTTGTCATCTTTCCAGATGAAGTAATGTCAATAGCTGGCAACACACCCTTCACTGGATCTTTGGAGCCAGTATACAGAGGTTGTCCACCTAAGATGTTTAAATTCGCCAGGTTATTCACATTTACGTTAAAATATACCTGGGCATATCCACCATAATTCAACATGGATTTGGCCAGTGCTACTAGCTTCGAATCGTATTTGTCTTCATTTTGGATAACCTGCTGTCCGTAGGCTTTTACAGAATACGGATGTACTACTCCGGTAAGCTGTGGTCGTATGCCTCTTGCCGGAAGGATCATTTGTGCAGTAATCTGGGATGTCATTTCTGCGGCAGACACCTCCATGCTCAATACATAATGTCCGTCCTCTGATACTTTTGCCTCTGATAAAGGAATATCCTTTACCTCACCGGTTTCGCTTTCCATGTGCACATAGGCACCTGGATCTGTTGCCGCTTCCTTGCTGATGGTCATGTAATAATTCACACCGATCTCATCATTTAAGGTTAAGCTATAGCCATCACATTTTTCAGAATATACAAAGGAATGATCCTTTACCTCTAGGGTCCCATTGTTATATACAAGTATTTCTGGCGACACTCTTTTGACATCCTCGCAGATTGTTGTATTCTGGTATATCCGAAAAGACGGGCTGATCTTCGTATCCATTACCACGCAGTTGGTTGATGCACCATTTAATACAATACCGTTGATATCACAATTTAGGATTTTCACATTATCCGATGAAACCTGATCCCATCCCCAACAGGAGAATAGTGCATAATGTTCGGTATCAGGCGTAACAACATTGATGGTGGTATCTCTAATGGTAATGTTATGACATACACCTAAAAACCGATGGGCAACCTGATCTGCCTCAGGCTCAATATCAATTCCTGACTGCGGTGCTGTTCCGTTGGCATTCTCAATGAGACAATTATCAATCAGTACATTATCTGCTGCACAGATTGCCACGTTGTTTCGGCGGTTATTATAGATGCGGCAATTTTTTACCACCACATCATCACAGCCTGTTCTTACACGGCTATCGCATCCAATAAAAATACCATCTCCCCAGCCATTACAAATGTTCACGTCTGAAACTTCAATATGGTATCCATCAAAAATAGCGATGCACATGCCTGATTCCCCCACCGCTCCTGTATGAACTGCTCTGTCACCGATAACCGTCCCACCAATGATTCGAATGTTATCACTGCTGTGGATCATGATTTCCTTATAGCCGCCTAAGCTATTACCTGACAGCCTGAGCACTGTATTAGGTTCCATGATAAAATCAGTGTTACTGTACAATTCAATGGCCTGCTCATATCCACCATTGGCACTGATATTGTACTCACCAGATGGAAGATAAATGGTGCTATGTCCACTGTAATCCTTAGCAGCATAGCAGGCACTCATGATATTTCCGGTATCATCCATTCCATCATTTGGTTTTGCTCCATAATTTGTTACATCAAATACTTTTTCCGCATCCTTTACATACTTCTCATAATTCACCTTAGATTCCGTGCTGATATCCGTTTCATACTGGGAATATGCTTCTATCTCATATGTATGAAATCCTGACGAGAACTCATCTTCGCCAGTCAGGCTATAGGAATTAATCTCGTCTACTTCTCCTAAGCTAAAAGAACTAATCCCATCTCCACCGTCCAAGCTGAACCTGCCAATACCTGCATCCTCCATATTGAGATGAGCATCTTCATAGGAAGGGGGCTCAAGCCTCTCCTCCCTGGAAATGATATACGTGATCAACTCAGAAACCGGAATATCACTGTTTATGATTTCCTCATACTCAGCCTCAGATAAACCACAATTTTGAAGATTGCTTTTCTCTATAATCTGCTCATTCTCCTCAGCCAGCACATTTTGCGAGTTCATCAAAAGCAGTGATGCCGCCATCATTATCGATACTACTCGTTTTATATCCCTCATTCTATTTCCCCACTCATTTGTAATCCTTTAAATAGATTTCTTTACAACATATCTTCACCCCAGCCAACTTCACCTTCGTTTCCACCGCCATCGTCACCGCCGCTGTCACCACCTGGTGCTGGTGCTGGTGTTGGTTCTGGCTGTGGCTGTGGTTCCGGCTGAGGCTGTGGTTCTGGCTGAGGTTGTGGTTGTGGGTCTGGCTGTGGCTGCGGTTGCGGCTGTGGCTGTGGCTGCGGTTGTGGGTTGCTAGGCTGAGTTGCCTGTCCACCACCTGATGATCCACCGCTTGAACCTCCTGAAGAACCACTGGTGGATCCACTACTTGTTCCACCCGATGAGCCTGTACCTCCTGAACTGCCTGAAGAGCTGTTACCAGTCTTTCCTCCTGAACTTGAGGAGTTACTTGATGAAGAGCTGCTTCCTGTCTTTCCTCCTGAACTTGAAGAGCCACTTGATGAAGAACTGCTTCCAGTCTTTCCTCCTGAACTTGAGGAACTACTTGAAGATCCTGACGAACCAGAACCAGCAGAACCTTCGGCTGCATTCTCTCCTTGTTCATCTTCACCCGTAACATCTTCTGGATGATTCTTTGCCACGCTGATCTGAATCACTTGCGTTACAGTCACTGGCTGTGCTCCTCTCACACGAGCTTCATAACGATTTCCAAGTCCAACAGTTCCATCATTCCCGCCTGAAGCACCAGTATCACCAGCGGAACCATCTGAAATACCACCACCTGAAGTACTATCTCCAGCAGTAGCACCATCACCTTCCGAAGCTCCATCAGCAGTACCTTCTCCAGAACCTTGACCTGTACCATTCACACCAGCATAGATCCCGTTTTCTCTTTGTGCTACGATTTCCCGATGCTCTTCTTCATATGCCATAAATGGATCCTCGCTGACCATGTCATCTACACTGGCAACATCTGTCCATTTTCCATTTTGATAAAGCTGAACCACGCCATCATATACCCTTACCTTCACCTGTTCAGACACACCGTCTGTCTCTAAATCATCTGCTAAAGCTGTACTCTCATCAGAAAGAACTGCCATATAGACCGGCTCATACTTCGTCATCTCAGGCATAGATGCAAGTCCAAAAAATGTATGATCAAGCGCTCCCATTTCCTCCGTATACAAGCAGAATTCTCTGGTTTCATCATAGGCATAGATTACAAAATCCTCCACCTGCTGCTCTTCCAAAGTCTTACCTGCCTCAAAAAAACCTTTGTAATAGGTCATGGCCAGATTGTTTCGCTCACTCCATAAAGCAGTCAGCCCCGTTTCTCCCGACCCGTAAAAACTAGCCATTTGATACTCTCCCGTGATCAGTCCATCCTTCAATGTTCCTGTTTCAATGGTTACATCTCCAAAATATCCATCACATACAATGGAAGTAAACTCTCCATCATACTTTCCATTGGCAATGCCTGTCTTGAAAAATCTGATCATATCCTCATCCACTTCTAAAAAGCAAACAGTCTGATCTGAATTCTGAACCCATACTTTGGCAAAAGCATAACCATACATATCATATCCAACAGAAAAATAAGAAATCTTTCCATCCTGTTCAAAATAGTAATTTCTCTGTCCCTCATAAAGCTTTGGCATAAACTTCCTATGCCAGTCTTCATCTAAAAAAAGTGTGATGGCATTTCCATCCTCCTCCACCGAAGCCACCTGGGCAAGCATCTCCTCATACATGCTCCTAAGCGTGTCAGATTCTTCTGCCATATTTACTGTAATCGACTGTAACAGTTGAAAGGCTTCCTCACTTTTGTACAAACGATAGCATTCTTCCAATCTGTTTCTGCTCTCCATTAATCGACTTTCATCCTGATAAGCCTTGGCCAGCTCAATCAGTCCTGCCTCATCTAACTCCCCGGCATTGTATTTATTCTCTAACTCCCCTAGACGGGTAGTTTCTTCCTGATTAGCAATGATAAGGTCTTCCTGCACCTTCTTTTCAACCACATCCGTTGTCTGCACCGCGCAGCCAGACAAAGTCAGAATTCCAGCCAAAAAGCAGGATGAAAGCCTCCCGTACTTCATTCTTTTATGCATATATTGATCCCCCTGTATGTCACCTTCTAGTGTTTACTAATGTCCCTGTTCATAAGCATCTGCATCTTTGATCAAAGCTTGAACGTATTCATATTCTGAATCACCTGGTTTAACCCTCTTCTCATCTATCATTCGATGAGCTAGTGTATAGATACTATTACTTACAATTGGACCATACACAATAATGTCCTGTCCATTTTTACTAAGAACAATATAACTTCGAAAAGCAAAATCCTTTTTGTATTCAGATACTGGAAGCCCTGTAAATACCATTGTATAACGATATCTTCCATTTACTTTTTCAAAATATTTATCTGTTCCATTGGTAACATCAAATGCGACGGATTCCTTCACCTTAGCTCCTCCACAGATCATTGGATACTTCTCTAAATTGTACCGATACATAACCAGGATTCCATACTTTTTCAAGCGATACCCATTGATTCCCGAACCACTGGTAAGCTGTGCTCTTTGGTTTTGGTCGATACCCATTTTTACTCGAATACCAGAATTACCTGATACTCTTATAGAAAAGCCATGATAGCTTAACAGGTTCGTCAACCCACTTTCCAAGGTAGCTGTGTAGTTACCTGATGCGTTGTAGGTCAATGTATAAATGGTCATTCCAATCGGTACCCCATCTGCATTGTACTGATTTACCACTGCTGCCGTTGAGGTTGGATTATTCAGGTACACTGTCATGGTATTACCTAACATGTTAGCTTCATGAGTTACACCGTCGATGGTGATCTCATTGGTGGTATAACCCGAAGGTCTTTGAATCTTTACCATGTTACCATTAGGCTTTTCACATGCTTTAGAAGGCATATTTTTATAAACCGGGATCTTAAATACAAAGGTATTGTTCAGGCTTCCCGTGTTGATATACTGCTTTCTAATGGTGGTTGATTCTGACTGCGGTGCTACAATGTTCTGCATGTACTGATGATAATAAAGACCATTGGTTGAACCATCCACATCAAATTTTTGTAAGTACAAGGTATCCTGACCTGCCAAAATATATTGCTTGGAAATGAAGGCAGCACCGCCCTTTAAAGATTTATAACGTGTATTCCAGCCCTGCTCCTTTGCATACTGCAGACCTGACTGATAAACTGCTTCATTGGTCTTTCCAGATGCTTTCACATTAAAATAATTGTAGTAACCTTCATATCCGCTATAGGTCCCAGAAATCAATGGTGATGTGCCTTTACCCTGCTCCTGATAAACACGGCTCGCAAGATGAAAAGGACTAACACCAATGCTAGTTCCAATCTCCCAGAAAACCTTTGCATAGGTTCTACCATCATCTGGAACAACTCCCTTCATAAAGGTGGAATCTAAAAATGTCTGAATAGACGCCTCTGTGTGATAAGAAGCATTGTAGGTTAACTGTTCAAACTGAAAGATCCAGTCTTCCGTTAAGTTACTTCTTGGATCAAGATAATAGGACACGGTTTCATAATTGGCATTTTTCCAGCTATTATCAAAAGCCCCCGCTGACATATATTCCGGATAGTTTTTCGGTATCAGATTTCGATCCTTTACCGTTTCTCCTGCCATAACAGCACTCCAGTCAAGGCCTGTCTCCTGCTTTACAAAGGTCCAGTTCGGATGTGCCTTTTTCAATTTAAGCAGCGCTGCCTGATAGCTCTCTGGAAATTGCAGGATATCAGGATAATAGTTGTTCTCAATGATCTCTGTTTCATAGTTTCCATTTACAGAATAGGTCATTGGAAAATCCATCACCGCTTCTGGCGAATAGTCCCTGTATGTACGTTCCCATTCTAAAAACAATTCATCTGCACAGGCAATATATTCTCTCTCAATATACCCTGTGAGTTCTTCATCATTTGCAAAAAACTTCACCAATACCCAGGATTGATCCTGGTCATCCGTTTGTTCATAAAGAATCTGAATTGTTTGGCCACATGGTACCGTACTTATCACTGCACTTTCATAAGAAGGCCCTGCCTTCACATCATAAGAATCACATAGATTCACCGCACCAATGATGAAATGATCCTTTAACATGTCGTGAAATTCTAGTGCGCCAGGATCCTGCTGCAGCGTGAATCCACTTTCCTGAAGTCCCAGCTCTAGATTCATCTGGTTCTCCATAAAAACAGCATCCAGATTCTCCTCAGATTCAATGACAGCTCCCCCAAGCTCCTCACTGGATTCTGATTCAACAACTTCTACTGATTCAACATATTCTTCTGCGTATGCCATCGGAGTAAGCTGATTAGTCACGAATAAGGCCGCGCAAAAACCCAGCCCTACTCTTCTTAAGTATGTCATTTTAATCCCCCCTTAAGATGTCTTCATACTTTTCCCGTTTTTTATCAACGAAATATCGAAGATTCAATTTTATTATAACATTTATTTACATAAACTGACAACTTCTATCGTTTGGTAATTATTGAGAATTTAGTTGTCAAGTTTTCAGACATTTTATGTAAACAAATGGCGCCTTGGAATTTTCCAAGACGCCTATACCTTTTGTCATTTTCAAAATCTGATATCAATTCCATCAGAAATTAATAATAGCTCTGCAAGTTCATGCGTATTAAATGTATACTCTGTTGTATCAAATTCATTTGGCAGAGTACCATATATTTTAATATCTCGTTCACTGCCCATTCCAAGAATTCTCGATATACTTTCAATATCAGAAAGCCGATCATAATCAATAATAGTCTTGACCAATCTAGGCATACTATAAATAATTATCTTACGTCCAACAAACTGCCTTTGCGTCTTTAAGAATAAATTATTTATGACCGCTCTTGCTCCTTTATCTTCTGTAATTACATTAAACTCATAATCAGGTTCTCCTGGAAGATACGAGAGAATATGTAAGCAAATTGCCAGCAATTCTTCACCTAAATTATCTGATTGAGACTTATTATTTCTAACTGATTTAAAGAAATCTGAAAATAATCCCCTCGAAATAAGACCCTTACCTTCTTTTAGCTTTTCCTTTAAGCTAACATATTCTTGATTCAGTTCTCCACTAAGTGATGCCAACTCCATTAAAATACATCTTGTAATAACAACTACACCAAATTCTTGTTTTATATGAGCTATGATATAATCAACATCTTCCTCCCTAAGATTTCAGTTTCCACGCTTACCTAGCCCCCCTTATTTGCTTACTAAGGGCTTCTATGTTCTTAAGTACCATATCAAGAGTTCTCTGGTTCATGAATTCACCATCAACAAAATCTTTTCCATGAAACTTAATAGTAATTCCGCCATAGCTTTTTGCTTACATAATTTTGTTTGATTTTCATTTGTGACAAATAGGCACTTACATTTTGAACAAATTTTGTCATTTCAATCACTCCTCTTGTCCTTATTCATCTATTATTTTAATAGTATGCACTTCTTTGGTTGTTCAAAAACATTTCTTCTGGAATTCTTTCTCTCTTTACCAAATACTTTTTAATCTTAGAAAAACTCTCCCCGTATATTATATATATGCATGAACAACGCAAGGGTTTTATCTTATTTTTTAGGATTTTCGCGCAAAATTCATCTCTATTTTTTTATTACACTTTTTTTATAATTCTTTTTCTCATTAAATGAGATCCAATATCTATACCTTCATCATTTCTCTCGCTTCTCTTCCCTAAAAATTAAAATACAAAAACGTACTCACCTGTGACAACGAAATCACGGCCCACACGAAAAGAATCGCCAATTTTGTAGAAAATCCTTTGGTCAAAGCTCTACCTTCCAAACGCTTCCTTGTGGTCTTTCTCATAGAAAGCACCAGACTAAAGACCAAAAAGCCACCAAATACAAGCTCTTCAAACACCACCAGCAACTGAGGTGCCTTCATGGACAGCACCTTGGTGATCATAAAGAACTCCTTGATCTCCATTGCAGCAGCAACCTGTGCATACTTGCCAAAGTTATCAAAGGCAAACAATCTCATAAACAATGTCCCAGCATCCTTTAGGGAATCTGCTCGAAAGATTGCAAAGTTAAGAGAAACAAATAAAAAAGTGATTCCCTGACAAAAGCCTCTGTACCAGACATGCTTATCAAGCTTCTCGCTGATTCCTTTGGTAAAAATACTCACACAAACGCCCACACCATGAAGCACACCCCAAACCACAAAGGTCCAGTTGGCCCCATGCCAAAGTCCACTTACGGTAAATACGATCATGGTATTTACTACCTGACGAAGCTTACCTTTTCTGCTACCTCCAAGTGGAATATATAAGTATCTGGTAAAAAATCTACCCAGAGTCATATGCCATCTTCGCCAGAACTCCTTCACCGATCTGGAACGATATGGTCCATCAAAGTTATCCGGAAGCTCGATGCGAAACATCTTTCCAATACCAATGGCCATATCACAATAACCACTAAAATCAAAGAAAAGCTCCAAGGTAAAGGCAATGATCACCACAAATGCTCCTAAAGAATCTAAATAAAACACCTTGGAGTATCCAAAATCAACAGCCTTTGCCAAGGTATCTGCAATCAGCACCTTTTTAGCCAGACCAAATACAAACCAGCTGATTCCATAAGCAAATTCCAATTCATCAAAATCACGCTTCTTCGGATCCTTAATCTGTGGGATAAACTCCGAATGATACACGATCGGTCCCGCAATGAGCTGTGGGAAAAAGGTGATATAGGTAAGATAATCAATAAAGGAATAATGTGGTGCTTCCCCTCTGCATCGATCCAGGATGTAAGACATCTGCTGAAATGTGAAAAAGCTGATACCAAGCGGCAACAAAATTCTTTTCAAAGCAATATTTCCTCCAAAAAGAAAATTCACATTCTCAATAAAGAAATCATAATATTTAAAGTATCCAAGAACGAGCAGATTCAGTACAACTCCAGCCACTCGAATCACGGTCCTTTTTCCTTTTAAGGGGCCCTTTTCCAATAAAAAACTTAAGAGGAAATTTGCCAGGCAGCTTCCTACGATGATCAATAAATAGCTTACATGAAAATATCCATAAAACCACAAGGACATTCCGATCAATGCCAGCTGTGCCAAGGTATCTTTGTTTTTCTTTCTAAGAAAATACCACAAACACAAGGTCAGTGGTAAAAACACAAATATAAAAATATAAGAATTAAATAACATACCCTATTCTCTCCAGTTCTAATCCTGTGCCTCCCAGTAAGCATCAATCGCTCCGCTAATGATCCTCTCATCAACAAGCTCCTTCATCTGATCCAGCACCTCAGGAATCTGCTCTGACGTCACCAGATACTTCTCCCCAAGCATCTGCTCCACCATCCAGTCATTGATAGCACCTGAAAAATGAACTGGATCCATGTAAAGATTCAGATTACAGACAATGTCTGTTTCATTCTGGAAATAATAGATGTGTGCATTATCAAGTTCTGACAAACTTTCCAGGGATAAACCAAGGATCTCATAATACATGGAAAGATTGCCCTGTCTATACTCATTGTCCCACCAAAGCTCTGAATAAGGTGGATAAATGATAATAAACTGCGTATTGGGATGAGCCTCTATCACGTCACAAACTTTTGCCAGATTATCTATGACCTTACCCATGGTTTCCTCATTTACCTGATCAGGCAAGATTTCCTCTAGCCTTGCATAATTAGACAATGCAATGTCAGAAGCAAAGCTCTTATACTGTGCCCAGTTATACGAAAGTCCCTCCTGATAGCCCGATACAGACTGGGCTGCCATATATGGAATCTTTTCAAACAGGATATCCTTATTCCAAAGATAATAAACATCATCAACGGGATTCTCATTGTACAGATAGGTAGGCATTGCCTCATCCATCACATGATTGACATCATCTGTCAATGCAAAAAGATCAAAGCTGTAGAACACATATCTTAACTCATGTGACTCATACGCCTTGTTCAGATAATATAAAAGATCTGGCGCAGATGCACTCTTTTGGATTGCCTTGATGCTGTGACATCCAAAAGAGGTATCGATCTGATCATTGTTATAATTCTCCGCCACTGAAGATCCTAACAGGATACTGTCATATTCGAAGTTACGAACCGATCCATCCACCTGATACTCAGGGGTATCCGCCACAGCCTTTAACACCCCAAGAGGCATGTGGTAGTGAAAAAATGGATCTGCAATGATTACCACGATACTGACCAACGTCAGTAATATGAACGATTTCAAAAAAAATGATTTCAAAAAGCGATGTTCCATCTTAATTCCTTTTACCGTAAAGCTTTATTATTCATCCTCTTCCACCTGAAACATATCAACAACCTGTTGCTCATAGTATTCATTCCACGCAGCAACCTGTTTATTCCAGTAGTTGGTAACTTTTGCAGTATGACTAGTCATGATGCCCATCGTCTGCAATTTTTCCGCCAATTTATAAGAAAATAACGTTCCACCATACATATTTAAATGATTTGGATCTCGGAAACATTTATCAAGATCCAAGTCCAAAGTATCATATACTCCTGGTAAGTTGAAATCCCAGAATGAAACCCCATACTGTTCAGCAAGGATTCCTACTGTATCATTTAAATGTGCATCCCACATTTCACATGGCATCTCCACAAGAATCAATTGTATTCCATTTTCATTACATAACTGTACCATTTTACTAAAATATAACAACATTGTATCCGATACAGGAAGTTCATAATCAATTCCTGTCATGAATGAATCATGGGTTACAGTTTCATAATGAAAACATGGAGCAAATCCCATCCAACTATCTTTCATTTCTTTATAAGTAAAATCATACTCCGTAAGTTCTTCCCAACGATTATGATAATCTAGAATTGGAAAAACTCTATATGCAGTACTGATTGTAGGATCAATTTCCTGCCAGTCCTTAATCGCTTCCATTTTTGCTTTACTATATTTCATACCATCTACACACTTGGTAAAGATTGCCTCATTGTAGAAACTATCATAAAAAAATGCATATACATCTAAAAATACCACTTGCGGTTTCTGTGTTCTCAATGCATAATTTGTCAAAAAATAGGCTGTTGGCATATCCGCTCCTGAGCAAGTCATCGTATAGCTGGTATAGCCTGTTTTCTCATAAATCACAACCGGATTCACTCCATTATAAAAGTGACTACTACCCACAAATAAAAAATCCAATGAATTCTTCTGCAACTCATCAAATCCCTCCCACATCTCTGTTTCTGGGGAAGAATACTCTGTGTTAAAGAGATATTTCGGAGATACTATATTGGTAAACACATGAAGCAAAAGCACAAATCCTATTATAAATACTGACAATTCCACAAACACTTGTATTCTTTTTATCCAATTATTTTTACATAGCTCTTTCATACTGATCCCCCAAATTAAAACGCCTGATAAATAAAGTTCGCAGCATTATAGCCTACTCCATATGCACCAAAAAGGATTGTACCGAATATTAGTGAATATATCACAAGCAATTGCAATATAAAATTCTGTCTTTCCATCTTTTCACGAAGGGAAATTCCACATCGTTCCAACACATCAATAATAAATGCGAATAGTAAGGAAAACAGCAGAAGATGCCAATTTTTTTCACTATAAACAATTGTATAGATACTTCGATCGAATATCACCCACGGATTCCACTTTGCAAACATGCTCTTTATAATTGTCAATGCCTGTCCAACATTTCCTGCTCGAAAGAAAATCCAGGTAAAGGAGATCGCAATAAAGGTGTAAACTCCCTTGATAAGATTAAACGCAAAACCTGATTTCTTTGGTTCTTCCAATGTTTTTTCATCACCTATATTAGTAATGTTACCCTCTTGTGCAACATTTCTTACAACATGAGGCGTATCATCCTTGATTAACTTCGCTACCATATGAACAAGCGCTTCAATAATCTGGAATGCCGCATTCATAATGCCCCAGATTATGAAATGTACACCCACTCCATGCCAGATTGCACATACAATAAATACCACCATGATATTGATAAACTTGCGTACAATGCCTTTCCTGTTTCCACCCAGGGAAATATAAATGTAATCTCGCAACCAGTTGGTTAATGACATATGCCATTTTCTCCAAAACTCCGTAACACTGGTTGAAAGATACGGTTGTTTGAAATTCTCAGGCAATTCAAAACCTAACATATACCCCAATCCTCTTACAATATTGGTACAACCTGCAAAATCAAAATATATTTGTAAGGAATAGAAAATCACTGCCATGACTGTCACAAGTCCCTGGTAAGAAGATACTTCCACAGTAAACAAGTCTTCATATACTGTATCTACATAAATTGCTAGTCGATCAGCAATCACAATCTTTTCAAAATAGCCATACGCCAGCAGAATAGCTCCTGACTTTACCTTATCCCAATCAAAAACAGTTTTTTCATTTATTTGCTTCAAAAGATTTGACGCTCTATCAATTGGTCCCACAAATATTTCAGGAAAAAAGCTTACAAACAATGCATACCTTGCAATGTTTCTTTCAGGCTTTATCTTATTTCGATAAATATCACAAAGATAAGAAACTGATTTAAAGCTATAATAAGATAATCCTAGAGGCATTACTAAATCCCATACATTTAATGAAGCTAGCCTTTGAAAAGTAATTATCTTAAAAAAAAGCAATGGCATAAAGTTTAATAAAACTGCCAGAAATAAAATACTTTTCCTTTTCTGTTCTATCACTAATCCAAAGAAATAGGACAAGAGTATCATACTGAAAAGCACTAAGGCACCTTTTTTATCCGCATAAAAATAAATTCCTATACTTGTACACAATAAAAGAGCATTCTTCAGCTTTGCAGGAACCATCCAATATAGCACTGCAAAACAGAATACTCCTATTGGAAATACAACACTGATTATATTCATACTTTCATCCCCCGGTAATTCAAAACACAACTATTTCTTTCCATCATACCCATTTTACTACTCTTGACTAAATACAAATCACTCTAAAAATATATCTCATCAGCTATATACACATCAAACCATCTAACCGACCCATAATAGCTATAATGTGAACTGATATCCTCTGGAAAATAATCCTGCATTGTCTTAAAGTTAAAAATCACAATGGCATTTTTATGACCATAGGTACTACCCACACATCCATCCGAATAGCTGCAAATGGTTGATTCTAAACCTGGAATCGTGGAATTGTAACTGCCAAACTTTTTCTCTCCGTTTAATGATCTTAAATAAGCAACTGAATCAATATCATCCACCATAAATACAGATTCTACATCAATATCCGCCAGATAATCACTTAATTCCATGGCATACTTCGTTCTATCCCAATGTTTGGAAATATTGTTATTGTTTCCAGTGGATACAAAAAGCGTTGCCGCTAACAATGCTGCCAAAATAATATTTCTTTGAAAAGCGTTCCAATGAAGTCCACACTCTTCTAGCCAAATTCCCAATAATAGATACAATGGAACAATACCAATCAACATGTATCTATATTCAATATGCAGATTTCCCGTATATCTGCAATCTGCAACCACAAGCAGTAAAAAGTTAAACACAAACATCATGGTTAAATATTTACTGATTGCAATCTCACTTGTCTTCTCAAAAAGCTTAGGAATATGTCTTAGTGCTACAAATAACAAAAGTACCGCCAACGCAATCTTCATGATCAAAAAAATACCAATCACTGAGGTTGCCTTGATATCCTCACTGGTTGTAGCACCTAACACCTGAAATGGTGCAATGATACATGCTCTTAAATTGGTATCCCAATTGGCATACTTTGTAAGATTTAAGGATGTTCTTGATACCAATCCATAATATTTTTGATGGAGGATCATTCCAATCACAAAATCAATTCCAGAAAAGATTAATAATTGTACATGCCAAAAAGTATATTTACCTTTAAGGCTTCCATCCTTCCAGATATCCACAAGGGCACATAAAATAATAGGTGTCAATCCACACATAACAACATAAATCCCTGTTGAAAATGTGGTTGCAAACAATAAAATAAGATAACCTACCAAGCTAACCATACGAAGTACATTTTGGGATTTCTTTTCAGACTTCTTATTCCATACCATCAACATCAAAAGCATGATTGGTACAAGAATCTTGATGGAATAACATGCGCCACCATAAAACATCATGTTAAAGTAATCCAACATACCGAAAGCATATGGTGTTAACACCAATGTGATCACCATAAAGATCAACGGAAGACGTACCTTTATCAAGGATAACAGCTTATAGATCACAGCAATATAAAGACACATAATGATGATATTGGAAATGCCAACTGCTAAGAATATATCCTTTACAAGATAGAATAAAGGCAGTGCAAATAGAAATGTGGCATCTAATTCCAAAGAAGTGGTATGATTCCAATTCTGCAGATTCAATGTTCCATTCTTAATTACCTGCATATAATGATAGACTGTATAAGAAAAATCAGCATCTAAGGATTCTCTGATATCTGATAGATTGAATTTGATGATCATAATGATCTGGATGAGCATAGTCAATCCAAATAGAGCAGTCATAATCCACTCAAAAGATATTTTTTTTCTTATGTCCTTCATTTTACGTCCCCTCGTTCAATAACTCTATTATTTTCCAAATAATTACTATCTTAATACTTCAAATAATTCTCACTCTTCGGTGGAAGATCATTGGTATCAAGTCTTGAAAGTGTAAATCGATTATCCTTTGTAATATCTGCAATACCCGGATTGACTGTAAGTCCTGCCTTACATCCGTGTTTGCTGATATAATCAATCACATCATCATTGTAGGATCCATATGGATAATTCATCACCCAATTGGTTGGATCTACAAAATCAGACATTGCTTCTAATGCTTTGTTCATATCCTTGATCATATGATCTGTTTCCAATTTACCATTATGATAATGATCATATCCATGAAGACCAATATACATACCTGCATCCTTCATACACTTCATCTGATCATAATTTAAGTATAACTCTCTTGCAAAATTCTCCTCAGAAATTCCAATAAATCTTGCAAAAAGTTCACTGGTGATCTTATTTCTTAAATCCTCTGGCAAAGCTACCTGAAGCATTCTTTTGATAAATCTGGTCTTAGCAGAATCATAACGGCTCTCTTTTCCATATTCATTCCATAGTTCTTCATTAGATGGGAAATCATATTCATGACCACGGTAATGATTCATCTGAGAAATTAATTCCTCATAAAGAGCTTCTTCTGAAGTAGAAGCCATTACAAAATGAATCTTATTAACATCCAACAAAGAATGCTCTACCCAGCTTTTCCCAGGGATAAAGAAGGATCCCTGAATTCCTGCATTTTTCAATACACTGAATGCATTGGTATAATGATCGATATAACCGTCATCAAAGGTAAATAAAGCTGCATTCTCTGGAAGGTCATAATGTCCATCCAATGCCGCCAACAGTTCTTCCATGGTAATCGGATGAAGATTCTTCTTCACAAAATCTACCTGTTCTCTAAATAAAGGAAGGTCTAATCCTTTGATTTCTGGATATCTGCTATGTTTTAAATCACGCACATAATGATATGCGATGATGATTACTTTTGTATTCATCTTTCTACTCCCCAAACAGTATTCTTCTACTTTTCTTATTCCAACTATTTTCTCAAAAGGATCTGCTTACACTTAGGAATAATACGTGTAAACTTATGCTTGATATAATTCCATTCCTTAGCAAATCCCAATCTGGTTTTCAAACAAGTCTTATCCAATAATTGATCTGGTTCAATATTGGTTTGCTTTACAATTGGAAACTCCATACTTCTTCCATAAGAAAAATCAAAATCCACCTCAACAGTTGTATTACTGGCATCCACATGCCCACAGCCTACATTAGCTACTAAATTCTCTCGTGGTACAATACCCACTGCATGATTCATCAATATTGAGAACTCCCATGGAATATCCCATGCATCTCTGTGTGCATTAACCTGATAATCTGCAATTCGCTTATAACAACGGTATGACCAAAAATCAAACGCATATTTCACCAAGCCCTTTTGCTTTGCTTCTTTCCATCCCGCCATTTCGATATCATTCTTTTTCCATGATCTACTCCAGGTTGCCCATCCCCAAATATCTGGAAATCTTGAAAAAGTATACTGTGCGGTAGAATTCTGTTTTCTGTACATATTGATTCCAGATACCATCCATACCTTTTCATCCTCCTTATAAAGTTCTAGCATTTCCTGACAATATCTGAAAAAATCCTGACAAGGAACACAATCATCCTCCAGGATAATTGTTCGATCTTCTCTATCAAGTACCCAATTGATACCTGTATAGATTCTCATCTTACTTCCCATATTTTCTTCGGCATAATTTTTCTGTACATCGCAATCCCAATCAATATTCTGCTCAATATAATCTCTGACCGCCTTTACACGCTGATCTTCTCCTGGATGGTCTGCTCTTGGTCCATCTGACAAAATATATAATTTGGTTGGTCTTGCTTCTCTAATCTTTGCAAAAACCTGTTGCACACAGTCCAATCTATTAAATACAACAAATGAAACTGGTGTTGTTAACTGAAACTCTTTCATTCTTTTTCCTTTCGGGTTCAGAAATAATTTTATCTTACTTTCTCAACCTTACCATTTTCAACCTTATAAACATGATCACAATTTTCAATTGTTGATAAACGGTGCGCTATCATAAGCATAGTCTTATTGCCATGTAAGCTATCGATTGCTTTCATTACTTCCTTCTCTGTATCATTGTCTAAAGCAGAGGTAGCCTCATCAAACACAAGGAAGGACGGATTTCTATACAACGCCCTTGCAATTCCAATACGCTGTCTTTGGCCACCAGAGATTCTGACACCTCTTTCTCCGACTTCAGTATCAAGACCTTCTGGTAAACTCTCTACAAAATCCTTTAATTGTGCTTCTTCCAATGCTCTCCATACCTCTGTATCATTTATCTGATCCTTTGGAATACCAAATGCAATATTATTTCGAATGGTATCATCTGTAAGATAGATATTCTGTGGAATGTATCCTATATTTTTTCTCCAACCACGAATATTCGTCTGAATATCCACTCCATCTACTTCAACCGTACCACTCTGCAATGACAAGAATCCAAGCACAATATCTGCCATTGTAGTCTTTCCACCACCAGATGCACCAATCAATGCAACCGAGGTACCCTTTTCAATTTCCATATTGACTTGATCTAGCACATTTTTCTCAACATTCTGATAATGGAAAACTGCATTCTTTACTTCCACTTTCTTTGAGAAAGGCAATTCTGTAATCTCTGAATGAATTTCTTCTTCATTTGTTTTATACTTCTCTGTATCCTTTACATCATGATACAAAAGATCAACAGAAGCCTTGAAAAAAACAATTGTATTCATATAAGAATATAAACCGTTAACAGCAGGAAGTAACTTGAATGCACCAGCTGCAAAAACAGCCAATTGTGGAATTAATGCTGCATAATTAACATTATACATAATATTAATTCCCATAAATCCCATAATGCCTGCAATACAAACAGTTTCAATCATATATTTAGGAAGCCAGTTTAAAACATTGTACTTTCGTTCTACATCAGTCTGTTTGTAATAAGTTTTATCATACTGACTTACAAAATACTGTTCTGTGCTAAGCAATTTAATTTCTTTGATACCCTCAATTGATTGCTGCATATACTGGATCAAAGAACTAGAATGCTTCTGTTTCATCTTTCCAAGTTTAGCAGTTTTTTTCTGAACACCTAGAAAAATCACAACAGCAGATAATCCTACCAAAATAGCTACTGTAATAGTCATTGCAAAGTTTTCAATTGCAAGATATACAATCAATGCCAAAGCAGTAACCCCATTAGTTACAACACGCAATATATTTAATATTACCTGGTAAAACTGTCCTGTATCTTCATTCACGCTTCGAATCAGTTCAGAACTATTTTTATATAAAAAGTAAGAATATGGTTGTTTCAAATATGATTTTAACAGCTTCGTAGATAATTCTCGTTTCACTTCAGCTGCTGTTTTGTAAAGATACGAATACATCGCGGCTAAATATAAATTCTTTAAAATATAAATCGCAATGGTTGATCCTATCAGGCATAACAGAACCGTTTTCTTATCACTTGTTCCCGTAAAATGAATGATAACCTTACAAAAATTATTGGCTGTATAATCTGATCCATCCATTGATAAATCAATAATAGGCAAAAGAATTGAAACACCTAGCAATTCTGCAAATGAACCTATGATGATTAAGATCAATAACCATCCTATTTTTTGTTTTGACCGTTTATTTAATAAATAGTTTATTTTCTTTAATATTTCCATCCTACTAATCCTCAATCGTATGTGTTACTAAAAACTGCATACTCTCTTTCCTGTTAAATGAAACCAGAATTTACTTCCAAAATCCACTATTTTCTTTGGCCAGCTAACATTTTTTCGTTCTGCATATTCATATGCCTTGTAGGTCCGTTTGCACCACCAGATATTGAACTTACTAACCTGAAATTCTTTCTGCATTTCATATATTTCTTTTTTTCTAGGTGCATTCGCTAGTCCAGTTTTATTTGTTTCATACATACGATAAACCGCAAAAGGTATCTTCACAAAATGAAAAACTTTTCCATGATTTAACATTCCCGCAAAAAACTTCCAGTCAAATACATAATGGAAATGCTCATCCAGTCTTTCCTCATTTTTCTTCCAAAAAATAGCTGGCTGAAGAACATAATACCATCTGGTCAAAACCCAGTTTGGTACATTACGATTACTATCTATATATTCTGTAATATTTGCTTCTTTATCACAGTAATATCCATCACCTAATAATACTTCAATTTCTGGATTTTTCTCAAATTCATCAACTACAGTAGAAATCACTTTCGAATCATAGTAAAAATCATCCGAATTCAACCAACACACAATGTCACCTGTTGCTCGCTCGAGTCCCTTGTTGATTGCTTCTGCCTGACCATGATCCTTTTCTCTGATGTATTTGATAAAACTATAATCTTTACAATATTTTTCAACAATTTCCTGCGTCCCGTCATCTGAACAACTATCCAATATGATATATTCAATATCCTGATAATCCTGTTCTACTACTGACTGAATCGTTTTTTCTATAAACTCAGCTTGATTCCACGTTGGTGTAATAACTGTAACCTTCATATAGTCTTCCCTCCTCAAAAATGTAATAATTTTTCGGTGATAAATTCTTCGGTTCTTGCCATCGATGAAAATGTTGCACCTGAAATATGGGGTGTAATGATCACATTCTTCTCATCGGCAGCTGCTAATAGCAATCTATAATTCTCTTCAAAATCATCCTCTGCCTCTCCAGTCAATACATCAATAGCAATACCCTTATACTTGCCATTCTGTACATATGATACTAAATCGCTTTCATTCAACAATTCACCACGTGCTGTATTGATGAAGTACTTTCCATCCAGCATAGCAAAGTACTTTTCACCAAAGTATTCCCTATACTCATCACTGTAGCTTGCGCACATATGGATGATATTGTTTGCTTTGATCAGACTCTCTAAATCATCCATCTTTTTCACACCAGCTGGAACATTCTGAATTTCAGCAATATCAAAGCAAGAAACCTCTGCACCAAATGCCTGATAATACCCAGCAATTATTCTTCCTACTCGTCCAAAGCCAATGATACCAACTTTGTTTAAAAAGACTTCTTCTCCACGGTATAAATCTCTGTTCCACTCATCATTAGCAAGTGACTTGATCGCTCCACTGTAATTTCGAAGTAACCCCATAGCTAGTCCAAAGGTATGCTCTGGTGTGGCACGGATTGTTGATAAGAACTCCTGCTCTCCTTTTAAACACACAATCTGAATTGGTGCATTCTCACCGTGCTGATTCATACTTGCCTTTTTGGTACTAATATGATTCAAACCAGTTGTTGGTGAACAGATATATTTTAACTTCTTTGCACCAGAAAGCAATTCATCACTAATCTCATATGCTAACCTAACAAAGATTGCATCTTTATCTTCTATAAAACCTTTTAAGGCTTCCTTAACAGAAGCCTCATCCGTACTAATATATTCAAATTTTTCTACTTCAAATTTCTGAGAAAGCTGTTCAATTGCTTTTTCAGAAAAATGATCTGGTTCTAAAATGCCAAGTTTCATCTTTTATTCCTTTTCTTCTTTATCAATTCAACTATTTTCTGCGCTTTTCTCTTCGTTTATATCATCACATGAAAGCAATGCTCCACCAAATAGAAATGGAAACCAACTCATCTGTGTAAATTCCAAACTTTCTATTGTTAATCCACACATCATAAAAACAAACCACACAACAATAGTAATATACGCATTACTTCTATGCTGAACACTTCCAGCTTTTCTAAAAATCGCATTCATTACCAAAACGAGACCTAAACAACCTATATACCCTACCGAATACAGTGTTTTAATATACATACTATGAGCTCTATCCATGCATCCACTATGAAGTAACTCAGAACCTAAATCTACACCAAAACATTTTACAATTACACTTTGTTTTTTCATATACCCCAAAATATTCCACCAAATAACATGTCTCGCATGCATTATCTTTGAAAGTAATGTGATTTCTCCATTTTTTGTAAAACCAACTTCAACAGTATCATATGGCAATATATTTATTATTATCAAGACCCCAAAAAACAAAGCAAAAATAATTCCTGATAAGATATTTTTTCTTTTGATATCTAATAGCCCTTTCAGGTTTCTTTTTTTCAAAAAAATATGTGCAATCATGCCACAATATACAAAAAATAAAACTATCATTTCCATTCTTGCACCAGAATAAAATATCATATATCCACAAACTGGAAAAATTGTAAAATACTTTAAAAATTTGTTTGCACCATAACAATATATAAAAACAGCCGCAAGTATAATAGCAAATGCTAAATCAGTTTTATAATAATAAAATCCACCACTATTCAATAATCCTTGTTGATTAGAATTTAAAAATAATTTCCAGCCAAAAAGATAACATCGATATATTAAATTTACATAAACAACTATATAACCAGCCCATGCTAGCCATTTCCCCTGTTCAAACACCTTACAACCATATAGTCTCCCTAAAAAATATATAACATATGAAGATAAAATTTTTATCAATGTTGCAAAAAATGTCCTATTTCTAAAAAAAGAAATTGAAAAAATAATCATTAATCCCATGACAATAAAATCTACATACTGAATTCTAAAAGACTTCATGTAACTTTCTTTTTTTAAAAATGCATATCCCATCAATATCAACATATAGCAGACCATAAAATAGTCCAATATCTTCCATTGATAGAGCATATCCACAAATTGTTTAAGAAATAAAAATATACCCATATACTCAACCTACACTATCATCACTTATTATTTTTACTGCATAATCGATTTATCATACTATTTTTCTTTAACCAAACATCATCAATTAATGCTATTCGTATATACTCTAATACACAAGCACATAGAAAAACTACTACTACAGCCCCAATATAGTATAAAACAAATATTTGAGACCCCTTATAATACTCTCCTACTCTCAACCATTTATCCCACAAAACCGATTGTTCAATTCCTGTATCTGTAACCAATCCTTGAAACAAAAAATTCTCGTGTATTATATATATTCCCAATGTTGTTTCACTTATTTTCCGAATCAACCTACCCTTTTTTATTTCTACATGATTCAAAAACACGTAAAACAGAAAAATAGCACATAAATACATAAGCAAATGCCTTTTTGTAAAAAGACTCACCCAATATGTTTGCAATTTAGTTATACCATAATTGTTAATTACAATATTTCCAACTATTATCATTCCTATATTGACACTAAAAGTAAGAATAAATCCAATAACCGCATTTCTTTCAAACCAATTATTCTTCTTACGTTTTAAATATGCAATCACAAAAAATACCACATAAAAATCCGCTATATCTCCTACCAAATTGCCTATAATAACATTGTAAGTTGGAACAAGAATGACTAATATTACAACTAACTTCTTTAATAACTCATCAGACAAACTTTTGGAAAATATCTGCAAAAAAGGTACTGTCAAATAAAAAACTATGTATGCAGTTATAAACCAATATTGATTATAAATGGGTGTAAAAAACTCTTCTATAACAATATGGGGCGGAATAGTATTCCTACTAAATATCATAAAAGAAACAGTTATTATCACACATATACTCCATGTTTGAAGCAGAATACATACAATTTTAAATTTGTTTATTCCATCCTTATCAACTAAAAACCAAGATGAAATGATGATAAAACATAAAACTCCTAGCTGTCCCCAACTACCAAAAATAATGCTAACAATAGTATTTGCATGAATTGTCTCTTTCATCATATTCCAATTGTTGCCACCTGCATGAAAACTACAATGTGACGCAACTATAAAAAGCATAGAAACAATTCTCAATAATTCTATTCCGGTATTACGATTATTTAATTTTGTCATTACAGCCCCCCCCGCACTCATTTTATTAACTAACCCCAGATGTTATTCTCCATTAATACCCTAGCTAACTCTACATCATACATGGTATCAATGTTTACGGAACGTTCCTTTGGCATTTCATACATGGCAAGCTTTCCACCAAAGATCTTCTTCTCCTTGATCATCCAATCAATCTTAGAAATGTAGATTGCGCCATTACGCACATATAAAGGTTCTAAGTCCTGACGACGAACACCTCCATTGTGGTTAGGATGCACTGGAATGGCCTCGTCACCATTCTTGTGGTATGTCACAAGATCACAAATATATTCTTCTTTAAAACAAGAAATCAAAGAATCTGCTATCTCGTTGTCATAAATCTCAAAGGCTTTTACGATATCCTCTCCAGTTCTCATTGGAGTTGTTGGCTGTAGAAGCAACATATCTTCATATACAATTCCTTTTTCTCTATAAAACTCAGCAGCATGAATCATCAAGTCTACACTTTTCGCTTTATCAGAAGCAAGATAATCCGGTCTCATAAATGGAACCTCTGCGCCATACTTTCTAGATACCTCTGCAATGTCTTCATCATCTGTTGATACGATCAATCTGTCAATGGCACCCTTTTCCATAGCATCTAATCCTGCTTCAATGGAATATGCAATCAATGGCTTCCCTGCGATATCAATGATGTTCTTTCTTGGGATTCCTTTAGAACCGCCACGTGCTGAAATTACTGCAATTCTTTTATCTGCCATAGTTTTCACTCTTTCTATCTAACTAATACTGTAAGATCTTATTGATACTAACTTCACCAAGCTCCGCAATTGCCTTTGCAATACGCACACCGGCATCGCCTCTTCCGTAAAGCTCATCACTTTCTGGACGAGGACTCTTTAAGATATTCTGATAAGCCTCAGTAATCTTAACAGAATCAAACTCTTTTACATCTGTAACGTTCTTACCACGTTCACGACCAATCTGACGGTCTCCAATATTAATAGCTGGAACGCCAAGATAAGAACACTCTCTAATGGCAACACTAGAGTTACCAATGATACACTGACTTCCCATGATCAATACTAAGAAATCTGTTGGTGACATATTCTTAAAGAAATAGATATTAGAATCTTTTGTATTCTCTCTATGCACACGAATCGCCTTAGATACGCCATCTGCGCCAGCATCCACATTAGGCCAGAACCAATATACCTGCTTGCCAAATGTTTCCACAGTCTGAAGCAAGGTTTCTGTCTGTGATCTTGCATGTGCGATATCTGTTGTTAATGGATGAAGCATAACAACCACATAATCATCACGATCCTCTAACAGCTTTCCTACACCATTATATTTAGACACTGGGTCAAATTTTAGTGACTCATAATTATTCTTTACTTCCTGCGCAATATCAATGGATGGACAACCTGTTACAATAACTCTGTCAGGATCTTCACCCATCTTAATGACTCTTTCTCTTGCCATATCTGTTGATACTAGATGTACATCTGATAACTTGGTAATGGCATGACGTACCTTCTCATCAATATTACCAGTTACTTCACCACCCTGAATATGGATCAATGGAATATTCATATAAGAAGCTGCAATAGCTGTTGCCATTGTTTCAAATCTATCAGCAATTGATACTACATAATCTGGCTTAATATTATCAAATACAGTTGCAAGCTCAATAATACCTAGGCCTGTTGTCTTTGCAGCCACATTGATATTCTCACCACTTACTACATTGTATACGGTTGATGCTACTGTAAATCCATCTGCTTCAATCTGATTTACAACCTTACCATAGGAATCTAGCACTGCAGATGCTGCTGCCACAACCTGTAAATTGATATCTGGATATTTCTTTAACTCTACCAAAGCTGATTTAATACGGGAATAGCTTGGTCTTGCAGTTACTACTACACACACATTTTTCATTGTAAATCCTCCCAATGAAGAGGGGAATCCTTCTTCATATCTGTTCTTAATGTCTTTCCAATCACCTGATCATATTCACCAGTGGTAATGCCTTCTGCTGGTTTCTTGCAGGCAATATCATCTTCCGTTAAAACTGTTCCTGCCTTTAAATCCTTCTTTACATAGACACTCTTTGAAAAAATCTGTTTATTTCTCTTTAAATCCTCTGTTAACGTATCCTTATCCACAGTATGTGACAACATGGTAGATGTCATTCGAATACCATCTACCATCTGCTTCAATTCTTCAATTGTCACAGAGGATGAAATATCCGGTCCAAACATATATGGACTCATGGTCACATGTACCTCTACCATCTTAGCGCCCATGGTAACTGCTGCCAATGATGGAAAAATGGTTCCCGAATGGTCTGACATACCAACTACACAATCAGGGTGTTTCTTCAGTAAATCCTGTACAACATTTAAACCTGTCTTTTCTGGTGGGCATGGATATGCGGTAGTACACTGAAATACAGCACACTCATTACCATGCTCACAAATCATATTCACCTGAGAGGCAATATCCTCATAGGTACTCATACCACTGGAAATCAGCATTGGCTTTCCTGTAGCAATCATACGCTTCATCAATACTTCATTGAATACCTCACCGGAACCTAACTTCCAGGCTGGCACTCCAATTCTATCTAATAATTCAAATGCCTTTACAGAAAATGCTGAACTTAAGAAATCAAGTCCAACCTCCTTGGCATGATTATACAACCCTACCCACTGTTCTTCTGTAAATTCCATTCTCTCCCAGTAAGCATATCTGGTATCATCTTCATAACTAAACTTCACACGGAAAGGCTCAGATAAGGTACTTTCCTCTGCTGCAATATGTGTCTGAAATTTAATAGCATCAGCACCAGTACTGGCTACTGCATCAATAAATGCATGAGCCTGTCCTAAGGACCCATCATGGTTTTGCGAAATCTCAGCAATTACATATACATCATGATTATCTTTATTTTGAAAAAATTGCTCTAATTTACTCATTTTTTTCTCCCCTGTTAATATCACGAAAAAAACACCGAGTATGTCCTAAAAACAGACATACCCGATGGTATTGTATCACAGTATCTGTGCTATTTCAAATAATTATCCTACTCTTTCATACAATATAGAAGTGGAATTTCTGATATTTTAGCCGCCATTTCCGTAAATGAACTTGTAGAAGACCCCAAAATTTTGTTAGTTCTAGAAAGTGCATATAAATCAACCACTGCATCTTCCATACCTTTTTCACTAGCTCGACTCAATTCGGCATCTTCATTGAAAATAATACGTTCTTTCCCAAATTCCCGGATCAGCTTTTCACGTTCTGTCAATTCATCTGTAGCTACAAAAAAACACACTTCATCTGGTTCTTTCCTCATCTCATTTATAAAAACTTCTGTTGGGGATTCAGAAATACATATATCATGATCAGTTCTTCTAATATGAACTCCAACTGCATCTTTTCCACATCGTTCCATTAATTGATTCACTTTATTCTCAATACATGGTTTGATTTTAAAAATGGAATAAGGATTATCCCACTCATACCAGTAATAATATGACCTGATATAAACATCCTTCTTTAAAGCCAATTTCTTTAATTCTTCTAAATCCATCTTCATCAGTTCATCTTGAGATATTATGACACTTTTCTTTTTCATTGATGCAATCTTCCTATTGTATAGAAAATGCAGGGCTTTATGAAAAAGACTTGTTCCCATCATATTGAAATTACATACTTTAACAGGAATTGTTTGATCCACATCAAGTTCAAAGTAATCATCAAAACTACAATTACATATATCAAGATTCTCCCAGATTACTGTTAACGGAATGCCAATTTCTTTGGCAAACCCATATGCTGATGACATTCCTCTAAGGCGATTACATAAACCAGCCCAAGTTTCAAAATATATCATATTGAAATTGACCTTTCTACAATTTTACTGTGGAAGACTATTTGGTCTGTCCTGATCCGCATCTGCTTTAGAAAATCTCATATCAGTTTCATCAAGAACTGTCTTATAAGCATAGTCAAGATCGACATTTTTAAGTTTGAATGGTTCAAAATAGTTTGGAATCACGATATCACTATCGGCTTTATTTAAAAAGCCACCTTTTTTCATAGCTTCTTCATCAAGACCTACTTCAACCCAGTCAATATATTCCTCTTCTCTACTTACCAATAAATCCTGTAATGCACTTTTGGCTTTTTCTAATATAGAAAAATCACCTACTACATCAACAACGCGAAGGCACTTTGTACCTTCTGCTAAATTCTCACGAACAAATAGTAATAATTTAACTTTATCATCCTCGATAAACTGTAACACCTCATATTGATAGATGGGATGATTAAAAAATCTATTCTCATAATATTTCTTTGATTTAAACTTGCTGATTCCATCAAATAATTCATCTGGTAAATTCTGATACTCACGAGATGAACAATTCTTAATTTCAATTGTAGAATTCGGTGTTTCATAAGTACCAAAATCTTTCATGGACTGCCCTTCAATTAATTTAAATTCTTTTTTCTGGGCATTTAACATGTAAAAATGACTTATTTTTCCAGTTGTAAAGTTCCAATGCTTATAAATGCTAAGTGCCACTGGTGTGATACCCAGAATTGAAATGGTCTGCACTGGATAATTAGTCTTCAAATAATGGTAACAGGTTACACCCAATCCCTTTACTTGAATATCATCTCTGGATTTCCAGATACAAGGCCAGATTTCAACATCCTTGATTTCTGGATCAAACTGAGATGTAGGGATAAAGCCAAGTGCGGAATGGATTTCTCCAGTTTCTCTGCTTTTAGCAACCACATAATTATATCTTTCTTCCACTTTATTGTAATGCTGCCAATCAAATAACTCTCTAGATAATACAAAAATATGCTTCGGTTTCCAGTGTTCATCAAGAAACTGGATCAACTCATCTACTTCCTCTTTCTTACAAAAATGTACATCATACATTTCATACACTCTATCTATATAATCTTTTCCATTTAACTCTGGTAAAATATCTCTCATTTTCCTAGTCTCCCATTCCCAAACGATAATAAATAGACTCTGTCATTTCATTATCTTTCATGTAAGCCATAATTTCCTGCAATGCTTCTCCATTTGGCTTTGTCATCTTTTCCTTATCACAGTATGCTCTAAAGCAATCCTGATTATGAAACTGCATCTTCTTATCAAACTCATCATATACACCATCACGCAAAACATTATGATATACAAATACAAGCTTAGCCATATCCTTCTGTTCTTCAGTAAGAGGCTTAACCTGATCCATATGATGTAATTGTTCCACGTATTTATCATAAGTATCTGTGAAAGTGGTGAATCCAAAACCTGTATAGGTAGCACTACCTGTATGCACAGTTGGTATTCCCAAACAGCTATATTCAAATCCAGCAGTACCATATACAGTCACAATTGCATCAGCAATTCCTCTGATCAGATTGCTATTGTATTCATTCGGGTAAAGGAAAATGTGTGGGGCCTTATACTGTTCATATAAACCATCTACAACACCCTCCTCTCCATATTTCGCAGCAGCGACTGGATGACTCTTTACAATCCAGTTTACATTATCGATACCCTGAATTACCTTTAAGGTATCCCTCAACCAGCTATAACTATCTTCATAGACCTGTGTACTACATTTATGCGGGTTTTCTGAGAAACAATGGGAAAAGATTGCAATGTTCTTTTTGTTTGGATCAAGTCCCATAATCTTTTTCAATTCCTCTGGAGTACATTCCTGTTTGTTTCTAAAAGCAAGCTCTCCTTCACAAGTACCACCATTCTTACCCTTAAATCGCTCTTCCAATTCAGCATTGGCTCTATCTAAATATTTCTGCTTTTCCTCATCACTCATGTTTGCAAAATCATGCTTGATTGCTTGATTAAAAATGTCTGGCCAATACTGTGGTGTATCTGAATATGGAATCTCTCTGTGGAAGATGGTTAATCCAAGCTTCATAACACGTGCATGTCTTCTATGCATCATCTGAATGATCATACCTTCATCATAGACGATATCATCATAAAGATACATCTTAGGCTGATATTCATCTGCAATCTTTTCCAAGGTATTTAAAAACCAAAAGGTAACAAATATCTTTCGAAAACAAAGAGTAGATCTTCCCTTTTCTAAAGTAAATACATGGTCCTTTGTACGAATGATAGTATCATAAATATAATTACCTACCTTTCGACCTTTATAACGAAGAGATGCAATCTTCTTTCCTGTCCCACAGGTTAAGAATGCTCCAATTGCTCTGCACATACCATATAGCATACCCGATACATTCTTGTACATTCTCTTCTTCACACAAATCAAGGGCATACCATAGGAAGCATACAATTCTCTTAATTCATCATTCTCTTCCCAATCTAATACAATCGGTTTCAAATTGTATTTTTTTGATAAAGCCTGAGCATATACAAACTTAGGCTGCATCCAACTAACCCATTTTTCTACCATGAAAAGTCCAAGCCAGATATATCCATCCTGTCCATCTGTTAAATCGAAATCTGCTTTTGATTTTTCAAGATCAACATCCCAATATTTCGCATTGGTCTTAACAAATGTATCAAGTACATCTTTTTCAACATCAAACTCTTTATAGCACTTTGCTTTCAATTTCTCTATTAATGACATTTTTTTCCTCATTATTTCTAAAATAGTAATTCTAATCTTTTGCACCAGCTCTTAATACTATAGAACTCATATACTTCATCTGGTAGTTCTTCATATTCTCCATATATAAATTTCTGATCTGGCAATTCTGGATTCTCTAGATCCATTATCCATATATTATTCTTATTGTAAAAATCATAATTTACAATATCCTTATTGGTTGTTATCAGTTTACTATGCAAACGAATTGCATGAAATGGTCTCATTGACAAACCTACCTGCCATGGATGCTGCAAATCAAGGATACACCTACTCTGTGCAAAAATATCCAGCGTCTTTTCTCTGCTCATTTCTTTATAATAGCCATATCGATCTAGTCCCCTTTTCGGTTTTATGGCATTCACCACTCGATCCCTCAGTCCACCATTTCCCTTAAATATATAAAGGTATTTATTCTCATATGGATTGTTCTTTAATATCTTATTAAGTGTTACTTTTCTTTGTTCTGGTGCTGTTCCTATAAAGGTCCAGTCATATTTCTTCTCTTTCTGTTCTTCAAATCCATAAAAATTAGGATTATAGTGAAACCCATACTTTTCTGCATCATAAGGACTATATGTTACCACTTCATCAAACAGGTCAAATCCTTCTTGATATCTTTCCTCATACCAGGTCATATCATCAAACATCAAAAAAATGATTTTGGCATTAGGACATACTTTCTTTAACGTAAGCATCTGCTCTCTTGTAAAGGTTAGAAATGCCATGATAATTACATCTATATTATTCTCTCTTGCGATTGGTAAAACTTCATCCTCACAATATTTTGTAAACATATATTTATGATAATTGATTTTCTTCTTCGCATAATATTTTCTCTGAAACATATTGATATTTTTAGGATCAAATTCCATATTAAATACATCATATCCATCCATGACTAACTGCCTTGCAATATCATGATTATATGAAAAATAATTTCTATTTAAGTATAATACACTTTTACACATATACTTATATTCCCCTTTTTCCTATCATAAACGAACACTTCCTATTAAAGAACCGAATAAATGGAAGTTCTAATAATACCAGTACGATATATACTAGCATTGCCATTGCAACCCCTGTTATTCCCATAAGTTTTCCCATCATTCTCCCTAAAGGATACATAATACACTGTAATAACAATGGATGAACCAACATGATTGTTATAGAATTTCTTCCTAGATATAACAATCCAGTTAGTAGCTTTCCAAGTTTCTCATTTCCATCACTCAATATCATTGCAGAGATATATCCCAAGGATAAACATACACTAACTGGAATCGCAACCAATCCATTATAGAATACTCCAGAAAAGAAATCAATTTTCATCTCTGAAAGAATAAATAGGATCGTTCCAGCTAACAGCATGCATAAAGTCTTCCCCACCATATACTTCTTTATATCAAAAATCACTACATATGCATATCCAATTCCCCAATAGCCCAAAGCCCCCATCATTCTTAGCACCAATACAGAAATAATTGGAACAGAAAAATTCCAATAGTAAACCACTGCCAATAAAGTAATTGAAATACCCAAAATCGCCCACACCGATATCTTCATTCTTTTTATTTGGTTGGTAAGAATATTCAACAACCAAATGGTTGGAAGAAACCATACTGTTCCATTTCCAGTAAAAAGAAATTCTATTGCTTCTTTCCTTAGCACTTCAGACGTAATCGTTCCCTGTAATGCTAATACAGCAAATTTCACGATAGAATTGATGCAGGAAAAACAAATATATGGGATAAGCAATTGAAAGCTTCGTCTTCTGACATCCATTCTCTTCTCCCGAAACAATCCATCCATACACCCTGCAATCACAAAAAAGACAGGAACATGAAAACTACAAAGATATGCATTGATATGGCCCATTGGTTTAAAATACTGAAACACATGTGCCATCATAATGCATAATATTCCCAGCCCTTTGGTATAATCTATCCAGTTAATCCTTTGCTTTAATTCCATATGCATACTCACTTATCTATCTTATTCTGTATAACATACATCATAATATTCAACATCTATTACTGTAAAGCCCATATTCTGCAATTGCTCTACATAGGAAGAACTCTTTTTATCAACAATATAAACTCCGTTGACATCGATTTCCTCCGGCAAACTGAATCTAACATTTTGGAATACAGCATTATAGTCTGTTCGGTCATCACCATTTTGATTTTTGAAAAATTCCTCTGGCGAAAAGCCTTTCGACTCCACATAATACATATAACACTCAAGAATATCCCCAATATACAAAGTTGAATTCTCTTTATTTACAAGCTTCTCTTCTGCTGTTTCCAACGCTTTATCTAAATCATAGGCACAGTATTCCATTGGTTCATACTTGTCCCTATATTCCGAACCAAAATAGAATTTTACAAACAAACCGCCAGAAATGAAGTATAAAATTGCTATTACAGATGCAACCAAAATCTGTAGCTTCTTTTTCTGAAACAAGCATACTACAGCTACTATACCTTCTGCAACAAATACAATCTCTGAAACATAAATAGCATTCATTCTATTCACATTGGTATATAGCATACAGTTTATGGTAAAGAGTAATATAAACCATGATGTAAATACAACACGTAACTCCCATTCTCTCTTCTTAATTGCCTTTAACGATTTCCATAAACAGCAAATAAAACCAATCATAAAAAATGGGATAGAAACAAAATACAATACACCATACTCAGCCACAGAATTATATGGATTAAAATCCGTATATAGCATAGACTGTATGCATAGTTTAATGGTATAAGGTTTAATATTTCGAAAACTTATTTCACTCGCTCGATAAGATGAAAGCTTTGTTAATGTAAACGGTCCCAAATGCTTTTCTGAAAGATCAAACATATTGATCAATTGAATCCAGATCAAGGGAAATGCCAATAACACTAAAGGGATAACAAAAGCCAACATATTCTTCCAATTAATCTTTTTAACCCACAACAGGTACAGAAACATCATCACTAGGAATACTACCATAATCACATATGACATAGCATAGGTATATAACACGACTCCTGCAAATAGACCTGCAAGAACATAATCTACCATTTTTTCCTCTTCTATCGCCTTTGATAAGAAGAAAAAGAACACCGGAATAACAGCAAGCATTAAATTGCAATCCATTCCAACGCGAAACAACATTACATAAACTGGTGTAATTGCTGTCAAGCCTAATACGATTATGGCCTTCGCTTTAGCATACTCCTTCATTCTTGTCATACAAAGATAAGAAAAGCATGCAGAAACACATACACCAATAAATCCCGGCAATCTGATTGCTAACTTACTAAACTTCACAAAATGTAATACTAAGGAACAAATATAAGCATATAACACACTCTGTCCACCACCATAATTGGTTAAATATAAAGGATAAGAATTCGAAAACCGATCTGTTCCATACTCTTTTAAGCACAATGCATCATATCCCATGCCTAATTCATCAACGTTCCATACAGTCAAGGTTGATGCAAGCTTCCATAAATGAAACCATATAAATATCATCACAATAACTATACCTAAAATAATATTCATGATCTTTTTCTTATTCTTCATTCCCATTATTTCCCTTCAAAATTATCTTCCTTTGCAACATATCCCTTGTATGCCAATAGTGGTACTGTTACATGTCCTGTATCATTGGTTTCATTATCTTCTTCCACCCATAACTGTCCAGTGCCTTTTTCATATACCTGATATCCTGATCTAGCACTGTAACGGACGGCAATCTGAAAAAGAATGTAACTCTCACAAGTGTCAGAATTGCTCCATACACCATATAATAAAATACTTTAGAATGTGTTCTACGAATCACTAATATTACAATACATGTTAAAAATGTAAGGCACACAGTTTCAATAGACATCATTCTCCATGCATGTTGAACAGAGCCAAATGTTTTCATTGTGTTACCAAAGAACACGCTAATATCATAAGCACTAATGCAAGTACACTCAAATAAATTGACTTCTTACTTTTTTTCCCCTCATATCTTCTAACATATCCCCTATATATTATCCATAAAAGCACACAACTTACAGAAACAATTTCTGCTAAAATCCAATACCATGGTGTATGATATTTCACATGAATCTTCCCTGAATAGCCCTTAGGAATCTCAACCGTAACTCGATTATTATCACCACAATATGTCTTCAGTTCTGTATGATTTTTACAATCAATAGCTTCATAATGTCTATAATACATCAAAGGAACCACTATCGTTCCGTCCTTTGATTCTGTTTCAGATATATTCATTATAATATCTGTTCCATTTTTCTGAAAAGTAATCAACTCGACATTATCTGATATATCATATTGGTTCTTGTGATACCGATCAATATCTGTTCCTTCAATCAAATATTCACCACCTACAACCTCTGCACAATTCAATCCACCTACATCGTATATCTTTATACTTGGTCTGTCATTATGAAGTAATGCACCAAACTGGTAAAAATAGGGAATAAATACACAAATCGACATTACAATGAACAATCCCTGATACATTTCTTTCCTGTGATACAATTTAATTTCCAGCAAAATGGTACAAGTACCGAATGTCAATAAAGCGGTTGCGATTGAAAGAAGTCTCCACGAGAATTGAATAGAACCGAATATTTTAATCAATACCGGAAACCAATCCATTAAATTATCAAATGGAAATGTCACTGTTGCCATCCAAGCTGCAAGGCCCCCTGTGATCATGCATACAACACTACATTTCCAAAGTTTTTTATCCTGAACCTTTTTCTTATGAAATAGAAAAAATAAGAATATTACAACACCCAAAATAATACTCAATCCTAAATTCCATGTTGTACGAACTGACACAGGATAATCCGAATCATAATTTCCACCTGTTGCACCATCAAATCCCAAAAACAAATTTACCAATTGAATAGAAGATTTCTGAATCTTACCGCCTCCTCCAACCTGCATATTCTCTGTAAATAAGAACTCAAAAAATGGTATAAACCAATACATATTTAGCAACACAGTATATATGACCATCTTTACAAGAGCGGTAAATACTTCTTTTCTCAGTACTTTTCTAATCAACAACATAGCAGCTACGATAGAAAATACAGCTACAAACATTAATGTGATCACATGGGATCCAATCACGCCAGAATATCCCACTACAGCATAGAAAATTCCCTTACTTCTATCTTTCTTTTCTTCTGCTGTGATAATCATATAGATTCCACCGATAATTAGAGGCAAAAATGTTATTGCAGAATATTCTCCCACTGCATGTCTTGCAAGATCAAATATTCTAAAGGAAGCCAGTGTATATATTGCACTTCCAATCAATGAAATATACTTATCCTTTGTTATATGCTTAACACATAGATAGCTGAATAAACAGGTTAACGCATTCATAAAAACTGCATAGCTCTTATACGCTGTCATAATGGTACAACCCATAATTCTTAGTACCGCTGGAAGAAATAATAAAATCTCGTTATACATAATATTGGTTGCGTATCCATATCCATTCAACCAATAACCAGATACTTCCGGATACAGATGTCCACTTCTAAGTTGTTCCTTTAACGACTCAATTCTAACCAGATGATAATTTAAATCATGATAGTTCTGCAAATAATCTGTACAAAAAATCAATGAAGCAATAAAAGTGATTACGCAAATACCAAATATGACTTCTCCATCATAAACGCACTTTACTTTATTCCTTCGTCTAAGTGCATAGACAAATAATCCTGCAAGAACCAATCCAAATGCAACACATCCTCTCCATAAAGATCGATTTACATTTCTTACGATACGTATTTGGCTTATGGCCAATGAACCGCTACCTTTGTACTCCACTGCAAACCGATAGTCATCTCGAGAATCATCCACCCATGCGCATGTTTTCACTTTATTTTGATTATGATATAAGGTAGATATATCCATTTTCAATGCCTGATATGTATTTTCTGTCCATGTTAAATAAAATCGATTATTATCTGTATCGGTTTCATAATCAATCATTACATCATAAGACCCCTTCATGATTGACAGATTATCTAATACAATCCACTCGCACGCTGTTCCATTCGTCTCATCAATGTAATTTCCCTGCTCGCGAATTTCACCCTGTTCTAAAGATAAATTGTCCCATTCATAAATTACTTCTCCTGAATGTCGATAATCCTTTCCTACATACAATAAACAACTCAGAAAAACACCTACAATAATTCCTATATACTTCCACTTTAATGGTAAATCCTTTACTCTCTCCATTCTTTATTACTCCCCTAGTTATTCTTTTTTCTAACAAAGATAGGAAATATCGATTCATGATCTATACGCTTCTTTTCTTGTTCCATCTTCTCATCCTAATATAATCCAATGTTAAACTGAATCACGATTTTTAAAAATTATTTGATATAGTTTTTTATAATCATTAGAAATCCACAAATCATATGACCTGCAAAAGAAATATCAACAATCATAAGATGCCATTTTTTTAAGCAATTTACATTATCAATATTTTTTTCTTTTTTTCCATGTAAATATTCATTATTCCATCTATAAATCAAAAGCACACACACCGCATAAAAATAAGAAAAAGACACTATCCAGGCGTTTCTAAAATTCAAATCTGTTGCATAACCTTCCTGATATAAACATGAAATATATGAGAATGAAACAACTGCGTATGCTATTGCCGTTCTCATAAACTCACTAATCAATTTATCTCTCTTATGATTCATTAAGTAAATTACCAGTACTACTATTGGGAGTGCATAGGCCAATAAAATATTAATATACACATTCGGAACAACCTGCTTCCAAGCATACATCCAACCAAATCTAATTGGTGCATCCTTTCCCCATCCTACACTTAAATCCTCTGGTACTACCAGGTTTATATTCTGAATGTACTGAATAATCAAAATCACACCACCGAAGAAAAATGGCCATACCTTTTTGATATATGCTATTACAGCTTTCCCAAACGTTTCTTCTTCCTTTTTGATCAATATACATTCATCAATGAAAAGCAATATTCCCATTGAAGGAACAAATGCCATCAAGAATAAAGGCTTAATGTAACCAGATATTGCCATCATTGTAAGCAATAGTAACTGTTTAGACACATTGTATTCTTTCTTCTGATACATCTGAAAGAAAATATAGATACATAGCAACGTAAAAGGTCTGCATAGTAACTGTGTTGGAGAAATGTATCCATTGGCTGAGTTCGGACTAATGATATATCCAGGAAGAATCAATGGCTGAATGGTAATATAACAAAAAGATAATACCAAATAAGTCAGCTTATTTCCCTGTTCTTTATCCTTATTCAAGCCTAAAAACAATCTACTTCCAATTTCAATGGATGCCAACTGTGCCATGACAAGTATTGGTACTGCTGCCTCTTTTGTCTCACATCCAAACACCTTTGCTAATCCGCCAACCAAAATCGCATAAATTGGATGCGTAATTTGAAAGCCTTCTTTTGACCAGAATCTAGTTGCGAACATATTGTGAAGATAGTAATCATCATATCCCTGATGCCAAATATTTCTACTCATGAACAATGGAATCCAGATTGCTAAATTTATGATCCAGAATAAGATAATCCTCATTTTATTCTGTTTCTTACTATTTTTTTCTGTACTCAATTATTTTATTACCTTTCATCTCTTTCCTTTAACACACGCCAAAAATTAATTGCCACTAACACGATACTTAATATCGATACCATACATCCTATAAACTGTGTAACTGTTCCATTATAGTTTACAGTAATAAAATCATTTACTATTTCTTTCATTTCAACCTGAACAAGACCATTCTTACTCATAGATACCTGATACTGTTCCCCATCCTGTCCAACTGCATTATATCCTTTATAATAGAATAATGGCAATTCCAATATTGCATTCCTGGCTTTTCCGGAGTAGTTTATCTCAATAGACCCATCTTTCTTTCTGTCGAAATCAATCATTGCATTCTCATCACTACAAAGAATTGTTTCTCCACGCATTACGCTTGTTGATGTATCTGCTCCGACTGGAATATACAATTCTTCCCTATAATGAGTTTCTGCTGAATATGGTAATTTCCATGGGGTCACCACTTCATTTACCATATTGATTCCAGCAGATAAAACGGCTGAAATCACATAGGCTACCACTACAATACGTTTCACTTGCTTGGCACTCTTACCCACAGCTGATACTGAATTCCACTCGTAAGTAAGAATAAATGCAAGCAATAATGAAACAAAACTCATTAACCTCCAAGGAAACTGAACCATTCCAATCACATTCCGTAGTAAATACAAAAATGGTTTGCATGAAATCGTAACCGTAATGATCCACGTCACTAGTAAACTATTTCGAACACTTTTATGATAGTTCTTTCTATAAAGCCACCATACTGCTGTTGCAATTATCAAAATGTAAAAGAACATAGATGGATACCAGTCATGCATATTAGTATCCTTTAACACCAATTTATGATAAGCAAACTCCGCTTCTGATGGAACAAACCATTTTTTAACTGAAAGTCCATTTTTAACAAATTTATCTTCTATCTCAGGTAAATATCCTAGTACAAACTGCTCTACAAATGAAAATAACCAGTATGCCAACAAACCAATAGCAATACCAACCGACTCCGCCAATTTCTTAATTCGCCATTTCTCACATAATAATTTCCTAATATTACAAATAATAAATAAAACCGTTCCAAGTACTAACAGATACGTTGTGATCACATGTGAAATCACAATTCCAAATATACCAATAGACAATCCAAATACATCATAAAAAGCAATTTTTTCTTTAGATAAATTCATTAATCTCCATAAATATGCCACAAACAGCGGGAGAAACATACTCGCTGTTGTTTCCCCAATACTTCCTCTACGAATCATTACTTCCAGCATATAAGGAAAACTGCAATACAACAAAGCAAAGACTGATGCTAACTCTTTTCCTTTATTCCCGTCTAACTCGCAAGTATCACAGAATTTCTTTCCTGAAAAATATGCAATCCAGATTCTAACACACCATAATACTGCACTGTGAATCATCAAGCTCATAAATGGAGATAATCCAATCACAACCAATACTGCCGGTATGATCAAAAAGAAATCCCCATAAAAGAGGGGAGCTCCATAACCATACTGTTCATAAGATGTTGATAATATCCGATACGGAAATCCCAACATCCCATGAAGCTTCATCTCATCTGCCATGGCTCCAATCCTATAAACCCAATAGATAGAATCATGGGCATGGCCTGGTTTGATTAGTAAATAATAACCTACACCTAATAATCCCAAACCAATCAGAAGTGCTTTATGCAATTTTAGCTTTCTGGTACATACAGAATCACCCATTTTAACAAACTCCCATTACAATCAGTACTTCTTTAATCCTCATCTTTACATAAATTGATCAGATATTCATTCCCTGCTTTACCAACAACCTTGGCTGGTACACCTGCTACGATTACTCCTGTTTCAACATCCTTATTGACCACAGCATTGGCACCTATGACTACATGATTCTGTACTGTTATCTCTCCAATGATCTTTGCACCAGCACAGATCATCACTTCATCGCCAATGACTGCCACCTTATTTCTATCCTTTAAGATATTATTTCCTATGGTAACTCCTTGCATAATTTCACAATTTTTTCCAATGACAGCTGCCGGATGGATCACAATGGAACCTTTATGAGGCAATCTTAATCCTGCACCAATCTTTGTTCGTTTATGCATTTCAATACCACACTGATGCTGTAGCTTCTTAAACCGATACATACAAAAAGCATACCTCACCTTTTCAAACAGGTTGGTATGTTTTTGTGCATAATAATGACAATATCTATAATTAATCAATAACGCCACTGGTGAATAACTCTTGTGAATCAATCTTCGTTCTAGTGACTTCGAGTATGTTCCCATATTTCGATAAATATCCAGTTTAATACAATTCTTCGTCTCTTTCCAATCCATAAGCTACTCTCTTCTAATAAACAATGCAATCTTACACTTTAGTGACGCTTTTCTAAATGCTTTCTTTGACATTAATCCGTAAGAATACCGTAAATTCATTGTCTCTAAATATGCTCTTCCTGAACCTGATGCTCCTCCAATTGTAAAATTTGAAATGATATCATATGTTCCTGTAAAAGAAACCCTCTCATCCTTTTTCACACGAAGCATAAATTCATAATCCGCTGAATATTTGTAATCCAGTGAATATACACCTAATTCATCATAAAGCTTCTTTGGAACAAAACAACCTGGATGTGCAATCATATTCTCATGTAAAAAATCTGGATTTTTGGAATATACCATTAACTCCTTACCATCTTTCACATTTCTGATCATTCCATAAACGATCTCGAAATCTCCACCCTGATATACCTTATCTATACTGTCCAATGCAGTTGGTTCATAGTAATCATCACTGTTTACAATTCCAATCAATTGTCCCTTGGCTAACTTTATCCCTTTGTTCATAGCATCATAAATTCCTTTGTCAGGTTCTGATACTACAATCAGCTTATCTGCAAATTTCTCTTTGTAGGAATCAATAATCGAAAGTGTTGCATCTTTAGAACCACCATCAATAATGATATATTCATAATCTTTATATGTCTGAGCCAATACACTCTTTATTGTTCTTTCAATTGTTTGTTCACTGTTATAACATACTGTTATAATTGAATATTTCATACTTATATTCCTCTCATAGCTTAACTATCGACTCCACTCCTCAATCACACATGTATGACGTTTCTTATCCTTCCCAGTAGCTTCATAATTGATTCCAACAAGCAGAATCTTATCCGAATATCCGGCTAATGCTCCTTGATATCTGTTTTCCTTGATTTGTTCAATGGCTGTGTCTGCATCTTTGTTGTACTTTAATTCCACAATCATCGCAGGTCGAGTTCCTGCATTGGCTCTTGGAATAAAAACAAAGTCTGCAAATCCTTTTCCTGTTGGCATCTCCCGAATCACATTATAGTAAGCTGGTGCTGTAAAATAAGCCATGGTAAGGACACAACTCAAGGAATTCTCATCATTGTATTTTAGTACTGATGTGTATGTGTCATGGGCAAGTTCTATTATTTCAGCCACCTTTTCAGTATCTTTATCCATTGTAGCCATTAACAATTCATCACATTTTGAAATTGCTTTCGATATCTCAGTCCATGCACCTGTTTTTAACGCCATTTGAAAAGCCTTTGCGACTTCAAAATTTGGAACAAATGCGCTTTTCCTATCACTGTCATATCCCAAATATCCCAAATGAATCAACGCTGTTAATGCATCATCTTTTGAATGAATTTCTGACAAATCATTCTGAAAAGATTCTGTTTCCACCAATACTTTTCCACCAGCTAACATTGTCATAATGTCATCTTTTAAGCCTTCATAATTCATGGAGATAAACGTATTGATGGATGCAAAGGATGATGTATTCTTCCAGTAAGAATCAAATTTGTGTTTATACATAGCCATAACGACTGAGTTTGGATTATACATTTCAATTCCATCAATACAATAACCGTCATACCAGGCTTTGGTAGTCGCATAATCCATCCGATATACTTCACAAAGATCTTGCACTTCTTTCTCAGTAAATCCAAAGTATTCCGTGATAGGAACTGATGAAACCATTGTAAATTCGTCAAAATTATTTAACGCTGACTCATCCTTAATCTTCTTAATCGGTAAAATACCAGTAATATATGCCAATGCCAAAGAAGATTTTGACTCCTCTGACTTAAACAGTGAGTGAAGAAACTGCAAATATCTATGAACTAACTCTTGGTCCTCACTATTACGAATCACACAATCCCACTCATCAATTATAACAATGAATTGTATTGCTGTTTTCACATATATATCACCAAACAAAAGATACAGCTCTTTTGAATAATCAAGCGTATCATCGAACTCTTTCTTCAGATCCTCACACACTCTTTCATGAATAAATTCAACCAAATCTGTTTTGTGAAAATCCCAGGCAGATGAAATATCAAGATGAATCACATGATACTGATTCATATATTTCTTATAATCTGTACTCTCTGCAATCGTCAAATCGTCAAATAAATCAGAAGAATCACATCCCCTACTATAATAAGCATCAATCATTCCTGCAGCATGTGATTTACCAAATCTTCTGGCATGACTTAAGGCAATACACTTATTTTCTGTTGCTATTCTCTTATTTAAAATCTCTATTAATCCTGATTTATCAATAAATATCTGACTATTTCTTGCCTGTCTATAACTTTCATTGCTTGGATTGAAATAAATGCCCATCTTTGAATACTCCTCTTTTTATTCTATTCACTGCCTTTATGTATACATTCATCAAACAATTTTATTCGTCTATAAAAACATACGAACCTCTCTACATTTCAAAAGTTTCCCATACTTTTGTTTCATCATACCGTTCTAGTCTTGATAAAAATGATCTGCACCTCATAGTTTTCTGTACTTCCTGTTCAAACTTATTGAATTCCCGCTTCTCGTCAATATGAACTTTAATATAATAGCTAATATTACCAATAAAATATAGCAACATGATAAAATACACAATACTACGATTTCGTTTCATTTCCTTTGTTAAAGTATTACTGAAGCCGAACCAAAATGCGCCTAATACTGAAATAATAAATCTACATTTAACATACTCATCAACTCTTCTTTAAGCTTTACTAATAATGCGCTAATATCTCCATGGTTCCATGAATTCCCTAACATAATTATATAATCTAGGAGCTCCATTTCTAATATTGGTAAATCCGAAGATACTGAAAATATGATATAAGCACAATATAATACTCAAAATAGCAACTATTTGATATAATCTTTTATTATCGTTATCTTTTTTTTCTAAATTAGCTATTACCAAAAATGCAGCCATCATTCCAAACAATCCGAAATCAGTATCATAATATGGTAAAACCCCAGCCATCATGGAGTCAACTGCTGCAATCACAAACACAGATACAAAACATATGATTCCAGCCCATTTATTCTTTTGCTCAACTTTTCTACTAAATACTCCAAATCCGGCAAATGCCAATAAATTGCACGGAAAGAATCCTCCTGCTGTCTGAGAAAAAATATTCACGCCCTGATAAGCAGTATCTGGTAATGAAACTTTAGTCAAAAATGGAAAGGACATTTTTATGATTGGTAATTGAAATAAAAATCCAAATAACCCTTGTGGAATTCTAGCAGTGTCAAACCCTCGTTTTGTCATATCATTTGATGTCAAATTATAATTAGCTCCGAAATCAAAAGGTGAACCGAATCTAGCATAATTGTAATACATCAATAACACTGCTACAATCGCTATTGGAGCAGAAAATACAACTGCATTTTTTACTAGTTGCGCTTTTTTTCCATTATTAATCTCCAATAATACATAATCATAAAATATAGGGATTGCAAGTAACATTCCTAACAATAATTGCGGTCTACATCCTGCAATTAGAGCCATGCATAAAGAACCAATTGCTACTTCCACCTTAGAAATATGCCCTTCCCTTACCGAACTAATCCAGAAATATATTCCCCATACCAAAAAACATACTGACCAAGTTCTTGGCACTGAATAATAGTCTGGATGAGTCGCACATATATAAATGTAAGATCCAAATGTCATTGCCACCATCAAATACTGCGATAACATAAATGACATCTTAGGATAAAATTTTTTAATAACTTTTCTCGTCAAAAACGCAATTCCGATTATCACTCCAATGATTGGAAATAAGTTATCTCCATATCCAGTATAATCCTTTCCTGTTATCAAAAGATAAGGAAGGAAAAATAGAACATCTGGAACGACTCCAAAATACACATAATAACGACCTTTATAATATGCATAATCCCATGAAAAATCAACATTATAGTGGTTTCTTAGACTCGTATCATATGGATTGGCTAAACCAAGCAATGACTCACTTGCTTCTCGATCTAAATAAACTTGTCCCTTTGATAAAGCTTTAGCCATCTCAATATATGGAACATTATAGATGGAATATTCAACTTTATTAATTAATATCACTGCTAATGCTATTTCTGCACATACAATCATACCTGTAATTATCGCTTGCGCAATGCTCTTATCATTCGCATGTATATTCCACAATCCCCAAATCGGTAGAATACCCAAAAGAATAATAAAAATGATACATAAAAGAATCATTCTAAAAAATGAAAAATGAAATTCTCTTCTAGGATTTAATGAAATATGATTTACTTTCAGTTCTATCCCATTTTCTCCTATTTGCTGAGGTAATATTTCTATTTTTAGGGACTTCACATTACCCGCTAAATGTAACATGCAATATTTACTTCCGCTAATCAACTGATTTACAAAAACATCTGGTAACTGCAAATAGAAGGCATTACCTTCATCAATAGCATAGATCCTATAATTCACATCCTCATCCTTTTGTGCTTCATCTGACCATACTGCATCGAATTCTAAACAAGTAACAGGTTTATTGATATCAGTAATCTCAACATATAAAGACTCTCTAGTAGGACTTAATACAATATTTCCATCTTCTTTTATACAGATTCCCTGACCATAATTTATATTATATTCTGTGATTGAGTTATTTCCCAGAGTCTTCCAATATCCGTAATTATAAAGAAAAATTTCTGACAAAAATGCAATTGTTATTGCAAACACAAAGAGAATCGCACCTTTTTTCATTTTAAAGTCAAATTTATGAATTATACTCTTCATTTCTCTTTCCTTTATTGACTATTCTCTAATAATCATTTCTTTTCTCATACAAAATCATATAAATTCCCGCTTCATCTATTTCATACTGTGGAGTATAATTTTCAGAAATGTGATTCACTATTTCTTCATCAATATCTCCTACTCCATAAATCTGATTATTCGTTCCATACGGAATTAGAACATACTGAAATCGATTAGATTTAATTGCATCTTTCTGCATTTCAACCGCATCCGGAAACACATCATAATGCAATCCCCCACCAAAGGTAACAAAATATTTGATTTGCGGTATTGTATTGGTATCATTATATATGGTTGCCCAACAGCCTGTAATCAATAAGCAATCTTCTCTATCATCATTCGGATTAATAATATCTTTTATCTCTTTCGATGCTTTATACACAACTGTCGATTGTCCTAAATGCAGAATTTGCTTAACAAGCTGCAGATTTAACATAATTGATAGCACAAATATTACCAAAACAAATATTTTATGAGCTTTAAATTTTGAAAAAAATTGTTTCATCAAGAAAATCATTGTCGGAAGAGTAAATACTAAATATGAATGAAAATAATTTTCATTTGGTCGTAATGCAACATTCATGAAAATCACGGTAACTATCAACATACTAGTAAACATCATAAACAATGTCCGCTCATATTTCCACACAACAAAACAACTTAATACTGCAACGATAACGATCAAAAATGCTGGCTGACATACAAATCTTTTCAAAAAAATACCAAATGGAGTACCATCTCTATTTACCTGTGAATATTTCATATTTGCCACAAAAGTGCCATCAATTATTTCCTTTAAACACGAATTATGAATTCCATATACTAAAACGGGTATTGTTACACAAATCACTCCACTCAATAAAGCTAACAAGTTTCTTGCAAAAACCTTATATTGTTTATTCTTAAACATTTGATAAGCCAATATAATTCCAAAAGGAATCCACATTCCCAATATATTAGCCTGCATAAACAATAATATACCTGAACAAATCCCATGCATGAACATATATTTAGCAGGGTGAATCTCCATATGTTCTTTATAATATTTCACTATTAGTAAAAACGAAATCAACTGAAAAGTAACTCCATAATACTCCGTCAAGTTACCTGTTCGACAAGTAAAATAATTCAATGATATACCTAAAAAGCTAATCGATAAAAGCTGATTAATCAATTTCTCTTTCAGATAATATGAAGAAATAAGATAAACTAATACTACATTCGCATAATTAAATATAACTTCAATAAAAAATAATCCAACTGTAGATTTTGTCGATACAAGAGCTCCTAACCAATTTATAACCCATAAATAAAACCCTTTATGATCAAAAATATCCTTATATGCAACCTTCCCCTTCGCCATTGCTCGTCCGATAGACCAAAATATAGAACTGTCTGGAGTCATATAATGTAATATTGGTGAACTACCTAAACAAAGTATACATACTAATACACAATATATAAATAATGATATTCCCTTTTTCATGTCATATCTCATCTTTTCCATTTGCTTCTTTTCTTTCTTATATTTTTCACTCAAACCAAAACTATTTTCTTACCTTAAACCAACTATACACTTCCATACATGAGGAGTATGTTTTTTTAATAAATAAGCAATTAGAATTAATGTAAGTTCCACAACTATAGGAATCAGAAAATATCCTGGCAATATTATCCATTCTCTATTTCCAAATAATAACCATACTATTTTTTTATATGCCTGAAGAAACACATCATGAGAAACATAAGTAAAAAAACTTATTTGCATCCACCATTTCACCTTGATTTTTTCTAAACATATATAATCTAACGCAAACCAAATCGCTATTAAATATACTATTTCCAAAAATACATTCCAGAAATAAAATCCAGATAAAACTTGAATCAGAATATATACCACTGAAATTATGGATACAATCTTACTTCTTTTATTTATGTATTCTTTACAATTAATTCCTATGTAACTTCCAACAATATAATATGAAAATCCATTCAAATAATCGCTATTTACCATTCCTGTCTGAATTATATATACTACTACAATTGGTACTATCAAACCTGTAGGATATTTCCGATTACGATTTTTTAATAATAAAAACAGTACCGGTGAAATTACAACATATAGAATCAGATTTTGCAAAAACCATAAAGTATAATACTTATCAATCCATAGCCATCTTATCCAATTTTCAACTGATAATTCTATCTCAACACTACCATTCATTATCGATCTAACAGTATCACTATTCGTTGAAAAAACAAAATAAAAATAATAAAGAGAGCACCATATTACATATGGTATCACTAACGAAAAAAATCTTCTTTTCCATTTTGTAATCAGTGTTTTTATTTCGAAAGTTCGAAAAAATAACATTCCAGAAATCAAAAAGAACATAGGAACTGCAATTCTAATTATTTTAACATTATATTGTTCAACACTATAAATAATCTTTTGCATTCCAATTGATAGTTCATCAATTCCATACATTTTAAGATTATAGGAATGTAAATATATAACAAAAATACTACAAACAAATGTAATAAGTGATATTTTCTTTCTTACTATTTCTTCACCATTTTCTGTAAATATTTTTTCTCTCATAGTAATTTATTTGTCTCCTCATTTACAATTATTTGCTCATATACTTGTATGTAATCATCAATTATAATAAATCAATTCATAATATACCTAACCACTTTTGTTGCTTTCATATTTCAAAATATATTTGTATGACCTTCGTTATTCATATCTACTATGGCAATTCCACTTTCTTCTGCAATCATTTCAACATACTTATGTATCTTCATGCCTTCAAATGAAGCTATATAATGTGACAACACAAAAAACAACTGTTTTTTATCATTATTTAGAACCCTAATACACCTCAGATATTTTTTCTATTTCTTCCCACACCTGGAAATTAGGGTCTTCTCTTCTATCTGGCAAGTCATAGTGTAATACTAAATAATTCCCTAACCATCTTGTCGACTTAACATTTCCTTCTATATTGGTATGTCCCCAATTATACATATCTGTCGAATAATCAAAATTCATATCCGCAACATAATTATTCATATCTATGATTGAAATACCATTTTCCTTTGCTATTTTTTCTACATAAGCATGTTTTTGCATATTCTCCATTGTTGCCTGATATGGAGTCAAAATAAATAGTAATTCAACATCATTTTCTTCACAAAGGGATTTCATTTTCAAAAGATATTCCTCTGAAGTTGCATCAATAGACTTTAGATCAATATCATTAATATCACAAGTACTGAATTGTTCTGTAAACTGACCATCATAGTCTTGTCCAGCTAAATAAAAATATCCAGCTGTCGTGCTTTTTCCATGTGAAAAATAATTATCATATTCGTTGTGATAAACTGGCAGTCCTAAAATAAAACTTACTTTTGACTTCTTAATAAATTTACTTGCCTCCAGCCTAATATCAAAATTCTCCCAAATTGGATATGATAATATTGCTTTTGTATAATGACTATTCATCTGAGATTCATTATATTCATCTGAAACAATCGCCATATACACTTCTACAATTGCTATTTTAGGATGTTCCTTACGAAAAGTTTCTTCCATTTGATAATATGTCATACAAATCGGTTGTTCTGGTTGTCCTACACATACACTGGCAATTCCAAATTCATCAAATAGTGTTGGTCCATTTAAATTACAGAATGCATGACTACTTCCAAAAACAACAACATCTGAATTACTGTATTTTTCTTGATATGTATCAATGGATTCATTATAAGGTTTTAACTTCAGATCAATAACTAACAAGATAGAAAAAACTAATATGATAAAAACTAATAGTCTAATCCCCCTTTTCATTCTACTTAACTTCTCCTTCAAAATTTTGAGTTTGTTCCAATGAATTATAATAAAAAGATACTACTGTATTCCAATCTGAATAAATATTGCTATTTCTTCGATCACTCACTTCATAATTATTTTGAATAAAGTTTGCTATAAATTTCGAAGCCTTTGTTGAACCCCATATATTGCAATGTCCCCAATCATACATATCTGTTTGAAAGTTAAAATCAATCTGTTCTGAGTATGAATTAATATCTAGAAATTTAATGTTATTTTGTTCACATATTCTCTCAACATACTTAAAAACCTGCATTTCTTCTTTTGTTGCTTGATATGGAGTTATAACATACAATACATCTACTCCCTTTTTTTACATAACTCATTTATTTTTAATAAATATTCTTCTGTTATACTTGAAACAGGAATCATTTCTGAAGCATCTATATCTTTAACACTATATGTGGAATTTCGAAGATTAGCATAGTTTATCTGATTCCAATAATTAAATCCTGCCATTTCTCTGGTATTGGGAAGACCTTCATATGTCAAATTCCCATACTGATTATGATAAACAGGGAAGCCTAAAATATATTCTAATCTATTGTCCTTGAAAAACCTGCTTGCTTCTATCCTCAATGATAAATTATTCCAAATATAATCTGATAAAAAAACCCTCGAATAATGACTATCCACCTGACTTAAATTATATTCATCTGTCTTTATACACGAATATAATTCTACAATTATTAACTGCGGACTATATCTTTGTAAATCACCTTTAATTTGAAAATAAGTCATACATATAGGTTGTTCAGGTTGCCCTACGCATACAGAAGTTATTCCCGCATCCTCAAACAAATTAGCAGCATTCATATTACAAAAAGCATGACTCGAGCCATAAACATAGACATCAGCAATATTTTGATGCTCGCGAAAATTACCAAGTTTCTCATTTTTTACCATAAAAGCTCTATCTAGAAAAAAAAAGAATCAAACACACTAATATTATGAATACGATTAATCTAAACTTTTTCTTCATAATAAACCCTTTCTAGAACTGAAAATAGATAAATGGTTCGATTTCAACATTGACCCCATACACGCCAAATACCGCTATCATTACAATCATAATAATCAACAGAATCCAACGTATTGGGAGCTTACACTTCTGTAAAAACACATCAACCCTCTCGCCTTTAAGATACTTAATCATATCAAAAAATACCAATAACAAGATAGCAATAATTAATGCAATTACCTCAATTTTCTTTATATTCACTACATATCTTAATACGCCTTCATCTGTAAAACTAAATAGACGAGAAAGATAGGCATATGCCCCTGAAAAAGATCCAGCTCTGAATAGAACCCATGCAAGACCAACAAAAATATTTGTAAAAATAATCTTTGTCAGCAATTTGATTCTTATAAAAATTCCACTTGTTTTACAATTTCTAAAAATTGATGAGAAAAAATCTTCTGCAACTCTCAATACACCATGAATTCCACCCCAAACGATATAATTCCAAGAAGCACCATGCCACACTCCACTTACCAGAAAGGTAATCATCAAATTAACATAACGACGTATTTTTGAACATCGATTTCCTCCAAGTGGAATATATAAATAATCCTTTAAATATGAACTTAATGAAATATGCCACCTTCCCCAAAATTTCTTTATAGAAGAAGATAAATATGGAACATTAAAATTCTCCATTAATGTAAATCCCATAATTTGAGCAGAACCAATTGCAATTGCAGAGTAACTGGCGAAATCGCAATATATCTCTAAAGAAAAGGTTATTACTCCAAGCGCCAATGCCCCAGAATTGATTGATTCATAATGTTCATAGATCGCATCAGTAATGATAGCCAATCGATCTGCTATGACCATTTTTTGAAAATAACCAAACAACATTAGCATCAATCCATTCACAATACGGTCATACTCGATTTTTACGGTAAGCGGTACTTCTTTCACTTGACACAGCAGATTCTTTGATCTTTCTATTGGTCCAGCAACTAACTGTGGAAAAAAAGCTACATATAAAGCATATCTTACAAAATTCTTCTCTATACAAACTTCATTTCTATATACATCAATCGTATAACTTAGTGCCTGAAAAATATAAAACGATATTCCTACCGGTAAAATAATATCTTTCATGACTGAAAATTGATGAATATGCATAAAACCTAACACATGATTAAGATTTGTTATAAGGAATTCAAAATACTTAAAGTACATTAAGAAACCTATGCAGGAAATAACTGTAAAAATAACAACTCTTTTTTTTTTAAATTTTCGTTATATTTATTTAGCAACAGCCCACTTATATAGGTTAATAATGTAACTGCCAACAATAAAAACACATATTTGGGATTCCATTTACTATAGAAATAGTAACTGGCGACACACAGCAATACATATCGAAACTTCTTTGGACATATAAAATATAATACTGTAACAATCGGGAAAAATATTACAAACGAATAAGAATTAAACAACATAAATAATTAACCTCACATTCCATTATTATTCTCCCATGACAAAAACGTCACTTCTATATGCCAAATTCAATCCTTTTCTATAGATCAAAATTGAATAATGCTCAATTTCAATTATTTCATCTGGCTCACCATATATCTCTGTCATCTGTTCAACTGATGTATACATACTATTCCAATGTATATCACCTACTAATACATAATCATAGAAATAATCATTATTTTTCAAATCTATCTGACGTTCTAGACGATTGTGTGAAAAATCAAACTGCGCTATATCAACAATATGTTTCCCATTCTCGACCGCACTTACATTTCCAGCTGTCCATAAGCTTCCAAGTCCCTCATGTAATCCTTTCTCCTCAACAATCTCATTAATCTTATAATATGCATTATCCCACCCATCTACTTCCTTGGGCTGTAACCATTCCTTCCATGAGAATGATAATAGACAACATAATGTAAAAATACTACATTTTACATATGGCTTCTTTAATAATTCTAAATGTAACAATTCTGCCAATTTATCATACTCCCAACAAAGAATAATAGTTCCATAAGGAATCAAGCACGGTAAATACCTTACATGACATTGTTCACTTCCATTTTCTGTAAAAATAAAACTTATACACAACAACAAAAAACCTATGCAAATTATATTCTTACACCATTTTCCATCTCTTGCTTCAGGAATTATATACTTTACCTGTCTACAAACTATATACACAATAAAAAATGTACACACAATTCTTATGAGGTACATTACAAGTGTTAAATTCTGCATACTCATTCCAGAAATATCCCAATTAAATAAACCTGAAAGAGCACCTACAAATATAAATATATTATCCTTTAACCCCACTATATCTTTATAATTCGAAATTCCATAGGCTACATCTCCTGAGTATAATGTAGAACTTCCAATAAAAAGTTTTCCCAAAAACGGTATAAATGCAGATGATATCTTCAATATTTCTATCAGTAATAATCCTAAAATGATATTAAACACCAATGTTTTTTGTGTTTTAATCCATCTACATAAACATGTCAAGAATAAGGGAGCTAAAAAAGTAATTAAAAATAAGCCATCCGCATCCATTAATCCTAAAATAATTGCAAATAAAACTATTACCCACAACCATTTTTTTTGATTTCTTTCTTCCTCACGTATAATCCATATACAAAGCAAAGAAAATAGTGTACTAAACATATGATAGTTAAATGGATATTGATATACTTGATCTGTTACAACTCCATAATATACAGACGAACTTTTATGCATTAAAACCATAAATAAAAAGAAAATCGGGATACGCGATATATTTATCTCATTTTTTTCATCTCTTAGTACTAAATCTAACGTTAGCAAACAAATAGCGAAATAAAGACTTGTCCATACCAGTCTAATTGATTTGTATGAATATCCATATTTTGAAACAGCAATTTCTAACAGAAGAATCCATATATTTCTACTCATCCCTTCGCTATGTACTCTATTTTCATATGCAACCGATAATGAAGATAAATCCTCTGAGTTTGGAGTAAAACCTCTAAGAATACCAAAATAATATATCGCAGCTAGAAAAACCAAAAAGAATAATCCAGTCAGATATAAACACCAATTTTTTTTACTTAGTTTCCACGTACTTCCGTGATTCCACATCTCTATTCACCTCTTTTTCTTCCACTTCATACCCTATGTTTGTTTCTCTCGTAAAATATAGTGGACGATTTTTAACTTCCATGTAAATACGTGCTAAATATTCGCCAATCATTCCTAAAATGGTAATAGTCACACCACTAAAAAACATAATCAATAAAATAATAGTAGCATATCCTGTTCTTGTAGATGTCGGAGAATTAACTGCACTAAATAATGTCCAAATTGCAGCAAGAACTGTAACCACCACAACTAGCATTCCCATATAAACAACTCCCCGGAGTGGAGTTGTTGCAAATGCAATAAACCCACCATATGCATATTTGACCAATCCCCTAAAGCTCCACGATGTTGTTCCAGCAACTCTTTCAACATTCTCATACTCTATCCATTTATTCTTAAATCCAACCCATGAATATATTCCTTTTGTAAATCGTTCATGCTCAGACATCGATACAATTGCCTCAACTACTTTCCTTGTCATAAGTCGATAATCTGTACTTCCTGGCATCAAGTCTATTGCAGTCACTTTACTTATCAAATGATAAAAACTTCTTGAAAAAAAACTTCGAATTAAAGGTTCTCCTTTTCTAGAGATTCTTCTTGCCGACGCACAATCATACCCTTCATTCTCAATTGCATGTATCATTTCTGCCAATAGCGCAGGAGGATGCTGAAGATCCGCATCTAGTACTGCCACATAATCACCTGTGCTTTTCGATAATCCTGCATACATTGCAGCTTCTTTTCCAAAATTACGCGACAATGAAATATATTGTATCCTACCAGCATTGGCAGACTTAACAATATTCTTTATTTCTTCCATAGTATTATCTTTACTTCCATCATCAACAAAAGTAATAATAAAATCATGTGTTTTAAGCTCAGAAAACACATCTTTTATTTTTTCATAAAATAACTTAATACACTTTTCTTCATTATAGCATGGTACAACTAATTCAATCGTCTTCATAATTTGTCTTCTTTTCGCATTCTTAAATTATCATCTACATTTGTTTTCTGTTTTCAAGTTCACCAATCAAAGTTATAAACTCTAATCCAGTTTTTTCGAAATCAAATTTTTCAGAAAACATATAGGCTTCTCTTCTTTTTTTCTGATACTGTACTTCATCTGTTAACACTGTTTTCATACATCCTATCAGTCCTACTTTATCATTAGTCTCGCATACATAGCCAGCTTCACCATAATTAACCGCATCAATCATTCCAGGTGCATTATACGTTATACTTGGTGTACCTACTACTGCCGCTTCTGAAATAATCATTCCCCATCCTTCTCTTACTGACGGAAAAATGAGTGCTCTCGCTCTATTTTGCAATTCTAATTTTTTTTGATCAGAAACAAATCCCCATGTAACTACATCTTTCGATTCATCATCACCTATTTTCAATCCATATTTATCACATATTGGAAGTAATCTATTATCTATATAAGCATTGTCTTTTTTACCTACAATCCACATTTTACTTTCAGGAAAATCTCCATGTATTGCACCAAACGCTTCTAATGTTACATCTAAACCCTTATATTTTGAATATCTTCCAACATATATAAAATTGGAGCCTTTTTCTTTATCCCAATCCACCTCAAAATCTAAATAATTCTTATTTAAACCTATTGGAATGATATGTATTTTGGACGGATCAAACCCAACATTTACCAAATCTTTTTTTGTTGATTCAGACTCTGTGATTGTTACATCGTTTCTATTCATTCGTAATAATGGTGTTTCAAGAATTTTTCCAATCTTACTAAACGGAAATTTCATATTAATATCCCATATTTCCCTTGTCAACTGAAATATTAAGAATATTCTCTTGTCCTTTGGTACCCAGTATTTTGAAAAAAAACGAAATGTATTACATTGATCAATTACATAATCAATTTGATTAGCATTTTTTTTATAATATCTTTTTGCCTTATAAATCACATTAAAAATATTTCCATCTCTTTTATATGTAATACCATCAATAATCTCCTCCTTAGGTATTTTATCACACGAAGGCGCAAAATGTATTATTTTCATACCATGCCTTGCAGCTCTTTTAAGCATCTCATGTGTAAAAACTTCTGCACCACCCATCGTTGGAAATCCAATATCTCTCCACGACAATGCCAATATACAAATATTATTACTATTCATCAATTTTTATTTCCTCATAATATTAATCATTTCACTTATAGTCTCTTCCAATGATATTGATGGTTCCCATCCTGTTTTTCTATTTATTTTTTCATATGATCCAACAATAATTTTATTATCACATGGTCTCACATAATTTGAATTTACTTTTGTCTGAATTTCTACACCAATTTTTTGGGAAATTACATCTATAACTTCTTTTAATGGTATTCCTTTTCCTGAACATATATTATATAATTCTCCTGGAATTCCCTCTAATAATAAACTCCAATACGCTTTTACCACATCTCTGACATCCAAAAAATCACGAACGATTGCTATATCTCCCGTTTCAATTACACCACTAGTCTGTCCACTTTCTTTGATGTCCAAAATACGTCGAATAAAACTTGGAACAACAAATCTCTCATCTTGGAAAGGACCAATATGATTAAATGAACGTGTTAATATTATTTTCATATCGTAGCTCTCTACAAATACTTTTGCCAATAATTCCTGTGAAACTCTTGCTACAGCATATGGACTCTGTGGATTCAACTTCGTTGTTTCTAGTAATGGTAAATCTTCTTCAGTAACATTTCCATATTCTTCTGAAGAACCAACCGATAAAATACGACAATCTTTATTCGTTTCCCTAATAACAGAAACTAAATTCAGAAATATATTCGTATTATTAACAAAACTTTCTTCAGGATTATTCCAACTATAGGCCACACTACTGTATGAAGCTAAATGTAATACCATAGTAGGACAGAAACTCTTAACAGCAGTTTTCAATTGTTGTAAATCTAACAAATTAATTTGTTTAAAAGTAATATCTAATATCGTATTGTACTTTAATAAATCTATTGCAGGTTCATTAATATCAATTCCTAAAATATCAGCTTCTAATCGATTTTCAAATAGATAATCAACAAAATGTCGTGCTACAAAGCCTGAAAAACCTGTTACTATTATTTTATTCCTCTTCATATCAACTCCTCAAACATTAAGACATTATAATTTCTAACTCATTTTTCGAAACCACATCTAATGAATATTTTTCTAAAATATATGTTCTTCCTTCCTGTCCACATTTAACTCTAAATCCATCATTTTCAAGATATTCTATTACTTTTTCCGCCATTTCATTTGTATTCTTTAACTCACACAAACTTATTCCCTTTTTAAATAAATATGAAAACACTGGCAAATCATATGCCACAACAGGGATTCCACACACTAAGGCTTCAGCCAAAGCCATTCCCCAACCTTCTTCATGACTTGTGAATAAAAATACCTTTGACTTTTTCATAATTGAATATGCATCTTCTGCTTCTACATAACCAAATAGAGTAATATTATCATTCATCTTATTTTCCGATATACAATTCTTCAATTCAGTAGTTATTTCGTCTGTTCCTTTTCCCATTATAGCCAATTGAGCATTTGGATATTTATCTGTCACTTTTTTCCAAATTTCAGGCAACTCAAAAATTCCTTTACTGTAATTCAGTCGGGCCAAAAATACTGCATCATATCCTTCAAGTTCCAAATTGGACTTCTCAATTATTTCTGTATCTACAGCATTATCTACTAATGCAACCTTTTCCATAGCATACTTTTGTTTCTTCATTTCCTCCACTACAACAGGACTCGTTGTCAAAAAATGCTTTGCATACTTATTTCCTAAATACATTGCATACTTCTGTTGATAACAAGAAATAAAATTCTTTATTATATTTCCTGGACGTTTATAAAACTTCTCAAATATATGGTACGTTATCATTGTCCATGATAAACTTTTGTTTCCTTTAATAAATGAAACTGGTGGCAAAATGTCTGGAAGGATATCTGTTGGTGAATAGAAAATATCTCCATCTTCCACTGTATTTTTTAATATCTTCTTACATTGCTTGGTTCTTCTGTAATACTCTATTACAATATTAGTACTTATTGCTCGATTAATATCTGTTTCATATACTTCAAACTTCTCTATTCCTTCTTTTTGTAGCAACTCATGAAAACGTTTTGTAGTATAAATAATAATTTGATCTTGTAACTTATATTCCCATCTTCTCAATAATTCAATTATTCTTCTGTCACCACCACTCATTCCAGTTCCCCAGTAACAATTAATAAAAATATGTATTTTCATAGTTATTCCTCAATAGTGCAATACAATACTGTATCAAAGAATGTATGTGAATGCTGTCTTACATACATTTTATATTCTGGCACCAATTCTTTTATTAGTCTAGGTATTTCTATCATATGTTCGTCTTTATGGTAAATACTGATTGCCAATTTAGGTTTATTTCTCTTTATGATTTCTTCAGCACCTTTTAATGCTTCAATTTCAGAACCTTCAATGTCCATTTTTATATATGATGCGTTGGCACATTCTTCAACTTGATCAAGACTCTCAACTAATATTTCAATCAAATTCGCATCCATTTCTTGGCTTATCTTTGATATCTCACTACATTCTTGTTGAAATATCAATTTTGTATTTTCATTCCATACACCAGTATTTCTAAGTACAAACCTATCACCTATAAATTTTTCACATAGCAATTTATAATTCAACACATCCGGTTCAAACGCTACTATTGATTTAAACTCTTTTTGTTTATTTATAAACTTCTCTATAGAGTCTCCATCAAATGCACCACAGTCAATAAAAATTTCTTCTGTTGATAATGATATTATCCCCTTAACAAAATATATATCTTCTAATGACCATTCTGGATGAATACGCATATCGTATGTACTTCTAAATTTAATCAGCTTTTCATATATTTCTTTTGACCTTTCATCCGCCAGATAGCGTTTTATTTCTTTTATATCTTCTGCATGTCTTTCAAAAAATTTTCGTGAACAGATTACATTTTTAGGCGGATTCTTTCTATAATAAAAATACAACAATTTAATCAGTGCTTGTTCTATTTTACCTATTTCTATTACTATTTTATTTAATAGTTTATTTGTTGTTATCGACATAACTTCCCTTCATAATCATTTTTAATATTTATTACAAGCATCTATAATTCTTTCTATTTCCTCATCTGTCAATTCTGGGAACATCGGTAACGATACACAACTCTTTGCTAATTTTTCTGCATTTAAGCATGTCCCTTCTGAATATTTCAAAAACGAAAAAGCATTTTGTAAATGGCACGGAATCGGATAATGCATCCCACAGTATATATTGTTAGTTTCCATATATTCAATAAAGTTTTCTCTACTATCAACTTGAACCTCAAACAAATGATATATATGTTTAATATAATTAGGAGTATATTGGAATTTTATTTTTCTATTTTTAATATCCGTTAGGTATCTTTGAGCAATCACTCTTCTTCTATCATTCCAACCATCTAATTTTTTAAGTTTACATGATAATATCGCACCTTGAATACCATCCATCCTCATATTAAACCCAAGTTCCTCATGATGATATCTTTCTTTCGAACCATGATTTTTCAGTAAACAAATCTTATCATATACCTTTTTATTATTAGTTACTACTGCCCCTGCCTCACCAAATGCACCTAAATTTTTTCCTGGATAAAAAGAGAAACACGCTACCTCTCCATATTGTCCTATCTTTTTTCCTTTATACATTGCACCATGCGCCTGTGCACAATCTTCAATTAAATACAAATTATATTTGTCTGCAATTTTCTTAACTTCATCAATTTCAAAAGGCTGACCATATAAATGTACTCCAATAATAGCTTTTGTTCTATCTGTAATCTTTTCTTCTATCTTTGTATAATCTATTTCCCAAGTATCATTAGTACAATCTACAAATACAGGAATTGCACCATTATGTATTACTCCCCACGCCGTTGCAATAAATGTATTCGTTGGTACTATTACTTCATCTCCTGAACCAATTTCTAGCGCCCTAACAGCAAGTTGTAAAGCTCCTGTTCCACTATCTACTCCTGCACAATACTTTACACCAATATAATCTGCAAATTCTTTTTCAAACTTTTCAACATATTTCCCCCCTGAAAAAGCAGTTTCCCGACACACTTTTTTAATACAATCTAAAAATTCATTTTCACCATTTTGAAACTGTCTTTTCAAATTCATAAAATCTATTCTATCACTCATTATAATCAATCTCCTTATACCTAATAACCCGCGCAGGATTTCCATATGCAATTGCATTTTCTGGTATATCATGCGTTACAACTGACCCTGCACCTATCAATACATTATTTCCTATTTTTATTCCACACATAATTGTCGAACTAGTCCCTATTGAAACATTCTCACCAATATACGTTAATTCTTTTTCCCAATCATTTTCAGTTTTTAAATCTCCATTTGAATTTACTGCCATTGGATATCTATCATTTATAAATGAAACATTATGACCAATAAACACGCCTTGAGAAATTCGAACACCTTCACAGATAAAAGAATGACTTGAAATCTTACAATTATCTCCAATTACAACATCCTTCTGTATCTCTACGAAGGTTCCGATTTTACAATTATTACCTATAGAACATCCATATAAGTTGATAAAATCAGCTAAATATACATTATTGCCTATACTAACATCTTTTAAGTTCTTCTTATCTGTACACATATCTATATACTCACTTCTATTTTCTGTTTTAATTCATTTGCTTTAAAAACCGCTTCTATTACTTGCATATCTCTTATCATTTGCATTTCAGTTACATACAACGTGTTCTCTCCATTCATAACAGAAACTATATTATTATAAAATTCTAAATTTTCACTTTCTACTTTTGGTAATTCTATCATCTCAATATTTTCTTTTTCCAAATGAGCCATCGTTCTACTTGGTCCCAATGCAGTATTACCCTTAACTCGCTTAAATCCCCTTACATTATCATTAATTTTTGATATTCCACCTTTTAGTCCTGAAAAATCATCTATTCTTACAGTTCCTTTATCTCCCAAAATAAACCATCTTGGTCTTTCTTGTAAGCAAAATGTTCCTACGCTAATGTGTGCGACAATATCATCTTCAAATTCTAATTCCACTTCAAAATAATCATCAACAATTGGAGTTAATATACTTCTAAGTCTTGCATAAACACTTATGACCTTCTTTTCTTGAAACATCATGAGTAATTGATCAATCAAATGTATTCCCCAATCATACAGCATTCCGCCACCTTTTGACTCATCAGCTCTCCAGCCGAAACATACACCTCTTTGACCAAATGTTTGAGAAAATATTGTTGTAACTTGTCCAATTTTTCCACTAGCTAATATTTCTTTCACTACTCTATAATCATTATCCCATCTTCTATTTTGGTGCGTAGTAAAAAATTTATCATTCTTATGTGCACATTCCAAAACCTCATTTAAATCCAACAAATTTAACATTGCAGGTTTCTCACATATTACATTTTTTCCAGCATTCAAAGATTTTATCGAAAGCTCTTTATGAACATCATTTGGAGTACAAATAATAACCAACGATATTTCTTCATTTGACAAAAAATCTTCTAAATTATTATACGAAAGTAAATTTTCCTCTCTTGCATCCAATAACTTTTGCTCATCTATATCATATACTGCTATCACCTCAATTTTTCCCACTTCACGTGTACGATTCAAATGGAAATTACCCATATATCCGAATCCAATAATTCCAGCCTTTATCTTATTTAACATACCTTTTCTCCTTCTCATTTTCCATATGTTTTATTGTGAGATTGTATTCCAAATAACTTTTTCATATATTCTTTTATAATTTGTATCATAACGTACCAACAAAAGAATGGATGTGCAAAATATATATAATGTTTTAATCTAATTGCCATATGTATGGAATCGAATAATGGCCATGGAAGTAGTATACAATATAACGGAAATATATATTTTCTACGATTTAATCTACTTTGAGTTTTCGCTCGAAATGCGTAACCAGATCCATCAACATTATGAACATTATTAATCACTCTAAAATTCAACTTTTTTAAATAAGTTTTTAAATCACACAAACTTAGATGTTCTACATAATCATCCTCAATACAAGCAATCATACCATTATCTCTTATCATTATATCCCATAGTACTGATGTTTCATGTGTTTTCATCAATTCTGAATAATTTGTCCTTATATAAAACATATCCATTATCGTTCCACCATCACCAATTGGTAAAATATCATCATCATTAAATTTATAGATATATGTCTTATCTTCTTTTTTATATAATTTCTTTCTTAAATTATATACTCTGTTTCCATATGTTTTGTACACAAAACATGTAAATGGATCCCCTACTGCGTTCATATAAAAGCAACAAGGTGAATATCCTTTTGGAGCCTTTAATTCTGCTAACATGCCATGTACTTCTGGATGTTTTTTTAAAAAATCTAACCTTTGTTTAAACAACATCTTATTTGTCATAATCTCGTCAGAACCCATAACACAAATATATTTACCTTGTGCTCTTTGCATACCATACAATTTTGCTGGTTCAGGCAGTTTATCTGGATTTGTTACAATTACACAATTATATTTTTCTGCAATTTCTAATGTTCTATCTGTAGATCCCCCATCCACAATTAAAATTTCGACTCTGTCTTGTGGAAAACTCTGGCCTCTGATTCCTTCCAATGCCAATTCCAATGTTCTTTCCGAATTATATGTTGGCATAATCACACTAAAATCTATTTCTTTATTCATATAATGCTCCTAATTTATCTCTCGGAGCGATTCATCGAAGTTACATAATCGCTCATAATTTTTTTTAATTTTTTCTTTATCCCAATTCCACCATTGAATATCTTTCATAAGTTGAATTTTTTTCTCATCAAATCTCCAACCAATTAGTCTTGCTGGAACTCCAGCCACAATCGAAAAAGGTGGTACATCATGTGTTACTACGCTTCTAGCCCCTACAACTGCACCATCACCAATAGTAATTCCACCTTTAACAGTCACAAATTCTCCAATCCATACATCATTTCCAACAACGGTTTGTGGATAATCATGTATATTAGGTTCGTGTAACTCTTTCTTTTCTTTCCATGAAATTATACTTGGAATAATACTATTTATTGAAAAAGCAGTATAATCGTGCACAAAAGCTAGCACTCGAAAATCTTGTGCAAAAACTGTATAATTACCTACCGCTATGTTTGAAAAAACACTATTAGCAGCTATTCTTGTTCCATTTCCAAAGGATACTTTACCATAATAAAATTTAATACCTCTTGATACTGTCATATCGTTTCCAAATTGAGGCTTAAATACTATTTTCGATATTATTGCTTGAATCGAAAATGGTAATATTTTATAGTAAATCCAACGAATAAATCTATTATTCATAAAGTAGCTCCTTTCGTAACTTATTTATACAGTACAAATACTCTATAACAAATGTAACAAATAAGACTAAACCAGCCATTATCATTATTTGTAAAATTGAAGAATGAAAAAAATAACTTCCCAAAATCATACTTAAACAACATCCCATTAACGTATATATAACAACTCTTGCCTCTCCAAGTGCATTTATAAAATTAATTTGGATATTTAATAATGAAAATGGGATTACAAAAATCATTACTGCAACTAAATATTTATTTGATACATAATATTTATCACCCATACATATAGTAATCAACTTAATTCCAATAGAAAAAATCAAACATGAAAACATTATTGATACCATTAACGAATATAATAAAGCTTTTTTTAACAATCTCCTACTTCTATTAATATCATTCACACTCTCTGCCGTCATCGGAAATAATACTGCAATTATTGCTCCGGTCACATATGTTGCAATTTTCCCAACAACAGATGCTGCAGAATATAATCCCAACTCTTTTTCTCCAAAATACACCCTTATCAACAAAATATCGCCGTTAATAAACAATGATACAAGCAACTGAGAAAACAGAATTCCCAAATAAAACTTCATTATTGGTATGTCAATCAACTTATGTTCTGGATTAATCCAATAAATCTTCTCTTTACTTCTACGCTTAGAATATAGTTGACTAATTATTGTTGCAACTACAATCGCAAGTGACATCATTGTGCCCTCTGATCCCAAGAGCAGTAAAACTAACATCAATAATCGTACAATCACATTTAACAAACCTTGTATTCCAAAACCAATAAAATCTTTCTTTCCCTGAATTTTACCAACAAATAATGAACCATATATTGCAAATGAGGCACCTATTAATAGCATGTAATATTCCAAATAGGAATTTAACTGTAATAATCTCAATATCGGAAATGATAAAATTCCACCTAGAAAAAAAAATATTAAACATAACATTACAATTGTATTTTTTGTTTCTTGTCCCCCACCATTAGTTGCAACAATATTTGTTACAACTAATATCATACAAGAACTTGGTACAAGTAAAATTGAATATATTGATAGTAATGTATTACAAAGACCATATATATTCGTAGACGTACACAATCTTGCTAATACAATTTGAAACAAATACGATATCACATTACTAATCATCATTATACAGAATAATACAAAAATACTTCTTTCCAAAAAATAGTTCTTTTTCATTTATAACTCTTTCTAATTTTTTTATTATATCACGCTCTCAGTCTTTTCAATAAAAATAATTATTTTAAAACCATCAAACCCTTTTTATTGATACGAATGAAAATAATAATTCCAACCACTGTCATAAACATTCCAAAATACACCCCAGGAGTATGATATACCAATCTAATCTCACTTTCCCCCTTATTTACTTTAATCGCCATAAACCCATAATCAGCATTATATATTGTTGTTTTCTTTCCATCAATATATGCACTCCATCCCTTTGAGTTAGGTATCGCAATAAACAACATACTATCCTCATTCAAACGAACGTTGCCCGAAACAGTATTTTTTCTTATATCAACATTTTGCATATACTGTCTCTCACAATCAATCCCATCTTTTGATAACAAATTAGTTTCATCCGTATCTAATATAATATACTCTAAAGAATGTTCTATCTTCTGTTCTGCAGATAATAATTCTGCATCCTTTTGAGTCATATATCTGCTAAATGTAACACCTAGGGGAAAACAATCTTGATTAATCTCTATCTCTAAAGGCTCATCTTCTCTTTCATATATCCTTACACACAACAAATCTTCCAAGTTATCTTTTTGTTTCAATGTTCGCAATATAAATGCTTGTTCACCATCTAACAAACCATATTCTTGAAAAAATCTAATTTTATTTGCATTAATAATACTATAATACTCTGAAATCCCATAAAATCCTTGTATTGTTGATTGATTCAAGCAATCCCCCAACAAATCCAAGCGTTCAAATTTGTTTGTTTCCAATTGATATACCTGTGTTTTATTCGATCCAATCGCCCGCCAAGCGTTTCCACCACATTTATAGTACCACTTTCCATCAGCAATTGTAATTACAAATACAATCATAAAGATAACGCACAAATTAGTTGCAAAACCTATAACATATTTCGAATAATCACTTTTTATCATTTTAGCCAAAAGCCACCCAATAATTCCTACAATAATTAAAGTAAATATCCATACATAGCCTTTTCTGTAATATAATATTAGACCTCGATTTTTTGTAATATAAAATCCTATATAAAATATTGTAATCGCTAAAATGATTCCTATTTCTTTAACATTAATTTTTTCTATCTCATCCAATGATATTGCGAATAGTATTGCGATTATAAAATAGAAAAATGAAATCCATCTGTTATAGTATAAAATATCAGGAAACCCTTGCAAAATATAACTTGAATAAACACATAACAAATACATGATAAGTCCTGTAATTCCAAGTTTTTTTATTTCATTATGTTTTTGCTTTCTCCATGCCATCAATACAATAATAAAGACAAACAATGGGCACTGTAATTCTATACAGTCCACATCATAGCCTGATGGAAAACTAAAGTGCATAAACATTTTTGAAAATAATTGCACTTGAATGTTAAACATTTTTTCAAGCGACATATTTCCTTCTCGGAGTGTTCTTGATGAATAAAAATAACCTATTACTGACGGAATCAGTATAACTCCTGATATCATAATTCCAATTAAAACTTGACTCGCAATTCTACAAAGGTTCTTAAAACTAGCCTTATTTATTTTTTTTCTATTTACACATACTATTATTGAATAAATGATTCCAAAAATAATCAGCATGTATAAGTGATAGAAACCATTTAATCCCTGCAACACAAAAGCAGCTATAAGACATTTATTTATATTTTTTTGTTCTACCGTTTTTTCTATTCCCAAACACATTAATGGAATTGTAATCAATATCATCAAATATGGTGGATACCAAAATCCATATGTCAATGTATAACCACTAAATAAATAAACAAAAACACTTGATAATACTGCACTACAACTAATTCCTTTATAATTACAGTATTTTATATATGAAATGCCCGCCAAAAACAAATGAACATATATGATAATAGCATATCCTAATTCAGAATTTTTACATGGAATCAACATTGATAATAGGTAAATTGGATTACCAAATCCATAATAATTTAATGTTGGTATTATTTCTTCGCCTAACCCTATTTGGAAATCAAATTGGGTTAGAACAAAATCGCCCTGTAAAAGGGATTTTATTACATTTCTTAAATATTTTCCCACATAAATATATACTGGATAATACTGATTAAAACCATCATCAGCCTTTATTAATGTAAAACCTCTAAATGCATAGGTTAGTGCCAAAATAAAAACCATAAACATAAATACATAACATAATAGACTCTTATCCCTACTTTTTTTATCATATAATCTTTGTTTTATTCTCTTCATTTTATCTAGGCTCTCAATCATACAATAGTTTACTTTTTATTTTTAATGGTATTTTTAATGAGATTAATCATATAATGATATTCCTCAGTTTTTCCCCATAATATATACATAACTAATAATGCAATAACAACTGAGCTACATGCCATCGTTAAAAAAATCAAAACTGTAGCTTGAACCGGAAAGATGATTCTAAATAGTTTTATTAATCCCCATACCTGACATGCTGTTACTAATGTATATTCAACATAGTGAATCAAAAACAGTCTTAAATACTTTTTGGAATAAAAATACTTTTGGGCTATCAAAACAGTCTTTCCGATCAAAAATACAACTTGCGAAATAACGGTCCCAATTAAAACACCCTTCATTCCAACTAATTGAACTAATATTATTGATGTCCCTAAATTCACAAAAGCACCCACGAAATTAATTATTTTATCCTGTGAAAAATACCCCAACAAATTAATCATCTCAGCCATAGGTCCATATATTACCCCAATAAAAATGTCTGCTACTAATAATATGCTAATGATAAGATTTAGAATATACTCATCTCCATAAAACAAACCTACAAATGAATCTAAACAGACAATTAATCCTGTTGCTGTTATATTTACCATTGCATAACGAAAAAAAATATATGTTTTTAGCATCTTATAGCAGTCATTTTTATCTTTTACTTGCAAAAAATTACCAATTGTCGCAGTCATTGGTTCTGTAACACTATGAAGAATATTTCTTACAGCATTCACAACAAATTTGTACGTTGTCAAACCACCTGCCGATACAAGCCCTTTGAAAGCGGTTACTACAATATTATCCGTTGAACTCCAAATATATGCAGCCATTTTCCCAAATAGTATATTTTTCGTATCCTTAAATATACTTCTCACATCTTCAAATGGTTTCACATTCTTATCCTTCATATATGGATACAATCTATTACAGTATCCTGAAATGATCACATTAGAAATCACTGACTGTAATAACTGCAATACTAAATATGCAATGTAATTTCTATATTGTATCATCACCCAAATTCTTAATATAGAAAATATAACATTTGTACTCAAATCTACTACTTTGCATATATATTGCTTCTGATTTGTGTATATCAATGATCTCTTATACGCAAAACAGTATGTGGACGCTGAAGTCACCAATTGAATCAAATAAACAATTCGAATAAATGAAAAATCCATAGTTTGATCTTTTATAATCAAACGTAGAAACACCATCATTACTAATCCTATTAGTAATACTGCTATCGCAATAATTCTATAGGCTGTTTGATACACCTTCATAAGACTCTTTACTGTATCTTGATCATCTTCCACTAAAGGTTTATATAGACGATACGTTATAGCACTTCCAATTCCTAGTTCTGCCATTGATAAAAAACTTAATGTCTCACCAACAACACTATTTACACCTCTTATTTCAAGTCCCAAGTAGTGAAGAAATACTCTACTTGTTATAAATCCCAAAATCATAGAAATAAATTGGGTAAGCATACTTATTAAACTGTTCTTAACTACTAATTTCTTACTAAGCATTTTGTTCCTTTACTTATTCCTAACTGCTATTTCCAATAGCAAGCATTTTCAATTCCTTTAGCATTCTTGGGTTTTTCTGCCTCCGAAGGATATACCCAATATTCATTAAAATATTGATTAATTTTAGATGGATAATCATGATCCCATCTGCTTCCCCGTATTCCAAACAGCAACTGTGTTGCCCCGCCTAAATGTATTACTTGTTTGCCAGCCTTCTTCAATTTTGCACCTAATGGTAAACCATATGCTCCACATCCTAATATAGCAATATCAAACTCCTTTTTTATGGCTTCCTGATACATAAATTCTAACGCTTCAAACCAACTATTAAAACGCTCGTCTTTCTCTCCACCTGAACTCTGAACTGCTTTCATTGTAATCAGATCAAATTCTGGCAAAACATTCTTTGTAGGAAAGATCTTTACCCTTTTTTTATATTGTTCAAGTATCGTTTCTTCAAATGGATGAATTACCAATACCCTTTTCCCTTCCAAACTTGCTGACCATGGATTCTTCGCAAACCAAGGTTCAAGCCTCAATAAATGTGTTAACTCCGCCTGTTTAGCATACTTCTCTATCACATAATCTTCCATTTCAAGATGCCACATTCCTAACAAATCAATTTCTTTTGACGCCTCTTTCATTTCTTCTGTAAACTGTTCTGCAAAATCAACTGTTGAAGGAAATAATCCTGATACAATTTCTGCTCTCTCTATCCAATCCTGTAATTTTTTTTCTTCTTGATTTGATAGCCCAACAAGTTTTCTTTTTAATATTCTTGTCATTATTGCCATTTCTGTACCACCATAACGAGTTACAAAAAAAGGATCTCCACTATTAATCTTATTGATTATCCATTGATTTGTTTTTTCCGTTCTATAGACGTACTTATGAGCATATCTTGGCATTACAGGTTCTTTATGTAAATATTTTACAAAAAAATGATTTCTTAATATCTTTTTGAAATAAAAATTTCGAAACTTCCACTTATTTTCATACTTCAACCAACACTTCTCTTCCATGATTCCCCCTATAATATTGAATAAAGCAGTTTACCTTATCTAAGGTGCTGTTCTCGTATCACAATTTTCACATAACATCATTTTTTTTCTTCTGTATTTTTTCATTTGAATTCTGACATTTTCATACTTCTCAGATTTCCATATTTCTCGTATAGAATGTTCATTTACATTTCCCATTGTATACTTTCCAAGTGCATCATTACAGCACAAGCTCACTTCACCTGTTGGTCTAATCACAAACTGTCTAAATGGTAAAAGGCAAATCTGAAATACTTTATCAGCTTTTTTCTTATTTGGCGCTTGCCCTCCCCTTGAGAACCGTACTTCATTTTGTAACCTAATATCAAATTTTACCTTTTGTTTATACTCCTCACTACTTTCAATTAATTCAAAAACATCCTGTAGTCCGTCATTTACAACTTTGGAATCATTATAATTATCAATTGTCATATGATCCAAGAAAGGAATTATTTTTTTAAATTTGTCTACAGTTAAAAATGATCCATTTGTAAACAAACTTATATATGCATTAGGCACTTTCATTCTTGCATACTCATGAAAATCAATAATTCTAGAATCTAAAAATGGCTCATTATTTGAATATAAAGAAAGTTTTCCTGAATAGTTCATTTCTGATAATTCATCTATTATTTTATGAAACAATTCTTCTGTCATCTTCGCATATTCACGTTGTGGCTCATTTACATTAACCGGACAAAACGGACAAATCCCATTACACCTATTAACAGTCTCTATTTCTATTTCTTGTATTTCAATTCTATCCTCCTTATATAATTTTCTTACATACCTATCATTTTCTGTATTTTTCCATACTTTTTTAATAATACCCATTTTTTACCCCTATTGTCTTATTTTATAATATTGCACAATACTCAATACATCCTTAATTTTACATTTCCATTCTGAATATACATAAGCTGCCCCTGTTGAACCGGATACACCCACTACCCTAGGAAATCTTGGAAAATTATTTACCTTAATTTTATGTTCCTCAAGAACATCCGTATATACCACTTCTAAATATCTCTTTTCAGAATCCTCAACCCTTTTATATGCGTCTATAAAATAGGCTTGAAAAATCTTTACAGGCATTACATACAGTCTTGTATCATACCAATCTCTCAAGTCAGGCTTTGGAATATTAAAGTATGTTCTTCCTTCCTTGCATTTCTTTACGAGCTTACAAGCCTGATCAAGTTTTAATCTGCCCGTAATTTTCATAAAGCTTGTTTCGCCTGCAAGCAGTTTACTATTTTGAAAGATATACTTCATGATTTCACCTTCACCGTAACCCTTGCCATGTTTTCTAGTAGCATCACTATCACCCTGAAATGTCAAGTATTCAAGCTCTACATTTCTTTCTTTGGCTTTATGAAACACTTCTTCCAATTCGTCTTGTGGATAGTTACTATTCTCTCCAATGATAATCTTCCTAAAAGCTCCTGATTCTAAAAAGAAATAAATGCAATCCTTATATTGTTTTAATCGTTCTTTACAATCTCTAACCACCACTTCAGAGTCCTGTACCATTGGTGATATGGTTCCTGTTATGATCAACACCATACTTTATTTCCCCACAATATCATATATTGCCTGTACTGCATTGGCATAATAAGCTTCCCATGTGTAGCCCTGTACTTTTTGATACGCATTTCTACTCATTTCTCTATACTGCTCTGGATGTTCGATGAACCATTGAATATATTGCTTCAACTGTTCATCATTTCCCGCTTCGAGTTCAAATCCATCAATACCATGAGTAATTGCATCATTTCCTCCAGCATGATCTGTAATAATAATAGGTAAACCACAGCTCATGGCTTCAAGAACTACCATACCAAATCCCTCACCAAGCGTTGGAAATACAAATACATCTGACTCCTGATACTTCTTGGCTAATTCGTCATGTGTAACAAATCCAAGAAACTCAATATTAGAATCTTTACCATATTCTCGATAGAAATCCTCATGATAACCACCGGCAAGCTGCAACTGTACAGCATCACCCATTTCACGAACCACCTTGAGTAAATGATGCATTCCTTTTCTGTAATAGACTCCACCAACATAAATCAATCGTAACGGTTCATGGATGCTCTCATGTTCTTTATACTCGAACGTTTTCAGATCAACTCCATATGCTGCTTTCTTAATTTGTTCTTCTTTTACACCCGAAAACAATAAGCTCTTCTTTACAATCTCCGATGCCACCAAGAAGTACTGGCTTAATTGAATCTCCTTTAACAATCTCTTCTGTGTTTTTTCTTCCCATAGATTAAATTGTTCTGTATATAATCCTTTTTCTCCAGTCTCCTTGATATCTTTTTCGTATACCTCTTTCATATACAAACGATTAGCAATAGAAACATCCAAGATTCTAATAATAGACGGATTCTTTTTCTTAAGGATTTCAAATAACAAATCGGAATCATTATCATACGCAATCACTGCATCAACTCTTTGATGTAAGATATATTTAGCAGTTTTTCTTGCAAACACTCGATTCAAATGATCATTCCAAAAATTATAGACCTTCTTTGATGGAAAGATTCGATCTAAAAATCTTCCCATAAGTCCAGTAAATTCTGCTCGTACAATGACCTTTTCTGAAGGTATTCCATCACTCTTTCGTCCACTTGCCTTCTTCTTATTCTTTCCGCGAAGAAAATGGCTTAATCCATATGTGATAGTCCCCTTTTTATTGTACATAGTTGTTATATATGCAGTTAATAAGCCTTGTTCCTCTAGTGCCTCTGCTAGACGTAAGGAATGCTGCTTTCCTGGGTGGACTACAATAATTCTTGGCTGTCTTTCCCCATTGCACTCTAAATAACTCTGATATAGCTTTTCTTCTATTGCTGGGTAACGTTTCAGAATATTAGCAAATGCTACATCATTTCTATTCTCATCTGCATTTTCTTTATAAAGTGCTGTCTTCTGACTATGAAGTACTGGGAAATACACAAGAGATCCTTCATTACAGATAACAGTCTTTGTTCCTTTCAGAATGCCCATTGCCTTCAACCAAATATCGTCCGCAGATATACAATCTTCTTTGATTGCCTTCACATCAAAGATTCGTTCATCTACAGAATGTGGTGGATACAATACGCCATTACATCCCACACCCATTGTACAGAGTGCTGGTCTCGTATATCCATCCCAGCCGCCTCTCCACCTAGCATACTTTGCAATTCTTCCCTCTTCTGTAAAGGTAATG